>PMFN01000048.1 GCA_003155135.1 Acidimicrobiaceae bacterium | reverse complement strand
CGGCCGCTCTCGCACCTCTCCGAGCGACGCAAGCCTATAGCGCACCTAAATATTTTCCGTATGCCTCGTGCGGAAAATGGTCGGAGCCAAGACCGTCGTCGCCCAAAGGGTAGTGGATCGATACAAGAGGTGGCGCCGGGCAAGTACCGACTGCGCGTCTTCGTGGGCACCGACCCGGTCACCGGATCACTACGGCAGATCACGCGCATCGTGCAGGCGAAGACCCAGCGTCAGGCACAACAGATCCTCGACGCATTGCGGGACGACGTCGCCACGGCGGAGCCGACCGGGAACACTGCCACCGCTCGGTCGCTCATCGAAGGGGTGGAGATCCCCCAGCACACTCTCGACGTACTGGCCGCCAGCAAGTCAGCGGGTTCCTGAGGGCTCACGGCCGGCGACGTCGCAGCACCCACAGCGCTGGGTGCAATTCCGGGCCCGCGGTGCGGCGGAGCAGGCTCGCGTCCTCAGGCGGTACGCAGGTCCCGCATCGAGCGGGCAATCCGGCCCGCGCCGTAGCCGGCGGCAACTGCGGCGAGGACCATGAGCACCATGGTGGCAACGAGCTGGGGCTCGAATGCCGAGCCGGCCGAGCCGACGGGCGTGCCCCAGAGGAACCACGGCGCCGAGGTGGCGATGCTCGCCCACCACACGGCCGTGGCGGCGGTGATCGCCAGCATCGACAGCGCCACGGTGCCGGCCAGCGTCCCTTCTGCGAGCAGCGCACGGGGCCCGAAGCCGAGCCTGCGCACAGTGACCACCGCTGCCACGGTCCACAGCGCCGCCATGGCGACGACGAGGGCGCAGACGCCCAAGAAGGCGAGGCTGTACCCGAGGGAGCCACCGTTTCGCTGGGGCGGCGTGAGGCGGTGGGCCGTCGCCACGAGCGGGATGCCCGCCGCCAGCACGAGCAGCGTCGCCGCCCCGGCCCGCAGCACGTGGCGGCGGATCCTGGGCCAGCCGCCGGCCCGCAGGAAGCGGACGGAGGAAGGCAGGGCCACCACGGCGCCCGCCACCACCGCCAGGCCGGCGACGGTCGCCAGCCACTGCACCACCGTGAAGGCGTCGACCGGCAGCGCCCGGGCGTGTGCGGGCACCGAGCCCTCGAAGTGCTCGGCCAGCTTGGCGAAGCTCGAGCCGGCGACCACGAAGGCCACCCACGCGCACAGGACGAGAAGTGAGCCGCCTCTCATGCGGCTCGTGGGTGCGGCCGCCTGACCGAGCACGCCGGCTTCGTGGCCGCGTTCGCGCAGGCCCGCCCAGGCCACCGAGGCCCGGAGGCGCACCGAGGGCACCTCCCCGCCGGTCGTGTCCTCCATGAGGGCGGCGAGCTCGTCGCCGTAGCGCTCCCTCCACCCCGGTGGGTACCAGCGGAGCAGCGCTGCCGTCCCCCGGCGTCGCGCCGTCATGCGAGCTGCCCCCCGGCGAAGCCCAACCGGGCGCTGCCGACGTCGGCGATGCGCCGAAGGTCGGCCACCGCGGCAGCGAGGGCCGCCGTGCCCGAGGTGGTGATGCGATACGGGCGGCGGCGGTCCTGCGCCCCGAGCGGCTCGATCAGCCCGCGCTCTTCCAACCGAGTGATGGCCCCGTAGAGGGCGCCCGGGCCGAGGGTGACGCCGGCGAAGTCCTCGATGTCCTTCGCCAGTGCGTGGCCATGCTTGGGGCCGGTCGCCAGGCTCATGAGGATGAGCAGCGGCGGATCGTTGGCCCGGCGCAGGCCGTGTGCTGTCGTCGATGCCATGCCGTTGTTTTACTACGTAGTACGTAGCTACGCAAGGCGTAGTTCTCGGTGCCTTCGCCGCGTGCCCTCGGCGGTCCCCGGTTGGCCGCGGTAGGTGCCAAACGACCACACCTTGCCCTCGGGGCCCGGGTGGCGAAGTCGCGCGAGCCGTAGGCGGTGTCGTGCAGGTCGCATACGAGTGGCGCCGGCCACCGTGGCGCGCGCACAGGGGGCGTCGGTGAGGACGTAGATGCTCGAGGTGCCGGTTTTGGAGATGCGCTCGTGCGCGGTGCCCGCCGCCGGCATCGACCCGAGCATCACGCCGCCCCCGGGCACCCAGGTGAGCTCAGCGTGCTCGACGGTGTCGCCCTCCCCGTAGACCACCAGCTCCTCGAAACCGAACGCGGCGACCAGGAGCGACCAGGCCCCGGGCGTCGCGTGCACGAAGCGTCGGACAGAGGGGAGGCGGACTGCGTCGCTCATCGCCGCAGCTCTTGCACTGCGCCGTGCCGCCCGCTCGGTCAAAAGTGACCATCGGGCCTCGAGGAGGGCCCTTCCCGGCGCTCGGCGTCTCCACCTGTCAATCCCAAACTGACCGCGCCGGGAACGGACCGATCCTCGTCGGCACGCCGGTGGCGGGAGAGGCGTGCAACCCCCGCTTACCCACCGCTGCCCCCATGGAATTGCAGCGACGCGCCGTCCCCCGTGAGCAGGGGCCCGTTTGGGCGCGTGGCCGAAGGGGCAGAGTCACCTGTCCGGCAAGCAAAGGAGGCACGATGGGACGCCACGAGCGAACGCAGCGTGTGGGCGGGACGCACTCGGTCCGCTCCTTCCCGAACCATTCTCTCGACGACCCCACACCGGCGGCGGTGCTCCTGGACCGCCAGTCGAGCCTCGTGCGCAAGGTGTGCGCGTCCTCCCTCCCGGCGCGCTCGACAGCCATCGAGCGCATCCGTGCCTCGCTCGACGAGCTCCGAGCGGTCGGGCTGCGTATCGGGGTGCTCAGCCACAACCGGGCCGACGACTGGGAGCACTTCGACGTGGACGAGATCACGGCAATGAACGGCCGCATCGAGCACTCCCTCGGCCCCGTCGACCTGTGGTGCGTGTGCCTGGTGGCCGACGACGGGTCCTGCGCCTGCACCCCGGCAGACAACTCCGGCGTGCTCGTCACGGCTGCCCAGGCGCTGGGCATCGACCAGCACTGCGCGCTGGTGGCCACCGACGACCGACGCCTGGTCGAGGCGGCGGGGCGCGAGGAGGTCGCCAACCTCTTCGCGGAGCTCGACGGCGTCGAAGCGTCACCCGACGAGCGCGTCACGATGGAGGCCGGCGCGCTCGGGCGGGCGGCCGAATGGATCGTCCTCGAGTCTTCCCTGCGTCCCGACGGCCAGTTCCGCCACACGCCGGTCTGAGCACCCGACTGCGCCGCACGGGGGGCGCGCTCGTCCCTAGTGTGAGACACCGACGATGAGCGCCACCAAGACCCCTGTGGAGGTGGAGGGCAAGGCCCTCACCCTGTCGAACCTCGACAAGGTGCTCTATCCGGCCGTCGCGCTCACCAAGCGCGACGTGCTCCGCTACTACACCGCCATCGGACCGGTGCTGCTCCCGCATCTGGCCGGCCGCCCGGTGACGTTCAAGCGGGCACCCGACGGCATGGCGGGAGGTGCCTTCTTCGAGAAGCACGTCCCGCGCGGCGCGCCCGGGTGGCTCAAGACCATCACGGTCCCCGCCAAAGACGTCGAGGGCTCGAAGGGCAACGGTGAGATCGTCTTCCCGGCCATCTCGGACCTGGCCTCGCTGGTCTGGGCCGCCAACCTCGCCGCACTCGAGCTCCACGTCCCCATGTGGCGGATCGGCCCGAAAGGCACGCCCCGCCGCCCCGACCTCCTCGTCTTCGACCTCGACCCGGGCGCGCCCGCCGACATCACCCAGTGCTGCCAGGTGGCGCTCCTCCTCCGAGAGGACCTCGAGCGCGACGGCTTCGAGCCGCTCGCCAAGACCAGCGGCTCGAAAGGCCTCCAGCTCTACGCCCGCCTCCCGGTCCGGGGCGGGCCCCGCTCGTCGAGCGACTACGCCCACGACGTGGCCCGGCGGCTCGAGGGCACCCACGCCTCCCTCGTGACCTCGGTCATGCGAAAGGAGCTGCGGCGGGCGAAGGTGCTGATCGACTGGAGCCAGAACAACCCGTCAAAGACGACGGTGGCCCCCTACTCGCTGCGCCTCACCGACGACGCCACCGTCTCGACGCCGCTCTCGTGGGACGAGGTGACCGCCGCCGCAGCGGGCGACGCGGCCCAGCAGGTGCGCTTCTCGACCGACGACGTGCTCGAGCGGGTGGACCGGCTCGGGGACCTCTTCGCTCCCCTCCACGATTGACCCGAGGCTCCGCCGCAGTCGTTTCCCGCGAGGTCCCCGCGGGTAGGTCCACCTTGTCCGAGTTGCGTCGATCGTGCGCCTCGTCGACAGTCCCGCTACTTCCGAAAGGAGCCTCCTATGGCACCGAAATTCTCCGGCAATGAGCTCTCCGGCAAGCGCATCGCCTTCGTCGTCGCCAACGAGGGCGTCGAGCAGGTGGAGCTGACCACCCCGTGGAAAGCGGTGAAGGATGCGGGTGGCCAGCCGGTGCTGATCGCCCCGCAGGCCGGCACGATCCAGGCGTTCAACCACCTCGACACGGCAGACACCTTCCCGGTCGATCAGACGACCGCCAGGGCCGACGTGGCGCAGTTCGACGGCGTAGTGCTGCCCGGTGGCGTGGCCAACCCCGATCAACTCCGGCTCGACCGCGACGCCGTCCACTTCGTGCGCGGATTCTTCGACGCGTCCAAGCCGGTGGCCGTGATCTGCCACGGCCCGTGGACGCTGGTCGAAGCCGACGTGCTGCGCGGCCGGACCATCACCTCATGGCCGAGCCTGCGCACCGACATCACCAACGCCGGCGGGAACTGGGTCGACCGGGAGGTCGTCACCGATGACGGGCTCGTGTCGAGCCGCAAGCCCGAGGACCTCGACGCCTTCTGCACGACGTTGGTGGCGACCTTCAAGGAGCAGCGCCCGGCCCATCAGCGCGCTGCGTGAGCGTCAGCGGCGCTCAGGGGAGGAGCGAGGCGGCGTCGTCCGACGCGGCGAAGGCGGCCAGCAAGTCGCGGTCGCGCTCGTAGCTGAGCAGGCGAGCGGCGGTGGCGAAATCGGCCCACCGCAGCTCGTCGACCTCCTCGTTGGGGACGAAGGGGCTCGACGCGTCGACAGTCATCACCCAGTAGGCGACGACCTTGTCGCGGTCCTTGCGGTCGCGGTACTGCGTATGGCCCAAGAACCGGCCGAGGCGGCAGGTGAGGCCGGTCTCCTCGAGCACCTCGCGCAGAGCCCCCTCTTCGAAGGTTTCGCCCTCCTCGAGCTTGCCCTTGGGGAAGCTCCAGTCCTCTCGGACCGGGCGATGGACCACGGCCACCTGCATGCGGCCGTCCCCGGCGCGGCGCACCACGATGCCCCCTCCGGCCCGGACGACCTCGGTCATCGAGCGGTTCGCAAGTGCTGCGCCTCGACCACTTCGCACACGAGCGACCCTACCCCCCGCGCGCGCCGCGCCACGGGTATTCCGGGCGCCGCGACGTCGGCGTCAGGGGTTCGATCGGGCGCAGGAGCGGCCGGGCGACGCGTTGTAGCCTTCGGCCATGGTCGAGACGCCTTCCCAGGGGCCCGCGCAGGCCGACGATGACGTCGAGGTCGAGTGGCAGTTCGACGCCCTCGACCTGCGGCCGGTGGAGCGCTGGCTGGCCGCACTCCCGGGCCGCCGGGTGGCCTCGGGCGGGGAGATCGGGGCCCTGACGGCCGTGGCCAAGCCCGCGGTCCGCCAAGTCGACCGCTATCTCGACACGCAGGACTGGCGGATCGGGCGCGCCGGGTTCGTGCTGCGCACCCGGCGCAAGGGCCGCCGGGACGAAGCCACGCTGAAGGACACCGCACCCGCAGGGGCGGGCGGCCTCCGCCAGCGCTTGGAGGTGACCGAGCCGATCCGGCCCGACGGCATCGGCGACCTGGGCCACGACGGCCCGGTCGGGCGGCGCCTCCATGCGCTGGTGGGGACCCGCCCGCTGCACCAGGTTCTCGAGGTGCGCACCCGAAGACGGGCATTCTCGCTGCGCGTCGGCAGCGAGGACGTGGCCGAGCTGGCGCTCGACGAGACCACGATCGTGGGCGACACCGGGGCACGGCCCGTGCACCTGAAGCGGGTCGAGGTCGAGGTCGTCCACCGCTGGACCGACCCGCTCGGGCCCGTCGTCGCCGATCTGCGGGAAGCCTGCGGCCTCGCGCCCGCCGCCCTCTCCAAGTACGAGGCGGGCCTGCTCGCCCTCGGCATCACCGTCCCGGGGGCCCCCGACCTCGGCAGCACCGAGGTCACCGCCGACTCGACGCTGGGCGAGCTCGCCTTCGCCGTGCTCCGCCGCCACCTCGGCGCCCTCCTCGCCAGGGAGCCCGGGACCAGACTGGGCGAGAACATCGAGGAGCTGCACGACATGCGGGTCGCCACCCGCAGGTTGCGCGCGGCCATCGACCTGTTCGTCGGCGTCCTGCCGGTGCGCGTGAGCACGGTCCGTACCGAGCTCGGATGGCTGGCGGCGGTGCTCGGCGAGGTCCGCGACTTCGACGTGCAGCTCGAGCACATGGACGACATGGGCGAGTGGCGCATCGCCTGGGCGGCCGGGGAGGCCGGCGTCGACCCGCTGGTGCACCTGCGTGACCTCTTGGTCGCCCGCCGCGAGCAGGCACGCGAGCACCTCCTCGCCGCGCTCGAGTCGAGTCGCTACGAGAAGCTCACCTCGACGCTGACGCAGATGGCGGTCGTCGGGCCGTCCCGGCGCAATGCGGCGGCCAGGATCCCCGCCGTCGTCTCGGTGCCCGACCTCGTGGCCCCCCGCCACCGCAGCGTGGTGAAGGGCGCCCGGCGCGCCAAGCGCTCAGGGGTGGCCGAGGACTTCCACCGCCTGCGCATCCGGTGCAAACGCCTCCGCTACTCCCTCGAGTTCACGTCCGACCTCTACGGTGGCCGGGCGGAGCGTTTCGTGAAGCGCATGGCCAAGCTCCAAGATGCCCTCGGCCTGATGCAAGACGCCGAGGTGGCCACCGCGCAGCTGCTTGCCATCACCGCCGAAAGCGGTGCGGAGCTGCCCTCGCTCACCGTCTTCGCCATGGGCAGCGTCGCCGAGCGTTACCGGGTCGAGGCGGCTGACCTGCTCGCCATCATGCCCGAGCGCCTCCGGGTGCTCGCCGGCGAAGAGTGGGAGTCGCTCGTCGACTTGATGCGCCGCCGGCGCGAGGCGGCCCTTGCGTCCCTGCCCGCCCCGAGGGTGCGTCCGCGCCCTGCCGCAACAGCGCCGGGCGCCCCGGGCGAAGGCTCCGCCGAGCCACCTCCGCTGGTCACGTCGGGGGAGAGCGTGGTGGAGGGTGTCGCCGAGCTCGAGAACCCCGAGCATCTCGAGGCCCGCACCTCTGCCACCAACGGCGCTGCCGGCGCCAACAACGGGGACCGGGCCGAGGTGGCCACCGACGGTGTCGCGTCGGTCCCCGCCGAGGTCGTGGCCGACGAACTGGCATCTCGCACCGACATCGACGTGGGGGCCGACTGGGGCGAGAGCGCCGCCGCCGCCGACACGGGCGCCGACGCCCCGTTCGAGCCGGCTGCGAGCACCCCGGGCGCAGAGGGCACCCTCGGGGACTCCCTCATGGACTGACGTCGGCGGTCGCTCCGTCGAGCCGGTCGAACACGACATAGGGCTCGGCGGTGACCACGAACTCGAGGCGATCGAGGTCGAGGAACGTCGAGATATCGTCCCAGATGGCGGGGAAGTCCGGCTCGGCCATGTGGGCGTCGTAGGACGCCATCGAGTCGAACCACTGCATGGTCACCCCGTCGTAGCCGCCGTCGTCGACGGCGCCGTAACTCGAGAGTGGCCGAGGATGCTGCTCGTAGCGCAGCACATGGCTTCCGCTCACCGAGGCGGCGATGAGGGGTCCGTGCACGGTGCGCCAGTGCTCGTGAAATTCCTCGGGGCTGAGCCCGTCCTTGCGGCGCAACAGGCAGGTGAGCCGGACCATGGTGCCTCCTAGCGGCCGGAGCGGTGGGCGCCCGGCGAACGGGCTCAGGGCCTGGCCAGCACCCTCGCCGTGTAGACCTCCGTAACGTAGGGGATGGCAATGGGCTCGGCGAGCGAGGCGGCCAGCTCGCCGATCCGCCCGAGCACCCCTGCTCGCTCCTCGCTCTCCATGACGTTCACGTAGCTGCGCGACGCCGCCATCTCCACCAGGGTCTGGCGGCTGACCCGTTCGATATGGCCGAAGCGATGGTGCTCGGGCGCGTGAAAGAGCCCGGTGCGCTCGATGGCCGGGCTGTAGTGGGCGACGTCGCGCAGCGGCCGGCGCTCGTCCCACGAGATGATGCGGCTGAACTCGGCCATCACCGGGTCGGACTCCTCCCGCTCGTTCCAGATGAGCGCCAGCATGCCGCCGGGCCGCAGCACCCGGGCGATCTCGGCGAGTGCGACCGGCGCGTCGAACCAGTGGAAGGCCTGGGCCACGGTCACCAGGTCGAAGGCGGCGGCAGTGGCGGGGATGGCCTCGGCGCCGGCGTCCACCATCGGCACGCCGGGGGTGGCCACCACGAACATGGCCCGCATGGCAGCCGAGGGTTCGAGCGCCACGCAGCGCCCGCCGGCGGTGGCGAGTTGGCGGGTGAACTTGCCCGTCCCCGCCGCCACGTCGAGGACGACCCCGCCGACGAGCTGTGCGCGTCCGGCCAGGAGGGCGACGAGGTCGATGGGGTAACCGGGCCGGGCGCGCTCGTAGACATCGGCACCACGGGCGAAGCCGGCGCTCCCGAGATCCCCGCGCTCTGCCACGCCCCCGATCCTAGGAAGCCCCCCGCCGGCGGGGGGGGGAATGGCCAGTGCCGAAAAGGTGATGAAAGCGATAAGGTATTGGTATGAAGTCCTTGTTCTCGTTCCCGAACCCCGTCAACGAGGTGGCGGCGCGCACGGTCGCGGCCGGCGTGGTCCTGATGGCCGTCGTCGCACTGGTCTTTGAGCTCCCCTGGATGCTCATCCCCCTCACCTACGGCTTCTGGGCCCGCGTCCTGACCGGCCCGACCCTGAGCCCGCTCGGCCAGCTGGCCACCCGGGTCGTCGCCCCGGCACTGCCGTTCGCCGAACGGCTGACGCCCGGTCCCCCCAAGCGCTTCGCCCAGGCGATCGGCGCCACGCTGACGACGGCCGCGTGCATCGTCTTCCTGACCCTCGGGTGGGGCGCAGCGGCCTGGTTGCTCGCCGCCCTCGTGGTCGCCGCCTTCTTGGAGTCAGCGCTCGGGCTGTGCCTCGGCTGCAAGATGTTCGCCCTGCTCATGCGCCTCGGCGTCATCCCCGCCTCGGTGTGCGAGGAGTGCGGCGACCTCTCCCGCCGCCACCCCGCCTTGCGCGAGCAGCGGGGGGCCACCGTCTGATCAGGCGGGCTCGGTCGGGTAGCGCCCGACGACGGCGCGCCGGAGCTGGCGCGCGGCGGCGGCGGCGGCGCGCCGGGCCTCGGCGAAGCTGACGGGGACCAGGCGGATATCCTCGCCGGGGCGGCACTGCCCGAGGAGGGCGAGGTCGGCTCCCACCACCACCGCGGCCACCGGGTAGCCGCCGAGCGTGGCGTGGTCGACGCCCAAGATGATGGGCTGGCCGTCGGGCGGCACCTGGACCGCGCCGACCACCATCGGGGTCGAGCGCAGCTCCGTGTCGCGCCGTGGCAGCGGCCGCTCCGCCACGAGCCGCACCCCGACGCGGTTGGAGGCCTCCCCCACCCGCAACGCCGTGGCCGCCAGCTGGGCGGCGAGGTCGGCGTCGAAGAATTCCGTGTGGGGCCCGAGGATGACCCGCAATTCGATCGGCCCGCGGCCGCGGCGCGGGCCGGGCGAGACGAGGTGCCCGCCCGGTGCGCCGGCGGCCGGCCCGACGGCGAGCCGCTGGCCCGCCACCACCGGGCCCGGGCCGAGGCCGCTCAGGGTGTCGGTCGAGGCGCTGTCGAACCAGGCGTCGACGAGCACGCCGCCGGCGAACGCCACATAGGCGCGCACACCCGAGCGCAACGCGCCAACGGTGAGCCGCTGGCCGGCCCGCACCGGGAACGCGGTGCCCGGGCGGGCCTCGATGCCGTCGAGCTCGAGCCCGCAGTCGCCGACCACCGCCACGAAGGTGTCGGCCCCAAAGCGCAGGACCGGCCCGCGCACCGTCGCTTCGAGGGCGGGGGCAGTCGCGTCGTTGCCCACCAGCCGGTTGGCGAGGTCGAGCGACACTGCATCGGCCGCCCCGGCATCGGGCACGCCGAGGTGCGCCACACCTCGCCGACCGGCATCTTGGACGGTGCAGTAGGTCCCGGGGTCCTCCACGAGCACCGTGCCCTCGTCGCCGATGCGCCGCTCGGCTGCCCGGGTTGTGTCGGGGGCCACTCCGGCGGGGGCCTCGACGAAGTGCAGGCGGTCGCCCGGGGCGAACAGCGCGTACGGCGCGCGGTGTGCGTCGAAGAGCCGCAGCGGCGTCCGGCCCACCAGCTGCCACCCCCCGGGCGAGGCCTGCGGGTAGATCGCCCCCATCCCGCCGGCGACAGCCACCGACCCGGCGGGCACCACCGGGCGCGGCGTCGGCCGCCGACCCACCCCGGCCAGTTGTGCCGGCAGGCCCCGCAGATAGGGGAAGCCCGGCGAGAAGCCGATCGCCGCCACCTCGAAGGTGGCGCGCACCATGAGCTCGACCACGTCGCGCGCAGCCAGGCCCGCGGCGGCGGCCACGGTTGCGAGGTCGTCACCGTCGAAGGCTGTCGGGACCTCGATGGTCGAGCCCTCCCCCCCATCCGCCCGCTCGTCGAGGGATGCGGCGAACGCCCGCACGGCCGCTGCGGGATCGCCCCCGGGCTCAAGGCGCAGTAACACCGAGTCGAGGCCGACCACCACTTCGCGCACCCCCTTGGGTGCCGCGGCGCCGCTCGCTCCCCCGACGGCGGTGCCGGGCAGTGCCATGAGTACCGCCGCGTCGCCCATCGGGCGCCAGTCGATCGAGCTCACCGCCCGACGGGGGCAGCGAAGGGGGCGAGCGCGATGCCCGCCGCCTCGAGTGCGGCGCGCACGCGGCGTGCATGGTCGAGGGCGCCGGGCGTGTCCCCGTGCAGGCACAGGGTCCGCGCACCGAGGTGGAGCAGCGTGCCGTCATTGGCACGCACCGTGCCCGTGCGTGCCAGCTCGAGCGCCCGGGCCCCCACGTCGGCGGGGTCGATGAGCAGCGCCCCGGGCTCGTCACGGCCGACCAGCGTGCCGTCGGGGCGGTAGCCGCGGTCGCAGAACGCCTCGGCCACCATCTCGAGCCCGAAGCCGGCTGCCGCGCCGAGGACGCTCGAGCCCGCCGGGACCACGAGCACCAATGAGGGATCGACGCCGACGACCGCCGTCGCCACCGCCCTGGCGGTCGCCTCGTCGGTCCCCATCGTGTTGTAGAGGGCGCCGTGGGCCTTCACCGAGGTGACGACCGCCCCTTCCTCGGCGGCCACCGAGAGCAGGGCGCGCACCTGCTCGGCCACCTGCTCGCAGAGCACGGCCGGTTCGACCACGATGCGCCGCCGCCCAAAGCCCTCGCGGTCGTCGTAGGAGGGGTGCGCCCCGACCGCGACGTGACGTCGGGCAGCGGCGGCGACCGTGCGGCGCATCGTGTCACGGTCCCCGGCGTGGAGGCCGCAGGCGATGTGGGCCGTCGTGACGAGATCGAGCAGCCCCTCGTCGTCGGGGGCACCCTCACCCAGGTCAGCGTTGAGATCGATCACGGCCACCCCCGCAGTATGCGAGCCGCCCGATGTCCCCGCCAGCGCGCCCTTCAGCCTCAGCCCGCCTCGGCCTCGACCACCAGGCCGTCGCGGTAGGCGACCTGACGTCGTCGGATGGCTGGGACTCGCGCACCGGGGATCACCGTCCCGGTCAGGTTGAGCGGGTCGGTGGCGGCCACGGCGAAGGCCTCCCCGCTCGCCGGCCGTCGGCGGGTGTCGGCCAGGAGCTCGGCCGCATCTGGGGCCGCGTACTGCTCGCCGGAGAGCCCCGCCACGAACCGGCCACCGAGCGCCAGCCCGCGCGCCTCGAGCCGGCGGAGGCTCCGGACGACGTCGCGCCACGGCACGCTGAACGACTCTCGTCCCCACAGCTCGAAGGCCACGACGCCCCAGCGGACCAGCAGCTGCCAGGCCACCGCCTCGGCCAGCTCCTCGGACTCGACACTGCCCCGGGCAGCGGCGTCGGCGTCGGCCGGGGGGGTCGGGAGCAGTGCCCAGCGGCCCTCCCCGGTGCCCGTCCCCACCCCGGCGCGCCGACGGGCCATGCCCACCCGGCCCGGGATGCGCCGCTGTCGCCGGCGCCAGCGATCCTTGGCCGACAGCAGCGAGCGCACGGCGCTGAAGGCGTCGGCGGTGACGATGCCCCGGGCTACGAGGTCCCAGAGCCCCTCATCGACCTCGACCGGGAGGCGTCCCGAGGCCGCCCCGAGATCGGCCCGGAAGGAGGCGCCACGCGAGCGGAGTGCATCGAGCACGTCGGCCGATGCCCCGGCGGCGGGCTCGGCGGGCGACTCGCCAACGCGCACCGCCTCGAGCAGCCAGCCCAGGTCGTCGCGCAGCACGACGGCGAGCGGGGTGGACGGCGACGGGGTGGAGGTTCCGCGTCGACCCGGGGCCTCGGCGTCACGCTCGACGCGCGGGCTGAGCCGACCCCAGGCAACCTCGCCCGAGAGGCACAGCTCGTCGAGCCACTGCGGCTGGTAGTTCGAAACCCGGGCGGCGAGGATCTGCTTCTCCCACTCACCGGCCGGCGCCTCGAGGCCCTGGAGCTGCTCGATCACCGCCAGCAGCCCGGCCCGGCCCTCGAGGCGCGCGCCTGGCGCGACGTGCTGCCACTGGCCGAGGAACCGAATGAAGTCGGCGATGCTGGCCGGCTCGACGCGCTGGCGCCGGTGCGACCGGCTGGCCCCGTGCAGCCGCACGAGGAGGTGGCGCGCGCACCAGCGGCCGTCCGGCAGGTTAATGGCCACACCCGATGCCTCGAGGCGCGCCAGCCCGATACGCGCACGCGACTCGGTGACCGGGGCGCCTCTCGGCGCGCCCGGCGGCAGCGCTGCGTCGGCCACCAGCTCGGCGACGGTGACGGGCCCGGCCAGGTCGAGGTGGCCTCGGATGCATTCGGCGACCGCCTCGTCGTCCTCCCCCACCGCATCGGCCATGGCCCGGCGCTCGGTCGGGGCCCAGTCGGAGCCGACCAGGCCGGCGCGCCCGTCCGCCACGAGCTCGTCGAACAGACGTCGCCACTCGGCGACCGGCCGGGCCCGCACGAGGCTGAGCAGGAGGTCGTGCAACTCGTCGGGGTTGCGGGGGTCCGGGCGCACCGTGTCGAGCACCGCCTCGACGGCGGGCCCCTCGAACGGCGCGAGCTCCGAGGGAGGCACGGGCAGCCCGTCGCTGCCGGTCGGGCCGAGTCCGCGGCTGAGCGGCACCGACCTCGTGCGGCGCTCCTCCAAGGGGGCACCGTCGAGGAACGTGTACGGGCGACCCGTGAGGATCCCGTGCGACAAGGGGGAGGGCTCCGCCGACTCGACGAACGACACGCTGATCCGCCCCGACTCGAGGTCGGCGAGCAGTTCTACCAGCCCGTCGGCGTCGAGCGCCTCGTGCAGGCAGTCGTTGACGGTCTGGCGGACCAGCACGTGGTCGGGGACGGCGATCGGGCCCGGTGGCGCGTTCTCCTGGCACGCGGCGAGCGACGGCCACGCGGCAGCCAGCAGGTCGTCAGCGTCCATGCGCTGGAGGTGGATCGGACGGCGCTGGCCGCCCCTCGACCTCGGGACGATCAGCGCCCGGTTGCAGTTCCAGCGCCAGCGGGTCGCCAGCATCGGGTGCGGCAGGACCGCCTGGGTCAGCACATCGACGACGGTGGCGGAGCGCAGCATCTTCGGGACCTGGGGCAGCGGGAAGCTGTGGTGCGGGCCGAGGGCGATGGCGACGGTGTCGTCATCCGCCGAGGCCTGGAGCTCGAAATCGAACGACACGCAGAACCGCTTCCGTAGCGCCAGGCCGAGCGCCCGGTTGATCCGGCCTCCGAAGGGGGCGTGCACGACGAGCTGGGTGCCTTCGGTCTCGTCGAAGAACCGCTCGACCACGATGTGGTCCCGGGTCGGCAGCGCACCGAGTGCGGCGTGCCCGGCCGCGAGGTACGCCACGACCTGATCGGCGACATCGTCGCTGACTCCCGCCCGGGCCGTGACCGCCGCACGTGCGCCCGCCGCATCGCGTTGCGCCAGGTAGGGCTCCAGCTCGCCGCGCAGCGCCCCCACCTCTTCGGAGAGCTCCTTCGTGCGCGCCGGCGCCTCGCCCAGCCAGAAGGGCACGGTGGGGGCGGCGCCACCGGCGTCCATGACGCGCACCGTCCCGACCTCCACCTTGCGTACACGCCAGGCGTGGGTGCCGAGCAGGAAGACGTCGCCGATGTTCGCCTCGACGGCGAAGTCCTCGTGGAGAGAGCCGAGCGTGACACCGTCGGGGTCGAGCACGACCCGGTAGTCGCCGGTCTCGGGGATGGCCCCGCCGCCCGTCAGCGCAGCGAGCCTCGCACCGCGCCGGGCCCGGAGCCGGCCGTTCACCGCGTCGTGGTGGAGGTGCGCCCCGCGCCGGCCGCGGCCCGTCGAGATCCCCCACGAGACGAGGTCGACCACCTCGTCGAACGTCGAGCGATCGAGCGCCTCGAAGGGGGCGGCCCGGCGCACCATCGCATAGAGGGCGTCCACCTCCCACTCCTCAGCCGCCGCCACCTCGGCCACCAACTGCTGGGCGAGCACGTCGAGGGGGGCGACCGGTGGCACGAGCACGTCGAGGTGCCCGGCGCGCACGCCGGCGAGCAGGGCCGTGCACTCGACGAGCTCGTCGCGAGTGAGGGGGTAGATGCGTCCGGCCGGCGTGCCTTCGAGGTGGTGGTTGGCGCGCCCGACCCGCTGGAGGAAGGTGGCGATGGCCCGTGGCGACCCGATCTGGCAGACGAGTTCGACGGGACCCACGTCGATGCCGAGCTCGAGCGACGCGGTCGCCACCAGCGCGCGCAGATCGCCGGCGCGCAACCTCGTCTCGACGAGCTTGCGGCGTGCCGTGGAGAGACTGCCGTGGTGGGCGGCCACGAGCAGGCCCGGGTCGCCGGCCACGTCGGCGCCGCCCGGGTCGGCCTCCAGCCGCTCGGCCAGCTGGTGGGCGACTCGTTCGGCGAGCTTCCTCGTGTTGACGAAGATGAGGGTGGTGCGGTGATGACGCACATGCTCGGCGATGCGGTCGAGGATGTCACCGAACTGCTCGGCGCTGCTCACCGCCTCGAGCTCGGCGGCGGGCAGCTCGATGGCCACGTCGATGTCACGGCGATGGCCGCAGTCGATCACCGTCGGGGCGGCCCGACCGGGTGCCGTCCCGGTCAGGAGGCGGGCCACCACCTCGAGGGGCCGCTGTGTGGCGGAGAGCCCGATGCGCTGCACGCTCCCCCCCTGCTCGCCGACGACG
Source organism: Acidimicrobiaceae bacterium (assembly GCA_003155135.1). Lineage (GTDB taxonomy): Bacteria > Actinomycetota > Acidimicrobiia > Acidimicrobiales > RAAP-2 > Bog-515. The sequence goes on along the minus strand of PMFN01000048.1, from coordinate 1,847 downwards.
TGGGCCAGGCGCTCGAGGCTGAGGGCGAGGTGCGAGCCGCGCTTGTCTCGGGCCAGGGTGTGGACCTCGTCGACGATGACGGTGTGCACCCGGCCCAGCATCGAACGGCCCGACGCCGAGGTGAGGAGCAGGTAGAGCGACTCGGGGGTGGTCACGAGGAGGTCCGGTGGCGTCCGCCGCATGGCGGCACGCTCGGCCGGCGGGGTGTCCCCGGTGCGGACGGCAACAGTGAGGTCCGGGGCTGTCAGTCCGAGGCGCGTCGCCTCGGCGGCGATGCCGGCCAACGGGACGGCGAGGTTCTCCTCCACGTCGGTCGCCAGCGCCCGCAGCGGCGAGACGTACAGCACGCCGGGCAGCCCGTCGGTGGCGAGCCCGTCGCCGTGAGCCCGGTAGGCGGCGTCGATCGCCACGAGGAAGCCCGTCAGGGTCTTGCCGGTGCCTGTCGGGGAGGCGACCAGCACGTCGAGGCCCTCGCGGATCACCGGCCAGGCGGCGAGCTGTGGTGCGGTCGGCCCTCCGGGGAACCGCTGCGCGAACCACGACGAGACCGCCGGATGGAACCCGTCCAGGACGCGGTGTCCCACGACCGGCGTGCCGGGAGGGCCCGAGAACAAGTCGGGATGGCCGATGGTGGTGACCTCTGTCACCCCTCTATTTCACCACCCAGTTGCCTCACTCGTGCCGGGAGGTGCCCAAGGGCGCTGCCGACCAGGGGTTTTGCACCAGGGACCCTGGCCGGGTCCCGCAATTGGGTAGGCGGGCTATCCGATGCCGATGATCGGGGCGCCCGAGACCGGCAATGCCGGGTCAGAGAAGAACCCGGCGCCGCCGAAGTCGAAGACGCCGCCGTCGGCGCCGACCAGCCAGTAGCCCTTGCCGTTCGGCGTCGCCAGGATGCCGACGACCGGCCGGTTGAGGGGCTTGCCAGCCATCGAGCCATAAAATGTGGCGCTGCCCTCGGCGAAGACCCCGCCGTCGGCGCCGACCAGCCAGTACCCGGTGCCGTCGGGCGTCGCGGCAATGCCGACGATCGGGGAGTTCAGGTGGATCCCGACGGTGTTGCCGTGTGGCGCGGCGTCGCCGAATGCGAACACCCCGCCGTCGGATGCCACTTCCCAGTAGCCGTTGCCGCTCGGGGTGGACGCGATGCCGACGACCGGGCGGTTCAGGTGCTGGCCGCCCATCGAGCCGTAGAAGTGGGCGTCACCGAAGGCGAAGATGCCACCGTCGGAGGCGACCTCCCAGTAGCCCTTGCCGTCGGGTGTCGAGGCGAAGCCGACGACCGGGGCGTTCAGGTGCTGGCCGCCCATCGATCCGTAGAAGCGGGCGTCACCGAAGGTGAAGACGCCGCCGTCGGCCGCGACCTCCCAGTAACCCTGCTCGTCGGGGGTCTTCACCAGCCCGATCAGCGGCTTGTTCAGCTGGCTTGGCGCCACTGTGCCGAACGACGTGGCGTCGCCGTACGTGAACAGCGCACCGTTGCCAGCCACGACGCTGTAGCCGGTCTGGTCGCGGTTGACCGTCTGGGTCGGCGACTGGCCACTCGTCGAGGCGAGGAAGTTGGGATCGCCCGGGTACGACGCTGTGATGGCGTAGGCCCCGGGGAGCGGGTAGGTCGTGCTGCATGTGCCCTTGCCGCTCCCGTCCAGGACGACGAGCCCGCTCGGTCCGCAGCTGAACGCCGTCCCGTTCTCGTAGAGCGTCACCCCTCCCGTCGGGAAGCCAGCGCCGGGTCCCTTGGCCAGGACGGTGACGTCAAACGTGACGCTCTGACCCGCCAGTGAGGGGCTCGAGGAGAACACGAATGTGTCGGTCGAGGCCTTGCCGACCGTCTGGCTGAACGCGGT
>PMFN01000005.1 GCA_003155135.1 Acidimicrobiaceae bacterium | reverse complement strand
CCTGGTAGCTCATCGTGCTCCTTCGCTGCTCGTGTAGTCGAAACGGACCGGCCGCAGAACCGACCCCGCCATTCGGCTGATAAGCATCGCAGAGCAGGATTACCCGTCCGTTTCCCGATTGTAAATGGCGTGTGAACTCCACTTGTCGTGGCCCCCCCGTACGCCCGGCCGGAGGTCGGCCCAAGGTCCGGGCACCGGGGGGCGCCGGTAGCATCGGTGCGTGCTCACCCTGCGGCTGGCAGCCGCTCAGCTCGACACCGTTGTCGGCGACCTGGCTGGCAACGTGGCCCAGATCCTCGGCGGCCTGCGCGACGCCGAGGCCGAGGGGGCCGATCTGTGCATCTTCCCTGAGCTGGCCATCACCGGCTACCCGCCCGAGGATCTCCTCTTGAAGCCGGGCTTCGTCGCCGACAACCGGGCCGCGTTGGCCGAGGTGGCCGAGAAGACCGGCGACTGCGTCGCCATCGTCGGGTTCGTCGACCGGCGCGACCCCGACGCCATCGGCCTCGGTGCCCGCCCGCCCGACGACGTCGAGCCCGAGCGCCCCGGGCGGCTGGCCAACGCGGCGGCGGTCTGCGCCGGGGGCCGCGTCCTCGGCGTCTACCACAAGCGCCTCTTGCCCAACTACGGCGTCTTCGACGAGGAGCGCTGGTTCGTGCCCGGCACCGGGCCCTACGAGCTGTTCCGCATCGCCGGCGCCCTGGTCGGGGTCTCGGTGTGCGAGGACGTCTGGTTCGACGCGGGTCCCGTGGCGGACCAGGGCCGGGCCGGCGCCGACCTGGTGGTCAACTTGAACGCCTCGCCGTACTCGCGGGGGCGCCGGTCGCAGCGGCTGGCCATCCTGGCCGAGCGGGTGGCCGAAGCCGGCTGCGCCATCGGGTACGTCAACCAGGTGGGGGGCCAGGACGAGCTGGTCTTCGACGGCGCCAGCCTCGTCGTTGACGCCGACGGCACCCTGCTCGCCGCCGGGCGTCAGTTCGAGACCGACCTCGTGCTCTGCGACATCACGACCGACACGGACTCCTCCATCGACACCGCCACGTGCCGTGTCGTCGAGTGGTCGGCCGAGTCCCGGGCGGCCACGAGCCGGATCGCCCCGGTGCTCCCCGAGCCGCTCGAGCCGCATGCCGAGGTCTATGCCGCACTGGTGCTCGGCACGCGTGACTACCTGGCCAAGAACGGCTTCAGCGACGCTGTCATGGGCCTCTCGGGCGGCATCGATTCCGCCCTCGTGGCCGCCATCGCCACCGATGCGCTCGGGCCCGAGCACGTCCACGCCCTCGCCATGCCCTCGCGCTATTCCAGCGAGGGCTCGCGCAGCGACGCCACGCTGGTGGCCGAGCGGCTCGGCATCGACCTGGCGGTGGTGGCCCTGGAGCCCGCCCACGCCGCGGTCTCGGGGATGCTGTCCCCGCTCCTGGCCGGCGCCCCCGAGGGCCTGACCGACGAGAACCTCCAGTCCCGGCTGCGGGGCCTCCTCCTCATGGCCGTCTCCAACGAACGGGGGTGGATCGTGCTCACCACCGGCAACAAGAGCGAGATGGCGACGGGCTACTCCACCCTCTACGGGGACTCCGCCGGTGGGTTCGCGGTCATCAAGGATGTGCCCAAGACCCTCGTCTACGAGCTGTGCGCCTACCGCAACGCCCGCGCCATGGCCGCCGGGCAGCTTGCTCCCATCCCCGACACCATCTTGACCAAGCCCCCGAGCGCCGAGCTGCGGCCGGACCAGCGCGACGACCAGTCCCTCCCCCCGTACGAGGAACTCGACCCGGTGCTCGAGGCCTACGTCGAAGACGACCGCACGGCCCATGAGCTGGTGGCGGCGGGCGTGGCCCCCGACCTCGTCGACCAGGTCGTGCGCCTCGTCGACGGCGCCGAATACAAGCGCCGCCAGATGCCCCCCGGGGTGCGGATCACCGACAAGGCGTTCGGCAAGGACCGCCGCATGCCCATCACCAACCGATACCGCTCCTCGGCGAGCCGGGAGCGGTGATGGCGACTCGGAGCGAGCCGGCCGTCGCGCTGGCCCACGAGCAGGCGGCCGCGGTCCACGGGGCCTACCGCTGGGTGGAGCACCGCCTCTTCGCTCTCGCCGGCGCCTGGGCGGCCCGGGGTGCGAACGACCCCGGGGCGCGCCTGCTCCTCGACGAGGCGAGCCTCCAGCACGCCTGGCACGCCCGGCTGTGGGCTGATCGCCTCCCGGTCCTCGACGGCGTCGACCCCGACAGGTTCACGGTCGCACCGGCAGGGTGCGACGCGCTCTTCGCCGAACTGGCGGACCTCGGCGACCGTTCGGGCGATGCGCCGGCGCTCGTCGCCGGGCTGAGCGGGCTCTACGACGTCGTGGTCCCCGCCCTCCTCACCTCCTACGGCCACCACCGCCGCATCGCCACCGAGGTGACCGACCGGCCCACCGAGCGCGCCCTCGGGCTCGCCGCTTCCGACGACGCCGCCCTCTGCGCGGCCGCCCGGCGCCTGCTCGACGACCTCGCCGCCGCCCCCGAGCTCGCTGCCCGGCGAGCGGCGAGCTCCGAGCGGCTCGTTTCCCTCCTCCCCGGCTCGGCGCCCGGCTCGGCGCTCATCGCCCTGCCCGAGAGCCGGCTGGCCGGGGTTTGAGTAGAAGACCAGCTCAGCCGCATAATGACCGCTCGGCCGGGGTGGTCGGATCGGCCTCTTGACTCGTCCGGTAGAATGGAACTTGACCCACCGTGGCCCGAGACGGGACAGGTGGCCGAGAAAGTCGGGATCCGAGCGGCTGTGCTTGCACCGCTGCGCGAACGACATGAGTACGAAGGGTTCGGCACATCTTGGCGAAGGAACGCATTGAGCGCGACGACGAAGACCTCGTACGCCTCTATCTGACTGACATCGGGCAGTATCCACTGCTCACCAAGGACGACGAAGTCCGCCTCGCCCAGGCCATCGAGGCCGGCCGTGAGGCCGAAGAGGAGCTGGCCAAGGCCCCGAAGGGCCTGACGGCGGCGAAGAAGCGCGAGTTGCGTCGTGGCGTCATCGGCGGCGAGCAGGCCCAGCAGACCTTCGTGCAGTCCAACCTGCGTCTCGTGGTTTCCATCGCCAAGAAGTACCAGGCCTCGGGGCTGCCGCTGCTCGACCTTATCCAAGAGGGCAACCTCGGCCTGATGCACGCCGTTGAGAAGTTCGACTGGCGCAAGGGCTTCAAGTTCTCCACGTACGCAACGTGGTGGATCCGCCAGGCCATCACCCGCGGCATCGCCAACACCGGGCGCACCATCCGCCTCCCGGTGCACGCCGGCGACACGCTCGCCCGGGTGCAAAAGGCCCAGGCGCGTCTCGAGCTCAAGCTGGGCCGGCCCGCCACCCTGGTCGAGCTCGGCATCGAGGTGGAGATGCCCGAGGACAAGCTCGTCGAGGCGCTGCGCTTCCGCGCCGAGCCCCTCTCGCTGTCCGAGCCGTTGCGCGAGGACGGCGACGCCGAGCTCGGCGACGTGGTCGAGGACCGCTCCGCCGAATCGCCCTTCGAGGTCGCCGCCGTCTCCCTCCTGCCCGACGAGATCGGCCGGCTGCTCTCCCCGCTCGACGAGCGCGAGCGCGAGATCCTGCGCCTGCGGTTCGGTCTCGACCGCGGCGAGCCCCGCACCTTGGAAGAGGTGGGCGAGCACTTCAACCTCACGCGTGAGCGGATCCGCCAGATCGAGGCACGCGCGATGTCCAAGCTCCGTCATCCCTCGTCGGACACCGGTGCCCGTGATCTCCTCACGGTCTGAGGGGTAGGCTCACGCCATGAAGAAGCTCCTGATCCTTGCCGTGCTCGTCGCCCTTGGTGTGGTCGCCGCCCGGCGCCTGAAGTCCGCCTGAGCCAAACGGCCGTTCCGTGTCGCCGCCTCAGGCGGCGCGGGCGAAGCGACCGGTGGGAAGCGCGGTCCGGGCCGCGGTGCGTGCTCGGTGCGCGTGGCGCCAGACGAGCAGTCCAGCCCCGGCGACCGCTATCCCGGTCGTCCAGATCTGCGTCGAGAGCGTGAAACGGTCGCGCAGGCGCACCGGCTTGGTGAACTGCATCACCTCCCAGCCGCGCTCGCGGGCCAGCTTGGCGAGCGCCCGGTCGGCGTTGACCGCCACGGGGTGACCGACCGCCTCGAGCATGGGCACGTCGGTCGCTGAGTCCGAGTAGGCCGTCGAGGCCGACAGGTCGATGCCGGTGCGCTCGGCCAGGGCGACCATCGCCTCGGCCTTGGTCGGACCGAAGTTGTACGTCGCCATCTTCCCCGTGTAGCGGCCCTCGTCGTCGAGCTCGGCGCGCGAGGCGATCGCACCGTCGACGCCGAGCAGCTCGGCGAGGGGCAGGACGATCTCCTCGGGGGCGGCGGAGACCAGGTAGACGCGGTGCCCGGCGAGGCGGTGCATCTCCATCAGCTCGAGCGCCTCGGCGTAGATGAGCGGCTCGATGGTCTCGAGCAGCGTCTCGCGGACGATCTGGCGCACGCGGGCCGCCTCCCAGCCCTTCGTGAGCTCGAGCATCGACTCACGAATGTTGGCGAGGCGCTCCTCGTCGGCACCCAGGTGGATGAAGATGAGCTGGCTCGTCACCGCCCGGGCGACGACGCGGCGGTTGATGAGGCCCCCGCGCCGGAACGGACCNNCAATGCTACGACCGAAGCCAGCGGACGCCGGCGCGTGTGGCGCTACTCGCCGACGAGTAGATCGTGCACGGCGTTCTCCGCGTCGGCGGTGACGAGGACGAGGACCTCGTCACCCGCACTCAGCACCGTGTCGCCGCGCGGCACCACCAGGCGGTCCTCGCGCACCACCGCCACGATGGTCGCCTCGCGCGGCACCCCGAGCTCGGCGATGGGCGTGCCGTCGGCGGGGGAGTCCTCGGCCAAGGTGACCTCGACGAGGTGGGCCGCGCCGCCTTGGAACTGCAGCAGCCGGACCAGTGCGCCGACCGAGACCGCCTCTTCGACGAGCGCGGTGAGCAGCTGGGGGGTGGACACCGAGACGTCGACGCCCCAGCTCTCGTTGAAGAGCCACTGGTTCTTCGAGTTGTTCACCCGCGCCACCACCCGGGGGACGGCGAACTCCTGCTTGGCGAGCAGCGAGATGACCAGGTTGTCCTCGTCGTCGCCGGTGGCGGCGACCACCACGTCGACGGTGCCGACACCGGCCTTGTCGAGCGAGGAGACCTCGCAGGCATCAGCGGCGATCCAGGTCACGTCCAGGCTGTCGTGGCTGCGCGTCACCAGCTCGGGATCCTGCTCCAAGAGCAGCACCTCATGGCCGTTCGCGTGCAGGTCGCGGGCGATGGCGATGCCGACGCTGCCTGCACCGGCGATGGCCACTTTCACGGTGCGCTCCCTTGCTGAGGCAGCGGGCTGCGCCCCGCGTTCAAGGAGGCGTCGAGGGAGGCGAGGGACTCGCGCAGCACCGCCAGGTGCACCACGTCGCCCTCCTGGCCGAGCAGCTCGTCGACGTCGAGGCGCGGGACCCCGGCGCGCGAGACGGCCACCACGTTCACCTCGCCGGGCACGCCCAGCTCGGTGAGACTGCGCCCGGCCCACTTCTCGGGCAGGAGGCGGTCGACGAGCAGCAGGTGCCCGCTGGCGTCGGCCCAGTCGCTCACCCCCTGGTCGGGGAGCAGGTGGCGGCGCACCTGGTCGATGGTCCAGGTCACCGTGGCCACCGTCGGGATGCCGAGGCGCTGGTAGATCTCGGCCCGGCGGGGGTCGTAGATGCGGGCCACCACCCGGGAGATCTGGTAGTTCTCCCGGGCGATCCGCACGGTCAGGATGTTGGTGTTGTCCCCGCTCGTGACGGCAGCCAGCGCGTCGGCGCCCTTGGCGCCCGCCCGCTCGAGGTCGTCACGGTCAAAGCCGGACCCGACGATCCGCTGGCCCGTGAACTCGGGCCCGAGGCGCCGAAATGCCCGCTCCGAGCGGTCGATAATGTCGACGGTGTGGCCCTCTCCGGTCAAGGTCGTCGCCAGCCCTGCGCCGACGCGACCACAACCGACAACGATGAGGTGCACGTCGACAGCACAACACGTTCCGGGGCTCCGTGTAAAGAAAAGATGAACAGTGCAGCCCGTAGATAGGCTTTACTCTTGACCGTGGACAGCGGCAAGGGGCCCGCCGAGGTCATTGAGGGAACAGGCGACGCAGCCGGTGACGTGTCCGTCGCCAACGGCACGCCGGGGGCCACCCCGGCGGTACCGCCCAAGAGTTCGATCCACACCCCGTCCAACTTCGCCTTCGACGCGGCCGCCGCCTACCCCGAGGCCCTCCGCTATCGCCTGAAGAACCGTCTCCTCGGGCCACCTCTCACCTCCGAGAAGCTCTCGACCGAGCGCCTCGGCAAGCCGACCGCCCTGGCGGTGCTCTCCTCGGACGTCATCTCCTCGTCGGCTTACGCCACCGAGCAGGCCCTCATCCCGCTGATCCAACTGATCGGCATCGCCGCCTTCTCGCTGGTCATCCCCGTCAGCATCGCGGTCATCGTGGTGCTGGCCTTCGTGACGCTGTCCTACCTCGAGGTCGTGAAGGTCTACACGAAGGCCGGCGGTGCCTATGTGGTGGCACGGGAGAACTTCGGCCTGTCGGTGGCCCAGGTCGCAGCCGTCAGCCTGCTCATCGACTACACCCTGACCGTCGCGGTCTCGGTGGCGGCCGGCGTGGCCGCCCTCACGTCGGTGTTCCCCCGCCTCACGCACGCCACGGTGTGGATCGCCATCGTGCTCGTGATCCTCATCGCCTTCGGCAACCTGCGGGGCGTGCGCGAGGCCGGCAAGGTGTTTGCCGTCCCCACCTACTTCTTCATCGCCAACATGGCCATCTTGTTGGCGGTCGGCGCCTTCAAGGCGATCAACGGCAACTTGCACGCGCACTCGATCCACCAGCCCGGCGCCATCCCGATCGGGCACCCGGGCTCGGGCTGGCTCTACGGGGCGACGGTGTTCGTGCTCCTCAAGTCCTTCGCCTCGGGCGGTTCGGCCCTGACCGGTACCGAGGCAATCTCGAACGGCGTCAGCATCTTCCGGCGCCCCGAAGCCCGCAACGCCCGCATCACGATGGTCAGCATGAGCCTGATCCTCGGCTCGCTCGTCCTCGGCGTCAGCACGCTGGCGGCCATCACCCACCCGGTCCCCTACATCTCGGGGACGCCGACCGTGGTCTCCCAGATCGCCACCTATGTCTACGGCCACAGCGGGCTGGGCAGGACGTTCTACGTCCTGCTGCAGGCCTCGACGGTGCTGATCCTGGTCCTGGCCGCCAACACCAGCTTCACCGGCTTCCCGTTCCTCGCCAGCTTCGCGGCGGCCGACTCCTACCTGCCCCGCCAGATGACCAAGCGGGGGCACCGGCTCGTCTTCTCCACCGGGATCATCGCCCTCACGGTGGTGGCCATCTTGCTGCTCCTGGTCACCAACGCCCAGGTGGACCACCTGATCCCGCTGTACGCCATTGGTGTGTTCACCGGCTTCACCATGGCCGGGGCGGGCATGGTGAAGTACCACCTGCGCACGAAGGAGCCGCAGTGGCGCCGGCGCGCCATCATCAACGGCACCGCCGCGGTGCTCTCGTTCATCGTCGACATCGTGATCATCGTGACGAAGTTCACCGAGGGCGCGTGGACGATCGTGATCATCCTGCCCTTCGGGGTGTTCGTGCTCCTGCGGTTGCACCGCCAGTACGAGGCCGAGGAGCGCCAGCTCGAGATCGGCGCCGCCCGGGCCAGCGAGGCACCGATCCTGCGCCGCCACGTCGTCGTCGTGTTCGTCGACGACATGGACCTCGCCACCGCCCGGGCCATCCGCTACGCCCGCAGCCTCTCCCCCGACGACATCCGCGCCGTGCACTTCGACATCGACAGCCAGGCCGCACGCAAACTCGAAGAGGAGTGGGGCCGGCTCGGCTTCTCGTCGATCCCGCTCGATATCGTCGAGTGCCCCGACCGCAGGCTCTCGCGGGCCGCCATCGAGTTGGTGGCCGAGGCGGTCGCCGACGGGGAGACGGAGTGCACGGTGCTCCTGCCCCGCCGGGGGTTCACGTCGGCCTGGCAGCGCATCCTCCACGACCGCACCGCCGACAAGATCGCCACCGTGGTCAGCCAGGTCCCCCACGTGGCCGCCACCATCGTGCCGTTCAACCTGACCTCGAAGCTGGCCCGGCGGGGCCGCCACTACCGCGAGGTCGTCAACGAGGCGATGCAGCAGGAGTCCGGCGACCGCACCGACACCGACCCGGGCGCCGACCCCGACACCACCCCGTCAGCGGGCACGGCCGGCATGCGCCACCCGAAAGAACGCGCCCGGCGTGAGCGCCACCGGGTGGCGGCCGCGTCGTCACCGGCCGACCAGGCCTTGGCGAGGCGCGCCGAGGGGACGGTGCCGATCAGCGAGGTGCACTACCGAGAGCGCGTGCGCGTGGCGGGCCGGGTGAAGTCGGTGCGGGTCCAGCCCAAGGCGGGTACCCAGAATCTCGAGTGCGTCCTGTCCGACGGGCCCGGCGCCCTGCTCCTGGTCTTCCAGGGCCGCCCACGGATCCCGGGCATAGAGCCCGGTGCGCGCCTGGTGGCCGAGGGCATGGTGGGCGCCTGGGGGCGCCGGCTGGCCATCTTGAACCCCGACTACGAACTCGTGGCCTGGGCGCCCGGCGACCCCTCCCACGACCCGGCGTGAGGCCCGTCAGTGTCGCGCAGCACTCGTCGCGGCCCGCTTCGTGGGACACTGTCGCCACGCAACCTTGCCGGTGGGGGCCAGTAGTCGCTAGGGTCCCTGCGCCACGTTGGCCCCGCACGCGGGCCGGCAGCCGACCTCCTGTGTTCGGAGCGATCTCGCGAGATGCGAGCGACACCGCCGCAGCAACAGAAAGGGAACACCAGGTATGCCAGGCGTCATGAACCTCGCAGCAGAGGGGGGGTACCAGGCGTACCACCTGGGGACCACCGACAAGGTCTGGCTGGTGGTGGCCATGGTGGCCGGCATCGTCGGCATCTTGGCCGGCCTCCTGCTCGCCCGAAACGTGGTTGCCCAGGACACCGGGACGCCCAAGATGCGAGAGATCGCGACCGCCATCCAAGAGGGTGCCGAGGCCTTCTTGAAGCGCCAGTTCCGCACCATCGGGATCATTGTCATCCCGCTCGCCATCCTCATCTTCTTCACCGCCACCCAGGTGGTCCGCCCCGACGGCACTGTGGCCCTCACCTTCGGCCAGGCGGGCCTCTACCGGGTGATCTGCTTCCTGTTCGGCGCCGCCTTCTCCGGGCTCACCGGCTTCATCGGCATGTCCATCGCCGTACGAGGCAACGTGCGCACGGCGGCGGCGGCCTCCCAGGGCGGCTCCATGGGCAGCGCCCTGCAGGTGGCCTTCCGGACCGGTGCGGTCACCGGCATGCTCTGCGTCGGCCTCGGCCTCCTCGGTGCGACCACCATCGTGCTCATCTTCCAGAACACGGCGACGGCCGTGCTGATCGGTTTCGCCTTCGGCGCCTCGTTGCTCGCGCTGTTCATGCGCGTCGGCGGCGGCATCTTCACGAAGGCGGCCGACGTGGGCGCGGACCTCGTGGGCAAGGTCGAGGCGGGCATCCCCGAGGACGACCCGCGTAACGCGGCCACCATTGCGGACAACGTCGGCGACAACGTGGGCGACTGCGCCGGCATGGCGGCCGACCTCTTCGAGTCCTATGAGATCGTCATCATCTCGTCGCTCATCCTCGGCTACTCGGGCTTCCGCTCGCTGCACCTCAACCCGACGCCGGCCATCCTCTTCCCCCTCATCGTGGCCGCCCTCGGCATCTTCGCCTCCTTGATCGGCATCCTGGCGGTGAAGGCCCGCAAGGCGGACCGCAACGCCATGGCCCCCATCAACCGGGGCTTCTGGCTCTCGGCCGCGCTGACCATCGTCGGGACCTTCTTCGTGTCCCAGTACTACGTGCACGACCTGAAGACCTTCTGGGCCGTGCTGACCGGGGTCATCCTCGCCCTCGTCGCCAGCCAGATCACCGAGGAGTTCACCTCGACCGAGCGCGGCCCGGTGAAGGAGATCGCCGAGTCGGCGCGTACCGGCCCGGCCACCACCGTGCTGGCCGGGTTCTCCATCGGCCTCGAATCCTCTGTCTGGGCCATCATCGCCATCGCCATCGCCATCGGTGTGGCGGTCGGCCTCGGCGGGGGGAACATCGAGTTCACCTTCTACCTGGTGGCCCTCATCGGCATCGGGCTGCTGGCCACCACCGGGATGGTCGTCTCCGAGGACAGTTTCGGCCCGGTCTCGGACAACGCGGCCGGCGTGGCCGAGATGTCCGGCGAGTTCACCGGCGAGGCCGAGCGCATCATGGTCAGCCTGGACGCGGTGGGCAACACCACCAAGGCCATCACCAAGGGCGTGGCCATCGGCTCGGCGGTCATCGCGGCGGTGGCGCTGTTCGCCTCCTTCATCGAGACGGTGGGCGCCCAGCTGCACCTGTCCACCGTCGGGCTGTTCCACAACCCGCTCACCCAGATCAACGTCTCGAACCCGGTGACCTTCATCGGCCTGCTGATCGGCGGCTCGGTCGCCTTCTTGTTCTCCTCGCTCGCCATCCGGGCCGTGGGCCGCTCCGCCGGCACCGTGGTCCAAGAGGTGCGCCGGCAGTTCCGCGAGCACCCGGGGATCATGGACTACTCCGAGAAGCCCGAGTACGGCCGGGTCATTTCCATCTGCACCGCTGCATCCCAGCGTGAGCTGGCGACCCCGGCGCTGCTGGCCATCCTCACGCCGGTCATCGTCGGCTTCGGCATCAACTACCTCGCCCTCGGTGCGTTTTTGGCCGCGGCCATCCTCACCGGCCAGTTGATGGCCAACACCCTGTCCAACTCGGGTGGGGCGTGGGACAACGCCAAGAAGTACATCGAAGACGGGAACGAAGGCGGCAAGGGATCCGAGGCCCACAAGGCCGCCGTCATCGGCGACACGGTCGGCGACCCGTTCAAGGACACCGCCGGGCCGGCGCTGAACCCGCTGATCAAGGTGATGAACCTGGTCTCGCTGCTGATCCTTCCGGCCGTCATCACCTTGCGCCACAACGGGGCCCGTTACGCCATCGCCGGCGCGGCCCTCGTCGTCCTCCTGGCCGCCATCGCCTTCTCCAAGCGCAAGTCCGATGGCGTGGGCGGCGGCGACCTGCCGCCGGCCGTGCAGATCCCCGAACCAGCAGCACCCGTTGCCGCACTCGACTGAGGACCGGTCTGCAGGAGCAGCCCGATCACGGCCGGTCATGACAGCGGCCGAGCGTGGGGTAGACCACTCTTGACACGCGGGACCACCCGCACCCACGCTGTCGACGACATCATGGACCCACAAATACTGAAGCGGACCGGCCCGACCGGGGCCAGCGCCACGCCGCCTCCGGGGCGTCGGGCGCCCTTTGCCGTGCGAAGCGCCGTCGTGGGTGCCCATGGGTAAGGCCCTGGTCATCGTCGAGTCCCCCGCCAAGGCCAAGACCATCGCGGGCATGCTCGGCCCCGACTTCATCGTCGAATCGTCGATCGGGCACATCCGTGACCTCCCGCGCGGCGCGGACGAGGTTCCCGCCGCGTATAAGGGCGAGGGCTGGGCCCGCCTCGGCGTGGACGTCGACAACGGGTTCAAGCCCCTCTACGTGATCTCCCCCAACAAAAAGGCCGTCGTCGCCAACCTGAAGCGCCTCTTGAAAGGCGCCGACGAGCTCTACCTCGCCACAGACGAAGACCGCGAGGGGGAGTCCATCGCGTGGCACCTCTACGAGGTGCTGGCCCCGCAGATCCCGGTCAAGCGCATGGTCTTCCACGAGATCACCCCGCAGGCGATCCTGCGGGCGGTCGACGAGTGGCGCGACCTCGACCGGCGCCTCGTCGACGCCCAAGAGGCCCGTCGCATCCTCGACCGCCTCTACGGCTACGAGGTCTCCCCCGTGCTGTGGAAGAAGGTCATGCCGAGGCTCTCGGCGGGCCGCGTCCAGAGCGTGGCCACCCGCATGGTGGTCGAGCGCGAGCGCGCCCGCATGGCCTTCCGCTCGGCGACGTGGTGGGGCCTCGACGCGACGCTGGCCACACCGCACCCCGAGGCGTCCGCCGACGCCCCGGCTTCGTTCACCGCCGCCCTGGTCGCCTTGGACGGCACCGCCCTCGCCACCGGGCGCGACTTCTCCGCCACCGGTGAGCGCACCGCGTCGGCGACCCGCCTGCTCGGTGAGGAGGACGCCCGTTCGCTGTCGGGCGCCCTCGAAGGCGCCACCTTCACCGTGGTATCGGTCACCGACCGTCCCTTCCGGCGCTCGCCGTCGGCCCCGTTCATGACCTCGACCCTCCAGCAGGAGGCCGGCCGCAAGCTGCGCATGAGCGCGTCGAGGGCGATGCAGGTGGCCCAGGGGCTCTACGAGTCCGGTTGGATCACCTACATGCGCACCGACTCGACGACGCTCTCGGACCAGGCCGTCGCCGCGGCGCGTGCCCAGGCCACCTCGCTCTACGGGCCCAACTACATCACCGCCCAGCCGCGTCGCTACGACCGCAAGGTGAAGAACGCCCAGGAGGCCCACGAGGCCATCCGCCCGGCCGGCGAGGTGTTCCGCACTCCCGACGAGGCGGCCCGCTTGTTGCGCGGCGACGAGCTGCGGCTCTACGAGCTGATCTGGAAGCGCACCGTCGCCTCCCAGATGGCCGACGCCACCGGCGTGAGCGCCCAGGCGCGTCTCATGGCCCCGGTCCCGTCGGGCTCGCTCGCCGGCACCGAGGCAACCTTCGAGGCGAGGGGCCGGATCATCAACTTCGCCGGGTTCCTGCGGGCCTACGTGGAGGGCGAGGACGACCCCGAAGCCGAGCTCGCCGACCGCGAGGTCGTGCTGCCGCCGCTCGCCGAGGGCGACACCACCACGGCCCTCGAGCTCGAGGCCGGCAGCCACGCCACCCAGCCCCCGGCGCGCTACACCGAGGCATCGCTGGTCAAGGCCATGGAGGAGCTCGGCGTCGGGCGCCCCTCGACGTATGCCAGCGTGATCAAGACGATCATCGACCGCGGGTATGTGTGGAAGAAGGGCACGGCCCTGGTGCCGAGCTTCACCGCCTTCGCCGTGGTCGGGCTCCTCGAGCGCTACTTCCCCGACCTCGTCGACTACGGCTTCACCGCCTCGATGGAGAACGATCTCGACGAGATCGCCGAAGGCACCCAGGAATCGCTCCCCTGGCTCAGCCGCTTCTATTTCGGCGTACCGGGGGCGCCGGCCAACGGCAACGGGTCGGACAACGGCCACCCGACCATCGACGAGGAGGTGCGGCTCGGCCTGAAGGCGGCGGTCGCCACCCACCTCGGCGAGATCGACGCCCGCGAGATCAACTCCATCCCGATCGCCACCGACGAGAACGGCGAGACGATCGTCGTGCGCGTCGGCCGCTACGGCCCCTACCTCCAGCGCGGCGACGAGCGCGCCTCGATCCCCGAGGACCTGAGCCCCGACGACCTCACCTTGGCGCGCGCCGAGGAGCTGCTGGCCGCCCCGTCGAACGACCGGGTACTCGGCACCGACCCGGCCTCGGGCCTGCCGGTGCAGGTGAAGGCCGGCCGGTTCGGCCCCTACGTCCAGCTTGGCGACGCGGGGGAGGGGAACGCCAAGCCCAAGACCTCGTCGCTCTTCGCCTCCATGTCGCCGGCCACCCTGACGCTCGATCAGGCCCTGGAGCTGCTCTCGATCCCTCGCACGGTCGGGACGGACCCCGAGACGGGCGAGGACATCGTCGCATTGAACGGCAAGTTCGGCCCCTATCTCAAACGCGGGACCGACACCCGCAGCATCACGAGCGAGGACGAGCTGCTGACCATCGGCCTCCCCGAGGCGCTGGCGGTCTTCGCCCAGCCGAAGGCCCGCCGCGGCCAGCAGAGTGCGGGCCCGCTGCGCGAGCTCGGCGCCGACCCCGACACCGGCCTGCCGATGGTGCTGCGAGAAGGCCGCTTCGGCCCGTATGTGACCGACGGGACCACCAACGCCTCTCTGCGTAAGGGCGACGACATCGAGTCCCTCACCGTCGAGCGGGCCGCCGAGCTGCTGGCGGACCGCCGGGCGGCCGGGCCACCCGCCAAGCGGGCCAAGAAGGCGGCCACCAAGAAGACCGCGGCCAAGAAGTCGACGGCCAAGAAGTCGGCCGCCAAGAAGACGGCCACCAAGAAGACCACGGCCAACAAGGCGGCGGCCAAGAAGTCGACGGCCAAGCAGGCCGAGTGAGCAGGGGCCGGTCCCACCGGCCCCCTGGTGCCCGGCCATGAACCCGGGCGCCGGCCGGCTGATCGCACTCGAGGGCATCGACGGCTGCGGCAAGTCCACCCAGGCGCGCATCCTGTCCGAGGCCCTCGGCGCGCTGCTCACGTTCGAGCCCGGCGCAACCGAGCTCGGCGCGCTGCTGCGCACGGTGCTGCTCGACCACGGGCGACCGAGCCCCGGGCCCAGGTCCGAGGCCCTCCTCATGGCCGCCGACCGGGCCCAGCACGTCGACGAGGTGCTCGTGCCGACCCTCGCCGAGGGGCGTTGGGTGGTAACCGACCGCTACTCGGGTTCGACGGTCGCCTACCAGGGCTGGGGCCGCGAGCTGGGTGCGGCAACATTGGCACCGGTGCTCGACTTCGCTGCCGGGGGGCTCGCGGCCGACCTCGCGGTGCTCGTCGACGTGCCGCTCGACCTCGCTCGCGAACGCCTGGCCACGCTGGCACCGGACCGACTCGAGCGCCTCGACGAGGGCTTCCACGACCGTGTGCGCCGGGGATTCCTCGCACAGGCGGCCGAGGACCCGCTGCGTTGGGGGGTGGTCGACGGCGCCGGTACCGTCGAAGAGGTGGCAGCCCAGGTCTCGGCCCTGGTGCACGAGCGTCTGGGCGCGGCCCCCGGGGTCTGGTCGTGAGCCCCACTGAGGACACCGCCCCGCCGGTGCCCGAGTTGTTCGCCGGGGTGGTCGGCCAGCCGGCCGCGGTGCGAGCGCTGCGGGCCGCTGCACGGCGCCCGGTGCACGCCTACCTGTTCCTCGGCCCCCCGGGATCGGGTGGCCGGCCGGCCGCCCGTGGCTTCGCCGCCGCGCTGCTCTGCCCCTTCGGCGGCTGTGGCCGCTGCGACACATGCCGGCGGGCGCTGGCGGGCACCCACCCCGACTTCGTCCTCTTGGAGCGCACCGGTGCGTCGGTCGGCATCGACGAGGCGCGCCGCCTCGTCACCCTCGCCCAGCGCAAGCCTTTCGAGGCCGACCGCCAGATCCTGGTCGTCGCCGACGTCCACCTGGCCCTGCGCTCGGCTCCGGCACTCTTGAAGACGGTCGAAGAGCCCCCGGCGTCGACCGTCTTCATCCTCTTGGCCGACGACCTCCCGCCCGAGCTCGTCACCGTCGCCAGCCGCTGCGTCGAAGTCGCCTTCCCGCCGCTCTCGAACGAGGTCGTGCGCGACTGGCTGGTCGGCCAAGGCACCGACGAGCTGCGTGCGGCGCTGGTGGCCGAGGGCGCAGCCGGGAACCTCGACCGGGCCCGCCTGCTCGCCGCCGACGACCGCTACCTCGACCGCCTTGAGCTGTGGCGTTCCCTCCCGGCCACCCTCGACGGCACCGGGGCGGTCGCCGGGCAGCTGGCCAAGACGTTGTTCGACTCCATCGACGCTGCCCTTGCCCCGCTGCGCGCCGAGCACAAGGCCGAGCTTGCCGCCGTCGCAGAGGAGGCGGAGCGCATGGGGGAGAAGGGGCTGCCGGGGAAGAAGGCGATCACCGACCGCCACTCCCGTGAGGAGCGGCGCTTCCGCACCGACGAGCTCATCGCGGGCCTGGCGGTGCTCGCGCGCGCCTATCGCGACCGGTTGGTGGGGGCCGCGACCGCGGCACCTGCTGCCCACCGAGGGATCGGGACCGTCCCTGGCCGACGGGACGCCGAGGCGGTCGACCGGATCACCAAGACGGCCGCCTCCCTCCAGCGCAACCCGGTCGAGCTCCTCGCGCTCGAGGGCCTGCTGGTGCGTCTGGGCGACGACGGCGAGTAGGCGCGGCGGGGCGCTCGGCCGGCTCCTGTGCTCCTCTCGGCGTGTCCGGACGCCGCCGTGCGGTCGGTTAGCGTGTGTCGGTTCCGCCTGGGTAGCTCAGTCGGTAGAGCAGCGCACTCGTAATGCGCAGGTCAGGAGTTCGAATCTCCTCCCAGGCTCGAGTCGGGACGGTGGGGGACGTGCCGGTGGCCGGTCGCGGGCATTCGCGCCCCGCACCGCCGGTCGCTCGGGCGTGACGGCTGGCGCGAGCTGGGTCCCGCCCGTGGGGCCGCGGTCCGGCACCGTGATCAGGCCGGCTGCGATGTGGCGTGCGGGCCGCTCGACTCTTCATCCGTGAACTGCGCCAACTCGCCCCGCACCTGCGCCGCCGGGCCGACACGCAGCACGGTTCGGGGCGTGGCGGGGGTGACGGATGGTCCCCAGCTCTCGGGTGGGTGTGACAGGGCGTCGTGCTGACGGGCGACCTGGTGTCGGTGTCTTCGGACCGGCCGCTGCAACATCGCCCCGATGAGCGCCACCACCGTCCCGCACGCCATCAGCCACACCATGATGCTCCTCGACCGCCGTCTCCGGTGGGCACGCTGCCCACGCCGTGGCGGTAGGAGGCCATGGTGCGGCTCGCCGCTCACCCGCGGCTGACACGGGGCTGACAGGTGCGTCTTCAGGGGGCGGAGCCGGTGTGGGAGGACCGCTGGGTGATCACTTCGCGGACCAGCCTGATGAGACCGGTGTCACGTGCTCCGATGAGTTGCCAGGCGCGGGCGATGCCGACGAGGAAGAAGACGACGGTGAGCACCGCCAGCGTCTTGATGGCCGTCCCGTCGTGGTCGTCGCCGATCAAGGCCACCGCCACGACCAGCTGGTAGGCGAAGACCAGCCCCTGGAGTACAAGGAGTCGGACCTTGTGCCAACGCTGACGCAGCTCACCGGCGCGCACCGAGACGATGATGAAGGCGATGCACGAGGCGATGCCGCCGATGGCCACGACCAACGCGGCGAGGCCGAGGTCGATCCCGGGGATCAGGGCGAAGAGCGACACCGTGAGCGCGTCCGTGAGGGCGGAGAACGCGACACCGGCGCGGATGTCGAACTCGACCTGCTGCGCGGCGGTCGGTTCGGCAGGCGCGACGGAGATCGCCACGAACAGCAGTCCGATGAGGGCACCGGCCACTCCGGCGCTGCTCGCGAAGAACACCGAGAAGTCAGAGGGGACCAAGACGCGAACAGTAGCCCTGCTCTTGGTCAGCCGTGCGTGAGCCCGCCCCGAGGGCCGGCGCCGGTCTTAGCTCTTCGTGAGCGTCGCCAGGTCCTCGTCGAGCGTGGCCGTGATCCGCTCGACCACCGGCGCGCGCAGGGCCAGCTTGGTACGGGCCACCACCGGGCCGTGCAGGTCGGCGAGCTCGGCTGCGTAGGTCATGGACCGATCGACCACCTCGTCGGAGCCGACGACCTCGTCGAGGAAGCCGAGCGCCACCGCGCGCTCGGGGCTCACGACGCGGCCGAACAGGACATCCTCGAGCCCGGTGGCCGACAGGCGGTAGCGGGCCAGCTCCGCTGCGAAGAGCGGGAGCGGCAGCCCGATCTGGGTCTCGTTCAGGCCGATCTTGAACTCGCCGTCGGCGCCGATCCGGTGGTCACCGGTGAAGAGCAGGATGCCGCCGAAGGCGAGCGCATGGCCGGTGCAGGCGATGACGAGTGGGGCGGGGAACGTGAAGAGGCGCAGCAGCAGCTCGGCACCGCGGTGCAACAGCGCGCGCATCGGCTCGTTCCCCGACGTCATGGTGGCCAGGTCGAAGCCGGCCGAGAACCGGCCCGGGCGCCCAGCGAGGACCACGGGGGCGCGAAGCGACTCGGCAGCGTCGAGCGCACCGAGCAGCTCGTCGATGAGCTCGTGGGAATAGGCGTTGGCCTTCCCATCGTCGACGGTGACGACCGCCACGTCGTCGCGCAGCTCACAGGTGACACTGGCCACGGGGGCCTCCTTGCTCGAAGGTGCGTGCCGGGCCTGAGGGTGCCGGCCCGGTCCACACGACCGAAGGGCACTCTATCGAGCGGGAGGGGGGTGCCCTTGGCCGGACCGCTCAGCTCCTGGGAGCGTCGTGGCGAAGTCGAGGTGGACGACGACCGCCCGACAGAAGACCGGCGACCCGGCACGCCTTCGGACCCACGATTCGCGCACCCACGTTCGAGACGGCTCCGCCACGGGCGCGAGCGCACTCACACGGTGCAGTTGTCGCCCTCGCAGGCCACCGTGGCGTCGGGGGTGATGACGGTGAGTGGGTGCGCCCTGTCCCACGCCCGGTTCAATACCCCGAGAATCGTGTCGGCGTCCTGGGCGCCGGGGATGCCGAAGCGCCCGTCGACGACGAAGAAGGGGACGCCGCTCACGCCGAGCTCCTGCGCGTCTGCCTCGTCGGCTCGCACCTCGGCTGCGAACGCCTCGCTCTCGAGCACCTCTCGCACCGCCACCGGATCGAGGCCGACCTCTGCGGCCAGCAGCACCAGGGTGTCGTGCTCGCCAATCGGCTCGCCCTCGGTGAAGTAGGCGACGAACAGGCGCTCTTTCAGCGCGTCTTGCAGCCCGAGGCCGCGGGCGAAGTGCAAGAGGCGGTGGGCGTCGAAGGTGTTGCCCGGCTTCGCGTCGGCGAAGTGGAACTCGAGTCCCTCGGCGGCGGCCATCGCCGTCAGGTTCTCGTTGGCGGCAACGGCCTGCTCACGGCTGATGCCGTACTTGCGCGCCAACCGGCCGACGTAGTCCCCCTCCCGGCGGCGAGGGGCATTCGGGTCGAGCTCGAACGCCCGCCACTCGACTTCGACCTCGTCGGCGTGCTCGAACCGGCTCATGGCCGACTCGAACCGGCGCTTGCCAATGGCGCACCACGGGCACACCACATCGGAATAGATCGCAACCTTCATGCCTTGTCCAACCTTCCCGAAGCCCACGGCATTCCCCCCGGGGAGCACGCGACGCCGTTTGCAAGACCAAGCGCAGGGTAGCTCTCAGCCATCGGCCCACTCCGGGCCAGCGAGCACAAGGAGACATCATGGCCGACGCCATCACGTTGTTGCGGGACGACCACCGCACTGTCGAAAAGCTGTTCAAGTCCTTCGAGAAGGCGGGTGAGAACGCAGCCGTCACGAAGAAGCGGCTCGTCAAGTCGATGATCGAGGAGCTCTCGGTGCACGCGGCGATCGAAGAGCAGGTCTTCTACCCGGCGGTGCGCGCCGAGGTGAGCGGGACGAACGACGAGGTCCTCGAGGCGCTGGAAGAGCACCACATCGTGAAGTGGGAGCTCTCCGAGCTCGACGGGCTCGACCCGGCCGACGAACGCTTCGGCGCCAAGGTCACCGTGCTCATCGAGAACGTTCGCCACCACGTGCGCGAGGAGGAGGGCCAGCTGTTCCCTGCCGTCCGGGCCGCACTCGGCCGCACGCGGCTCGCGGAGCTCGGTGCCGACCTCGAGGCCATCCGCCGGGTCGCCCCGACGAAGCCGCACCCCCGCAGCCCCCAGGAGCCGCCGGCCAACCTGGTGGTGGGTGCGGTCGCCGGGATGGTCGACCAGGCCACCGAGACGGTCAAGCGGGTCGCCCGGCGCGCCTGACGCCCCGCTGGTGCGGCCGGGGCCGGGCCGCCCTGGCAGGATCGGTGCATGCACGCGTCCCGCTTCGTGCGCGGCCTGGCCGATGTGCTCGGTGCCGAGCACGTGCTGACCGACCCCGACCTCGTCGCCTCCTACACGCGGGACTGGACGGGTCGCTATCTCGGCACCACGGCGGCCGTGCTGCGGCCGGCCGACACCGCGGAGGTGGCAGCCGTCCTGTCGCTGTGTGCTGACGAGGGCCAGCCCGTCACCCCCCAGGGCGGCAACACCGGCCTCGTCGGGGGGAGCGTCCCCCTCAGGGGGGAGCTGGTGCTCAGCCTGAGGCGGCTTCGCGCCCTCGGCGAGATCGACGCCGCAGCCGGCCAAGTCACGGCCGGGGCGGGGGTCACCGTGGGCGACCTCCAGGCAAGCGCGAGGGCGGCGGGCTGGGCCTACGGCGTGGACCTGGCCAGCCGGGACTCGGCGACGGTCGGCGGGACGGTCGCCACCAATGCCGGGGGCCTCCGGGTCCTGCGCTACGGCGACACGAGGGCCCAGTTGCGCGGCATCGAGGCCGTGCTCGGCACCGGCTCGGTCATCTCGCACCTCGGCGGGCTCGTCAAGGACAACACGGGCTATGACCTAGCGGGCCTGCTCTGCGGCAGCGAGGGGACGCTCGGCGTGGTGACCGCGGCACGCCTCGCACTCGTGGCGCCCGCCGCCGAGCGCGTCGTCGCGCTGCTCGCCTTCGCAACCACGCCCGCAGCGGTGTCGGCCGGGCAACTGCTGCGCCGGGAGGTCGCGTCGCTGTCGGCGGCCGAGTTGTTCTTCGACGCCGGTCTTGCCCTCGTCTGCCGGGCCACCGGTTCGGCACCGCCGTTTGCGGCCGCCCACCGCGCCTACCTCCTGGTCGAGGCCTCAGGCGCCGAGGACCCCTCCGCCGGCCTGGCGGCCGGCATCGCCGCGCTGGACGGGGTCGCCGACGTCGCGGTGGCCGTCGAACCGAGGGCGATGGCCGGGCTCTGGCACTACCGCGATGCGCACACCGAGGCCATCCAGACGCTCGGCCAGCCGCACAAGCTCGACGTGACGCTCCCCGCCTCGCTCCTCGCCGCCTTCTGCGAGGAGGCTCCCGCGGTCGTTGCCGGCGTGGCCCCTCACGCGGCCACCTGGCTGTTCGGTCACGTGGCCGACGGCAACGTGCACGTGAATGTGACGGGCATCGGGCCCGACGACCCGGCGGTCGACGAGGCGGTCCTCACCCGTGTGGCCGAGCTCGGGGGGAGCATCTCGGCCGAGCACGGCATCGGGGCCCAGAAGCGGTCGTGGTTGGCACTCAACCGGAGCCCGGCCGAGCTCGAGGCCTTCAGGGCGCTCAAGCGCGCCCTCGACCCGGCGGGCATCTGCAACCCGGGCGTCCTGCTCCCGGCGCCGTAGCGATCGGCCCGCGCACCCTCGAGCAGCTGGTGCCTGAGGGCCGAGGCGGTGGCGGCGCTCAGGCCGAGGCCCTTCGTGAAGTACGCCTGCACCGACCCGAAGTGCTGGTTCATGGAGCTGACCGAGGCCTGCAGGGCACGAGGGCCGTACGCCGAGCACCGCCAGGATCACCGCAGCGCTGCCTCCCTCCGAGACGTAGCTCGCAACAGCCGGCTTGCACTACGGCAGGACGTAGGTGTTCGACGCCAGATAGTCCTGCCGCACCCTCGCCATGGGGACGCCAAGCTGGAGGAGCAGTGCCGGGTGACCCCGCCCGTTCAGCTGGCGGACCCGTTACCCGACTGTGCGGCGACCGGCCCGGCACCGGGTGCACAGCGCCCGGCGGCGGCCGCGAAGGCCGCCGAGCGCTCCCGGTAGTCGTGGAACTGGCCGAAGGACGGGGCGGCCGGCGAGAGCAGCACGATCCCGCCCGGGCGGGCCCACGAGAATGCCCGGTCCACGGCATCATCGAGCCCAAGGGTTTCGATCACCGCCACGTGGGCGGGGGCGCGGTCGCGCACCTCGGCGGCGATGCGCACGCCGCTCGCCGGCATGGCGACCACTAAAGTTTCGGCTGTCCGCTCCGCCAGAGCCTCGGCGAGCGGCGCGTAGTCGATTCCCCGGTCGTGGCCGCCGACGAGCAGCGCGACTCGCTCGTTCGCAAAGGTGTCGAGCGCGGCGAGCGTCGGGAGCACGTTCGTCGAGAGGCTGTCGTCGACGAAGCGCACGCCGTCGACCTCGCCGATTGTTCGCAGGCGGCTCTCCAACGGCACGAACCCGGCCGTGGCGCTGGCGAGCTCCTCGTCGTTCGCCCGCACGCCGAAGTGCTCGAGGATATGGCGGGCGAGCTCGGCATTGCGCCGATTGTGCTCCCCGGCCAGCCCGAGCCCCGTGCTCCAGCCACCCGCCTGGTCGAGCCCGACCCAGCGCACCTCGGGGCCGAGGAGCGCGGCATGGCGGCGGAGCTCCGCGCTGTCACCGTTGGCCACCGTCAGCACCGCTCCCGGCCGCGTGCACAGCGAGAGCTTGTCGGCCACGTAGTGCTCGGCGTCCCCGTGCCAGTCGAGATGGTCGGGTGAGAGGGAGGTCACGACCACGAGCGGGGGCGACGAGGCGACGTCGGTCGCCTGGAAGCTCGAGGTCTCGATCACCCAGGCGTCGGGGTCGGCATCGACCCCCGGGTCCCACGGCGGCTGGCCGATGTTCCCCCCGAGCACCGTCGAGACGCCGAAGCTCGCGAGAAGGTGGCCGGCGATGGCCGTGGTGGTGCTCTTGCCCTTGGTCCCCGTGACGCAGACCACCCGGTCGCGGTCCACCTCTTCGAGCCAGAGGCCGAGGCCACCGGCGACAGCCACCCCGCGGCGCTCCAGCTCGGCGACGTCGTCGCGGTAGCGGCTGATCCCCGGGGCTTTGATCACCACCTCGACGCCGAGGAGGGCCTCGAGCCCGCCGGCGTCGGTGGCGAGCACCTCGCGGCCGTCGGGGCGCGGTGCGCCGGGGCTGTCGTCGACGAGCACGGCGTCGATACCGAGCGCGCCCAGTCGGCGGAGTGTCGCCTCGCCCTCGACGCCGAGGCCCCACACGGCAAGTCGAGCACCGCGCAGGTCCGACCACGACAGCCGTGGCCGGGGGCTCA
Source organism: Acidimicrobiaceae bacterium (assembly GCA_003155135.1). Classification (GTDB taxonomy): domain Bacteria; phylum Actinomycetota; class Acidimicrobiia; order Acidimicrobiales; family RAAP-2; genus Bog-515. The sequence goes on along the minus strand of PMFN01000005.1, from coordinate 79,574 downwards.
TGTGGGGTCCGGGCGGTAGCCGGGGGGGACCCGGTCGGTCCCGAGCGGCTCGAAGTACGACGACGTGGGCGCCCCCATGTCGCCCACCACCCGGGCCAGCGCAGCGCGCAGCTTCGAGAGGACCGGCTCGCCGGCGCGGTCGGGCCGCTCCGCCGTCAGGGTGAGCGCCGCACGGCACTCACCCACATCGCCGACGCACTCGAACGGCTTGTCGGACTCGGAGATCCCGAGCAGTGTGGCGAAGCGGTGCTCGAGCGAGCTGTTCTCGAGCGGCTCGTTGCCGTCGAAGATGTGCCGCAATGCGGCGGGCTCGAGGAACGGCGCGAGCACGAGGTCGATGAAGCAGCACTTGTCGCACTCACCGCACCAGTGGTCGAGTCGGCGCGCCGGGTCGATCGAAAAAGCGCGGTTGCAGCTACGGAAGACCGGGTGGTACTCGGCTAGGCGGGCGAAGCGCTCGGCCACCCACAGCTCGCTCTTGGAGCGCAGGAGCGAGAAATAGGTGAAGCGCCCGCCCAGGTTCTCCTCGAGCACGCGGGCGAAGCGCGCCTCGAAGTCGAGGCTCTTCGAGTACTGGTGATTGACGGCTCGACCACCTACCTCCAGGTTGGGGGACGACGCCGACCACTCGTTGGACATGACCACCGCGTCCCGGCCAGTGGCGACGGCGGCCGTGACGGCGATGGCGGAGAGGATCCCGGTGACCGGCACGTGCCCGTTCAAGAACCCCGCACCCCGGTCGAGCACCTGGGGGTCGAGCGCCCGCTCGGCGCGCACCACCGGCAGGCCCGTCACCGCCAGGGGCCGCTCGATGGCATCGAAGTGGTCACCCCGGCGGCTCACGACGAACAGGGCGGTGCCGGGGTGGTGCCGGCGGACCTCCTCGGTGGTGACGATCGAGTCGATCCCGCCGCCGAAGGGCACGAGGGGGGAACCACCGGCCGGCTCGAACTCGACGGCGTGCGGCTCGGCGAGCGGTCCCTCGAAGGTGAGCCCGCTCAGGTCGATGCCGTTGCGGTAGGCGAACTCGCCGAGGCCGTCGAGATAGAAGGCGCGCAGCCAGTCTCGTTCGGCCGGGGTGGTGGGTGTTGCCCCGAAATCGATGACCGGCGGGGCGGCGGTCTTGTAGTACGAGATGCCCGCCGCCAAAAAGACGAGCCGTGCCGCGGCGCGCGCTGCCGCGGTGTCGAGTCCGGGACCCGGGGTGAGCCGGACCTCCTCGACGAACCGGCGGGAGCCGAGGACATAGGAGCAGGTCACGACGCCGGTGCCGGCATCGAGGTGATGGTGCTCGTACTCGAATCGGATCGGGTCCGACGACGTGGTCATGAGGGCAACTTCCGGCCGGTGGACGCTCCATGCTATGGGCGCCACTGCCGGGCGGCGGCGAGAGGCGTGGAGCCAGCGGTCAGGCGGTGAGCCTCGCCAGCAGCCCCTGGCGGCCGCAGGGCCGCACGTCGCGGTCGCTGAAGAACGGCCCACCCCCGCCCGTACCCACCGGCGAGCCGGCCAGGTGGGAATCCCGCACACCGACCTCGGCGAGGATGGCCCGGTTCGCCGCCACGAGATCGAAGAGCCAGCGCCCGGTGCCGTCGGGAGCGAGCACGTCACCGTGGCACCTTGGCAGGCACTCGACGACGAGGGCGGCGACCTCGGGGCCCACCTGGTACCTCCCCCGGTCGATGGCGGGCCCGAAGGCACCGAGCAGCCGGTCCGGTCGTGCCCCGAGTTCCTCCATGGCGTGCACGGTGGCGGCGGCCACCCCGGCCACCGTCCCGCGCCACCCCGCGTGGGCGCAACCAAGCACACCGGCGACCGGGTCGACGAGAACCACTGGGACGCAGTCGGCACTCAGGACGGCGAGCACCACCGATCGAGAGGTGGTCACCATGGCGTCGGCGGCGGCGAGGCACGACTCGACGCTCTCGGCACCGCGGCCGGCGTCGCCCGCCCGGACCACCGCCACTGCGTTGGAGTGGACCTGGTTGACGAAGACGAGGTCGGAGAGGGCCGCGTCGAGCGCCCCCGCCGCCCGCCGTCGGTTCTCCACGACCGACGCATGGCGGTCGCCCACGTGCAGGCCGAGGTTCATGGTGGCATAGGGCCCCACGCTGACCCCTCCCGCCCGGGTGGTGGCCACCACCTCCACGCCCGCGCCGAGGCTCGGCCACTCGAGCAGCTCGATGCCGCCGCGCCGCGTGAACCGTCCCGCCTCGACGAGTGCCATTGCCTCGATCCCGCTCAGGACTCGACCGGCGTGCCACCGACCGAGCGGCGCATGGCGGCGTGCAGCCGGTTCGGGGTGAGGACGCCGAGGTAACGGTCCTCCTCGTCGACCACCGGGACCCAGCGCACGTCGTGCTGGAGCATCTCGCCCAGAGCGGCGCGCAGGGTCGTGCCGAGCGGCACCTGGACTGCAAACTTCTTCACGTGGGGCCCGACCGGGCCGTCGACGCCCGGCTCGAGCGACACCCAGCCGACGAGCGAGCGGTCGCCATCGACCACGACCGCCCACTTGGCATCCATCGCCTCGCCCTTGGCGCGTGCCTCGGCCATGGTGGTGTCGGGGCTCACGCCGGGGGGTTCGGCCAGGTCGCCCTCCTCGATCTTGACCACGGCCAGCCGGCGCACTCCGCGGTCCGACCCCACGAAGTCCGCCACGAACGGGGTGGCGGGTCGGCCCAGCACCTCGGCGGGCGTGTCGTACTGTTCGAGCACACCGCCGGTGGAGAGCACGGCGATGCGATCCCCCAGCTTGGCCGCCTCCTCGATGTCGTGGGTGACGAAGACGATCGACTTCTTGAGCTCGTGCTGGAGCTCGAGGAACTGATTCTGGAGGCGCCCCCGGGTCACCGGGTCGACCGCGCCGAACGGCTCGTCCATCAACAGCACAGGAGGATCGGCCCCGAGGGCGCGCGCCACGCCGACGCGCTGGCGCTCACCGCCGGAGAGCTCATGGGGGAAGCGCCGCCCGTAGCTCGCAGGGTCGAGCCCCACCAGTTCCAGCAACTCGTTCACCCGGCGCTCCACGCGCCCGCTGTCCCAGCCGAGCAACCGCGGGACGGTCGCCACGTTGTCGAAGATGCGCCGGTGCGGGAAGAGGCCGCCCTGCTGGATGACGTAGCCGATGCCGCGTCGCATGTGGACCGGATTCTGGTCCAGCACGTTCTCACCGTTGATGAGGATGCGGCCAGAGGTCGGTTCGATGAGCCGGTTGATCATCCGCAGCGTCGTGGTCTTGCCGCATCCCGACGGGCCGACGAGCACGGCCAGCTCGCCGTCACCCACCTCGAGGCTGAGCTCGGCCACCGCCATGTTGTCGGGCCCGTAGCTCTTCGAGATCCGCTCGAGCGTGATCATTGAACCCTTACGTTAGTCATCGGGTTTGTCGGCTCCTCCTCCGTGACACCCGTGCTGCCCGGGCCTAGCGTGACGGCGACCCGCTCCCGTGCCGCATCGAAAGGACCATCGAGGTGCCAGCTGCCCGCCACCAGGACGACCTCACAGCGATCGCGGTCGAGGCATACGTCTACCTCTATCCCCTCGTCACCATGGAGCTCACACGCCGCCAGCTCACCAGCGGTGAGGACCCGAGCGCGGCCCGCGGCCCGATGGGGCGCTTCAACCATGCCCGCGCCTTCCCCGACGCCCGGTTCCGCTCCGTCGTGCGCCCCAACTTCGACACGCTGTACTCGACGGCGTGGCTCGATGTCGGCGCCGAACCTTTGCTCATCTCAGCCCCCGACAGCGGGGGCCGCTACTACCTGCTGCCGATCATGGACATGTGGACCGACGTCTTCGCTGCGCCCGGCACACGCACCACGGGCGGCAGCGCCATCGACGTCGCCCTCACCGTGCCGAGCTGGCGTGGTGAGCTCCCCGAGAAGATGCTGCGGATCGACGCGCCGACGCCCGTTGTCTGGATCATCGGGAGGACGAAGACCGACGGGCCGGCCGACTACCCGGCGGTCCACCACTTCCAGGACGCCCTGGCCGTCACGCCGCTGTCGTCGTGGGGGTCCGGCGCACCCTTGGTCGAGGCCCACACCGACCCTGACCTGGAGGAGAACGCCGAGACCCTCTCGGCCGTCGACGGGCTCTCGGCCGACGAGTTCTTCTCGCTCGCCGCCGCGCTCATGGAGCGCCACCCACCGCATCTCAGCGACTGGTCGATGGTGGCGCTCCTCGGGCGCATCGGCTTGACGCCCGGGCGCCCGTTCGACCCCGAGCCGGGGGTGCGCCGAACGCTCGGAGAGGTCCCAGCCGCCGCCCAGGCGCTCCTCGCCAGCCGCATGCCCCGGTTGGCGAACGTCGTCAACGGCTGGCAGATGAACCTGGACACGATGGGCGCCTACGGCAATTCCTACGTGAAGCGGGCCATCGTCACCAAGGTCGGGCTGGGGGCGGTCCCGGCGGAGGACTCGGTCTACCCGCTGCTCGTGGCCGACGCCGACGGCGCCGCACTCGACGGTGGCGCACGCTACGGGATCCACTTCGCCGCCGACGCCCTGCCGCCCGTGGACGCGTTCTGGTCGGTCACCATGTACGACGGGCGCGGGTTCCCCGTCGCCAACGAGCTCGACCGCCACGCGTTGGGCGACCGTGACCCGCTCGACTACAACGCCGACGGCTCGCTCGACATCTGGATCGGCCATGACAACCCGGGCCCCGCACGCGTGGCGAACTGGCTGCCGTGCCCCGAGGGCCGGCTCGGGGTGACCATGCGCCTCTATGCACCTCGGGCCCCGGTGCTCGACGGGACGTGGTCGCCGCCCCCGGTACGCCGGATCCCCTGAGGGTCCGACGGGTCCGGCAGGCCGGTCGGATCGGGGCCGTGGGAATGGTCCGCCAGCAGCCCGGGTAGCGTTTCGAAGATGTCGACGGCGACGCCGTTCTTCAAATGGGGCTACGTCACCTCCCAATGGGGCCAGATCAGCTCTGACCTCCTCCAGCACATCGCCCTGACCCTGCTCGCCGTGGCCATCGGAACCGTCCTGTCGATACCCCTCGCCATGCTCGCCTGGCGCTACCGGGCGGTGCGCACCCCGATCTTCGGCATCGCCAGCGCGCTCTACATCATCCCGTCACTCGCCCTGTTCGCCATTCTCGGGCCCATCACGGGCTACGTGGCGTCGTACCCGACCGCTGAGATCGCCCTCGTCGGCTACACGCTGCTCATCCTCATCTGGAACACGGTCGCCGGCCTCAACGCCGTCCCCGCCGAGGCCAGGGAAGCGGCGACCGCCATGGGCTACTCGCGCAACGCGGCGCTGCTGCGCGTCGACCTCCCACTCGCCCTGCCCTACATCTTCGCCGGGCTCCGGGTGGCGACCGCCACGGTCATCGGGCTGGTCACGGTCACCGCCCTCATCGGCCTGGGCGGCCTCGGCCAGCAGATCACCTACGGCTTCACCATCGGGTTCAACACGCCCATCATCGTGGGCCTCGTCTTCTCGGTCGCCCTGGCCGCGGTCTTCGACCTGCTCATCGTCGGGGTGCAGCGCCTCGCCGTGCCGTGGACGCGCTCCTCACGACGGGCGCGGGTGGTCTGATGAGCGACTGGGACCATTTCCGACACTTCATGGCCAGCGTGGTCGGCTGGTTCACCACCAGTGCCAACTGGACTGGCAGCTCGGGCATCCCCTACCTCTTCCTACGCCAGGCCGAGCTCTCGCTCGCCGTGGTGCTCGGTGCGCTGGTGGTGGGCGGCGGCATCGGCCTCGTACTCGGCCACACCGGCCGCGGCGGCCTGGTGGCGGTGAACGCGGCCAACGCCGCCCGGGCGGTCCCGACGCTCGCCCTCCTCACCCTCTTTGCCATCCAGCCGTCGATCTCGCTCAAGTGGGGTGGCTTCCTGGCCGCCTTTCTGGCGCTGCTCATCCTCGCCATCCCGCCCATCCTCACCAACACCTACGTCGGCATGCGCGAGGTCGATGCCGACGTGCGCGACGCGGCGAAGGCGATGGGCCTGACGGGGGGGCAGGTGCTGCGTCGGGTCGAGTTGCCCCTGGCCACCCCCTTTCTCATGGCGGGGATCCGGACCTCTTCGATCGAGGTCGTGGCCACTTCGACGCTCGCCGCCTATGTGAGCTACACGGACCTCGGGACGCCGGTGATCTCGGGGCTCTCCACGGAGAACACCGTCGAGGCGTTCTCCGGGGCCATCCTGGTGGCGGTATTGGCCGGAGCGGTGGCCCTCGGTCTCGGGGTGCTGGGACGGGCGATCACGCCGCTGCCCATCCGTCACACCCGCTCCGGCACGGCACTCACGACGGCGTGAGCCATAGTGAGCGCACTGCTTCTTGACAAATCCGAGCGAACTAGTAATATTTCAGTCCTGCGACGATTGGTTGAACCTCTCGACGCACAACCTGCTCCGAGCTGGTTTGGCAATTCGCTACCGATGGAAGGTTTCTCACATGTCCGCTGCACGCCGATTCCTCTTCGCAGTGCTCACCGTCGCCCTCGGTCTGGTGTTCGCCCTGCCCACCGCCGCTTCTGCCAGTTCCTCGAAGCCGACCATCACGATCGGCTCCACCAACTTCGAAGAGCAGGAGATCGTCGCCAACCTCTACGGCGATGTGCTCACGAAGGCCGGCTACCCGGTCAAGATCGAGCCGGCGCTCGGCACGAGGGCCGTCGTCGTGCCGGCGCTCGAGCACGGGCAGATCGACCTTGAGCCTGACTACGCCGCATCGCTGCTCGGCTTCCTCCACGGTGGCAACCCGCAGCCTGCGGGCACCAACATCGCCACCGCCATCCCCGCGGACCAAAAGGCCCTCGCCAGCTACGGCGTCACCGTGCTGCCGGCCTCGAAGGCCCTCGACACCAACGTCTTCGCGGTAACCAAGGCGACCGCCTCGAAGGACCATCTCACGACGCTCTCGAGCCTCAAGCCCTACGCGTCGAACCTGACGTTGGGCGGCCCGCCTGAGTGCCCGACCTTCGCCGGCTGCGAGCCCGGTCTGAAGAAGGTGTACGGCCTCGACTTTGCCGGCTTCAAGTCCCTCGACGAGGCCGGCCCGCTCAGCGTGGCCGCCCTCAAGAACGGTGAGGTCCAGGTCGTCGAGCTGTTCTCGAGCGACGGCAACGTGGTGAGCAACAACTTCGTCGCCCTCACCGACAACAAGCACCTCGAGGGCGCGGACTACATCGTCCCGGTCATCCGCAAGTCGGTCGACTCCTCGGGCGTGACCGCCGCCCTCAACACTCTCGACCAGAAGCTCACGACCGACGCCATCTCGAAGCTGAACCTCGAGGTGACCACCGGCCAGCAGCAGCCGGCTGCGGTCGCCAAGGCGTGGCTCGCTTCGGAGCACCTCGGCTGAGCGACATGCCCGGGCCCCGGCCCGTCGACGATCTACGACTCGATGGCCGGCCCGTGCGGCCGGCCATCGGCGATTCACGGGCCGTTCACCCGACCGGGAGATGCGCCGCGTAGCGTTGGCACAACGACGGGTGATGAGGAGCGGGGATGGGCGCACAGCGGCGGAGTGCCCTCGCAGTCGCCGTCGCGCTCGGCTTCGCCGGGTCCGTGCCGTTGGCCGCTGGCCTCGGTGCTGCGCCGGCGGCGGCCACGTCGCCCGGGCCGGGGGCCTACCAGAACCCGCTGCTCGCCGACGACGCCCCCGACCCCGACATCGTCGAGTCCGCGGGCACGTACTACGCGTTCACCACGCTCGGCCCCACGCTGTTCTCACCGAGCACCGACAGCTTCCAGCCCATCCAGCTCTTCACCTCGACGGACCTCGCCACGTGGACCCGGGTCCCGGGTACGGGCCCCCTCGGGGCCTACCCGCCATGGTCGAAGGACGCGCAGATCGGCTACCAGTTCGACACCTGGGCGCCGAGCGTGGCCCAGATCGGCGGCACCTGGGTCATGTACTACGCGATCGACGCCTCCTACGACGGCGTGCACTGCCTGGCGGTGGCCACGTCGACCTCGGTCGCCGGGCCTTATGCGACGCAGGGCTCCCCCCTCCTCTGCCAACGGGGGGCGGGGCCGACAGGTGCCGCCCTCGGCGGGAGCCTCGACCCCGACCTGGTGGCCGCACCGGGGGGCACGGACTACCTGGTCTGGAAGAGCAACGACGGTAGTTCGACCGGGCCGGCGTTCCTCTGGTCCGAGGCACTGGCACCCGGTGGCCTCTCGTTCGCCCCCGGCACGTCGCCGACGGTGCTCATGACCCAGACCCAGCCCTGGGAGTCGACAGTCGAGAACCCCTCCATGGTCGAGGACCAGGGCATCTGGTACCTCTTCTACTCGGCGGGCTATTACGGCGATTCGACGTACTCGGTGGGCTACGCCGTGTGCGCAGGGCCGACCGGACCGTGCTCGAAGCCGGCGAACCACCCCATCTTGGGGTCGGCCGGCGCGGTGGTCGGCCCCGGTGGGGAGTGGGCGTTCCAGGACCAAGCGGGGAACTGGTGGATGGCGTACGCCGCCTGGACGGCGGGCGAGGTGGGCTATCCGCAGTGGGCGCGCTCGATGCGGATGGACCCGCTGTGTTTCGCCGACGGTGGGCAGGGCGGCGGCGGCAACCCGGTGGTCCTCGGGCCTTCGGCGGGGCCTGAGCCCTTCGCCCAGTCCTGTCCCGCCCTCGACCCCGCGGGCGGCTACCGCATGGTGGCGTCCGACGGGGGCCTCTTCTCCTTCGGGCGGGCGCCCTTCTACGGCTCGCGAGGTGGCCTGAGCATCGGGGCGCCCATGGTGGCGGTGGCCGACGACCCCTCGACCGGCGGGTACTGGGAGGTCACCTCGAGCGGGCAGGTCTACACCTTCGGCGGCGCCCGTTACGACGGCGCCCCGGGCGGTGTGCACGACATCGTGGGAATGGCGGCATCCCCCGATGGCGGCGGGTACTGGCTGGTCGCCTCCGACGGCGGCATCTTCGCCTACGGCGATGCCGGGTTCTACGGCTCGATGGGCGGGCAACGGCTGAACTCTCCCGTGGTGGGCATGGCCGCCGCCCCCGACGGGCTCGGCTACTGGCTGGTGGCCGCCGACGGGGGGATCTTCTCCTTCGGCGACGCGAGCTTCTTCGGCTCCGCCGGCTCCTTGCACTTGAACCGGCCGGTGGTGGGGATGGCGGCGATGCCCAACGGGCTCGGGTACTGGCTGGCCGCCTCCGATGGCGGTGTCTTCGCCTACGGCGACGCCCCGTTCCGGGGCTCGACCGGGGGCCTGACGCTCAACCGGCCGGTTGTCGCCATGATGGCCGACGGCGTCGGGGGCTACTGGCTCGTGGCGTCCGACGGGGGCATCTTCTCCTTCGGCGCGGCGCCGTTCGAGGGCTCGGCGGGCAGTTTCACCCTCAACAAGCCGGTGGTGGGCGCGGCCCCGGGCTGAACCAGCCCGGGCCCGCCGCTCAGCTGGGCGGGTCGGTGACCGGCAGGCCGGCCCGCTTCCAGGCGGCGAAGCCGCCGTCGAGGTCGGTGGCGTTCATGAGGCCGAGGTCCTGCAGTGAGGCGGCCGCCAGGCTCGAGGCGTAGCCCTCCTGGCAGAGCACCACAACCGGCCGCCCGGGTTCGTCGGTGACGGCGGGGTGGCGGTCGGGGCTGGTCGGGTCGAGGCGCCATTCGAGATTGTTGCGCTCGATGACCAGCGCCCCGGGGATCGAACCGAACTCGGCGCGCTGGGCGGCGGGGCGGATGTCGACGAGGAGCGCCCCCTCACGGGTGAGGCGCGCCGCCTCCTCGGGGCCGACCCGGTCGAGGGCTGCGCGCGCGGCGGCGAGCTGCTCGTCGACGCGGCTCACCTAGGGGGTCCAGTTGCTCTCGGCCCGCTCGTCGGTGCGCTCGGCGACCATTGCACCGTCGACCAGGCGGTAGAAGGTCATCCGCTCGAGCGGCGGCGAGTAGACGTGCACACTGGTGGCGCGCCCGGTGCCAAGGTTGACGATGCCGTGGATGTGGTTCTCGGAGAACGAACGGCCGCCCCCGGCGTCATGGGGCCGGCGCACCCACTCGCCGTCGGCGTCAGCCGTCGTCTCCGACAGGCTGCCGGCCAGGACGGCGAAGGCGCCGGCGGAGCCACCGTGGTCGTGGAGCTCGAGGTAGCCGTCGACCGGCCAATCGATCGCCCAGACCTCGTAGTCCTCGCCGTGCGAGAGCAGGCCGTAGGTGCGCGCATCGCGTCGCCCGTGGCGCTGCGCCCACGAGAGCGCCACATCGGCGTGCCGGCGGGCGACGGCGAGCAGGTCGATGCTCTGACAGTGCTGATCGTCCGAGTCCGAGACGTCGTGGGCTTCTCGCACGATGACGGTCACTGCGCCTCCTTGTTCAGGCGGTTCACTTCTTGTTGCGCCTATTGCCGACAAACTTAGTCGGGTTTCGGCCGGTCGGCCAGCAGCCACGCCGCAGGCCTGTGACCTCGGCCAGCGAGACGGCTGGCGCGGCGTCAGCCGCAGGAGCCGGCCGTGATGCTCACCTGCACCGTGCCGGACCCCGTGGCGTTGTCCACGACGAGGTGGGCCGCCCCCGGCGGCGAGTCGAAGGTGCCGCCGTCGACGGTGGCGCAATAGCCGTTCGGGTAGTGCGTCCTCGCCACGAAGATGACCGTTGGAGCGCTCGAGGTGGCGGGCCGCTGGTAGGTGAGGGAGAACGCGCCGGATCCGGGGTCGAAGGAGTAGGCGCTCGGCACCCCGTCGATGGCCTGGGGGTAGGTACGAGACAGGACGGTGGCGGTCGGGGCGAGGGCCCCGGTCGGCGATGCCAGCGCCTCGTCGGAGCTTCCCGTCGGGTCGTCGTAGTACTTCCACGACCAGTAGGCCCAGCCGAGCTGTAAGAGGTCGGTGGTGTCGGTCACCTGCTCGAGGAGGTTCGGGTCCGAGCTCGCTCCGAACTCGGAGAGGAACCAGGCTGGGCCCCCGGGCTGGGCCCGCGATGTGAGCTGCGGGCGGTCCCGCGAGCGCCGCAGGAGCGACGCGAGGATCTGGCCCGAGCAGGCGTCCACACTTGTCGGGTCCCCGGTCACCGGTGAGCGCGACTCGCAGTAGGAGTGGACGTTGAAGACCAGGCGGGGAAAGGTCATCGGTCCGAGCAGGTTGGGCTTGCCGTGGATCGAGTAGATGTCGGGTTCGATGAAGACGAGGTGATGGGGGTCGGCGGCCTCGATTGTCGGGACCACCCCGTTGCGCGGGTCGCTCTTCGGGCACACGATCGGTTTGTCGTCCGCGGCCAAGCGACCCGGGCGGGCGCGACCGGTGTAGAAGCACTCGAGGTCGATGGCGAAGGACACGGTGTCGTCGAGGCGGTACTCACGCGAGAACGGCTCGTTGTAGGGGTCGTAGCCGGCGATCCAGGGATTGTCGGCGAACGAGTGTGCGACAGCTCCCCACACGCGGTCGTACTCTCCCTGGAGATCGCCCGTCACGTCGTTGCCCCAGAAATGGGCGACGGCGATGTCGAGGGTCGGGTTGTGGTAATTCTGCGACCACCGGCCCCCGAGGGCGACGATCGGCAGCCCGTCGGTGCAGACCGCCCAGGCAGGAGCGCCCTCACCCCGGTAGAGGCTGTTGTAGACGTCCTGGTGCATGTCGAGCAGGGTGTAGATGCCGTAGCGACCGAGCAGGTCCACCACCGCGGCCACCTTTGCCAGGTAGGCGCGCACGGTGGCCGCCGAGTACATGTGGGGGTTCGCCGGCGCGCCGGGCGTGCAGACGGCGGGCTGGTTCGGGCCGCCGGCGCCCGGTTCGAGGCCCTGCCAGAGCATCCCGAGGCGCACGACGTTGAAGCCGAGCCGGGCGATGGTCCGGGCGTCGGCGGCGTCGAAGGTGTTGGGCTGGCCGGGCGTCACCGTCAGCTCGTAGGGCGCGAGCTTGTAGACCGCGTTGACCCCGTGGAGGATGACCACCCGGGAGTACTGGTCCCGCAGATACGGGCCGCCCGGAGCGCTGAGGAACCCGCTCAGGGTCGAGGCGGCCTCGCGCGGGGCGCTCGGGTACCGGACCTGGGCGGCGATCGCCTTGGGGGAGCTGTACTGCTCGCCCGACTCGGCGGCAGGCGCCTCGGAACAGGCGGTGGCCACGACGGCAATGACGGCCAGGAGGGCCCCCGCGGCGATGCCGCGGCGCGGCACGCGGCGCCGGGTGCTCACACGCCGGGAAGGACCAGGGAGTCCCCGGCGCGTGCGGCTTCCCTGTTCACTGCTGCCCTGCTGGCGCGCTCGGCGTGAAGACGACCGGCATCGACTCGATGCCCGAGACGAAGTTGGCCTGGCGGCGCTCGAGCGTTCCGTCACCGGCCCGGGCCATGTCGGGGAGCCGGGCCAAGAGCCGCTCGAACATCACCCGCAGCTCGAGGCGGGCCAGCTGGTTGCCGAGGCAGAAGTGCGCGCCGAAGCCGAAGGCCAGATGGTCGTTGGGTTGGCGGGCGGTGTCGAAGCGCTCGGGCTCGGCGAACACGGCCTCGTCCCGGTTCGCCGATGGGTAGAGGAGGAGGAGCTGCTGGCCCTCCTCCAAGTGCTTGCCGGCGAACTCGGTGTCGGCGGTGACGGTGCGCGCCATGTTCTTGATGGGCGTCACCCAGCGGAGCATCTCCTCGACGGCCACCGGGAGCAGGGCGGGGTCCCGGCGAAGGAGCGCCGACTGGTCGGGGTGGGCGAGCAGCTGCTCCATGCCACCGGTGAGCACGTGGCGGGTGGTCTCGTCCCCGCCGATCAGGATGAGGAGGGCCTCGTAGAGGATGGAATCGTCGTCGAGACGGTCGCCGTCGACCTCGGCGTGGGTGAGCAACCCGATCAGGTCGGACTCGTCGCCGGTGCGTCGCCGGTCCTGAATCACCGGCCGCACGTAGGTGCTGTAGGCGTCGAATGCCCTGAGCATCGCCTCGACGAGGGCGGGGTCCTCGGTGCCGAGGCCACGCAAGAGATCGTCGGACCAGCCGAGGAGGTCGGCGCGGTCCCCGGCCTCCACACCCAAGAGGTTGCCGATGACGATCATCGGGAGCGGTGCGGCGATGTCGGCGACGAAGTCGCAGCCGCCGCTTGTGCAAACCCTGTCGATGATCTCGTCGCACACGGCGGTGACCGTGTCCTCGAGGGCGCGCACACGGCGGGGGGTGAAGCCAGCGCTCACGAGCCGGCGGCGACGCACGTGGTCGGGGGCGTCCATGTCGATCATCATCGGCAGGGCACCCGAATCGGGCCGGGCGCCGGCCGCGTTCGAGAAGCGGGCGGTGTCCTTCGAGACCGCCTTGACGTCGGCATGGCGTGCGATGCCCCAGACGCCGTTGGCGGCGTCGAAGTGGACGGGGTCGTGTTCGCGCAGCCATGCATAGGTCGCATGCGGCTCTGCGCCGTAGAACGATCCGGCGAGCAGGTCGATCGCAGGCTCGGTCTCGGCTGCAGTGTGCATGGCACCCTCTTCTGGTCGCTCGTTGACGCCGGCCACGGTAGCGCAGCGTTCTTGAGAATTTCCCTAGGCTGGCCGGCGATGGCGAGCTCTCGACACCTCGCTGGCTCGTCGCTGCCACGTACCGCGCTCCTGATGGTCGGCGTGCTCGTCATCGAGCTCGGGTTCGTCTTCTCCTACGTGGGCGGCCTCGGCCACCCCTATCCCCACGGCCTGCCGATCGCCATCGTCGGGCCCGCGTCCGAGCAGAAGCTCGTCATCGACAAGATCCACGCAGCCGGGGGCCAGTTCGACCCGATCCCCTCGCCGAGCGTGGCCGCCGCGGTGGCGGCCATCCACGACCACAAGGTCGACGCCGCGTTCGTGATCGGCGCCGACAACGACCACGTGATCGTGGCCCAGGCCCCGAGCCCGGCGGTCTCGACCGCCGTGCTCGCCACCGTGCGCCAGCTCGAGGCGCAGGTCCACCGCACCTTCACGGTCACGACCATCGTCCCACTCACCCGCAACGACCCCGAGGGCCTGGCCCCCTTCTACGTAGTGATCGGCTGGGTGGTGGGCGGCTATCTCGTGGCCAGCCTCCTGGCGCTGGCCCGCGGCACCGAGCCCAGCCTTCGCTGGGTCCTCGTGCGGCTCGGGGCCCTGGCCGCCTTCTCCGTGCTCTCGGGCATCCTCGGCTCGGTGCTCGTGGGCCCGGCGATGCACCTCATCCCGGGTGACATCTGGGCGCTCGCCCTCATCGGGACCCTGGTGGTCTTCGCCACGTCGACGGTCACCACCGCCTTCCAGATCGTCTTCGGCGAGCTCGGGATCGCGCTCGCCATCGTGGTCTTCGTCGTCGCCGGCAACCCCTCGGCCGGGGGCCCCTACCCGAGGGAGCTGCTCAATGGCGTGTGGCGGGCCATCGGGCCCTACCTGCCCAACGGCGCGGGCCTCGACGCGGTCCGCAACATCGGCTACTTCGGGTCGGCCGACCTCGCCTCGTCGATCTGGGTGCTCCTCGTGTACTCGGCCGTTGGGGTGGGCGCGGTGCTGGCCGGGACCTGGTGGCGGGTCGAGCGCGAGCGGCGGCACCCGGGCTCGGGCGAGCCCACACCGCTGGGCGCGACGGCCTGAGCCGCACGTGGGGGCGGGGGTGACTAGGGTGCTCTCATGGCTGACCAGGCACGGTTCACCGACCTCGCCATGGAGTACATGCCGGCCCTCTACAGCGCCGCGCTGCGCATGACCCGCAACCCCTCCGACGCCGAAGACCTCGTCCAGGAGACCTATCTCAAGGCCTATCGCGCCTTCGGGGGCTTCGCCGAGGGGACGAACCTGAAGGCCTGGCTCTACCGGATCCTCACCAACACCTACATCAACACCTACCGGGCGGCGAAGCGGCGCCCGGAGATCTCCGACGTCGAAGACGTGGAGGACCTCTACCTGTACCGGCGCCTGGCGCCGGGCGACGGGCGGGTGGGTCGCAGTGCCGAGGACGTGGCGCTCGAGTCCTTCACCGACGAGGACGTGAAGGCGGCCATCGAGTCGCTGCCCGACGCGTTCCGCATCGCGGTGCTGCTCGCCGACGTGGAGGGATTCTCCTACAAGGAGATCGCCGAGATCACCGACGTGCCCATCGGCACGGTGATGAGCCGCATCCACCGGGGAAGAAGAGCCCTGCAAAAGGCGTTGGCAAACTCAGAGGCAGCACAGGGCCTGGTCGCAAGCGCGACCGGGCGGGCGCTCTAGGAGGAACAGGCAGTGACGGGCGACGTCCAGCGGACGAGCAACGACATGTGCGTGGAAACGGGCAACGGGGTCGACTGTGAGCAGGCGGTCCACGAGCTGTACCACTACCTCGACGGCGAGCTGACCCTGACGAGGCGCAGCGAGATCGCCGTGCACCTGGATCGGTGCGGCTCGTGTTCGGGTGCCGCCGAGTTCGAGGCCGAACTCCGCCAGGTCATCGCCAACCACTGCCGTGACCACGTGCCCGACTCGTTGCGCGAGCGCATCGCCGCATCCATCCACGAGGAGCAGCACCGTCACGGATCGAACGAGCCGGGGACCGACTGAGTCGGTGGAAGCGCCGAGCACCCCACTCGCGCCCGGGCGCCCTGAGGCATCGAGCGCCCGGGTGGACTGGGGCACGGCCGAGCGGGTGGCCGGTTGGGTCGTCCGCCGGCAGTCGATGCCCGCGGGGTACCGCCCCGACGCACTCCAGACGCAGTTCGACGAGCTGACCCGTGAGGCCGAGGGCCTCGTGGTCGCCGCCACCGGCCTCGAACCCGCCGGTCCCGCCCGGGCCCGGGTGACCGACCGGCTCGGCTGGGTCCGGGCCAACGTGGGCTCCATGCAGCGCCTGCTCGCACCGACCTTGGAGCGCTACGAGGCGCGCCGCAAGCAGAGCCCCTTCGCGCCGTTCTTGGCGGCACTGCCACCGCAACTCTCGGGCTTCGGCCGCACCGCCAGCGGCGCCGAAGTGGGCGCGCTGCTCGGTTGGATGAGCCAACGCGTCCTCGGCCAGTACGACCTCTTGTTGACCGACGAGTTCCCCGAGGACCAGGACCTCGTCTATTACGTCGGCCCGAATGTGGTGGCCATGGAGCAGCGCTACGGCTTCGCCGAGCGCGAGTTCCGCCTCTGGCTCGCCCTCCACGAGGTGACCCACCGTTGCCAGTTCACCGCCGTGCCGTGGCTGCGCGACCACTTCGTCTCGCTGGTCGACTCCGGGCTCGAGCCCTTCGCCTCTGACCCCTCGCACATGGCGGACTCCTTGAAGCGCGCGGCGGGGGAGTGGCGCGCCGGGCGCAGCCCGCTCGACGACGCCGGCGTCCTCGGCCTCATTGCCACCCCCGCCCAACGCGAGGCCCTCCAGCGCATCCAGGCGCTGATGAGCCTGCTCGAGGGGCACGGCGACGTGACCATGGACCGGGCCGGGGCGGCAGCCGTCCCCGGGGCCGAGCGCTTCGCCCGGGTCCTCCATGACCGGCGCCAGTCGGTGCGCGGCCCGACAAAGGTCCTCCAGCAGATCCTCGGCATCGAGGCGAAGATGCGCCAGTACGCCGAGGGCGAGAAGTTCGTCCACGCCGTCGAGGTGGCGGGCGGACCCGAGTTGTTCAACTCGGTCTGGCGTGGGCCCGAGTGGCTGCCGTCGCTCGCCGAGATCCGCGACCCGGCCGTCTGGCTGAGCCGCGTCGGCGCGTCCCCCGCACTCGGGTGAGCGGCGTGGGCACGGCGCCCGCGCCGGCGCCGGGCCCCCGGATCGAGCCGCTCACCAGCGGCGAGTTGGCGACCGCCACCGACGAGCTGCTCGGTCGCTGCTGTTTCCCGGCCCCTCCGGGGCGCATCAGCTGCGCGGTGTCCGGCGGTGCGGACTCGTTGGCTCTGCTGGCCCTGGCCGTGGCGAGCGGCCTCCAGGCCACGGCGGTCCACGTGGACCACGGGCTCCGAGCGGGCTCGGCGGTCGAGGCTGCCACCGTGGCCGCCGCGGCCGCCCGCCTCGGGGCCGGTTTCGAGGCCCGAACCGTTTCCGTGGACGACGGTCAGAACCTCGAGGAGCGGCTGCGCACCGCTCGCTTCGCGGCGTTGCCGGCGGCGGTGGCGACCGGGCACACCATGGACGACCAGGCCGAGACCGTGCTCGCCAACCTGCTGCGCGGCAGCGGCCTCGACGGGCTGGCGGGCATGGCCCCGGGACCCGAGCACCCGATCCTGGGCCTCCGTCGGGCCGAGACGAGGGCGCTGTGCGACACCCTCGGGCTCGGCGTCTTCGAGGACCCGACCAATGACGACCCGCGCCACCTGCGCAACCGGATCCGTGCCGAGCTGCTGCCCCTGTGTGCCGAGATCAGCGGCCGTGACCCGGTGCCGATCCTGGCGCGCACCGCAGCCCTCGCGGGTGACGACTGCGAAGTGCTCGACGACGCAGCCGACCTGGCGGTGCCCGATCCGACCGACGCCCACCTGCTCTCGGCCGCAGCGGTCCCCCTGGCACGGCGGGCGGTCCGCCGGTGGCTCCGGGACGTGGGCGCAACCGCACCCACCACCGGGCGCGGCTCGGGCCATCACCCTCCCTCCGCCGCCGACGTCGCCCGGGTGCTCGACGTGGCGGCGGGTGGTGCCGTCGCCACCGAGGTGAGTGGCGGCTGGCGGGTGCGCCGCTCGCACGGGCGCCTGTACGCCTCGCCAGGAGTGGCAACTAATGTCACGCCCGTGCACACCGACGAGGCGGCCGTCGACGCGCCCGACTGGGCGTTGCCCGCCGTCGGTCCCGAACTCGTCTCCAAAGAGGCCCTCGCGCAGCGCATCGCCGAGCTCGGTGCGGCCATCACCGCCGACTACCGCGACGACCCCCCGCTCCTCGTTGCCGTCTTGAAGGGGGCGATGGCCTTTGTGAGCGACCTGTCGCGCGAGATCGCCCTGCCCGTCGACATCGACTTCATGGCGGTCTCCTCGTATGGCAGCGCCACCAAGACCTCGGGTGTCGTGCGCATCGTGAAGGACCTCGACGCCCAGATCGAGGACCGCGAGGTGCTCGTGGTCGAAGACATCGTCGACAGTGGGCTCACGCTCAACTACCTCCGCCGCTACCTCCAGGCGAGGAACCCGAAGAACGTCGAGGTGTGCGCCCTCTTGGTGAAAGAGGGCGAGCAGCGCGTCGAGCTCGACCTTCGCTACATCGGCTTCACCATCCCCTCCTCATTCGTGGTCGGCTACGGCCTCGACGTGGACGAGCGCTACCGCAACCTTCCTGCCGTGCACCGGTACCGCGGCGAGAAGACCTGACCGAGCGCAGACGAAAGGAAGACATGACTGTCGACACCGAGCGGGTGCGGCGCGCCGTGCTCGAGATCCTCGACGCCATTGGCGAGGACATCGGGCGTGACGGCCTCACCGACACGCCCAGGCGGGTCGCCGCCATGTACGAGGAGCTCTTCAGTGGTCTCCACGAGGACCCGTCGCGCCACCTCACGGTGACCTTCGAGGCCCAGCACGACGAGATGGTCATGGTGCGCGACATCCCCTTCGCCTCGCTGTGCGAGCACCACCTGGTCCCGTTCATCGGTCGGGCGCACGTGGCCTACATCCCCGGCGACGACGGCCGGGTGACGGGGCTCTCCAAGCTCGCGCGCCTGGTGGACGGCTTCGCGCGGCGCCTGCAGGTCCAAGAGCGCATGACCACCCAGGTGGCCGACGCCATCGACGAGGTACTGAGCCCGAGGGGCGTGCTCGTGGTCATCGAGGCCGAGCACCTGTGCATGTCCATGCGCGGGGTGAAGAAGCCCGGCTCGGTCACGGTCACGTCGTCGGTGCGTGGCCTCTTCCGCAATGACATCGCCACCCGGGCCGAGGCGATGGCCTTCATCCACGGCCGCTGAGGGTCCCTCCACCGCGGGTTTTCCCAGCTGGACCGCACGTCGGCCCAACACCGCCCGCCTGGCGGCTCGCCTAGATTGAGACCCATGGCAACCGTCCCGACACGCCCGCTCGTGATGGGCGTGCTCAATGTCACGCCGGACTCCTTCTACGACGGTGGCCGCTACCTCGCGCCCGATGACGCCATCGAACACGGCCTCGCCATGGTGGCCGAGGGCGTCGACATCGTCGACGTCGGGGGCGAATCGAGCCGGCCGGGGGCGAGCCCGGTGGCCGAGGACGAGGAGCTGGCCCGGGTGGTGCCGGTGGTCGAAGCCCTGGCACCGGCGGTGCGGGTGTCGGTCGACACGGTGAAGCCGAGCGTCGCCGTCGCCGCCGTCGCTGCGGGGGCCACCCTCATCAACGACGTGGCCGGGACCCTCTGGCCGGTCGCCGCCGAACTCGGCGTGGGCTGGGTGGCCATGCACCGCCAGGGCAGCGCGGCCGACATGCAGCGGTCCCCTCGCTACGACGACGTGGTCGCCCAGGTGCACGCCGCCCTGCTGGCGATGGCCGCCCGGGCAGGGGCGGCGGGCGTCGAGGAGATCTGGTTCGACCCGGGCATTGGCTTCGGCAAGACCGTCGAGCACAACCTCTCGTTGCTCGCCCACGTGGCGGAGCTGGCCGACGCCGCCCACACCCTCGGCCACACGGTGCTCATCGGGACCAGTCGCAAGCGCTTCCTCGGCGCGCTCGGGGGAGCGTCCCTCCCGGTCGAGGACCGGCTGGAGGGCAGCCTGGCGACCGCCACCTTCGCGCTGGTCCACGGGGCGGACATGGTGCGGGTCCACGATGTGGCCCCGAGCGTGCTGGCGGCCTCGCTGGTGGCCGAGAGGCCGGCGGCATGAGGGGGAAGTGGGCCCAGGGCATCCCGCCGCGCAACTTCACCTGGGTCATCCGCGACCATCTGGCCATCAGCGAGCGCCCGGGAGGCTTCTCGGCCAACCACCGCCGCGTCCGCCGCCAGGAGGAGATCATCTGGCTCAAGGTCCAGCAGTTCGACCGGATCATCTCCCTGCTCGCCTCGCCGCACAACCTGGCGTCCTACGAGGAGGAGGGCATCGCCTCGGCGCACTACCCGATCGGCACCACCGGCGACCTGCGCCCGCAGCTCTCGGAGTGCTACCGGGACATCGACGCCTCGCTCGCCGCCGGCCATCGGGTGCTGGTACACCAAGACGAGCTCGGGGACCGGCTGATGGGCGTCGTCGCCGGGTACCTGCTCTGGTCCGGGCGGCTCGCGTCCGGACCCCAGGTGGTCGCGGTGATCGAACGCGTCGTCGGCCACCAGATGGGCATGGCCGGTCGGTCCCTCGTGGCGGTCGTCGACTCGATGCCGCCCAAAGCAGCGGCCAGGTGAGCCCGCCCTCGGCCGGGCCCGAGGGCGACCGGATCGAGCTGCGCGGCCTGCGGGTCCTCGGCACCCACGGGGTGCTGCCCGAAGAGCGCGACCGGCCCCAGCCCCTCGAGCTCGACCTCGACGTCTGGGTCGACATGGCGAGGGCTGCCGCGTCCGACGCCCTCGACGACACCGTCAACTACGCCGAGCTCGCCACCGCTGCAGCCGACGTGGTGGCCACCCAGTCCTTCGGCCTCCTCGAGGCCTTGGCCGAGCGCATCGCCACCGTGGTGCTCGACGCCGACGCCCGCATCAGCGCGGTGTCGGTGTCGGTGCGCAAGCTCCGCCCGCCCGTCGCCCTCGACATGGCGACCGTCGGCGTCTCGGTGCTCCGCCGGTCGGCGGCCGGCGCGTGAAGGTGCTCCGCCGGTGAGCGGGGAGCGCCGGGCGTTCCTCGGGCTCGGCTCCAACCTCGGTGACCGCCTCGGGCTCCTGCGCCGGGGGGTCGAGCTGCTCGGGGCGGGCGGCGACGTCGCCGCCGTGTCCTCGGTGTACGAGACCGAGCCCGTGGGCGGGCCCGAGCAGGGTCGCTTCCTCAACCTGGTCGTCGAGCTCGAGACCAACGACCCCGCCCGGCGCCTGCTCGAGCGCTGCTTTGAGCTCGAGGCCGACGCCGCACGCGTGCGAACCGTCCGGTTCGGGCCGAGGACCCTCGACGCCGACGTCCTCTATATCGACGGGGAGCGGGTCGCCAACGCCGACCTGGTCGTGCCGCACCCCCGGATGTGGGAGCGACGGTTCGTCCTCGCACCCCTGGCCGAGCTCGCCCCCGACCTCGTGGACGCCGCAGCCCTGGCCGCTGCTGGTGGTGAGGTCGAGGTCGTGGGTACACTCTGACCAACTGCTGCTGAAGGCGACCGGCACCCATTGGGGCTGGAACGCCGAAGGAGGACAGGTGCAAAGGACCGTACGGATCATCGGCCCCGGGAGGGCCGGCCGTTCCCTTGCCATCGCACTCGAGCGAGCCGGGTGGCAAACCAGCCTGATGGGCCGCGCCGAGCGGCACATGGCTGCGGGTGTCGACGCCGTGGTGATCGCCACGCCCGACGACGCCGTGGCTGACGTGGCCGCCGCCCTCGAACCCGACCCCGCCGTCGCTGTGGTCCACCTCTCGGGATCGCTCGGCCTCGACGTGCTGGCGCCGCACCAGCGACGGGGGGCGCTTCACCCGCTCACGCCGCTGCCCGACCCCGACACCGGCGCCGCCCGGCTGGCCTCGGGCATCACGTTCGCCGTGGCCGGTGACCCGGTCGCCACCGACATGGCCCTCGCCCTCGGTGGGCGGCCGGTCGTCGTCGACGACGCGGACCGCGCCATCTACCACGCGGCCGCGTGCATCGCCTCGAACCATGTCGTCGCCCTCCTCGGCCAGGTCGAGCGGGTCGCCGCTTCGGCCGGCCTCGGTCTCGAGGCCTTCCTCGGCCTCACCCAGGCCGCCCTCGACGACGTCGCCCACCTCGGCCCACGGCGGGCCCTCACCGGCCCCGCGGTGCGTGGGGACTGGTCCACGCTCGAGCGCCACCTCGCAGCCCTGGCCGACGAGGAGCGCTCCCCCTACAGCGCCGGCGTCGGCCTCGCCCTCCAGCTGGCCGCCGACACACCGGCCGCCGTCGTGCCCGACGCGGGGTTGGCGCCCGAGGAGGTCGGGGCCGAGGAGATCGACGACGTCCCCGAGGTGCGCGTTCCCGGCGGGATCGGCGCCACCTCGGTGCGCGTCGGCGTCACGGTCGGCTGAGCATGGAGATCGTCACTCGGGCCGCGCGGCTGCGTGCGGTGTTGCACGGCGCCCGCAGCCTGGGTCGAAGCGTCGGGCTGGTGCCGACCATGGGCGCACTGCACGCGGGCCACGCCTCGCTCATCGAGCGGGCCGCAGCCGAGTGCGACCTCGTCGTCGTGAGCATCTTCGTCAACCCGCTGCAGTTCGGCGAGGCCACCGACCTCGACCGCTACCCGCGCACCCTCGACACCGACCTCGAGGGTGCCCGGGCCTCCGGCGCGTCGGTGGTCTTCGCGCCGAGCGTCGAGGAGATGTGGCCCGGGTGGCCCGAGCCGAGAGCCACCTCCCTCGTGGTGGGCGGTGTCGGCTCCCTGTGGGAGGGGGCGTCGCGTCCCGGTCACTTCGACGGGGTGGCCACCGTGGTGGCCAAGCTCTTCGCCCTCGCCGGCCCTTGCCGGGCCTACTTCGGCGAGAAGGACTACCAGCAGCTGTGCGTCGTGCGACGACTGGTCGCCGACCTGTCCTTCGAGGTGGAGGTGGTGGGCTGCCCGATCGTCCGCGATGCCGACGGTCTCGCCCTCTCGAGCCGCAACGTCCTGCTGGGCGCCGAGGACCGCCGGGCCGCCCTGGCGCTCCCCGAGATCCTGTCGGCGGGCCAGGCGGCGCTCGACGAGGGCGAGCAAGAGCCAGCCGTCGTCGCCCGCCGCATGGCAGGCGCGCTGGCGCCCGGCTCACCGGTCGTCCTCGACTACGCGGCCGTCGTCGACGCCGAGGACCTCCACGTCCCCGAGCGGCTCGACACTGAAAGGCCGCTGCGCCTGCTCGTGGCCGCCTCGGTCGGTGCGGTGCGGCTCATCGACAACGCACCGGCGCTGTCGGTGGGCGCACTCGTGCCGAGCGCCGCGGCCGGCGCCACCTCCCGGTGAACACGCCGAGCGGGCCCCTGGGGCCCTTCGACGTCTTGGTCCTCGGCAGCGGTGTCGCCGGCCTCTCGGCTGCGGTGCGCCTCGCCGAGCACAGCGCACACCCCCGCTTCGCCGTCGGGGTCCTCACCAAGGGCGAGCTCTCCGAGTCGGCGACCCGCTGGGCCCAGGGCGGGGTGGCGGCCGTCCTCGGCGGGGACGAGGACTCGACCGACCTGCACTTGGCCGACACCCTGGCCGCCGGGGCGGGGCTCTGCGACGTCGACGCGGTGCGCGTGCTGGTCGACGAGGGCCCGGCGCGCGTGAACGAGCTCATCGCCCTCGGGGCGGAGTTCGACCGTGAGCTCTCGGGTGACCTCTCCCTTGCCCGGGAGGGCGGCCACTCCCGCCACCGCGTCGTCCACGCCGGTGGCGCGGCCACCGGGGCCGAGGTGGAGCGGGCCCTCGTGGAGGCGACCTGGGCCTCGGCCGGCGCCGTGCTCGAGGGATGGTTCGCGCTCGACCTGCTCGTCGAGGCCGGACGCTGCGCCGGGGTGTTGGCCCGCACCCCCGCCGGCGAGGTTGTCGAAGTGCGCGCCGCCAACGTCCTTCTCGCCACCGGCGGCGCCGGCCAGCTGTACTCGGTCACCACCAACCCAAAAGAGGCGAGCGGCGACGGCATCGCCATGGCGCTGCGCGCCGGGGCGGCGGTGGCCGACGTCGAGTTCATGCAGTTCCACCCGACGGCGCTCCACCACCCGGCCATGCCGCGCCCGCTGCTTTCCGAGGCGCTGCGGGGCCACGGTGCGCTCGTGCGCGACTCGCGCGGCGAGCGCTTCGTCGACGAGCTCGCCCCGCGCGACGTGGTCAGCCGGGCGATGGCCGCCACCATGGCGGCCCAGGGCGTCGAGCACCTCTGGCTCGACGCCACCGGCCTCGAGGAGTTCTCGCTGCGATTCCCGACCATCGACGGGTCGTTGCGGGCCATCGGCCTCGACCCGGCGACCGACTGGCTCCCGATCGCCCCCGCCGCCCACCACCTCTCGGGGGGCGTCGTGACAGACCTTGTGGGCGCGACGACCCTGCCGGGGCTCTGGGCCGCCGGGGAGGTGGCCTGCAGCGGCGTCCACGGGGCCAACCGGCTGGCGTCGAACTCGTTGCTCGAGGGCATGGTCTTCGGCGCCCGGGCGGCTGAGCGCATCGCGCAGGGCGCAGTCGGCGCCCAGGCGACCGGTGCCATGCGATCCGTGCTCGGCCCCGACCACGGGCCCGAGCTGATCGTGGGCCGTGCGGTCCGACGCATCGAGTGGCCTCGGCTCACACCGGGTGGGTCGCGGGGCGGCCTGGATGTGGAGAAAGCCCGCGACCGCCTGCAGCGGGCGATGACCGCCGGAGCCGGCGTGGTGCGCACGGCCGACTCCCTGGCGCGCGCCACCGAGGCGGTGGAGCTGGTGGCCGCCGAGGTGGCCGCCGAGGGGAGCGGCGAGGTCGACGCCGGTGAACTGGTCAACCTCGTCACCGTGGCGGGCGCACTGCTGGCGTCCGCCTGGCAACGCCAGGAGTCGAGGGGCTCGCACTCGCGCGCCGACTTCCCCGAGCGCGATCCCGCCTGGCGCCTCCGGCTGGTGCACAACGCCGTGCCCGACGAGCCGCAGGCGCTCCCGTGACGCTCCCCGCCCCGCCGTACCCGCCGCGTGCCGCCGTCGACGACGCGGTCGACCGGGCCCTGGCCGAGGACCTGCTGCCGCTCGGGGACCTCACGGCCTCGCTTCTCGACCCCGCAGCGCAGGGTCACCTGGTCATCGCCGCGCGTGAGCCGGGCGTGATCGCTGGGCAGTGGTGCGCCGAGACGGCCTTCGCCCGTGTCGGCCCCGACCTGAAGGTGGACTGGCGGCGGCCCGACGGCGCAGCGGTCGCCCCCGGCGACGTGGTGGCCACCGTCTCGGGAGAGCTTCGGGCCATCCTCACCGCTGAGCGCACTGCCCTCAACTTCCTCGGTCATCTCTCGGGGGTCGCCACGCTGACCGCTGCCTACGTGGCCGCCGTGCGCGCCGTCGACCCGCGCGTGCGCATCCTCGACACCAGGAAGACGACGCCGGGGCTGCGCGCCCTCGAGAAGGCGGCCGTGCGCGCCGGCGGCGGGAACAACCACCGGGCCTCACTGTCCGACGCGGTGCTGATCAAGGACAACCATCTGGGCGCCCTCGGCATCACCGAGGCGGTGTCGAGGGCTCGCTCGCTGTGGCCCGGTCGCATGGTCGAGGTCGAGTGCGAGTCGTTGCAGCAGGTGGACGAGGCCACGCGGGCCCGTGCCACCGTGCTGCTGCTCGACAACATGAGCCCCGAGGAGGTGGCCGAGTGCGTGGCGCTGGTCCACCGGATCGAGCCCGCCTCGCCGCCACTGCTCGAGGTCTCGGGCCGGGTGAGCTTGGAGCGCGCACCACTCTACGCGGCCGTCGGGGTCGACCTCATCTCGGTCGGCGCGCTCACCCACTCGGTGGCCGTACTCGACCTCGGCCTCGACCTCGTCGAAGGGGACGGCTGAATGCTGCTCGCCATCGATGTCGGCAACACCGAGACGGTCATCGGCCTCTACGACCTCGGTGGTGACGATGCGGCCGTCCCCTCCGCCGACGTCGGCTTCGGCATCGCCTTCGAGGACCAGCCGTCCCGCGGGCTCACCTACCGCTGGCGACTCTCGACGGTCCCCAGCCGAACCCCCGATGAGCTCGCCGTCCTGTTCACCCAGCTGCTTGACCTCGAGGGCCTCGACATCGCCACCTCGGTCAGCGGCATGGCCGTGTCCTCCTCGGTGCCCTCGGTCACCGGCGAGCTGCGCCAGATGGCGGCACGGTGGTTCGCCACCAAGCCCTGCGTGGTGCTCGGCCCGGGGGTGCGCAGCGGCATGCCGATCCTCTACGACAACCCGAAAGAGGTCGGCGCCGACCGCGTGGCCAACGCGGTGGGCGCCTTCGAGCTCTTCGGCGGCCCGTGCATCGTCGTCGACCTCGGCACCGCCACCACCTTCGACGCCATCTCCTCGGTCGGCGAGTACCTCGGCGGGGCCATCACCCCGGGGGTGGCCATCAGCTTGGAGGCGCTCTTCCAGCACGCGGCGGCCCTCCGCCATGTCGAGCTGGTCGCCCCGCGCGGCGTCATCGGGCGTTCGACCGTCGAGTCCATCCAGTCGGGAACGCTCTACGGCTTCGGTGCCCAGGTGGACGGCCTCTGCTCGCGCTTCATGGAGGTGCTCGGCACCGCCGCGGTCGTCGCCACCGGCGGCCTGGCACCCCTCATCTCACCGTTCGCCAGCTCGATCCAGCACGTGGAACCCTGGTTGACCCTTCACGGGCTGCGCATCGTCTACGAGCGAAACGTCTCGCCCTGAAGCCTCACACTTTGCTCATAGGTGGCTCACCGGTTCCACATCTGGCCGTGGGAGAACAGTGGTGCACCCGCAACGGCGGGCACTGTTCACCAACCGAAAGGAATCCCATGTTCGCCAAGCTCCTCACCGGTGTCGCACTCACCGGAGCGGTCGCTCTCGGCTCGGTCGGCGTCGCCTCGGCCGCTACCACCTCCACGCCCACCCCCGCGCACCAGGTCAACTGCACCAGGGCCGAGGCCCGTCTCTCGGCGCTCGAGACCAAGGTCTCGACGTGGCTGCCCAAGGCCCAGGCCCGCGAGGCGGCCGCCAGCGCCAAGGGCAGGACCCAGCGGGCGAAGAACATCGCGAACCGCATCTCGAAGGTCCAGGCCTTCGAGACCAAGGTCGAGGGCAAGGTGGCTGCGGCCTGCCCGGGTGGCTCGACGTCAGGACCGACCGCCACAAGCTGAGCGCCTGAGCTCACCTCGCAGTCTCCGGCCCGGCATCCGCCGGGCCGGAGCGCGTCCGGGCCCCGGCCTCAGCCGGGGAGGTCGACGAAGAGCGAGTCGGTGAGGTTGCAGAACCCGGTCGAGAGCTCGGGCGAGGCGAGCCCGGCGGTGGCCTCGGTCGCCCGGGTGGCGAAGGCGCGCCCGACGGCGACGGTCTGGGCGATGGCGGTCGAGCCGGCCACGATCTCGCGTGCTTTGTCCCGCTCGGGCTGGCCGAGGGGGTGGCCGAGGAGCGGGCCGAGCTCACGGCCCACGTCGGGGTCCTCGAGGGCGAGCAGTACCGGCAGGGTGTAGATGCCCTCGGCAAGGTCCTGGCCGGCGGGCTTGCCGAGTTCACCTTCGACCGCCACGATGTCCAAGACGTCGTCACGCAGCTGGAAGACCATGCCCAGGCACTGCCCGAAGGTCGTGAAGGCATCGACCTCGGTGCGCGGCAGGCCGCCGGTGAGCGCGCCGATGCGGCACGAGCAGGCCATGAGTGCGGCGGTCTTGCCGGCGATGGCGGAGAAGTAGTCCTCCTTGGTGCGGCTGGTCTGGAAGGCGGAGCGCACCTCGGCCACCTGCCCCTGGCACAGCTCGCCCAAAGTGGTGGCGAGCAGTCCGGCGATCTCGGTGCCGAGCCCCGCTGCGATGGCAGCCGAGCGCGCCAAGAGGTAATCGCCCGCCACAATGGCGACGAGGTTGCCGAAGCGGCTGTTCACGGACTCCACGTTGCGGCGGACGGTGGCCTCGTCGATGACGTCGTCGTGGTAGAGGGACGCGAGGTGCACCAGCTCGACGGCGACACCACCCAAGAGGTCCTCTTGGGTGGCCGCACGGCGCCCGCCGGTCGCCGACGCCAGGGCCAGCATGGGCCGCAGGCGCTTCCCGCCGGCCGCGATCAGATGGGTGGTGACCTCGTCCAAGAACCCGTCACCGGTCACGACCGAGGTCGAGAGCAGGGGCTCGAGACGGAGCATGTCCTGCTCGAGAGGGGCGAGGCCCAGAGCCGCCAGAGGATTCACTCCTAGGCACGATAGGCGCTGGGGGCCATGGTGTGACAACCGATGCATCAGCTCGCCGACCCCGAAGGCACGGCCTCACGGTGTGCGGCCGGTTGGGGGGACCGGCCCGATACACTCTCTGCCAATAGGCACGAGCCAGACGGAGGCGGTCACGTGTTCGAACGCTTCACCGACCGAGCACGACGAGTGCTGGTGTTGGCGCAGGAGGAAGCTCGCCTGCTCAACCACAGCTTCATCGGCACGGAACACATATTGCTAGGACTCATCCACGAGGGTGAGGGCGTCGCGGCCAAAGCGCTGGAGTCGCTCGGCATCTCCTTGGAGGCGGTCCGCGAGAAGGTCGAAGAGACCATCGGCATGGCCGGGAGTGCCCCGAGCGGGTCCCCGCCCTTCACGCCGCGAGCGAAGAAGGTCCTCGAGCTGTCGCTCCGCGAGGCGCTGCAGCTCGGCCACAGCTACATCGGCACCGAGCACATGCTCCTCGGCCTCGTGCGTGAGGGCGAGGGCGTCGCCGCCCAGGTGCTGGTCAGCCTCGGGGCCGACCTCGGCCGTGTGCGCCAGCAGGTCATCCAGCTGATGTCGGGCTACCAGGGCAAAGAGGCCGTCGGCGCAGGCCCCGGCTCGTCCTCGGACACCCCGGCCGGCTCGCCGGTGCTCGACCAGTTCGGCCGCAACCTCACCCAGCTCGCCCGCGACGGCAAGCTCGACCCGGTCGTCGGGCGCGAGAAGGAGATCGAGCGGGTCATGCAGGTGCTCTCCCGCCGCACCAAGAACAACCCGGTCCTCATCGGCGAGCCGGGCGTCGGCAAGACGGCCATCGTCGAGGGCCTCGCCCAGCGCATCGTGGCCAACGACGTGCCCGAGACCTTGACCGGCAAGCAGCTCTACACCCTCGACCTCGGCGCCCTCGTCGCCGGCAGCCGTTACCGAGGTGACTTCGAGGAGCGCCTGAAGAAGGTGCTGAAGGAGATCCGCACGCGCGGCGACATCATCTTGTTCATCGACGAGCTCCACACCCTGGTGGGTGCGGGTGCCGCCGAGGGTGCCATCGACGCCGCCTCGATCCTCAAGCCGATGCTGGCGCGCGGCGAGCTGCAGACCGTCGGGGCCACCACGCTCGACGAGTACCGCAAGCACCTGGAGAAGGACGCCGCCTTGGAGCGCCGGTTCCAGCCGGTCAAGGTCGACCAGCCGTCGGTGGCGCTGACTATCGACATCTTGAAGGGCCTGCGGGACCGCTACGAGTCGCACCACGCGGTCACCATCACCGACCAGGCCCTCGTGGCGGCGGCCAACCTGGCCGACCGCTACCTGGCCGACCGGTTCCTGCCCGACAAGGCGATCGACCTCATCGACGAGGCAGGTAGCCGCCTGCGCATCCGCCGCATGACCACCCCTCCGAACTACAAGAAGCTCGAAGAGGAGATCGGCCGGCTGCGCAGCGACAAGGAGGCCGCCATCGAGCGCGGCGCCTTCGAGCAGGCGAAGAAGCTGGCCGAGCAGGAAAAGGAGCGTCTGGACCGCAAGGAGGCCCAGGAGGCCGAATGGCGTGCCGAGGGCGTCGACCTCTTCGACGTGGTCGACGAGGAGGTCATCGCCGAGGTGCTGGCCAACTGGACCGGCATCCCCGTCTACCGCCTCACCGAGGAGGAGACGGCCAAGCTGCTGCGCATGGAGGACGAGCTGCACAAGCGGGTCATCGGCCAGGAGGAGGCTTTGAAGGCGCTCTCGCGGGCCATCCGCCGCACCCGGGCCGGCCTGAAGGACCCCAAGCGCCCGAGCGGCTCGTTCATCTTCCTCGGCCCGACCGGCGTGGGGAAGACCGAGCTCGCAAAGACGCTGGCGGAGTTCCTCTTCGACGACGAGGACGCCCTCATCCAGCTCGACATGTCCGAGTACATGGAAAAGCACACGGTGAGCCGCCTCGTCGGCTCGCCCCCCGGCTACGTCGGGTACGAAGAGGGTGGCCAGCTGACCGAGGCGGTCCGCCGCAAGCCCTTCTCGGTGGTGTTGTTCGACGAGGTGGAAAAGGCCCACCCCGACGTGTTCAACACGCTCCTCCAGATCCTGGAGGACGGTCGTCTCACCGACGCCCAGGGGCGCTCGGTCGACTTCAAGAACACCGTGCTGATCATGACCTCGAACCTCGGCACAGCCGACCTGCGCAAGTCGTCCCTCGGCTTCGCCAAGACGTCCGAGGCCATCACCTACGAGCGGATGAAGGCCAAGGTCCACGAGGCCCTGAAGGCCCACTTCCGCCCGGAGTTCTTGAACCGCATCGACGACGTCATCGTCTTCCATGAACTCAGCCGGGCCGAGGTGGTCGAGATCGTCGACCTCATGATCGCCCGGACGGCCGAGCAGCTCTCGCTGCAGGGGCTCGGCCTCGAGCTGACCACGGCCGCCAAGGCGCACCTCGCCGAGAAGGGTTACGACCCGCAACTGGGTGCCCGGCCGCTGCGCCGTGCCATCCAGCAGCTGGTCGAGGACCCGCTCTCCGAGCGGATCTTGTGGAAGGAGTTCCGCGTCGGCGAGACGATCGTCGTGGACCTCGACACCACCCCGGTTGACGGGGAGGAGGGGCCGCACCTCACCTTCCAGGCGATCGAAGGCGTCCAGCCCCCGCCGATGGAGCTCGCCGGGAGCGGCGCACCCACCGACTGACGACAACTACACAGCCAGACGACGGCGGCGCCACGGCGCCGTCGTCGTCGCGTGCGGGCTTCGCTCAGCCCCGGCCGGGAGGCAGCCAGGTCGGGCGCAGCAGGCCGGCGGCGAGGAGGCCCGCGCCGTCTTCGACCGCCTGGGCGCAGGCCAGCAGCAGGCCCTCGCTCCCCGGCCGCCCCACCAGCGAGAGGCCGACCGGCAGCCCGCCCACGAGGCCCATCGGCACCGTGGCGACCGGCCACCCGCAGATGGCCGGGGCGGTGGTGACCGGCGAGGCCCCTTCGGGTCGGTCGCCGAGCAGCAGGTCGCTCTTCCAGGCGGGCGCGTAGGCGGGGGCGACCAGCACGTCGACGCCGGCGAGGGCGGGCCCGAGGCAGGTGCGCAGCGCCCAGTCGAGGTTTCGCCTCCGGGCCTCGGCGTAGGTGGGCGAGCGGCGTCCGCCCAGGGCGAGGGCGGCCGTGAAGTGCTCCTGGCCGAAGGCCCCGAGCTCGTCGCTCGCATGTGCCTCGTTGAAGGCGACCAGCTCGGCGAGCGAGCGCGCCCCTTCTCCGGGGCGCGCGGCGAGATACGCGCCCAGGTCGTCGGCCATCTCGGCCAGCAGCACCGTCAGCTCGTCGTCGCCCTCTGCCGGGCCCGGCATGGCGGCGGCCACCTCGATGAGGACCGCCCCCGCCCGGGTGAAGTGTGCCACTGCGTCGTCGAAGAGCTCATCGGTGCCGGGGTGCCCGGTGCGCCAGGTGATCGCCACGCCCACGCGGCACCCCTCGATGCCCGCAGCGGCGCGCACGGCTGTGCCGGTGGTGGCCGCCAGGACGTCGAGGAGGGCGGCGACCTCGGCCACCGAGCGCGCCATCGGGCCGGGGCTGTCCTGGCTGGCGCTGATCGGCACCACGCCCACCGTCGGGACCGTCCCGACGGTGGGCTTGATGCCCACCACGCCGTTGAGCGACGCCGGGCAGGTGATCGAGCCGTCGGTCTCGGTTCCGATCGCCAAGGGGGAGAGCCCCGCAGCAAGGGCGGCCCCCGATCCCGACGACGAGCCCCCGGCGCTGCGCTCGAACGCCCACGGGTTGGCGCAGAGCCCGCCCACCGCCGACCAGCCGCTCGTCGAGCGCGACGACCGCAGGTTGGCCCATTCGGAGAGGTTGGTGGTCCCGAGCACGAGTGCACCCGCCTGTCGCAGGCGCGCCACCAGCTCGGCGTCGGCACGAGGGGGGCGGCCGTAGAGCGCGGTCGAGCCGGCGGTCGACGGGAGCCCGACCACCTCGATGTTGTCCTTCACGAGCACCGGGATCCCGGCCAGCGCGCCGGCGCTCCCGCCACGGCTTCGTGTCTGGTCGGCGGCCGCCGCCTCGTCGAGCACCGAGGCAGACGTGGCCACGACGCTGCGCAGCGCGCACGGTGAGTCCGCACCGTCGAGGGCGGCGATCCGGCTGAGCAGGGTCTCGACGAGCGACACCGAGGTCACCGAGCCCCGAGCCAACCGGCCACGGAGCTCGTCCAGGCCGAGGTAGGCAGTCTCGGTGCTGCTCGGGTGCGGGTCTCGGTCCATTGGCTCCTTCGGGGTCGCACCAATCTACGCAGGACGCCTTCGGTGGTGTCACTACCTGGACCTAGCGTGCCCGACATGGCCCGAACGAGCGCAGTCCACCGGTGCCGGCAGTGCGGGGCGACGAGTGAGCGGTGGACCGGGCGTTGCGGCCGCTGTGCAGGGTGGAACACCATGGAGCCCGAGCAGGCCCGCCGTCGCGCCTCGTCGTCGCGCGAGCCAGCCCGCGCCGTCGCGCTCTCGAGCGTCGACCCGCTGGGAGCCTCACCTCGCCCTACCGGCGTCGGTGAGCTCGACCGTGTCCTCTCGGGCGGCCTGGCGCCCGGGTCGCTCACCCTCCTCTACGGCGAGCCGGGCGTCGGCAAGTCGACGCTGGCGCTCCAGGTGCTGCTCAGTACGGCGCTGCTGGGTTCGACCGCGCTGCTCGTCTCCGCCGAGGAGACCCCCGCCGCCGTGCGCGCCCGGGCTGGACGCCTCGGCACCGTGCCGGCCGCCCTGCTCATCCTCTCGGCCACCGATCTCGACGACGCGCTCGCCGCCATCGAGGAGCATCGGCCCTCTCTGGTGGTCCTCGACTCGATCCAGACCCTGCGTGCGGCGGGAGCGCCGGGGACGGCGGGGAGCCTGGCGCAGGTCCGGGCCGTGGTCGAGCAGCTGGGTGAGGCCGCCCGCTCCTCGGGGGCGGCCGTCGTGGTCATCGGGCACGTCACGAAAGAGGGCGACCCGGCCGGGCCGCGCTCCTTGGAGCACCTGGTCGACACCGTCCTCGCCTTCGAGGGCGACCGGCACCACCGGCTCCGCTTCGCGCGGGCCGTGAAGCACCGCTTCGGGCCGACCGGCGAGCTCGGCCTCTTCGAGATGACCGCCGCCGGCCTCGTCACCCTGGCCGACCCGGGAGCGTTGCTCGCCGCCGAGCGCCGGCACGAGGTGCCGGGCAGCGCGGTCACCGCCCTCTTGGAGGGCAGCCGCCCGCTCCTCGTCGAGGTCCAGGCACTGGTGGCGAGGCCAACTGGTGGCGGTGGGCGCACGAGCGCATCGGGCGTCGACGCCCGGCGGCTCGCCTCGCTGCTGGCGGTGCTCGAATGCCGGGTGGGCATCGAGCTCGCCGGTCTCGACGTCTTCGTCTCGGCCACCGGCGGCCTGCGGGCCTCCGAGCCCGCCGCCGACCTGGCCATCGCCCTCGCCGTCGCGTCGGCGGCGGCGGGGATCGCGTTGCCCGAGTCCCTGCTCGTGGTGGGTGAGGTGGGCCTGGCCGGGGAGGTGCGCGAGGTGGGCGGCGTCGACCGCCGCCTGGCCGAAGCCGAGCGGCTGGGCTACCGGGCGGCCATCGCACCGGTCTCGTCGCCCGCCGTGTCCGCCGACCTCGAGGTGCTGCGGGTGACCAGCGTCACCGAGGCGGTGGTGGCCGCCCGCCGGTGGCGCCACGGCGCACCGGGGACCGCCACGAACTCCCACAGTCTCGGCGCGGCGCCGACGGGTACGCTTTCGGCGTGGTCGACCGTGCCAGCCGCCAGCTGACCGAAGCACTGGGCCTGGTGGCGCCCGGTACGCCGCTTCGTGAGGGCCTCCACCGTGTGCTGCTCGCCAAGCGGGGCGCCCTGGTGGTCGTCGGCGACGACCCCGCCGTGCTGTCCATCTGCACCGGGGGTTTCCTCCTCGACGCCGAGTTCAGCCCCCAGCGACTGTCGGAGCTGGCCAAGATGGACGGGGCCATCATCTTGGCGGCCGACGCCTCGCGTATCGCCCGGGCCAACGTCCACCTGGTGCCCAAGGCCTCGGTGCCGACGAGCGAGACGGGGACCCGGCACCGCACCGCCGAGCGCGTGGCCCGCTCCATTGACGTGCCGGTCATCACCGTGTCCGAGGCCATGGCGACGATCGCCGTCTACCGCAACGACGCCAAGCGCACCCTTCCACCCACCTCCTTCCTGGTCGACCGGGCGACCCAGGCCCTCTCCACTCTCCAGCGCTTCCGCAGCCGCTTCGACCTGGCCCTGGCCGTGCTCTCCACGCTCGAGGTCGAAGACGCCGTCTCGCTGCGCGACGTCGTCGCCGTCCTCCAGCCGGGCGAGATGGTGGCGCGCATCGAGCGCGAGATCGACGAGTACTTCGTCGAGCTCGGCGAGGACGGCCGCCTCATCGGCCTCCAGCTCGCCGAGCTGGCCGGCGGGGTGGGTGACATCGTCCGGCTCGTCGTGCGCGACTACGTCGCTCCCGGCCCCGTGTCGGGCCGCAACGGTGTCGAGCAGCGGCAGAGCGACATCGACCGGGCCCGGGTGGACCACGCGCTCGCCGCGCTGCGCTCGCTCAGCGCCGAGGACCTCTCGGACCCGATCACCGTCGGCGGCACGCTCGGCGCCCCGGTGGCCGCGGGCGGCCTCGACGGTGCACTCGAGGCCCGCGGCTATCGCCTCTTGCACCGCCTGCCCCGGGTCTCCGACGCCATCATCGACCGCATCGTGGCCCAGTTCCACACCCTGCCGCGCATCATGGGAGCGCCGATTGCCGAGCTCGAGAAGGTGGGCGGCGTCGGTGAGGCCAAGGCCCGCACCGTGCGAGACGGCCTGGCCCGGCTCGTCGAGGCCAGCATCCTCGAGCGCTACGAGTAGCCGCCGGTGGCGGGGCCGGAAGTGCCGGCCTGGCGTGTAAACTGAGAAGTCGCAGTTCGGCGGGAAATTTGGCACCTGGGCCAGTTACCGACCGGGGTGCGGGCTCTGCCCGCCCCGAGCTGCAATCGAGGGAGCATGGTGTTCAAAGTCGGTGACAAGGTCGTCTATCCCCATCACGGCGCGGCCGTGGTCGAGCGGCGCGAGACCAAAGAGGCGTTCGGCGAGAAGCGCGAGTACCTCGTGCTGCGCCTGGCGTATGGGGACCTGACCCTCATGGTGCCGGCGGACAACACCGACGGTGTTGGACTCCGCGAGGTGATCAACGACGAAGAGGTCGAAGAGGTCTTCGCCGTGCTGCGCAAGAAAGAGGCGCGCATGCCGACCAACTGGTCGCGCCGCTACAAGAACCACTCCGAGAAGCTCCGCTCCGGCGACATCTACCAGGTCGCCGAAGTCGTCCGGAACCTCTCGATCCGGGACAAGGACAAGGGGCTGTCGGCCGGCGAGAAGCGCATGCTCTCGAGGGCGCGCCAGATCCTCGTCTCCGAGCTCACCTTCGCCCTCGGCGTCGACGAGGAGACCGCCGAGCAGCGTCTGAACGACGCCCTTCCGTAGAGGGCTCGGTGGGGCCCGTCTGGGGCGTGGTGGTGGCCGGCGGCTCGGGGAGCCGCTTCGGCCAGAGAAAGCAGTTCCTCTCCCTCGGTGACCGGCCGGTCGCGGCCTGGTCGGTGACGGCCTGCCGGAGCGTCTGCGACGGGGTCGTCGTGGTCGTCCCCGAGGGTGCCGACATCCCAGAGCTCGGTGCGGACCGCGTCGTCACCGGTGGCGCAAGTCGCTCGGCGTCGGTGCGTTGCGGCCTCGCGGCCGTGCCCGCCGGGGCCTCGGTCGTGGTGGTCCACGACGCCGCCCGGCCCCTCGCCCGACCAGGGCTGTTCCGTGCCGTGCTCCAGGCCCTGGAGGACCCCGACGTGGCCGGTGCCATCTGCGCGGTCCCCGTCGCCGACACCTTGAAGGAGGTCGACGACGCCCGGGTGGTGCGCGCCACGGTGCCGCGCGACGGGCTCGTGGCGGTCCAGACCCCCCAGGCCTTCCGCCGTGAGGTCCTCGAGCAGGCGCACGCCGGCGCGGGGGATGCCACCGACGATGCCGGGCTGGTCGAGCACCTCGGGGCTACGGTCGTGGTCGTGGAGGGGGATCATGACAACATCAAGATCACGACCCCGGCCGACCTCTCCTACGCCGCCCACCTGTTCGGCGCCTGACGTGCGCATCGGCCAGGGGTTCGACGTCCACCCCTTCTCGCCCGACCCTGCTCGCCCCCTTGTCCTCGGCGGCGTGCGCATTGACGGGGGCCGGGGGCTCGAGGGGCACAGCGACGCCGACTGCGTGGCCCACGCCCTCGCCGACGCCGTACTCGGCGCGGCGGGGCTCGGCGACCTCGGGGCCCACTTTCCCGACACCGATCCCGCCTTCGCCGGGGCGGACAGCGTCTCGCTCCTCGGCGCCGTCGTCGCCCTCGCCGCCGAGGGGGGCCTCGTCGCGGTCAACGCCGACTGCACCATCGTCGCCGAAGAGCCGCGCATGGCACCCCACGTCGGTGCCATGGCCGAGAACCTCGGGGCCGCACTCGGTGCCCCGGTCTCGGTGAAGGCCACCCGTGCCGAGGGGCTCGGGTCGATCGGGCGAGCCGAGGGGATCGCGTGCATGGCCGTCGTGCTGCTCGAAGGCTCTTCGGTGGCCCGTCGGGATGCGCCGTGAGCCCACCGAAGGGTCGGCGCAAGCCGCCGCCGTCCAAGCAGAAGGGGGCACCCCCCCGGCGGGGCGCCCCGGCCGCTGGCCGTGGCCGGACCGACGACAGGCGGAGCCGAGCCGGTGGCGGGCGCACCGTTGCCCCCGAGCGCCGGTCCGGGCGCCGGAGCGCCTCGGGCGAGCTGGGCGGGGACCAGGTGGAGGGCCGCAGGGCCGTGCTCGAACTGCTCGCAGCCGGGCGCCGACCGGTCCGCCGGCTGCTCATGGCCGACGGCCTCGACCCCTCGAGCCAGCTCGACGAGATCGAGGCGCTCGCCTACCGCCGCCGGGTCCGCATCGAGACCGTGGGCCGGGCGCGTCTCGACAACGAGGCCCGCACCGAGGCGCCACAGGGCGTGCTCGCCTATGCCGAGCCGATCGAGCCGACACCGCTCGAGGACCTGTGCCGCCCAACCCGGTCCGGCCGACTGCCCTTCTTGCTGGTGGCGGCGGGCATCACCGACCCGCGCAACCTCGGCGCACTGCTGCGCAGCGCCGAATGTGCCGGGGCCACCGGCGTGGTTCTGCCGAGGCACCGCGCCGCCCACCTCTCGCCGACTGTCGCCAAGGTGGCGGCCGGAGCGCTCGAGCACCTCGACTTCTGCGTGGTCGGGGGGATCCCCGCCGCGCTCGACGAGATGACCAAGGCGGGGGTGTGGACGGTCGGCCTGGCCGGAGAGGCCGAGCGGTCCATCTACTCGCTCCCCCTCGGCGAGGTGGCCGTGGCCCTCGTCATGGGCAGCGAGGAGAAGGGGCTCGCGCCCCTCGTGCGCCGCCGCTGCGACGAGCTCGTGGCCATCCCCCAGCACGGCAACCTGGCGTCGCTCAACGTCGGCGTGGCCGGCGCGGTGGCGTTCTTCGAGGTGGCGCGCCAGCGCGAGGTGGCGGCCGCCGAGGGCTGAAGCGCCTACGCGGCCGAGGCGAACTCGGTCGTGCACGCCGGGCACCGACGCGCGGCGACGGGGATCTCGGTCATGCACTCGGGGCAGGGGTGGCGCTCGGGCTCCTCCTCGGGGATGGTGCCCATGCGCTTCATGAGCGCGTTCACGGGCTTCACCACAAAGAAGAACAGCACGGCGGCCACGATCACGAACGTGAGCACGGCGTTGAAGAAGGAGCCGTAGTAGAAGATCGACCCGTTGATCTTGAAGCTCAGGTTGGAGAAGTCAGGCTTGCCGAAGATGGCCGCGATGAGCGGGGTCAACAGGTCCTTCACGAGCGCATTGATGACTGCGGTGAACGCAGCGCCGATGACCACGGCGATGGCCAGATCGACCAGGTTGCCCCGCAGGATGAACGCTCGGAATTCCTTCAGCATCAGCCACCTCCTTGAGTGTGAACTGCCGTTCTAGCACCGGCCCCCGCCGGCGCAGCCGCTCCGTGGGCTGCGTGCGCTCCGATGCGACATGATGTCCCAACCCAACGGCACCGGTCCCGCTGTCAAGAGCCGGCGGTGCCCGCCAGAAGGAGCCCACCGTGCCAACCGACGCGCCACTCGTACTGGGAGACGTCCCGCCGGCCCTGCCCGACGTCGTGGCCGTGGCGAGGCGTGCGCGCCCCGTCACCCTCTCGGTGAGCGCCATCGCGCACATGGCCGCCTCCCGCGGGATCGTCGAGCAGCTCGCCGCCTCGTCGACGCCCGTCTACGGGATCTCGACCGGCTTCGGTGCGCTCGCCAACCGCGAGATCGACGTGGACCAGCGCGTCGCCCTCCAGCGCTCGGTCGTCCGCAGCCATGCGGCGGGCATGGGCGACGTCGTCGACACCGAGATCGTGCGTGCCCTCATGCTCCTGCGGGCGAAGACCCTGGCCTCGGGCCACGCGGGTGCGAGGCCGCTCGTAGCCGAGGCGATCTGCTCGCTCTTGAACGCCGGCATCACGCCGGTCGTCTACGAGTACGGCTCGCTCGGTTGCAGCGGGGACCTCGCCCCCCTCGCCCACTGCGCGCTCACGCTGCTCGGCGAGGGGGAGGCCCACGATGCCGCCGGCCGCCGCGCCCCCTCGGCCGGGCTCCTCGCCGCCGCCGGCCTCGCCCCGATCGAGCTCGAGGCCAAAGAGGGGCTCAGCCTCATCAACGGGACCGACGGCATGCTCGGGATGCTCGTGCTCGCCTGCACCGACTTGGGGCACCTGCTCCGCCTCTCGGACCTGGCGGCCGCCATGAGCACCGAGGCCCTCTTCTGCACGGACCAGGCCTTCCGCCCCGAGCTGGTCGCGCTCCGGCCCCAGCCCGGCCAGGCACTGAG
The DNA here is from genome assembly GCA_003155135.1 of Acidimicrobiaceae bacterium. Lineage (GTDB taxonomy): Bacteria > Actinomycetota > Acidimicrobiia > Acidimicrobiales > RAAP-2 > Bog-515. Next base: position 41,065 of record PMFN01000005.1, on the reverse strand, counting down.
CGCGGACAACCTCTTCCGCATCCTGGCCGGCTCGGCCATCGTCGCCTCACACCGTGCCGAGGACACCCGGGTCCAAGACGCCTACAGCGTGCGCTGCGCGCCGCAGGTGAACGGGGCGGCGCGCGACACGCTCGCCCACGCCCGGACGGTGGCGACGTACGAGCTTGCGTCGGCCATCGACAACCCGGTCGTGCTCGAGGACGGCACCGTCGCCTCCAACGGCAACTTCCATGGTGCCCCCCTCGCCATGGTGCTCGACTTCCTCGCCATCGCGGCGGCCGACGTGGGCTCGATCGCCGAGCGGCGCACCGACCGCCTCTTGGACCGCACCCGTTCCCACGGCCTCCCCGCCTTCTTGGCGCATGACCCGGGGGTGGACTCGGGCCTCATGATCGCCCAGTACACACAAGCTGCCCTGGTGTCGGAGAACAAGCGGCTGGCGTCACCGGCGAGCGTGGACTCGATCCCGAGCTCGGGGATGCAAGAGGACCACGTGGCCATGGGTTGGAGCGCGGGGCTCAAGCTGCGCCAGAGCCTCGAGAACCTTCGGCGCATTGTGGCCATCGAGCTCACGGTGGCCGCACGCGGGCTCGCGCTGCGCGCCCCGCTCGACCCGGCACCCGCCACCGCTGCGGCCCTGCGCATCCTCGAGCCCTTGACCGGTCCCCCGGGACCCGACCGCTTCACCTCGCCCGAGCTCGCGGCGGTCGAGGCGAGCCTCGTCGGCGACGAGCTGCTGCGCGCCGTCGAGTCGGTGGCCGGGCCGCTGCACTGATCGGCTCGGTCCCGCGCCGCGAGCTTGACCGGGCACCGGGGCCAAAAGGCAGCCCGCGGTGCTCTTAGGGCCCCGAGAGCCGGTGGTGGGACTCGAACCCACGACCTGACGATTACAAATCGCCTGCGCTTCCAGCTGCGCCACACCGGCGTGGCGGCCAGGCTACCGGCGCTCCGGCACGGTCCCGAGCCAGTGCCCGAAGCCGAGGGTGCTTGCGCTGGTGCCCCCCGGTTGGCAGGCTGAACCGGTGAGCAACCTTCCCCCTGACGTTGAGGGGGCCCCTCCGGCAGGGCACGGTGGGCCGCAGGTTGCCTTCGGCAAGGCCATCGCCCTGGTGGTCGTCGCCGTCGTCCTCGGCATCATCCTCCTCCAAGTGGGCAGCCGCTCACCGCAGATCTCGGCCACGGGGACGACGACCCCGACCACGACTGCATCGGGTTCGACGACGACCACCAAGCCGGTGGCCACCACGACCACGACGACGGTCCCACACTCGAGCGTGAGCGTGCTGGTGGCCAATGGCACGACGACGCCCAACGCGGCCGGCGACTTCACGAAGGAGCTGCAGGGGCAGGGCTGGAACATGCAGCCCGCCGCCGACACGACGACCCCGGTCAGCGCGTCGGCGGTGTACTACGCACCGGGGCAGCAGGCCGCCGCCGCCACCATCGCCGCTGGCCTCGGGCTCAAACCCACCGCCGTGCAGCCACTCACGACGTCGGTCCCGGTCAGCGGGACGACGGGCAGCGACGTGGTCGTGGTCATCGGCCCCGACCTGGCGGCCAACCTCCCCTCCTAGGTGGGCCCACTCCCCGGCCGGCTGGCCCCCCTGGCAGCGCGCCCGCGCTCCTCAGCCCTCTTTCTCGACTTCGACGGCACGCTCGCACCCATCGTTCCTGACCCGGCCGCCGCCGCCCCGCTCGAGGGCGTGGTCCCGGTGCTCGGCGCCCTGGCCCGCAGGCTGGCCCTCGTGGCGGTGGTCTCGGGCCGGCCGGTCACCTACCTGGCAACGGTCCTCGGCCCGCCGGCGGGCGTGCGGCTCATCGGCCTCTACGGCATGGAGGAGCTCGGCCCCGACGGCACGGTGCGCACGGCGGCCGACCTCGAGCGGTGGCGCGACCCGGTCGGCAGCGTGACTGCGGCAGCGCTGGCCGAGGCGCCCCCCGGGGTGGGAGTCGAGCCGAAGGGGCTGACCGTGACCCTCCACTGGAGGGGGAGCCCCGACGGCGAGGCCTGGGCGCGCCCCTTCGCCGAGCGTGCCATGCGGGAGGTGGGGCTCGTGGCCCAAGAGGGTCGCCAAGCGATGGAGCTGCGCCCGCCGGTCGAGGCCGACAAGGGCACGGTCGTGCGGCGCCTGGGCGAGGGTCACGATGCCATGGCCTGTTTCGGTGACGATCTGGGCGACCTGGCCGCCTTCGCCGCACTCGACCGCTTCGCCGCCCTCGGGGTCGACGTCACCAAGGTGGCCGTGGTCGACGCCGAGAGCCCCCCGCAGGTGGCCGCCGCCGCCGACCTGGTCGTCGAGGGGCCGGCCGGCGCCCTCACCGTGCTCGAGCAGCTCAGCGAGGCGTAACAGTCGCTCGGCGGGTCTCGAAGGCGAGCGGCAGCGACGCCGGGCCCCAGATGCCGAAGGTGGGCGGCTTCCACAGCACCGGCCCGTCGAGGGCGACCGTCGCCAGGTGCTCGGCGAGCACGCTGAATGCCTCCTGGAGCTCGGCGCGCGCCAGGGCCGCACCCAGGCAGCGGTGGATCCCCGACCCGAACGTGAGCTGTTCGGCGGAGCGTTCGGCGGTGATGTCGAAGGACCCCGGATCGGCAAACTCGGCCGAGTCGCGGTTGGCTGCCGCCAGCTGGGTCGTCACGACGGTGCCCGCCGGGAACACGACATCGTCGAACTCGACGTCGCAGCTGGCGACGCGCACGGTCGCTCGGACCGCACCGAGGTAGCGCATCGTCTCTTCGACGGCGCGCGGTGCGAGACCGACGGGGTCGGCCACGAGGAGAGCCCACTGCTCGGGGTAGCGGGCGAAGAGGGCCATGGCGCAGCCCAACTGGTTCCTCGTCGTGTCGGTGCCGGCCATCAGCACGGCCCGCACGAGCATGGCGAGCTCGTCGGTGCTGAGGCGGTCCCCCTCCTCCTCGGCGGCGATCAGGTCCGAGAGCAGGTCCTCGCGCGGCGAGCGGCGACGTTCGTCGACCATCTCGGCGATGTAGGCGCTCAGCTCCTTCGAGGCCTGCTCGATGGCCGGCGCGTCCTCGGCCAGGTTGCCGTTGAAGATCTTGAAGATGTCGCCCGCCCAGTTGCTGAACTGGCGCCAGTCCTCGGGAGGTGCGCCGAGGACCTCGCAGATGATCGGGATCGGGTAGGGCTGGCAGATGTCGGCGACGAACTCGCAGCGGCCGGCGGCGAGGTGGGGCTCGAGGAGCGAGGTGACCACCCGGCGCATCGCCGGGCGGTGCCGGTTGGCCGCGGCCGGGGTGAAGGCGGGGGAGACCAGGCGCCGCAGGCGCGTGTGCTCCTCGCCCTCGGTGGAGAGGATCGAGCGCGGCCGCGTCGCCAGGAAGCTGTCCGGCTCCGCCCCTTCGACGCGGAGCAAGGAGAGGGCGTTGTGGAAGCGGCGGTCACGCAGGATCCGAGAGGCATCGCGATAGCGGAGCACGGCGACGCCGACGTCGGTCCGGGCCAGCCAGTGGTCCTCGGCCAGGCCCGCGGCGAAGGCGGTGGACTCCTCGCGCTCGAGGCCGGCGGTGTCGAGCAGCGGCAGTTCGAGGTCCCATATCGAGGTTGTCGCTGGCACCGCGTTCCCCTCCTGCCGGCTCGGACCACTGTAGGTCGGCGGTGCCGGCGCCCGCGGGGCGCTGGCACCTCAGCGGGGGAGCGACTCGGCGATCGCCAGCTGGTCGGCGAGCCAGTCCGAGGCCGTGCGCCCCTCGACGAGGGCGCGCAGCGCGTCCGAGCGGTCCTTGCGCTCGACGTCGCCCATCTCGAGGGCCCGGTGGAAGGCCTCGGCGGTCTCGCTCAGGTCGAAGGGGTTGACGCCGAGGGCCACCTCGGAGAGCTCCTCCCATGCTCCCGCCTCTCGTGAGAGGACGAGCGTGCCGTCATGCGTGTTGACGAGGCCGCCTTCCTTGGCGACCAGGTTCATCCCGTCGCGCAGCGGGTTGCAGACCAAGACGTCGTAGCGCGCCATCGCCGCCACCGAGCGGTTGCGGTTGTCGGCCACGTCGAGCACGACCGGCTGCCACCCGGGTGTCCCCCAATGCTCGTTGATCTCGGCCGCGGCCTGCTCGATCGCCTGGCGGTAGGCGCGGTACTCGGCGACCCCTTCGCGCGACGGGTAGGCCAGCACGAGGTGGACGACCTGGTCGTGCCACTGCGGGTGCGTCTCGAGCAGCTCGTCGTAGGCCCAGAGCCCCCGCAGGATGTTCTTCGAGAGCTCGACCCGGTCGACGCGCAGCATCAGCTGGCGGCCGCCGAGGCTCCGTTCGAGCTCCACGCCGGCGCGCGACACGGCGTCGGTCGCCGCCTCGGCCCGCATGCTGGCCGGGTCGGGCCCGAGCGGGGCGACGAAGCTGCGGGGGGCTTCGAGGCCAACCGCCAGGCGGGGATCGCTGTAGCAGGCACGGAACTCGGCCTCCCATCGGCGCGTGTGGAAGCCGCACGCCCCGAAGCCCGCCATGCCATGGAGGAGTTCGGCGGCGGCGTAGGCCGGCAGCATCCGCAGGGCGCCGGGATCGGCGAAGGGCGTGTGCGTGAAGTGCACGGTTCGCAGGTCCGGGCGCAGGCGGGAGAGGTCGGACCCGGCGAGGGCGAGCTGGTAGTCCTGGACGAGGACGACCGCACCCTCGTCGGCCACCTCCGCCACCCGCTCGGCGAAGAGGGTGTTGTAGGTCCGATAGGACCGCCACGCCTCACGCCATGCGGTGTCGAAGCGGGGGCTGTAGGCGGGCGCGAACAAGCGGTGGTAGCAGAACCACAGGGTCGAGTTCGAGACGATGTCGTAGGCCTGCCGGTAGATCTCCTCATCCGGGGCGATGGTCACGACCGAGAGGCCGTCCTCATCCATCAGGCCCTCAGCGGCCGCGAGGCGGTCGGCCTCGCTCATCGACGCTGAGACCCATGTCGCCCCGCTGCCTGCCAGAAGGGGGTGCAGGGTGCCGGCCAGACCACCGCCGGTCCCGGCGGGCATCAGCTCACCGCTCTCGTCAATGCGGAACGACCGAGGGCCCCGGTTCGAGACGACGACAAGCTTCGCCATGCAACGACGCTACTTCGGGCCCTGCGCGCCCGATGCCGGCCGGGGCGCAGGCTCGGATCGGCGCGTGCTGGGGAGGGGTCCGGTGCTCATGCACGCCCCATGCCGGCTCGTTCCAACGCCGCGTGGAGGACCTCGGTGGCTTGGGGACCCAGCTCGGCGAGGGGGCGGTTGCGATGGCGGCGCACCCCGAGGTCCACCTGGGCGAGCGTGTCGGCACCGAACTCGGTGGCGACGTCGATCAGCAGGGCGATCTCGACGCCGTAGCCGTCGGCGAAGCCCACCTTCTCGAGCACCGAGCGAGGGGCGGCCGTCTCGCCGGCGAGGGGCTGGATGATGCCAGCGAGGTCGGGGAACAGGGTGCGCAGCACCGGTCGCGCCATCAGCTCGGTGACCCGGCCGCCGCCCGTGCCGCTCTCGCCGAGGGGGCGGTCGTAGAAGGCCTTGACCATCGTGATGGCGTCGTCGCAGAGCAGTGGGCCGAGCAGGCCGGTCACGAAGTCGCCGGTCGTGTTCTCCACGTCCCCGTCCAGGTAGACGATGAGGTCGCCGGCGGACTCCTCGAGTCCCGCCGCCATGGCCTGGCCCTTGCCGCCGGCCCCGCGCCGGCGCAGCACACGGGCCCCGGCCCGCTCGGCCAGCTCGCCGGTGCCGTCGGTCGAGCCGTCGTCGATCACCAGGATCTGGTCGACCAGCCCGCTGCCGCCGGCCGACGCCAGGTGGCTCCTCGCGATGGCGTCGACGACCGGCGCGATGGTGGGCGCCTCGTTGCGGGCCGGGACGAGGACCGAGACCACGCGTCCCCCCTTGGCGTCGCACAGCGCCCTGGCGCTGAAGTCGCTGCTCGCGAAGGTGCGAGGGTGCGTGATCATCTGCAGATCATCCCCCAAAGATGGCCGGTTCAGTCCCACGCCCGGGGTCTACCCGTCGGCCGTCGCCGGTCGAGCACTGGCCACGCACCCGTCTGCGGGAGCTGCATTGACGGAACACCCTTCCATCGACCAACATGGACGCCATCATCCAGAGCGGCTGAGGCACGGGGCCTGTGACGCCGCGGCAACCAGTACACCCCCACCCAGGGGGTGCACCAGGTGCCAATGCCCGACCGATGAGGAGGACCCTTATGGACCACGTCACAGGACTGCGCTGTCGGGAGTGCGGCCGCGCCTTCCCCGCCGAGGCCCTGCACGTCTGCGACTACTGCTTCGGCCCCCTCGAGGTGGCCTACGACTACGAGGCCATCGCGGCGCGCACCAGCCGCGAGCGCATCGCGGAAGGCCCCCGCTCGATCTGGCGCTACCGGGACCTCCTCCCGGTCCATGACGAGGCGCCCGTCGACCTCGGGGCGGGGTTCACGCCCCTCGTGCGCGCCGAGCGCCTCGCCGCCGAGCTCGGTCTCGGCGAGCTGTGGATCAAAGACGACACGGCCAACCCGACCGGCTCGTTCAAGGACCGGGTGGTCTCCGTGGCGCTCACCAAGGCGCGCCAGCTCGGCTTCAAGGTCGCCGCCTGCGCCTCGACGGGCAATCTGGCCAACTCGGTGGCCGCCCACGCGGCGCGCGCCGGGATGGCCTCGGTCGTGCTCATCCCCCACGACCTCGAGGCCGCCAAGGTCATGATGACCGCCGTCTACGGCGGCACGCTGGTCTCGGTGGAGGGGAACTACGACGACGTGAACCGCCTCTGCGCCGAGCTGACCAGCGAGCACCCGTCCTGGGCGTTCGTGAACGTGAACGTGCGCACCTACTACGCGGAGGGTTCGAAGACCCTGGCCTTCGAGGTGGCCGAGCAGCTGGGCTGGCAGGCGCCCGACCACGTGGTCGTCCCGATCGCGTCGGGCAGCCAGCTCGTGAAGGTGGCCAAGGGCTTCGCCGAGCTCGGCCGGGTCGGCCTCTTGGACGAGGTCCCCGAAGTCCGGATCTCGGGTGCCCAGGCGCAGGGCTGCTCGCCCGTCGCCACCGCCTTCGCCGAGGGCTCCGACGTCATCCGCCCGGTCAAGCCCAAGACGATCGCCAAGTCGCTCTCGATCGGCAACCCGGCCGACGGCTGGTACGCGCTCTCGGCCATCCGCTCGAGCGGCGGCTCGTGTGCCTCGGTCACCGACGACGAGGTGCTCGAAGGCATCAAGCTGTTGGCCCGCACCGAGGGAATCTTCGCCGAGACCGCCGGCGGGGTGACCATCGCCACCCTGGCCAAACTGGCCGCCCAGGGCACCATCCGGCGCGACGAGCGGGTCGTCGCCCTCGTGACCGGCCACGGCCTCAAGACGGTCGAGGCGCTCGCCGGCTCGGTCGGCCCGACGGCCACCATCGCCCCCACGCTCGACGCGTTCGACGCTGCCGTCCAGCTCGAGGGCGACCTCCAAGCCACCTACAAACAGGAGTCCCACCGATGAGCGTGTCCATCCGCATCCCCGCACAGCTCCGCACCCTCACGGCGGGCGCGGGCGAGGTCGCCGTCGAGGGCCAGACCGTGGGGGAGGCCCTGGGCGCACTCGACGTCGCGTACCCGGGGTTCTCGGGACGCCTCTTCGACGACGACGGCGGCCTCCGGCGCTTCGTGAACGTCTTTTTGGCCGACGAGGACGTGCGGTTCCTCGGGGGCCTCGGCACCCCTGTCGCCTCCGGCCAGACCATCTCCATCGTCCCCGCCGTCGCCGGCGGCTGAGGCCGCGGCGGCCCCCGCCGCCGGCGGGCCGGTCCGCCTCGACGCTTGCACGGCGCGCCGTTGCGTGGTTTGCTGTTAGCACTCGACGAACGAGAGTGCTAATGATCCGGTAGAGTGGTCTGTGACCAGGCCGACCCTTCCGGGTCGATGGACCAACGGAGGAAGAGACCAATGCCGAAGCTAATTGCCTTCGATGAGGAGGCCCGCAGGGCCCTCGAGACGGGCATGAACAAGCTGGCCGACGCCGTGCGGGTGACCCTCGGCCCCAAAGGCCGCAATGTCGTGCTCGACAAGAAGTGGGGCGCGCCCACCATCACCAACGACGGTGTGTCCATCGCCAAGGACATCGAGCTCGAGGACCCCTTCGAGCGCATCGGCGCCGAGCTGGTGAAAGAAGTGGCGAAGAAGACCGACGATGTCGCCGGTGACGGCACCACCACCGCCACGGTGCTCGCCTGGGCCATGGTCCACGAGGGCCTGCGCAACGTGGCCGCCGGCGCCAACCCGATGTCGCTCAAGAAGGGCATCGAGGCAGCGGTCGAAACCGCCGTGAACTCGCTGCACGCCATCGCCAAGGAGACCGAGTCGAAGGGCCAGATCGCCCAGGTCGCCTCCATCTCCGCCGCCGACACCGAGATCGGCGAGATGATCGCCGAGGCCATCGACAAGGTGGGCAAGGACGGCGTCATCACCGTCGAGGAGTCTCAGACCTTCGGCATGGAGATGGACCTGGTCGAGGGCATGCGCTTCGACAAGGGCTACATCTCGCCGTACTTTGTCACCGACCCCGAGCGGATGGAAGCCGTGATGGAGGACGCCTACGTCCTGCTCGTCGGCTCCAAGATCACCGCCGTACGCGACATGCTGCCGGTCCTCGAGAAGATCATGCAGAGTGGCAAGCCCCTCGTGATCGTGGCCGAGGACGTCGAGGGCGAGGCCCTCGCCACCCTGGTGGTCAACAAGATCCGTGGCACCTTCCGCTCCGTTGCCGTCAAGGCCCCGGGCTTCGGCGAGCGCCGCAAGGCCATGCTCCAGGACATCGCCATCCTCACCGGTGGCCAGGTCATCACCGAAGAGGTCGGCCTGAAGCTCGAGAACGTGGGCCTCGAGATGCTCGGCCAGGCACGCAAGATCGTCGTCACCAAGGACGAGACCACCGTCGTCGAGGGTGCGGGCGTCGAGTCCGACATCAAGGGCCGCATCAACCAGATCAAAGCTGAGATCGAGAACACCGACTCGGACTACGACCGGGAGAAGCTCCAGGAGCGCCTGGCCAAGCTGTCCGGCGGTGTCGCCGTGATCAAGGTCGGTGCCGCCACCGAGGTGGAGCTGAAGGAGAAGAAGCACCGCATCGAAGACGCGGTCTCCACCACCAAGGCGGCCATCGAAGAGGGCGTCGTGCCCGGTGGGGGCGTTGCCCTCCTCCGTGCCCAGTCCAACATCTTGGACCTTGCCGCCAAGCTCGAAGGTGATGAGGCGACTGGTGCACGCATCGTGGCCCGTGCCGTCGAAGAGCCCCTGAAGCAGATCGCCGTCAACGCCGGCATGGAGGGTGGTGTCGTCGTCGAGCGTGTCCGCAACATGGAGCACGCGGCCGACGGCCTGAACGCCGACACCGGCGAGTACGTCGACCTGTTCGCCGCCGGCGTCATCGACGCTGCCAAGGTGACCCGCTCGGCGCTGCAGAACGCGGCCTCGATCGCCGCGCTGTTCCTGACCACCGAAGCGGTCATCGTGGACAAGCCCGAGGAGAGCGCGCCGGCCATGCCGGGCGGGGGCATGGACGACTTCTAGTCCTGCCCCACCCGCGGGTGGATCCAGCATCGAGACGAGGGGCGCCCACCGGGCGCCCCTCGTTCGTTGTGGCGGCTGCCAGCCGCCACGGTGTGGTCCGTAGACTGGCGGGGTGAATGATGAAGCGACAGCCCCAGGGACCCTCGAGCCGAGTGAGGGGTGGGCGGTCCTGCACCTCTTCTACCGGCTGCACGGAGCCTTCGACGGCGAGGCCGTGCGCGCCGCCGAGGAGGAGGCCCGCAAGTCGGGCCACCAGGTGGTCAGCGTGGCCATGCTCGGCCACAAGGCCGACGTCGCCTTCATGGCGCTCGGTCCCGACCTGTGGGCCCTCCGGCGCTTCCAGAGCGCGCTCAGCGGTGCGGGCCTCGAGCTCGTCTCGTCCTACGTCTCGCTCACCGAGGTGTCCGAGTACGCAAAGGGGGTGCCCGAGGAGATGAAGCAGGCCCGGCTGTTCCCGCACCTTCCCCCCGAGGGCAAGAAGGCCTTCTGCTTCTACCCCATGTCGAAGCGGCGCGGCGACAAGCACAACTGGTTCTCGCTGCCCTATGAAGACCGCAAGGCGCTCATGTACGGCCACGGTGCCGAGGGACGGAAATTCGCCGGCCGCATCCTCCAGGTCGTCACCGGCTCGACCGGCCTCGACGATTGGGAGTGGGGCGTGACGCTGTTCGCCGTGCACCCCGACGACCTGAAGGACTGCGTGTACTCGATGCGCTTCGACGAGGCCTCGTCGAACTACGCGGAGTTCGGGCCCTTCTTCACCGGCATGGTCGGGGACCTGGATGAGGTGCTGGCCCAAGTGGCCGGGCAGTGAGCGAAGAGAAGCTCGAGCGCCTGCGCGCCGGCCTCTCAGTGCTGGGCTCGGTGGTGGTGGCCTTCAGCGGAGGTGCGGACTCGGCATTCTTGGCGAAGGTGGCGACGGACCACCTGGGCCGCGACGCCGTCCTGTGCGCGACCGCCGTCTCGGCGTCGCTGGCCGCCGACGAAGCCGTCGAGTGCGCGGCGCTTGCCGACGAATGGCACCTCGACTGGACCGGTGTGGCGACCGACGAGCTCGAGAACCCCGCGTATGTGGCGAACAACGCGGATCGGTGCGCGCACTGCAAGACCTCGCTCATGGAGGCGCTCACGCCGCTGGCGACTGCCCGGGGGGCAACAGTGGTCCTCGGCGTCAATGTGGACGACCTTCGCGACCACCGGCCCGGCCAGGAGGCCGCGGCCCGCCACGGCGCGCGGTTCCCCCTGGTCGAGGCCGGCTTCACCAAGGACGAGGTGCGTGCCGCCTCGCGCCGGCTCGGGCTGCGGACCTGGGACAAGCCCGCTGCCGCCTGCCTGAGCTCGCGCCTGCCCTACGGCACGCCGGTGACCATCGGGACGCTTCGCTCGGTGGGTGCGGCGGAGGCGGCGCTGAAGCGACTGGGCTTTGCGGGTCTGCGGGTGCGCCACCACGGCGACGTGGCGCGACTCGAGATCGACGAGGAGTCGTTCACGGCCGTGCTGGGCCGCCGCCACGAGGTGGTCGAGGCCGTGCGCTCCGCGGGCTACCTTTTCGTTGCCCTCGACCTCGAGGGGTTCCGCTCGGGCAGCCTCAACCGGGCGCTCAGCACCAGTGCGGCCAGCCATGAAGGAGCGGGGTCATGATCACCGTGCGAGTCAAGCTCACGTTCCCCGAGTCCCTGGTGCGGACGCCGGTCCTCGCGCGCATGGTGCGCGAGTTCGACGTCGAGCCCAACATCCGGCGGGCGAACGTCGAGGAGCACTCGGGGTGGATCATTTGCGAGCTGGTGGGCGACGCCGGCCACATCGACGCGGCCGCGGCGTGGCTACGCACCGAGGGGATCGGGGTCGACCTGCTCGGCGACGTGCTCGAAAGCTGAGGCCGAGACGGTGCGGACGCACCCCCGGGCTCAGCGCTGCGGGTCTTTGGGCGGGATCTGCCAGCCGGCGGAGGAGACACGACGGGGCTCGTAGAAGACGCAGCCGTCGGGGCAGCCGAAGGGAAGCGGATCGTTCGCGCCCATCTTGCAGCGCTCGATCTTGTCGCCCGAGGCCGTGGTCTGCATGACGTAGTGGCGGCAATCCTCGTTGACGGGCACGACACATCATGCTTCAGGGCGCCGAGCCTCGGGTGGCGGGGGTCGAATTGGTCCCTGCGTGCGGGCGCGGCGCTGGCGGCGGGGCGATAGCGTCGGCACGTGGACAGTCCCGCCCCCGACCGCCAGCTGCTGCGCTGGAGCGAGGCGCTCGCCGCCATCGCCCGGACCGGTCTCGGCTTCACCGAGAGCCTCTATGAGCGCGAGCGGTTCGAGGAGATCCTCCACGTCGCCGCCGACATCAAGGTCGTGGCCCACGAAGGCGTGGGCGATGTCGCCGACGCCGATGGTCTGGTCCAAGAGTGGCTCGGGTCGGTGGGTGAAGGGGTGCCCGGCTACGTCACACCGAAGGTGGCGGTGGGAGCGGCGGTGGGCAACGACGACGGCGAGCTCCTCTTGATCCAGCGGGCGGACTCGGGCGTCTGGCTCTACCCGACCGGCTGGTGCGACGTCGGTTACTCGGCTGCCGAGGTGGTGGTGAAGGAGGTGAAGGAGGAGACCGGGATCGAGGTTGAGCCCGTCCGCCTGATCGCCGTGCTCGACGGGCTTCGGCTCGGATTCACACGGGTCCCCCTCTACTCGCTCCTCTTCTACTGCCGCGCGACCGGCGGGAAGCTCGAGCCCCACCCACTCGAGTGCAGCGACGTCGGCTGGTTCACCCCCGACAACCTCCCGAGCCCCCTTGTCGGGGCGGAGCGCTGGGGCGACCATGTCTTCGCCGCCTTGCGCGGCGAACGGCGCGATGTCCTCTACGACCGGGTGCGCCAACCGATGTGGCGCGGCGAGCCCGACACCGACGGTCCGGGCGCTAGCTCGGCCCGCTGAGCGCGGCGCGAGCGACGCGCCGATCACCGGCTTGCGCCCAAGTGGGTCGGTACACTCCAACGCCAGTGGCACACAACGGGAACGTCCGAGTCGAAGAGGTGCTGGTCGCCGACCCCGAGTTGGTGGGGGCCATGGGCAGGCTCGTGCCCCAGCTCTCCACCACGTCGGCGGTCCCTGAGGCCTATGACCTCGAGGACATCGTCCGGGCCCCGGCCACCGCGCTGTTCGTGGCGCGCGACGCTGAGAGTCGCATCGTCGGGTCGCTCACCCTCGCCACGTTCCGCGTGCCGACCGGCGTGCGGGCGTGGATCGAAGACGTGGTGGTCGACGAGGCGGCCCGCGGGAGCGGGGCGGGCGAGGCGCTTGTGCGGGCTGCCATCGAGCGGGCCCGGGAGGCGGGTGCTCGCACCGTCGAGCTGACGTCGCGCCCGAGTCGGGAGGCCGCCAACCGCCTCTACCAGCGCATGGGTTTCGCCGAGCGCGAGACCAACCTCTACCGGTTTTCCTTCGAGAGCTGAGGTCTATTCGTAGCGATCGTGGGTCCGTATCGCTGGCGGGCCGCCTCCCCCGAAGTGCCGAGCATCGCCCCGATGGCTGACCAGCTCTGGTTGTCGGACCGGGCGGACTGGACGGCAACGAGGAGCTCCTTCTCGGCTCGTGCCCGGTCGAGGAACGCCTGACGCACGTGGCGGAGCGTGTCCGCCGACCTGGCGTTCGACAAGTCCGAGACGTGCTCTTCGAACCGGTGCGCCAGCGCATCGGCCTGGTCGATGATCTCCCTCGTGCTCCTCGGCATGGTCTTCACCTCAGATACTTCCCGTGCACGGCATGGATGATGACTGGACCGCTGGCCCCATCGACGATGCCTCTCTCGAGCAATCGACCGGTGGTGTCCGGCCCGATCACCATGAGCAGGCCGTCGTCGAGATCCTCGATCCACATCAGATGATCGAAGGCATGATGGGTGTCGGCGTTGTCGATGCCGTTTCGGTGGGCGCTCGCTGCAATGGTCGATTCGTCGCCCACTGTAGCAAGGTAACTTGTGGCTGTGACGGGCCGGTAGTGCTGAGCCGCCACCGACGGGCGAAACGCGCTTGGTAGGCACGCGAGGCTGGCGGGGTGTCGGACGCGCCCACGCACCCGGATGGCACCCCGGGCCCATTGGTTTCGGTGGACGACGCCGACGACCCGCGCCTCCACTTCTACCGGGACCTCAACGATCCGGCCGGGCGCCTCCGGCGTGACATGGAGCAGTCGGTCTTCGTGGTCGAGGGGAGGCTTGCCGTCGACCGGCTCCTCACGTCCAGCTACTCGGTGCGCTCGCTGCTCATCGACGTACATCAGTTGACGGCGGCCAGCGACCTGGTCTCGGCCACAAGGGCTGCGGGCGCGCCGGTGTTCGTAGCGTCTCGTGCCGTGGTGGCCGACACCGTCGGCTTCGCCCTCCACCGGGGCATCGTGGCGGTTGCGAACCGACCGTCCCCCGCTGATCCGGGGCGCGTGCTGGCTACCGCCGCCCGGACAGCCGCGCCAACGGGAACTCCTCGGCTCGTCGCTGTCCTCGAGGGCCTCAACGACCACGAGAATATCGGTGCGCTGTTCCGCAATGCCGCCGCATTCGGTGTGGCCGGTGTCCTCCTCGACCCGACGTGTGCCGACCCGCTCTACCGCCGGTCGGTAAGGGTTTCGGTCGGACACGTCCTGCATATTCCGTTCGCCCGGGTCACGTCGTGGCCGGACGGGCTCCACCAGCTCCGGGCCGCCGGCTTTGTTGTCGCCGCCTTGGCACCACGTGCCGCTGCCGCCGATCGGGTGTCCACCACAAGTCTCGTGGAGCTGGCCTCCCAGATCTCCGGCCCAGGACAGCCCGTCGGCGTCGCCCTGCTTCTCGGCGCTGAGGGACCGGGTCTGAGCGCTGCGGCGCTCGCAGCGTGCGACATGACGGTCTCCATCCCGATGGCGGACGGCGTCGACTCGCTGAACGTCGCAACCGCAGCAGCGGTCGCTTTCTTCGCCCTCGCCAACCGCTGAAGTTGCGGGTCTCCTGTTCGGGGATCTCTGGCGCGACACCTCGCGCCGGGCGTGCGCCGGCGAGGAACGCCGCTGGCTGTCCCTCCCTGAACGCATCAGGCACGATTTGGGTGTGGAACTTCGCCAGGTGCACCTCGACGACCCCATCTGCGAGCCGTTGCTGGCCGGGTTGAGCGCCGAGTACCAGCAGCGTTACGGCGAGCAGGACGAGATGGCCATGGTGACGCCCGACGAATTCGAGCCGCCGTCGGGGGCCTTCGTCGTCCTGGTCGCATCCGGTCGTCTCGTGAGCGGCGGCGGCCTGCGTCGGCTCGATGAGCAGGTTTGTGAAGTCAAACGGATGTGGACCGACGAAGAGCACCGGGGGAACGGCTGCGCCACCGTGGTGCTGCGTGGCCTCGAAGAGGCAGCGCTCGAGCTGGGGTATCGCGTCATCCGTCTTGAGACCGGTCCACGTCAGCCCGAGGCCGTCGCCCTCTACGAGAAGAACGGTTACCGCAGGATCCCCACCTTCGGCCGCTATCCCCAGGCCATCGCCTTCGAGAAGACCCTGGCGGCCGTCGACTGACGGGCGTCCGGATCCCTACCGGATCCCTATTCGACCAGGAGCACCTGGAGCTTGTCGAGGTCGTCGGTCGACAGGCCCGAGTCGAGCGCCCACTGACGGGCCCCGCCGTGGCGCTCGTCGAGCCCCTCCAAGAAGCGCTCCATCGACGTGGCCAGCACGGCGAACGCCGAGGCGGGGATCTCGTCCACCCGGTCGCCCACGAGCGGGTCGCGCCGGACCCGGCCGATGATGAGCTCCATCCGGGTGGCGGTCAGCACGTAGTCCTCGACGATCGCCGTGCGCTCGACCCCGATGCAGTCGAGCACGAGCGCGGCCAGCACGCCGGTGCGGTCCTTGCCGGCGAAGCAGTGGAAGACGAGCGGGTAGCGGTCCGCCTCGGTCATGAGGACCATCGCCTCGGCGAGGGCGGCCGAGCCACCCTCCAAGTACCAGAGGTAACGGTCACCGGCGTTGCCGTCGCGCAGTTGCGGTGCGGCCCGATCCTCTTGGCCCTGGTCGGTGAGGACGGGGGCGTGCAGGTGGTGGATGGGGTGGCGCTGGAGGGGCCCGGGGCCGGCTCGCTCGACTTCGGTGGGCGTGCGCAGGTCGACGACCGTGGCGAGACCCATGGCACGCAGCGTGGCGACATCCTCTTCGGTGAGCTCGTTGAGGGTGTCACTGCGGAACAGTCGGCCCCACCTCGTGCGGCGGCTGTCGGTCGTTGGATAGCCGCCGAGGTCGCGGAAGTTGTAGGCGCCGACGAGCGGCAGGAGGCGTTGGGGGTCCATGACGCCATCTTGCCCGTCGACGCGAGGAGGTGGTGCACGGCGGTGCACGCCGTCATCTCGATAGGGTCGACACGATGTCACCCCGGCGACGCCAGCCGACGCGCTTCGTGGCCCTGCTGCGGGGCGTCAACGTGAGCGGTCACCGCAAGGTGCCGATGGCCGAGCTGCGCGGGCTCTGCGAGTCGATCGGACTCGGCGACGCGCGCACCTACCTCCAGAGCGGCAACGTGGTGTTCACGAGCGAGGTGGCGCCGGCCGCAGTCGGGCGCGCGCTCGAAGCGGCGATCGAAGCCGAACTCGGCGTGACGACCACGGTGCTGCTTCGCTCGAAGGAGGCACTCGACTCGGTGGTCGAGCACAACCCCTTCCTCCGAGCTTCCGGTGGTACCGAGAGCCTCTATGTGACCTTTCTCGCCGCCGGGGCCGCACCGGCCCGGCGCGCCGTATTGGACCAGACCGAGGTGGACGCTGGGCCCGACGAGTTCGCCGTCTCGGGTACCGAGGTCTACCTCTCGTGCCCGGGTGGCTACGGGAGGACCAAGCTCAACAACTCGTTCTTCGAGCGCAGGCTGGCGGTGACCGCCACCACGCGCAACTGGAAGAGCGTGGTGGCCCTCGCCGAGATGGCCGGCCACTGAGGCCCCCGGCACTACCATTCCGCCGGGACGCCGAGACGGCGGCTGAGAGATTACTGGGGCGACCACACGTGTCTTCGCGCAGGGTTGGGAGAAGATAGAGGCCCATGGAGCATTTTCTCGTCACCTGGGGCTACCTCGCGCTCTTCGTTGCCACGTTCCTCTCGTCGCTCGGCATCCCGGTCGGTTCGGAGGTGGCGATCGCCTACGGGGGCGCCCTGGCCAGCGGCCAGCTGATCACCGACGGCACCCATGATCACCTCCAGCTCGGTTGGGTCATCGTGGTGGCGATCCTGGGCGAGCTGCTCGGGTCGGCTGCGGGGTACGCGATCGGCTACTTCGGCGGCCGGCCCCTCGTCGACCGCTACGGCAAGTACATCCTCGTCACCCACAAGGACCTCGACCGCGCTGAGGCCTGGTTCGACGGGAAGGGCGAGAGTGTCGCGCTCTTCGGCAGGCTCATCCCTCTCGTGCGCTCCTTCGTGTCCCTCGCCGCCGGGCTCGCCGAGATGGCGCGCGGCAAGTTCGCCATCTTCACGGTGATCGGTTGTTCGATCTGGTGCGCCGCACTGGCGGCGATCGGCTACAGCCTCGGCTCGAGCTGGCACCACGTCATCAAGGCGTTCAGCTACGCCGGCTACATCGCCCTGGCGCTCGTGATCATCGCCCTGGTCCTCGTCATCGTGCACCGTGTCCGGACGCTGCGGACGGAAGGCTCCGATCAGGAGCCCCCCACCCCACGCGCCCGCCACGCCGCTCCCGCCCGCGGCCGGCGCCGCTGAGCGGACCCCTCGCGGCGGGCACCGTCGCTGCGGCCGATAGCCTGGCTGTGTGGGTCAGCTTCGAGAGCAGTTCCGAGAGGTCGTCGAGCAGGTCCGCTCGGTGATCGAGCGTTCCTTCGGGCGTGCCCCCGAGCCGATCCCGGTCTACGTGCCGGTGCGTGACCCCCGACAAAATCCCTGATCATTGGCCTCCGTCCTCGTGGCCCAAGTCGGCTTCGGGCTCGGGGACTGCCGGAGGAGTCGCGCACCGTCATCGCGTCCGCCTTCCGACTCCTCTTGAGCCAGAAACGGACCCACCCGCGCCTTCCTGGACAAAAACGTCGACAAGTGCTGACCAGGGTTCGGCCACGGCGAACCGGCCACGGTGTGGGCCAATGCCATAAGGTCGGGAGTGAGCGAAGCGAGGAGGTCAGGACATGGCAGAGCAGAACAAGGGCCCGATTGACGCCATCATCGCTGTGCTACTCGTGATCGCGGCCGGGGCCATGGTGGTCTACGCGGCGACCAACGGGACGTCCAACACCTGGTGGTGGATGATCATCGCCCTCGCCGCCCTGCTGCTGGCCGTCGTGGTCGGTGCGGTGGCCGGCATCGTCGACGTCTCGGAGAAGACCAAGTCGACCGCGCCCTAGCTCGGGCGGGCGCGCGCAGCCGGCTCGATGCCGGCTCGTCGCTCAGGTGACCGAGCCGGTGGTGACGAGCTTGTCGAGGCGCTCGAGCGTCCTTTCCATCCCCGCCTTGTTCTTGGCCGGGAAGCCCATGGCCTCGATGACGCCCGCGCCGAGCGCGTTGGACCAGTCGAAGGTCTCGACCACGCGAGTGCCCGTCTCTGTCGGGAACAGCTCGTAGCGCCACCGAGCCTTAGCGAAGTGGCACCAGGCGATCTGGCGGTCGGGCTCGAACTCGACCACCGTGTTCTTGACCGCGTACGGCACCCCCAGCTTCATGGCCATGCCGAACTTCGACCCGAGCTCGAGGTGCCCGGGATTGCTCCGCAGCGACTTGACGGTGCCCGAGCCGTCGATGATCGGGTGCTGGGCCGGATCGGTGAGGATGGCGAAGATCGTGTCGGCCGGGGCCTCGATGGTCCGCTCCACGGAGACGCTGCGGTTGTTGTCGGTCATGGGCAGAGACTAACGCCCACCCTGGGAGCAGGGTCTACCGTGTGCAGCACACGACCCGGGGACGTCGCCCGCCCACCATCGCTGGAGGACCATGCGAATCGGCAACTTGTTCGGGCCCGACGCCACCTTCGTCGGCGTGCCGGCAGCCGACCTCGACGACGAGGCCAGCTATGCGGGTGCAGCCGCGGTGATCATCGGCGGACCGTTCGATGGCGGGACGTCGCACCGGCCCGGGACCAGGTTCGGTCCCCAGGCGATCCGCTTCACCGACTACCTGCCCCATGACGGGAGCCGGCCCCACCTCGCCTTGGACGTGGACCCACTGCTCGAACTGGGCGTGGTCGACGTGGGCGACGTCGAGATGCCGCCCGGCAACACCGAGCTGTCTCTCCAGCGGCTCGAGGCGGCCGTGACCCGCATCGCCGCGTCGGGGGCGATCCCCGTGGTGCTCGGCGGTGATCACACGATCGCCCTGCCCGATGTGACCGGTGTCGCCCGCCACGTCGGTTGGGGACGGGTCTCGGTCATCCACTTCGACGCCCACGCCGACACCGGCAACACGCAGTTCGGTTCGCTCCACGGGCACGGGACGCCCATGCGCCGCCTCATCGAGTCGGGGGCGACACGCGGGGACCGCTTCTTGCAGATCGGCTTGCGTGGCTACTGGCCCGAGCCCGAGACGCTGGCGTGGATGGCCGAGCAGCAGATGCGCAGCTACGAGATGACCGAGGTCGTGGGTCGCGGGCTCGACGAGGTGCTCACCGAGGCATTCGCCATCGCGACCGACGAGTGCGACGCCGTGTTCCTCTCGGTCGACGTCGACGTCGTCGACCCCGGGCTCGCGCCGGGCACCGGGACCCCCGAGCCGGGTGGGCTCTCCTCGCGCCAGCTGCTCGACGCCGTCCGCCGGATCGCCATGGAGCTGCCTCTCGCCGGGATGGACGTCGTCGAGGTGTCGCCCCCCTACGACCACGCCGGGGTCACGGCCTTTCTGGCGAACCGCGTGGTGCTCGAGGCACTCTCGGGCATCGCCTGGCGGAGGCGCCACGGGGCCGGCGAAGCCATCCGCCAGCCGGGGGACCCCCTGCTCGAGGGCCGCCGACCGCCGATCTGAGCTCAGGCCATGGTGGCGAGGATGCCCTCGAGCATGGCCATGTCGGTGTCGGGGTGCAAGATGGCGAGGCGGGCGGCGGGGGTGCCCTCCCAGGTGGTCGGGGTCACGAAGCCGCGCTGGGCGGCGAGCAGATCGGTGGACCAGGCGTTGTAGTCCTCGAGGGACCAGTCGCGTCGCCGGAAGACCACGATCGAGAGCTCCGGCCGCCGGACCAGCTCGAGGTAGGGGACGGTCTCGATGTACTCGGCGCACGCAGCAGCCGTGGTGATCGAGCGCTCGACGGCCTCGGCGTAGGCGTTGGTGCCGTAGACGGCGAGCGAGAACCACAAGGGCATGCCGCGCGGCCGGCGTGAGAGGTGGATGGCGTAGTCGCTCGGGTTCCACTCCTCGCCCTTCAAGACGTCGAGGTAGCCCGCTTTCTGGCTGTGGACCGCCTTGGCCAGGGCCGGCTCCCGGTAGAGCAGGGCGCAGGAGTCGAAGGGCGCGTAGAGCCACTTGTGCGGGTCGACGATGAACGAGTCGGCCTGTTCGATGCCGTCGAAGCGTCCCCGCACCGAGGGCGCAAACAGGGCCGCGCCGCCGTACGCGCCGTCGACGTGGAACCAGAGGTTGCGCTCGCGTGCGACCGCGCCCACCCCGGCGAGGTCGTCGATGATGCCGGCGTTGGTGGTCCCGCCGGTGGCCACGACGGCCACGACGTGCTCGGCCCCGGGCCCGGTTGCCAGGGCTGCGGCCAAGGCGCCGCCGGTCAGGCGGTGGTCCACCGAGGGGACCAGGAACGCATCGGCCCCGATGATGTTGAGGGCCCCGGCGATCGAGCTGTGGGCCTCCTCGCTGACCGCCACCAACGGGCGGCCCTGTGGAGTCCCGACGCCGCGTGCCGCTGCGGTGTCACGCGCCACCACCAGGGCGGAGAGGTTGCCGAGGCTCCCACCCGAGACGAAGCAGCCGCCGGCACCGGCGGGCAGGCCGGCGAGATCGGCGAGGAGCCGGAGCGCCTGGTTCTCGGCGGCGACCGCCCCGGCGGCCTCGAGCCAGGACGTCGCGTGCAGCGCCGAGCATGACACGACCATGTCGAAGAGGAGGGACGCCTTGGTCGGGGCGGCCGGGATGAAGGAGAGGAATCGGGGACTGTCAGCCGAGACGATGGCGGGTGCAAGCTGCTCGGAGTAGAGGGCGAGCACCTTGGCCGGGTCGTTGCCCTCGGCCCCGAGCAGCCCGGAGAGGGCCTCGGCGAACTCGACCGGGAACACGCCCCCGTAGTCGAGGGGGACCGGGTGCTCGACCAGGCGCTCACGGCAGTACTCGAAGATGAGGTCGGTCATCGCCTCATCGAACTCGAACATCGGGTTTCTCATGGCTGGTCCTTTTGGCACCGCGTGGAGCGGGTGGTGGCGAGGAATGGGGCTGAGCGCTCAGGGTAACTGGCGCGTGGAGGTGTCGGCCCGGGGTCGACGTAGCCTGTCACCCCATGGAAGCACAGGTTGGCTTATGCGGTTCGTGATCGTGGGCGGCGGGCCCGCCGGGACCGAGGCGGCCACCCACGCGGCCCGGCTCGGCGTCGAAGTCGTCCTGATCGAGCGCGACATCATCGGCGGCGCCGCCAACCTGTGGGACTGCATCCCGTCCAAGGCCATGATCGCCACCGGTGGTGCGATGTCGTACCTGAACGGCGTGGGGGCGATGGGGGTGGGCGACGTGAGCGGCCACCTCGACCTCGACGTCGTCCGGCGGCGCATCGGTGCGATCACCGGGCGCCTCGAGTCGAGCACCGAGCGCATCCTCGAGAGCCAGCAGGTGGAGATGGTGCGCGGCACCGGCCGCCTCACCGGGCCGCACACGGTGGTGGCCACGACCGACGCCGGGGAGCGGACGTACGTGGCTGACGCGGTCATGCTCTCGACCGGCAGCCGGCCGCGCATCCCCGAGTGGGTGGCGCTCGACGACCGGGTGCTGACCACCCGCGACGCCTACCCGCCCGAGGTGCTCCCTGAGCACCTCGTGGTGATCGGCTCAGGAGTGACGGGCGTCGAGTTCGTCCACATGTTCTCCTCTCTCGGCAGCCGGGTGACCCTGATCGTCAGCCGCGAACAGGTCCTGCCGCGAAAGGACCCCGAGGTGGCCGCCGTCTTGGAGGAGGACTTCTTGGCACGTGGCGTTCGCCTGCTGAAGGGGGCGAGGGCCATCGCCATCGAGCGAGAGGGCGACACCGTCGTGGTGCGCTGCGATGACGGGCGGGTGGTCGAGGGCAGCCATGCGCTGCTCGCCATCGGCTCGATCCCCAACTCTGAGGAGCTCGGCTGTGACGAGGCCGGCGTGGAGGTCGACAAGGGCGGCTACATCCCGATCAATCACCATTGCCAGACCAACGTCGAGCACATCTACGCGGCCGGGGACCTCTCAGGCAAGCTCCCGCTCTCCTCGGTGGCCTCGATGCAGGGGCGCAAGATCGCCGAGCACGTGGTCGGCGGCCACAGCCTCGTGGCCCACCGCCACCTCAACTACGACAAGGCAGCGTCGGCCATCTTCACCGATCCCGAGATCGCCGACGTCGGCCTCGCCGAGGCCGACGCCTTCGCCGAGGGGCGCAAGATCCGCGTGACCAAGGTGCCGTTCGCCGCCAGCGCCAAGGCCCTCATCAACAACGACTCGAGAGGCTTCGTCAAGATCCTGTCTGACCCTGCGACCGGCGTCGTCCTCGGTGGCTCGATCGTGGGCCAGCACGCGGCGGAGCTGATCTCGGTGCTGGCGGTTGCGGTCACGGCCGGGCTCAAGGTCAACGACATCGTCGAGTCGATGCTCGTGCACCCGGCTCTTTCGGAGGCCCTGGCCGAAGCCGCCGAGTAGGCCGACCGCTCCCTGCGGACCCCTCGCTACGCTCCGAGCGTGCACTGGGTCCACGAGACGGTCTCCGACGGCGTCGTTGAGCGCCAGTTCGAGCTCCAGGGTGGCTCTCGGCCGGTGCCCGGACTGTTGTGGGTCCCGGCCGAGGCCGTCGGGCCCCGGCCGCTCTTGTTGCTCGGGCACGGTGCGTCGGGCACCAAGCGGGAGGGTTATCTCGTCGCCCTGGCCCGCAGGATGGTGCGCCGGCACGGGTTCGCCGCCGCTGCCATCGACGGGCCGGTCCACGGCGACCGCCGCTCGGACCTTGGGTCGAACCCGGTGCTCACGTTCCTCGAGTTCTCACAGGCCTGGACGACGGACCCGGCGATGACCGACGCCATGGTGGCCGACTGGCGATCGACGATCGACGAGCTCGAGAAGCTCGACGAGGTCGGCTCCGGGCCGGTCGGCTACTGGGGCCTGTCCATGGGAACCATCTTGGGCCTGCCCCTCGTGGCGGCCGAGCCGCGCATCGCGGCGGCCGTCCTCGGCCTCATGGGCATGACCGGCCCGACCCGCGAGCGCATCGCAGCCGACGCACCGCGTGTCCGCTGCCCGGTCCTGTTCCTCCTCCAGTGGGACGACGAGCTGTTCGCCCGCGATTCGTCCATTGAGCTTTTCGGGGCGCTCGGATCCTCGGACAAGCGGCTCCATGCCCAGCCCGGCCGGCACGGCGAGGTGCCCTCCGAGGAATTTGAGGCGAGCGACCGTTTCTTGACCCGCCACCTCACGGACTGAGCTGCTCAGGAGCTGCAGCGCTCGCCGGCCTGGGGCGGGGCGCGATCGACGAGGTAGCTGGTCACGACCCCCTCCATGCAGGCGTTGGTCGAGTCGTTGAGAAGCCATGTGTGCCCTGCGGCCACGTTGGTGACCAGCCGGCCGCCGATGACGGCGCTCAGCTGGGCCACCCCGGTGTAGGGCGTGTTGGGATCCCCGGTCGTGGCGATGACGAGCGGGGTCGGGGCACTCGTGCGCACCAGCGTCGGCACGGTGCCCGAACCGGGGCGCCAGCCCACGCACCCGATGAGGTTGTTGGAGACGGCCGCCGCACCGGCGAGGGGCGACGAGGCACTGAGTCGGCGGGCGAGCAGCGCACTGGCCCTGGCGCTCGGGTGGGCCGTGGCGTCGTTGCAGGCGTACGCCCACTCCGGCGCGACCAGCGACGCGCCCCCGACGTCCTCGTAGAACTGGACCGACAGCGCTCGCAACGGCGCCCCGTTGCCCGCCGCGGCCGCCTCGAGGGCGGCGGGGTAGCCGCCGAAGAAGGCGGGGACGGAGAGGTACAACAAGGTGGCGTTGAAGAGATCGCCGACCGTTACGGGGGTGGTGTCGCCCCCGCCCGGGGCGGGCAGCGGGTGCAGCAGGAGGCGGCTCTCGAGGGCGCTGTAGGTGGCGAGCGGACGGGCACCCAACGGACACGAGGCCGGCGCAGCGCAGGGCGGCAGCGCGCTGCGGAGCGCGGCGTCGATGGCCGGCGCCTCCTCAGTCGCCTGCCTGCTGAGCGAGAGGTTGGTGTCGACGGCCCCGTCGAGGACCATGGCTCGCACACGGCCCGGGAAGAGCTGCGCATAGAGCGCACCGAGGACGGTGCCGTAGGAGAGGCCGTAGTAGCTGATCTGGCTCGCACCGAGAGCGGCGCGGATCCTGTCCATGTCCTTGGCGGCGTTGAGGGTGGTCACACCGGAGAGGAGCCCGGGGTACTTCGCGGCACAGTCGGTGGGCAGCCGGGCGAAGACATTGACGCCGGAGGCGCTGAACGGGACGGCGCTGGCCGCCGCGGTCGGCGAGGGTCCACACCGAAGCGGGCTGCTCGTGCCCGTGCCGCGCTCGTCGAAGCTGACGAGAGTGAAGTCGTCGCGCACCGCGGAGGGGAAGAGGGACGCGAGGACCGGGAGGTCGATGACCCCGCTCTCCCCCGGCCCGCCAGGGTTGAACAGGAGCACCCCGTCGCCCGGCGCTTCGGTCGCCGGGTGCTCGATCACCGAGAGTGCGATGGTCGGCCCGCTTCGGTGGGCGTAGTTGAGTGGAACCTGCAGCGAGCCGCAGAGATACCCCGGCGCGCCAGCACAGGGGCCCCATGGGATCGACGTGGCCGCGCCAGCGGCGGGGGGCACCATCGCGAGCGAAATCCCGAGGAGGGCGGCGGCGACTGCCGCCACCGGGGCAAGGGCGTGCCGCGCGTGTCCGTGCCCCCCCAGCATCTGCTGACTCTATGTCACCGCGGTACTGGCCCGACCGCCACGATCAGGCCGGGTCGCCGTCCGAGAGCGGCATGCCTGCGCCTACCCCGGGCCCGGCGCGCCACGCCTCCTCGGCTCTCGACGCGACCTCATGGAGCGAGAGGCCCGTGGCCTTGGCCGCCATCGCCACATCATCGAACTCCGCCTTGGCCCTGCCGGGACCGACCTTCATGCGGATGGCGTGGCCGTCCACCTCGACCGAGCTCATCGTCCGGCGTGCCGGCCACCGTTCGCCGCGGCTCTCGCGCACGCCGAAGCTCCCGGTGCTGCGCTGCAGCACGCCTCGGAGGTCGTCGGCCAGGGCGGGCTCGCACAGGACCGAGAGGATGTGGCCCGGTCGCCCCTTCTTCATCAGGACCGGTGTCACCCACGCGTCGTACGCCCCGGCGTCGAGGAGGTTGGCGAGGGCCATCCCGAGCTGTTCGCCGGTGACGTCGTCCACCGTCGCCTCGAGGGTTACCACCGGCTGGCCGGACCCGAGCGCCCCGGTGCTGGCCTGGCCGACGACGACCTGCGTGCAGTTGGGGAGGTCGTCGAGCTCGTGGCTCCCGGCACCGAAGCCGCTCGAGCGCACCGCCATTGGGGGCAACGGCCCGAACGAGACTGCCATGGTGGCGAGGAGGGCGGCGCCGGTCGGTGTCGTGAGCTCGACGGTGGTGTCGCGCCCGTAGGTCGGGACGTCTTCGAGCAGGCGGACCACAGCGGGGGACGGGTTGGGCAGCAGCCCGTGGGCGGTGCGCACCATGCCCGTTCCCGTGGCGATGGCGGACGCGTAGACATCGTCGACACCGAGCACCTCGAGGGCCGCCGCGGTGCCGACAACGTCGACGATGGCGTCGTGCCCCCCCACCTCGTGGAAGTGCACCTGCCCCGGCGAGCGGCGGTGGAGGCGGCCCTCGACCTCGGCCAGACGCTGGAAGGTCCCGAGCGAGCGCGCCGCGACCCGGTCGGGGAGTTTGGCATCGGTGACCAACTCCACGATGTTGGCGTGCGTTCGCACGACCATGTCGTCATGGGTCGTCACCACCGCCCGGCTGCACGCGATCCCGCCGCGCAGCGTCTCTTCGAGTTCGAGGTCCCATCCACCCAGCGGGACGCGTCGGATGAGCTCGAGCACCGAGGAGAAGTCCGCCCCGGCGTCGAAGAGCGCACCGAGCGCCATGTCGCCGGCGATGCCGGCGAAGCAGTGGAACCACGCGATGGTGCGTTCCTCTCTCATGCGAGGATGCGGGCCACGGCACACGCGGCCCCGAAGCCGTTGTCGATCCCGACCACGCTGAGGCCCGAGGCACACGAGGAGAGCATGGCGAGCAGGGCGGTCACCCCTTCCAGGGCGGCGCCGTAGCCGACGCTGGTCGGCACGGCGACGACCGGTGCCGGGGTGATGCCGCCGACGAGGCTGGCCAGGGCGCCCTCCATGCCGGCCACGACCACGACGGCGTCGGCGTCGGCGAGTTCGTCGGCCGAGGCGAGCAGCCGGTGGACGCCGGCTACGCCGCAGTCCGCCAGCAGCAAGGGCCGGTAGCCGAGCGCGTGCAGTACGGCCTCGCACTCCTCGGCCACCGGCAGGTCGGCGGTGCCGGCCGTCACGATCAGCACCCGGGCGGCTCGCTCGGGGGCCGGTCGCCAGGCAACGGTCGCGCAAACGGGGCGACCTCGCACCGTGCACTCGGGGAACCCAGCCTCGGCCGCCGCCTTGCACGCAGCCTCGGTCTGTGCGGCGTCGGCCCGCGAGAGCAGCACAGGTCCTCCCGGCTCGCTGAGGAGCTCGACCACGATGCGGGCCACCTGCTCGTCGGTCTTTCCCGGGCCGTAGACGGCTTCTGGAAGGCCCTGGCGCAAGGGGCGGTGGTGGTCGATCTTGGCGAAGCCCAGGTCGGCGAAGGGCAGCCGGCGCAGCCGTGCGACCGCGTCATCGGGGGCGCAGGCTCCCGACGCCACGTCGAGGAGGAGTTGGCGCAGCAGAGGCTCATCCATTTCGTTCACTATCCTGCCCGGGTGTGAGCAATCCTGCGACATCAGTCGCCTTCTTCGGCCCCGCCGGCACCTTCACCGAAGAGGCGCTCCTGACCCAGGAGGACTACGCCGCGGCGGTGTTGGTGCCGAAGACCCTGATCGCCGAGGTGCTCGAAGCGGTCCAAAACGGGCAGGTGGACATCGGCTTCGTCCCGATCGAGAACGCCATCGAGGGCACGGTCAATGCCACGCTCGACGCGCTGGTCTTCGACTTCGACCTGTTCATCCAGCGAGAAGTGGTCCTCGACGTCCACCTCCACCTGATGGCACCTCATGGCACCAAGTTGGACGAGGTCCGCCGGGTGCTGTCGTTCCCCGTGGCGCTCGCCCAGTGCCGCCACTACCTGGCGAGCGAGCTGCCGGGCGCCGAGACAATTGCGGCGAACTCGACCGCCGACGCGGCGCGCCTGCTCGGCGAGCACCCCGAGCCGGGTACCGCAGCGATCGCCCCCCGGCTCGCTGCAGAGCTCTACGGCCTCTCCATCCTGGGAGAGGACATCGAGGACCACAGCGACAACCAGACCCGGTTCGTGGCCGTCGCGCCTTCTTCGATCACCGCGCCCACGGGGCACGATCGCACGAGCATCGTCTGCTACCAGGACGCCGACCGCCCTGGGAACCTCCACGGCATCCTCGGCCAGTTCGCGGCCCGCAACATCAACCTGACGAAGCTCGAGTCGCGCCCGACGAAGAAGGGTCTCGGCGACTACTGCTTCGTCATCGACCTCGCCGGCCACGTCGACGACGAGGTGGTGGCCGACTGCCTACGAGACCTCCACGCCGAGCTTGGCCGGGTCAAGTTCCTGGGCTCATACCCGGCCGCCGGGGCCAGCGCGCCAACCCGGCGTCTCGAGGCAGATAGAGCCTGGCAGGAGGCCGACGTGTGGCTCACCGGCTTGCGATCAAAGGTCAGGCGAGCTCCCGACGGCTCCTAATGGGAGTGGAACGTCCCGTCGCCGATATAACTTTGCTGGGTAGAGAGGCACGTCGAAGGTGAACACCACCGCCGACCGAGTGGCTGGCCGACTCACAGCGGGCCCGCTGGCACCTGCACTTCACCCCCACCTCCTCGTCGTGGGTGAAATGAGCTCACCGAGCGCCGACTCCGCCTTGGGGTCTTCACATCGGTGCCCAACCTCATCGAGGCCATTGAGCTCCGGGCCGAGCACTGGAACGACGACCCCCAACCCTTTGTCTGGCACAAGCCGGCGGAAGAGATCATCGCCAAGGTCCGCCGAGGACGTGCCGGTCTCGGCCAAGTCAACTCCGCGACGCGCCATTAGCTCACTGGTTGGAGTGTTTCGCAAGCATGGTTAGCCTGTGCCTGCACAACCCGGCGCCCGCCGCCGGCGCGTGGTCCGGAGGGATGGCAGAGCGGACAAATGCGCGGCTCTTGAAAAGCCGTGAGGGGCAACCCTCCGTGGGTTCGAATCCCACTCCCTCCGCTGGTCAGAAGCAGTTGTGGGTTCTGATCAACTAAGTCGGATCCGCCCATAGCCATAATCTTGGCCAGTCAGACGTGCACAGCAAGAGGCTCGGAGAGTCTGGTTCGTCACTGCCCTGCTGCGTGCCCCGACGTGTTGTTACACGGGTGCAGCAATCGCGAACACGGTCGACTTGAGTCGCTCTGTCGCGGATGAGAGCTGGACATGGCGATCGCTGGCGTCTCTTCCGCGGCACCCTGACGTGCCTCGGCTTCGTGGCTCGTGACAGTCGGCTGCGCAGCTCTACGACCGGGCGTGGAGCGCGTCATGCACGAGCAGTCGCCTGAGCCTCCAGTACGAGGGTCTCGGGCTTGGAAATGCCCGGATGGCCGGGATGAATCCGGTGAAGACGACCACGGCGCCAACGAGATAGATGCCCACATCGACTGTCAGAATCGTGAGTCCAGCAGCCGTTGACCATACGCGAGTGACAAGGCCGCTGACGGCGACGAAAAGGCCGAGCCCCGCCAACCGCAGCCCCCATACGGCCAGTCGCCAGTGTGCGCTGCCGCGCAGTTTCGTTGCGTCGTAGATGCACGAGGCAGGAGAGGGACTTATTTGTCCCCACCATCGGCACCGGGGACGGTCTGAGCCAGGATCCCCTTGAACGTTCGTCCGGACCTCTTTCGATACGCCACCTCGACGAGAAAGCTCACAATCAGCGTGATGCCGAGGGCAATCGCAGATGACGGAGCTTTGCTGATCATGTTGTACAAGAGGATGGCGAACAGGATCATGCACGCCGCCGCTGATGCAACGATCAGTGGTGCCTTTGCGCCTGTCTGATTCCGGATCCTGAAGTGGCCGACGCCAACCGCCGCATAGACGAGGAGGAATCCTGCGCTGCCCATGGACGCAACGGCACTCAGGGGGAACAGCAGGACGAACACGAGGACCAATCCCGAGGTGATGAAGAGGCCCTCAACGTCGCGGCCCCAGAGCCTGCGGTCGAAGGCAGGCGGGAGCTGACCGTTCTTGGCGATTTGATAGGCGATGTTCGTTGAGCCGAACAACGTCGCGTTGACGGCTGATGCCGTCGAGAGGAGCGCGGCCACGGCGATCAGCCTGAAGCCCACTTGGCCCAGGGAAGGCTTCGCAGCAACGGCCAGCGCAGAGTCGCCGAGTCCTTTGAGGATCCCGAGTGGGACGTTGGTCACCACCCCGACGCTGACCAAGAGGTAGATGACGATGACTATGGCCACGCTTCCGTAGATCGCACGTGGCAATGTCCGCTTGGGTTTGGCCATGTTGGCAGCGGCGTTCGTGATCAACCCAAATCCCTCGTAGCCGACGAACAACAACCCGGCACCCGTGATGATGCCCAACGGGCCCGGCCAATCTGCTGGTGAGAGTCGAGAGACCCCCTTGCTGCTCAGCGCGGTGAATGCGGCCACGATGAAGATGGCAAGGATGGCCAGCTTGATCATCACGATCACCGTCTCTGCCCGGCCCATTATCCGGCTCCCGAGGAAGTTGATCGTGGTGAAGACGAGCACGACGCTCACCGCCCACACCTTCAGTGGAAGGTGGATGAACGTGGAGGCGTAGACGGCGAACCCGGTCGCATAGAGCGCAATCGTGATGATGAAACTGAAGTACTGGAACAGGCTGAAGGCGCCCGAGAGGATGCCCTCTCCATAGCCGCGAACGAGGAACGTCACGGAACCCCCGATAGTGGGGAACGTCTTACCGAGCGCCACGTAGCCGTAGGCCGCCAAGCCGGCTACGAACCCACTGATCGCGAATGAAAGTGGAAGTGCCGATCCCGAAACATGAGCGACAACCCCGAGGACTGAGAAGATCCCTGCGCCAATCATCCCGCCGACGCCAATGCTGAGAGCCGCCAACAACCCGATGGTCGACGTCTTTGCGGAGTCTGGCATGAACGGACCTTTCCTGGGCGTCGTCAACGTACTGGAGGAGCTGTGCTCTCCCGATGGTGCCGAACTGACACCGCTCAGGTATGGCCCCCGAGCACCCTTCGCCATCCACGCGGCAGCAAGGGGCACGGGCCAATGGGGTTGTAGGCCGAGCTTCGGGGACAGGATCCGATCGACAACGCGGTTCATCTCTGAGCCGAACCGGGTTAGCTCTTGAACGCCACGGAGCGCCAGGTGACGCCCGCGTCACTCGATTCGAAGAGACTGCCGGCAAGGAGAGCGTAGGCGCGAGATGGGTCGCTGAACCCCACCCACGAGACCGTCGACGGGCTGGACAGGACGACCGCGTACGTACTGCCTCCGTTCGTCGTCTGCACCAGTGCCCCACTGAGCGTCTCCGGTGCGGGCGAGGCGAGGGCGACCGATGACGAGGCCGCGGCCAGCGTCAACGAGTTGGGGAACGGTCCGGTCGCCGTGGCGACACGCCAGGTCACACCGCAATCGGTCGACAGCATCGCCTCGGCCATCATGCCCGTCGGGCACGCGGCCCAGAGCGTCGACGTCTCATCGGCGGCGGCCGTCACCGAGCCCCCGAGACCGGCGGTGCAGGGATCGACCCGTTGGCTGAACTGGGCCCCCTGATCGGTGGAGTACAAGAGGACCAGGTCCCCGTTGCCCCCGAGTACGTAGAGATTCGGCCCGCTCAGAGCGAATTGCGCCCCGTAGCCAAGAGGGGTGGGCGTCGGCACCTGCCGCCACTGCTGTGATCCGACCGGAGCAGTCAAGAGCTCGTCCGACGTGCTGTTCGCGGAGTCCGCGCCGGTGGCCAGCGCATACGCCTCGCCGTCGGCCGCCTCGAGTTCGCTGACCTGCCCCGGGATGGAGACGTTCGCCCAGGTCGCCCCTCCGTCGGCTGTCTGCCACAGCTCGGGGCCGAAGGCATAGCCGTCAAGCGGGCTGGCGAAGCGGAGCTGCGACACGTCGCTCGCGCTCACCGGCGGGCTCGGGATACCGGCGAACACGGAGCCGCCATCGGTGGTGCGGAGAATCGCGCCGCAGGTCCCGGATCCGGTGAGGCATCGAGCGGTCCCGAGCATCCACCATGCATCCAGGCTCACCACCGTGAACGAGGTGGCCTTGAAGCCTGTCGGGATCGGGCCCCCCGGTGGTCCGACGACAGGCACAGGGGCCGCGGTCGTCGGGGGACTCGTCGTGGTGGAGACGACAGTGGTGGTGGAAGTGGACCGAGATGAGGAGGCCGTGGTCCTGCCGCACGCGGCACCGGTCAGGGCGAGAACCGTCACGACGACACCGGCCAAAACGCCAGCAAATCGGTTCTGATGCGTCTGTCTGCCCGTGGTGGCTGATGGCACGGAATTCCATTCAGGCTGGAAGAGAACGATCCTGTTTACCTTGTGTGCACCAGATCCCGAACGCCAGTTGGGCCGGGCTTCCTTCCTTACATTCAGCGGTACACTCTCTGGGACGCGCCTACGCGCCACTTCCCCATGGTCACCGCATGAGGCCCAGCATTTGAACTCACCGGGCGAGTCACCCGGCCCGTTCCTCGTCCTCCCGGTGACGATCGATGGCATCTCTGCGATCCTGGCGGGCGTTGGCCACCACGTAGCCGAGCCCGAGGGCGAGCACGACTATGGCGACAATCCAAAGAACGTGAACGGCGAAGCCGATCAGGCCGGCCAAGAGTGCGACCGAAAGGATGATCACCATCACGACGTCCGAAGCCCTGCGCTGACCGAGCAACGAGTGAATGCGTCGAGTCTCCGATGAACGAGCTGGCATGAGGAAAGCACCTCCTCTTGGTTGACTCGTATCGCCCCGGTGACGTCAGCCGACGAGGACTGGAAGGAGGGGGACTACTTCGGGTGAAGCACCCCCTTGGCCTTGTCGATCACCTCTTCGACCTTCTCCTCGACCTTGCCGGCCTTCTCCTTGGCCTCGCCGGCCTGACGGTCAGCCTTACCCTCTGACTTGAGATCCTTGTTTCCGGTCAGGTCTCCGACGGCCTCTTTGGCCTTGCCCTTCATCTGATCAGCATTCCCAGCCATAATCCTGCTCCTTCTTCGTCGAACTCGGCCCCGGACCCGTACTGGCCGGAGCCACATATTCGACTGTGGCCCCGGCGGCCAAGGCCGGTCAGAGGCAAAGGTCATCATTCACGAGTCCTGGGCCTGAAACCGAGTGGAGAGTGGATCAGCCCGCGACTGCGCCGGAGGGTCACCTCAGTGAGGTCTGCCCAGGTTTGGTTGCCATCGCTTTCGCGACCTCCGGTACCGCGTCGTTGCAGAAGAACGTCAGCTGGGGGCCCCATGCCATCCACATGGAGAACCGAGAGCGGAGCATCGTGCCGAGTGCCGAGCAGAGGCTCGGGGGCCACGTGGCGCTCGCGCCGAGCGGTGTCCTCGCCCAGTCGACTTCTCCCAGACGGGCGCCGACCTCGCCGCCGGCGGCGAAGATCTCCTCGGAGCGACGCGCTGGGGGCACTTCGCTCACCGTCTGGGCCTTCGAGGAATCCGCCGTGCCGGGCCCGTGCTGGCGAGAGGGCGCGGCACCCCGACAGAGCTGACGGACGGCCCGATCCGGCTGATCAGTGACACAGCACCAGCGTACGGGCGTCGAGTGGCGCGTGGCGCCCGTACGGCGATGAGCGGACCGGAGCCGACCGGGCGGCGTGGCTCAAGAAATGGCGTCGCAGCGCAGCTAGCTTCGG
The DNA here is from genome assembly GCA_003155135.1 of Acidimicrobiaceae bacterium. Lineage (GTDB taxonomy): Bacteria > Actinomycetota > Acidimicrobiia > Acidimicrobiales > RAAP-2 > Bog-515. The sequence continues at coordinate 8,400 of PMFN01000005.1, read as the reverse complement.
GGTAAGGAGAAGGAGGCAACCATGGATTCGGAGAACAACGAGGCCCAAGGGGTGCAGATCAACACCGCCCTGCTGGCCAGCGGCGGGGTGCTGGCCGCCCTTGGCTCATTGCTGGTGGCGGTGGGGCTGCTACTCGGTGGCACCGCGTTCCTCTCGGCAGCGCGACAGTGGGTGCGTCAGCTCGACCGGCCGCCGGGTGACGTGGCGCAACTCAAGGTCCGCCAACTCCGCTCGGCCACCTCGGCCGGCTTCGACGCCTGGAAGCGGGCGCAGACCGGCGCCTGAGGGCGGTGGTCAACCTTTGGCCGTGCGGGCCCTGCTGCGTAGCCGGCCCCGGATCGCCTGGTCCAAGACGACTTTTCGCAGGCGCACCGCCTTGGGCGTGACCTCGACGCACTCGTCGTCGCCGATGAACTCGAGGGCCTGCTCCAAGGAGAGGTTGAGCGGCGGCGTGAGCCGTTCGAGCTCGTCGGCGGTCGAGGACCGCACGTTGGTGAGCTTCTTCTCCTTGGTCGGGTTCACGTCCATCTCGTCGGCGCGTGCGTTCTCGCCGATCACCATGCCCTCATAGACGTCCACGGTCGGGCCTATCAACAGGGTGCCGCGCTCTTGGAGGCTCATGAGTGCGTAGGTGGTGGTTGCCCCGCGCCGGTCGGCCACCATCGACCCGTTGCGCCGGGTACGGAGCTCGCCGTGCCAGGGCTCCCAGCCGTCGAACACGTGGTGGATGACACCCGTGCCACGGGTGTCGGTCAGGAACTCGGTGCGAAAGCCCACGAGGCCTCGGGCGGGCACCCGATAATCGAGGCGCACCCAGCCGGTCCCGTGGTTGACCATCTCGATCATCGACCCCTTGCGCAGGGCGAGGAGTTGGGTCACCACGCCGAGGTAGTCCGCGGGGACGTCGACCGCCACGCGCTCCATTGGTTCGTGCAGCTTGCCGTCGATCTCCCGGGTGACGACCTGGGGCTTGCCGACGGTCAGCTCGAAGCCCTCGCGTCGCATGGTCTCGACGAGGACGGCCAGCTGGAGCTCGCCGCGGCCTTGGACCTCCCAGGCGTCGGGTCGCTCCGTCGGGCCCACGCGCAGTGAGACGTTGCCGATCAGCTCCGCGTCGAGGCGGCTCTTGACCAGACGCGCCGTGAGCTTCGTACCCTCGGTCCCGGCGAGGGGCGACGTGTTGATGCCGATCGTCATGGTCAGGCTCGGCTCGTCGACCGTGATGGCGGGGAGGGCGACGGGCTGGTCCGGGTCGGCCAGCGTCTCGCCGATGGTGATCTCGGCCATGCCGGCGACGGCTGCGATCTCGCCTGGGCCGGCCTCGTCGGCATCGATGCGGTCCAAGGACTCGGAGACGTAGAGCTCAGTGATCTTGGTCTTCTCGACGGTGCCGTCGAGCTTGCACCAGCCGACGGTCGATCCCTTCTTGAGCGTGCCGTTGTAGACGCGACAGATTGCGAGGCGGCCGACGTAGGGGGAGGCGTCGAGGTTGCAGACCAGGGCCTGGAGCGTCATGGCCGGGTCGTAGCTGGGGGCAGGGATCCTCTCGATGATGGCCTCGAAGAGCGGCTTGAGGTCCGTGCCCTCGACGCCCGGCTCCGTGGCGGCCCAGCCGGCCCGGGCATTGGCGTAGAGGATGGGGAAGTCGATCTGGTGCTCGTCAGCGTCGAGGTCCAAGAAGAGCTCTTCCACCTCGTTGACGACTTCGGCGATCCTGGCGTCGGGGCGGTCGACCTTGTTGACCACGAGTACGACCGGTAGGCGAGCGGCGAGGGCCTTGCGGAGTACGAAGCGCGTCTGGGGCAGCGGGCCCTCGGAGGCGTCGACGAGCAGGAGGACCCCGTCGACCATGGTGAGCCCCCGCTCGACCTCGCCGCCGAAGTCGGCGTGGCCAGGGGTGTCGATGATGTTGAGCTTCACACCGCCGTAGCGCACGGCGGTGTTCTTGGCCAGGATCGTGATGCCCTTCTCACGCTCGAGATCGCCCGAGTCGAGGACTCGTTCGTTCACGTCCTCGTTCGCTCGGAATGCGCCCGTCTGCCAGAGCATGGCGTCGACCAATGTGGTCTTGCCGTGGTCGACGTGGGCCACAATTGCCACATTTCTGATGTCGTCTCGAGTCGCCATGGCCTGTTCAACCTTAGTGCCGGACCTGGTGTCTTCCAGACAGGACGCCCTGATTGCGGCCCTGCGCCCTACGAGCCACCCTGACCGCGTGCCGCCTCGACCACGTCGAGGACCGAGGTCATCGTGGCCTCGAGCAGTGCGCCGTCGACGGGCACGATGAGGGCCCGGCCGGACTCGGGCCACCAGCCGGCCACCCGGACGGGTGGGGGGCCCGTCGGGGCAGCGAGCACCGAGACCAGAGCACTGAGGCCCAGCTCGGCGTGACTGTTCTTCCCAGGACGTCCGCTCAGCACGGAGAACAGGGCTCGGCCGCCACGAGCCTCGCCTCCCACTGCGCCGAGCCGAATGCGCACTTCCGAGCGGCCGCGCAGGGTGAGCGCAGCCGGCCGGTGGTCCCACCACTCGTCGGGCCCACCCACCGATGCCGATCGTCCGAGGCGTGCCCAATCGAGCGCTCCGAGGAGCTGGGTGGCCCAGGTGACCGCTTCGGCATGGACCAGTGCACGCACCCCCGGCGTGGTCGACGCGAGCCACGCGGCGAGCGAGCCGCTGCGCTCGCGTGGGTCCGCCCCTTGGCGGCAGAGCTCATCGATCACGGCACCCACAGCTTGGACCGGGGTGCGACGGGTCCCGTGGACGCAGGTCCTGACCGCCGCGAGTCCCACCATCCGCCGTGCTGTGAATGGCGACCAGCTGAACGCCTCGAAGCTTCGCATCGCGCGCAGGTCCGGGTCCGCCCCCCGGCGGAGCAGGTAACCGTCGACCCTGATGGTCCCCGCCGCGGCATGCCCCTCCCGCACGGCTCGTCGCACGAATGCGGCTCGCAACGTCTGCGCGTCGCCGGCGCTGAGAAGCCCCGCTGCGGGTGCGAGGAGTGCATCGGTCAGGTTTGCCGAGCGGGGGAGCGCGCTCGAAAAGAGGGGCTGCTGGAGGAGCGGCGTCGTGCTCATGCCGCCCGCACCACTTCGACCGCCGACAGGCGCGCCACCACGTCGATCGTCAACTCGACCGCCTCGGTGAGGACCTGGTCGCTGACGTCTTGGACATCGAGCTCCCCCGTCGTCGAGTAGTAGGTGGCCAGCCGGAAGGGGGCGGCGCCGCTGCGCAGCGTCTCGAGCAATGCGAGGAAACCGAGCGCCGTGCGGTGCCAGGACTGCTGCTCGCCCGAGCGCACGTTGACCATGCAGACCGACGCCCGGCCGCTCGAGGGGGCACCGAGTACGAGGTCGAGGGTCCCCGACAAGACCACCGACCCTCCCCCGAGGGGGATGGTGAGACGCTCATGCGTCCGGGGGAGCCACCCCGGGAGCAGCCGGGGCCAGCGCTCAGCCATGAGCGCAAGCTGACGCCTGAGCTCACCGGCGAGTGCAGCCTTTGCCTCGCCGGACATCGACTCGATGAAGCCCACGATGTCACGCCGGCCCAGGCATGCGAGTGCAGCGAGGCCCTCGGACATGGGATCACTGAGCGCGCCGGCACTCAGGAACTGGCGGAACGCCACCCCCACCAAGGCCCCGAGGGCGAGCGAATCGTTGACGTGGCATCCTCCATCGGGCCAGGGGCCCGACAAGTCGTTCGGGGTCACGCGGATGGACTCGGACCGCTCGCCGATAGTGGCGACGCCGTCTTCGAGCCACGCCCGGAGGCCACCGGAGAGGCCCGGGTCGACGGCAGGTCGGCGGGCGACGTCCCCCCGCAGCACCGACAACAGCTCCGACGTGGCAGGGCGAGAGGGCGGTGCGGGCCGAAGCAACTGTGCGCCGACAGCGGCTGTGCGGTTCGTTCGCGTGCTGGTCATGCAACGAGTGTGGCGAGCCGCTGTGACACCGCCCCCGGGGTTCGTCTGCCCCCCGCCTGAGACTCTCGTAGCCTTTGAGTCGATGCAGGTCCCCGCGCAGCTCGTCGCCATCAATGTGGCCTTCGTCGTCGTGTTCGGCATCGCCGTGGTTGCCTTCATCGCCATGGCTATCTACACGGTGGTCTGGGCGGTCCGGCGCGACCACACCGGCTGGACGGCGTGGCGTCAGCGCCAGAACGCAGCCCCTGACAATCCGAGCGTGGACGGAAGCGGGACGTCACCGGGGGGGTCCGCCGGGAGGCCGGCGAAGTGAGCGAAACCGCCACGTCGGACGCCGAGGGCCGGATCTTCGGGCGGATGCGGACGCGCATGCGGGGTTGGAGGGGCGCTCAGGCCGATGACCCGAAAGCCATCACCGCCTTCGTGCTCGCCGGTGGGGGCAGTCGGGGAGCGGTGCAGGTCGGGATGCTGGCCGAGCTGGTGGCGCGGGGCATCATCCCGGATCGCATCTACGGAGCATCGGTCGGTGCGGTGAACGGGGCGGCGTTCGCCGGCGACCCGACCGAGGCGGGCATCGAGCACCTCCACGAGGTGTGGCGCAGGATCAAAGGGGAAGACATCTTCCCCCGGACACGGGCACACGGGCCCTGGCGATGGTTTCAGTTGCGGCCGGCTGTGCACTCGAACCACGGGCTGCGACGGGTGGTCGAAGAGGGGATCGGGTTTGAGCGGCTTGAGGAGGCCAAGATCCCCGTCGAGGTGGTCGCCACCTCGCTCACCGACGGTCGCGAGCGCTGGTTCACCCACGGCCCCTCGGTCGAAGCGGTGATGGCCTCGGCGGCCATCCCCGCCATCCTGCCGCCCGTCGACATCGACGGCGATCTGCTCATGGACGGCGGGGTCGTGAACAACGTCCCGATCGCCAGGGCCGTCAACGCCGGGGCGACGCGGATCTTCGTCCTCTTGTGCGGCCCACTCCACTACCGGCCCATGCAGCCCCGTCGCCCGATCGAGGCCATGCTCAGCGCTCTGTTCGTCGCCATCCACGCCCGGTTCGCCCGAGAGCTGGCCGAGCTGCCTCCGGGCGTCGAAGTCACTGTCTTCTCGGGCGGGGGTGAACCGTCGTCGGACTACAGCGATTTCTCCGGGACCGAGGAGCTGATCGCCGAAGGCCGTAGGGAGGTCGCGACCGTCCTCGACCGCTACCGCGGCACCTCACACGAGTTCGGATCGAGTTCAGCGCTCACCTGACACTCGATTGCGCTGGGGTTGCGAGCCTACGAAGTCCCGCCGCGTGCATTGATAAAGCGGTTTGCACGGCCGCTGTCCGCTCCCACCAGGGAGAATGCCGATGAAGTTGACGCTGTGTGTGCTGCGGACTGTCGAATGAATCACAATATGGCGCAATCAATGCCAAAAGATGGTACGTTCTCCACTTCGGTGATTCCTACCGATCAGTAATGAAAGTGGCCGCGCAGATGAGCAGCATGAAGCGTCGATCCGGCTCGCACGCGGTCATCCCGCAGCTTGCGCCAACTCCCCTACGCCCCCGCTGGCGACGCATCGCCATCGCCGTCGGTGCTCTCTCCCTCTCAGCATCGGGTCTCCTGATCCTCCCGGCCGCCGCCGCGCCCCTGGCCATTACGACCACCACGACCCTTACGAGTTCGAGTATTTCGTCGGTAAGCGGCGAGTCGGTCACCTTCACCGCGACCGTGGCCCCCATGGCACCCGCCACCGGCACGCCGACCGGATCGGTGACGTTCAAGGACGGGACCACCACGATCGGGACAATCAACCTCAACGCGAAGTCGCCCGATGTCGCGGCCTTCACGACGTCGGCCCTGTCAGTGAAGTCGCACTCGATCACCGCCGACTACCTCGGCGCGACCGGGACCACCGCCTACGCCGGGAGCAATTCGGCTCTGCTGAGTCAGGTGGTGAGCGCAGCCTCGACCACCACAGCGCTCAGCCCGCCCGCCGGCCCGCTCGTGAGCGGCCAGCCCATCACGCTGACGGCAACCGTGGCGGTGACGACACCCGGGTCGGGGACGCCGACCGGTTCGGTCACCTTCAAGGACGGCACGACCACGCTCGGCACCTCCAACCTCAATGGGCTGGCAGCCGACGTGGCGACCTACACGACGTCGACCAAGCTGCTCGCCTCAGGGTCGCCCCACTCGCTCACCGCCACCTACAGCGCCAGCACCAGCGATCTCGGCAGCGTGTCGAAACCGGTGTCGCTGACCGTGGGGCTCTCGGGCACGACCACGGCCTTCACGGTGACGCCGCCGCAGCCGTGGGTGAGCGGCCAAGCGCTCACGATCCTCGCCACCGTGGCCCCGCTCGCCCCGGGCACCGGTACGCCGACCGGCACCGTCACCTTCTACAACGGCTCCACCAAGCTCGGCTCGGGCACCCTCAACAAGGCGGCGACCGACCAGACGACCTTTGTGGCCAAGCTCCCCGCCCCAGCGACCAACTCCCTCACTGCCGTCTACGCGGGGGACACGAACTACAACACCAGCACGACCACGAACGTCATCGAGCCCGTCGCGCCGGCACAGACCACCACCGTCCTGCAGTCCTCGAAGAACCCGTCGGTCAACGGCCAGCCGGTGACCTTCACCGCCACCGTCACCGTCAAGAGCCCGGGCTCGGGCACGCCAACAGGCCAGGTCACCTTTACGAACGGCAGCACCACCCTCGGCACCGGTACCCTCGGGGCCAACGGCGTCGCCACCTACGCCACGAGCACGCTCTCGGTCGGTGCCGCGCACACGATCACCGCCACCTACGGCGGTGACGCCAACGACGCGGCGAGCCTCCCGTCCACGGCTCTCAGCCAGGTCGTGAACGCGGACCCGACCAACACGACCATCTCCTCATCGGCCAACCCCTCGGTGATCGGACAGCCGGTGACGTTCACCGCCACGGTCGCCGCCGCAGCACCCGGCGCCGGTATCCCGAGCGGGACGGTCACCTTCAATCTCGGCACGTCCACCCTCACCGGCACACTCAACGGCAAGACCCCCGACCAGGCGACGGTCACGACCAGCTCGCTTCCGTTCGGCACCGCCCAGTCAATCACCGCCACCTACGGCACCGACGGGGACTTCGCCTCCTCGACCTCGGCAGCGCTGGCCCAGACCATCAACGCCGCCCAGACGGTGACCACCGTGACCTCCTCCAAGAACCCGTCACCCAGCGGCACGCCGGTCACCTACACGGCCACGGTGGCGGCCAAGGCGCCCGGCGCAGGCACGCCGACCGGCACGGTCACGTTCGAGGACGGCACCACAGTGCTGTGCTCTCCGGTCCCGCTCGGCACGCAGGGCGCCACGTGCGTCGAGAGTGCCTTCACCCAGCCCGGCTCGCACACCATCACGGCCACCTTCTCGAGTGCGACCAAGAGCTTCGTCGCTTCGACCGGCTCGCTCACCCAGGTGAACCAGGGCCCGACCACGACCGCTCTCACGTCGACGCCCAACCCGTCGGTCAGCGGCCAGTCGGTCACCTACACCGCCACGGTCAAGGTGAGCGCCGGCACCGGGGCGCCGACCGGGCAGGTCTCCTTCTATGACGGGACCACCCTGCTCGGCACCGGGGCGCTCAACGGGGCGTCGACCGATGCGGCCACCTTCTCCACCGGCTTCGCCGTCTTCGGCACGAGCTCGATCACCGCCACCTACGCGGGATCCGCTTCGTTCACCGCCAGCACGTCCCCGGTCCTCACCCAGACGGTCCACCCGGCCGGCACCACCACAGCCGTCAGCGCCGCACCCAACCCGTCGGTCAGTGGCCAGTCGGTCACGCTCACCGCCACCGTGGCCGTCACCGCCCCCGGGACTGGCGCGCCGGCCGGCACGGTCGACTTCTACGACGGCACGACGCTCCTCGGCACCGGCTCGCTCAATGGGCTCTCGCCCGACACAGCCACCTTCTCGGTCGGCCTTCCGGCGGCCGGGTCACCGCACCAGATCAGTGCCACCTACGTTGGAACGGCTGCCTACGCGACGAGCACCTCGGGCAAGGTTGCCGAGATCGTGACCAAATCGGCGACCACGACCACTCTCTCGGCACCGTCATCCACCTCGGTCAGCGGTGAGCATGTCACCTACAGCGCGATGGTTGCGCCCACCGCCCCCGGCACCGGCACCGCGTCGGGAACGGTCGCCTTCTTTGAAGCCGGCACGGCCATTCCGAGCTGCAGCGCACGGAGTCTGACCTCGGGCGTCGCCACGTGTTCCCTCACCTACGCCGGGCCGGGCCCGCACGCGATCACCGCCGTCTACTCCGGCGATTCGAACTTCACCATCAGCACGTCGGGGCCGCTCGCCCACTCCGTCAATCAAGCAGCCACCACAACCGCCCTCACGTCTGACACCAGCCCGTCGGTCATCGGCCAGTCGGTGACCTTCACCGCCACGGTCACCGCCACCACCCCGGGAGCGGGCACCCCGACGGGCACCGTC
>PMFN01000021.1:53907-63226 GCA_003155135.1 Acidimicrobiaceae bacterium | reverse complement strand
CGCTGGTGCCACCACCGTGCCGGTTGCACCAGCGACTCCGGTGCTCACAGCTGCGATCACGGCGGCCAACGCGACCGTCACGACCACCGCACCGGCCATCGACGCTGGTGCGGTGGTGATCCCGCCGGTGCTGGCGAACACCGTGGCGACGGTCAATCGGGCGCTCCCCGCCGTTGCCTCCTCCCTTCTCCCCGCCGGGACACTTTCCGCTCGTGTGCCCAGTCCGCTCCCGGTGGGCGCGCTGACGGCNNGTCCCGTCGCAGCCATTGTCCCGCGCACGCTGCACACGTCGATCCTCGACGAAACGGCGGCCCGGCCACTCCCACTTGCACTTTCGATCGGATCCGTCTCGCCGACCAACCCGTCACCACTCCCTGTGCCGCAAGCTCCCATGCCAGGCCCCATCGCCGGGAGCACCGTGGCAAGCGATATGCCCGCTTCCCAGGGAGGCGGCCCGCTGGGGGCGCACATCCCTCTCGGCTTGGCGCTACCGACGCTCTTCGTCATCGGCGTGGGGGTCCTCTTCAGACGCCCCCCGCGACTTCTCCTCGATCTCCGGTACTCCCGACCTGGCTAAGCACCTCTGTTGTGTTTTGTGGCGTACTCGCCACCACCAATCAACAGAAGAATGTGAAGACCAATCGTGAGGGAGATCTCTCAAATGAATAATTCTATTAAGCGCGCCATCATCACAATGATGGCCGCAGGAAGTGTCTCGATTCTGGCGCTGGCAACAGTCGGAATCATGTCCGGAACAAGCTCAGCCATGGGTGATTCGTGCCAAGGCGGGGTCTACGCGTCGCCAGCCGCGGGTGCGGCCCGGACGGCGGCAGTGCCAACCGACGAGGTCGGCAGCGCCGCCAACGCCACGATGACGCCGGTGACCGCCACGACCGAGACTGGTGGTACCGGCACAATGGCGCCGGTGACGTCGACGATCGAGACCGGAGCGAGCGGCACGACGCAGTCGACGCCCCCCTTGGTCAACGTCAACGCACCCATTGCCTCGAGTAGCGGTGGGGCAACCGGCGCGACCGGCCCCGGCTCAGGCACGTTGGTCAACGTCAACGCACCCGTGCTGTCGTCTGGCACAGTCGCCGATGGCGGCTCGGTGGTCGGGTCGTTGATCAATGTGAACGCCCCCATCGCCTCGAGTAGCGGTGGAGGGTTCGGGGCTTTGGGTTCCACCACAGGCACGTTGATCAACGCCAACGCGCCAATACTGTCGTCGGGCTCCTTCGTAGGTGGAGCATCACCCGTCGGTGCGCTCATCAACGCGAACATCCCGGTGCTGAGCAGCAGCACCGCCGGCTAGTCCGGTGCGGTGATCAGGCCAATACGACGGCCTGATCGAAGATGGCTCCGCACCCCGCCGCCGGCCTGCCGCGGCGGGGTGCGAGCGTCATCGGTCGCCTCAGATGTCGTCGGTCGCCGACGCCATCGGACCTGTCGGCTTCAGATGGCGGAACGGAGAATGGCGGCGACTGGGCCATGGCCAGGGATGTCCCCCGTCGGACGGCAAGAGCGGTGCCCCTGGCCAACAGCACGCAGGGTGCGGCCTCGTCGAGCACGCCGTCGTTCTATGCGTCGTATCCCGGGTCGAAGGTGAGGGTACCCGGCCTTCGTCAATGGTCCACGGACTGGTCATGGTCCACCAGCATTGACCGAGTTCGCCGTCGCCCATGCGGGTCGGAATACGACCGACCACCGTCCCTCCAACGCGAGCGCGGGCTGTCTGCACCTCGTCCAAGCCGGGTCTCACGAGCGATGTGGGGGGGCGCACGGGGTCAGCGCGGGAGGAATGCGTGACGGCCTGGTGGCTTGAGCGATGGTCAACGCCATTTCAACTGGGTTGGCGGAGCGTCAGCGACGCGCAGACGCTCTTTTCTCCCCTCGTACCACCGAACTCGCACCAACTTCGGATCGTTCGTTATGCGGCTGTTGGAGACGTCAAATCCCTCATCACGGGGTTCAGAGCTCAGCTGACGAGCGTGTAGATGCTCTTCCCGATCAGCCAGAATCCGAGCACGAGTGAGATCACAACGATGACCTGGTCCGTATGGGAGTCGATCCACGCACGGGCCGTCGCGAGGAACGATTGGGTCTTCTCGGGCCGGAATGCTGCATAGATCTCGAGCGCCAGGTACACGGCGGTGGCCACAATGCAGAACAAGAACAAAGCGATGTAGTCCTGCCAGCTCGAGAGCTTGGCTTCGACGATGGTTGCGACGCCGGCCGCCACGAGCCCCCAGGGCTGGGTCAACGGAGCAAGTCCCATCGCGTACCAGGGCGACATGTTGTCGATACCCGTTTGCCACTTGGGCGTCTTCTTCGGCTTCTTCGGCTTTCCCATCTTGCGCCATTGACGCAAGGCGATGAGCAGCAACGCCACGCCGATCGCGATCTTGATTGCGATGGCAGCGAGCGACGGAGCGGTGCTCGGCTTGGGTGGCTTGTTGCCCGTCACCAAGATGGTCAGGGCGACGACGACCGCCAAAGAGAGCAGCCAGCCGAAGATGAAGCCAGCGCCCTTCCTCACCCCTCCCTTGGACGCCAGCACCAAGATGAAAGCAGTCAGCGGGATCGGTTCGAGCGTGATCACCAATCCGATGAGAATCAAGTCAAAAATCACAGGTCACCCGTTCTGTCTGTTCGCCGGAACGATATCTCGCGCGGCCCGGAAAAACCTGGTCTGCAGCCAGGTCAGGAGAGCCCGTTGCCGGGTGGAAGTGCTCGGACGGCCGTCAGGGCCTCCTCCTACCCGGGGTCGGCGCAAGAGTGACAGGCACGACGTCATGCTTCGTCGCCCTCGTCGGGCGGTAGGTGGCTCGACAACGCCAGCCGTTGCGCCGTGCCTGGTGGGTCAGCCGCTCAGCAGGTCGAGGAGTACGAGGGAACGCCGGGCCCTGATTGGGGATCGTCGACCGTCCCGCCGTCCCCCGGGCGCAGCACCGCTCCGAGATGCACGATGTACCACTCCCCCCGCCAAGAGATCATCGACGCGATCCCAAAGGAGCGTTCCTGCCCGTCGACCATGTACAGCACCCGGGAGTTCGGCACTTCGAAGTACCCGACGCCGTTGTAGCACGCCCCGGGCGCGACCCAGTGGGCATAGGCCGCGTCGACATCCACTCCCACCAACTGCGCAGACGCCGCATCGGGACCGAGAAGTTGATGGGCCGAAGCGACGTCCTCTTCGTACTCGGCGATCAATCGCTCCGTGTAGTCACTCGCCGCGCCGGAGATGTCTTTCAGCTGCAGATAGGCCGGCTCGGGGAAGAAGCCGGGGACCGCATTCTGCGCCACCCCGCTCGACACGCCGCTCCACAGCGCAGCCATGTTGGCCGCGAACACNNCACGACGGTTGTCGTCCCAGCCCTGTGGCCGGTGGGGCCCAGGGCGGCGGAGTGGCTACTGCCGCCACCTTGGGCGAGAACAAAGCCGACGGCCGCGGCCGCGACGCAGGCGAACAAAAGCACCACCGCCCTCCTGCGGCGCACGGATCTCGACTGGCGTCGTCTAACTGGCACTTGGATCTCCAACCGCATGGTTGCACATTGCCGCCGTGCCCGGTTGCGCCGCTGGAGCCGTCAAGTGGGAACGACCTCGCTCCCGATCGCATCCGAGGGAACGGGTCGCAGCGGAGCAACGGCCACGGTAGGGGGGAGAAGCATTGGCGGATTCGAGCGAGCAGGCGCACGCCTTCGAGGTCGAATTGTCGCAAAGCGTCCCGCATTTCGCCAGTCACCCCGCCCGCCGGAAGGCTCGACCCTCCGAGCTGTGAGCGCACCGCTCGTGCGAGAGATCGGAGTGCCGCTCGCTGCGGACCGGCTGCAAAGCGCTCTGGAGTGCCACTTCTAGCGAGAGAAGGAGAAGGTGCGACGAAGGGGGATGAGGAGTCGAGGCACGCCCGTCGGGTCGCCCCGACGCCCACGTCCGCCCCGGTTCCAACGGCAAACCAACGGCGCCTGGCGCGTCACCGCGGCGGCTGCTGCCACAAGACCGATGCGGGTCGATCCCCGCTCGTGTCGGGCCGGCCCCTGACGAAGGTCACCGGTCGCAGGCGATGGCCTTGCCCTATGCGGCGGAGATGGCCAGCCTCGGGGCGGGCTGGCGCTCCCAGGGCAGCAAAGTGCATGAACCCGAAGAAGTGCCAGCCTCGGGGAACTCAGGCACGAGATACCACGCCTGACTCTGGTGGGGCTGGGCGCTGCCGTAGTCGATCGGGCACTGGACGATGCGTGCCCCGGGTTGGCACGAGGCATCCTCGACGCCGAGGACGCAATCCATTTCGTCCCAGATCAGGAAGGCCCCGAAGATGCCGTCTCGGTTGAAGTACTCAGACACCTGGTACCGCTGCTGCTCCACATCGCTGGGCTGCGCTCCGTCACCGTCCTCGAAGGCGTACAGGCGCTCGGCACGCTCGTGCCCCAACATCAGCTCCGATCGGTGGCCGAGCACCAAGCCGTCCTTGTTGACGAGCCAGTCCCGCTTGTTCATGTTCTCGCTGCCGCCGGCGCAGCGCCAGAGTCGGCTGGAGTCGCCTTCGCGGGTCTCAGGAAGGTTCTCCCAGCTCATCGGCATCTGGATGAGCGGGGAACCCCCCCGTCCGCCTTCGGCCGCCACGTCCAGGGCGAGGCCACTTCTGACATTGATCAGGTAATAGAAGTCCGGCATGATCTGCACTCCGTCCGTGTCCGTGGGCCAGTCGTGTCGTCGGCCACCTCTCGAGCCTCCGAGGTGTGGTCTTGGTTTCCTCAGACCACTCTGCGCGTCGGCGCTGACCTCCACCTCACACCGCACTCACACGGTGGCGTGGGCTGCCCGTCAGGGCTCCTGACCGGCCAACGATGTCGGTGCACGGACCCACGCACAGAGCAGGCCACCGACGCCAGGTTCAGGGCGAAGCACGCTGTGCGCACGCTGCAGCGTCGTCGAGCGTCAGCGGAAGGACCCGGCGCCCCATCCAGACGGGAGGATCGTCTGGATGGGGCGGGTCAGGAGAAGTGCGAAGTCCAGGTCGAGCGGGCGACCAGCCGCGGGGCGGGCTCGAGCGTCCGGGAGCGGGTGCCGAACCGGGAGGAAGTCCGGCTGGCGCCGGGCCGCCGGTGCTTCGCCCTCCTCCCCGGGGCGGAGAGCACCAGGATTCGGCCGGGCCGCCGGTGCTGCGGGCCCGACGGGGTGACGATCGGAGAGCTCGACTCCTCGGACCATTCGCGCGGGCGCTGACCTGCACCGCCCGAGTCATGTGCTGCGCCTCTGTCCGTTTGTCCCCTCCTTGGGAGCAACGAGATGCCGAACCATGACTTGCGAACGAATCCGGCCAGGAGGAGTGAGAAGAAAAACGCCCAGTAGATGGCTCCAGCGTCGATGGTGAAGTGCTTGGGGCTCTCCGTGAACGAGTAAATGATGCTCGCCACGAGGGCGAGCACACATCCTGACTGGATCATGGTCTCGCGCCAATACAGTGCGAACTCGTCCTCCTTGCGGGTCACCTTGTAGGTGGGCTTCCTCTTGGGCCCATAGACGAGCGCCAGGACCGACGCCTTTGTGAAGACCGGGAAGAGGCCCATCAACATGACGCGCATCCGCCAGCCGGCACGCGCCGAACCTCCCCCGGCCAGCATGACGAGAAGCAACTCGAGCGCCGCCACGAACGGCAGGAGATGTATCCAGTACTCGGCCTGGCTGGAGATCAGTGGGTGGATGTGGAAGAAGAGCGTGACAAGCGTGGCGTAGATCAGGGCAATCGTCCCGAAGCACTGCAGATAGTAGAGCCCCGGCTCCAAGAACTGGAGGTACTGGCGGATGCCCAGACCGCGAAAGTTCCCCCACAGCAAGAGGCGAATCGTGTCGAGCGCCCAGGTCCCGCGCTGTTTGTAGACGTTCGGGATGTCCTCGGGTGCGTGTTGCGAGACCACACCCACTATCGGGATGTAAGCCCCGCGCCAACCACGGCGCAGCGCATTAACCCCGGACTGCAGGTCTTCAACGAGGTTCCAGTCCGGGAACCCCCCGACGTCATCCAATGCCTCCCGGCGCCACACCAGACCCGAACCGCAGGGGAAGACGGCATTGGCTGCATGGCGGGCGAACATGTTGCCGCGGTAGAACGCGATGAAGTTGTTATCGAATGGGTCTCCCCCGGAGACCCGAGCGGTCTTGATCGTTTGGACAAAGGCCAAGTCGTCATCGGCGGTTAGCTGACCAAGGCAGTTGTTGAGGAAGTCCGGAGATCCGACCGCGTCGTCGGCGTCTCGGGTCTCAACCCAGTCGACGTCGTAACCGGCCTTGAGCAGCTCATAGCAAGAATTGAGGTTCCCCGCCTTGGCGTCGCCTCGCCGGCGTGCGTCACCGCGCCTCGGGGGCTCGTGGTAGATGATGCTCGACGCCGGGAACCGCTCGGCCACGTCATAGACAGCTTCGGCCATCTCATCGCTGTGCGCGTCGTCACCGACGATGATCACAAGTCGGTCCTGCGGCCAGTTCTGATCGAGCACCGATTCGATCGTGAGGGCGACCATGGACGGCGGCTCTCCGCAAGTCGGGATGAGGACCGCCACCGACGGCCTCGTTTCGGCGCTGACGTGGTTGGGTCGAGGGGCCCGTCGGCTCCAGTTGTTGAAGATGGCAAGCAACATCGACCCGGCGGTCAAGAGGTTCGCGCCGAGAAGCGGCATGGTCAGCCATGCGTCGTCGTGGCGGATGGACACCACCATCCAGGGCAGATACCAAAGAGTTGCGAGCACGAAGGCGACGGCCGACAGACGCAGCAAGACCGAGGGGACGGCAAAGGAGGGGTTGGGGGGCCCAGAGGGCTGGCGCCGTGTCTCTGTCCCCGGTCGTCTCCATTGCGCGACACCTCGACGCGGAGTGACCGTGCTTTGCGTCGAGGTGCGCACGTAGCGCGCCCCCGACGTCGCTGTCTGCGCCTGATGGTCGCTCATGCGAACTTCTGCAAGCGGGGCCGGCGGCGGCGACGTTTGCCGCTGAATGATGACCTCCCCCGAGGAGGGGCCCGTGTTCGGCTCATTTGGCCGGCTCCAATACCAGGCTGGCTGGCCGGGTGTAGGTGCCGTCTTCCGGCCCGCTTCTTCGGGGGTATCGAGCCCCTCGATTTCTTCCGCCATCTTCTTGTGCTCTGGCTATTGAGCTCGCACGGGGGAGAGTGACCTAGATGGGCCTCTTGTCACGAGACCATCCAATACAATCGAACTCCCGTGTGCTAGGGGTCCGTATAGGTTGCACATCCTTGTCGGTGTGTTCCCCAAGCCGGTACGCCTCTTTCGAAGGGTGCCAGGAGCTGCGACATCTGAACGCGCAGCGCGCCGGGGTGCGGTACAAGCGACAATTCGGGGACCAGCGCACTGAGCCTTGGGTGCCCAGAGCATCGGCGTATTTGTCCGAGCAGGGAAGCGGAGACCGGCGCTCCAGCAGCGACTCGGCGGGGAGAACATGGCAGCACCTCTCCGTCGGTTCGCGTTGAACTCACGAAAAGGACTGGCACCGACTCGAGCTCCCGACATGAGCCCTCCTGACGGACCGATCAAGGCCCGGAGAGTCGTTGCATACCGTCTTCACGTCACCACCTATTTAGGCGGTGACGATGAGTATGCATGTCGGCAGCTGGCATTGCAAGAGATTGTCAGCATTTCGTCCGGCGCTCCACCTGGTTGCTGGGGTGCAATCCGGCGCAGTGCATCGCTCATTCGTGGTTTTTGTGCCGCCATGCTTGGGCACAAGAACGCCGGTCCGACAAAGGGCCGTGGAGGACTTGAGGAGGCAGTCGCGGTGATTCTATTGACACCCCTACTCGTCGTGGTCTTTGCCGGGCTTGGTTTCGCGCTTCACGCGCTCTGGATCCTCGCGGCGATACTTCTCGCCCTCCCTGGGCATGGACGAGAGCGGCGGCAGTCACCGCTTCTATCACTGGTGACGTCCGGGTCGTAAGGAGTGCAGCGAGTCGGCATCATGTCGCAAGATCGGCGACGACGACGCCACTGAGCTCTTCGACGCTCTCCTTCTTCTGCGTCATGCCGAGTGCGAGCAGGGCGGCCACCAGCGCTGCCGCGATGCACGCATAGCGGGCGTGAGCGAAGGCCTCATAGGTGGCGCTGTAGCTCACAGTGACGCCGAGCAGCGCGACCAACACGCTCACCCCGATGACGCTGCCGATCTGACGGCTCATGTTGATGACGGCGCTGCCCGTGGCAGCGCGAACCGGCGGAAGGCCCGATGTCGCCGACGAGAGGATCGTCGGAAGGGCGAGCCCGACCCCGATGCCCCCGACAATCTGGCCGGGGAGCAACTCAGTGAAGTAGTGGGGCGCTTGGCCGATGAAGGCCTGGACGAGTGCGATGCCCGCCGCGAAGAGCACACACCCCGCCGCCGTGACGAGGCCGACCCCGACGCTCTTCGCGAACTTGCCCCCAAGGATGGCGAAAGCCGGCACCATGAGCGGGCCGGGCGCCACACCGAACCCGGTCTGCATCGGCGTGAAGTGCCAGACCTCTTGCATCCACAAGATGGCGAGGAGCAGATTGCCGGCAAAGGCCACGGAGAAGGCGATGATGGCGGCGTTGGACCAGGCGAACGAGCGCACGGCAAGCAGTGCCGGCTCGACGACCGGGGCCGGGTGGTGCAAGGAGCGCCACCAGAACCACGCCGTCCCGACGGCGGCAACCACGAAGGCACCCACGGTTGCGGGTGCGGCCCAGCCCCATGCTGGGCCCTTGACAAGCCCTAGCGCCAATGCGCCGATGGACACCGCCAACACGAATGAGCCGACCAAGTCGGGAAGGCGCGTGACCGTGTGGTCCCGGCTGTCGGGGACGATGCGCTTGGTGATGACGAGGGCCACGACTCCGATCGGAATGTTGACCAAGAAGACAAGCCGCCACGAGTGCTGGACCAGCACTCCCCCGACGACCGGCCCGGCGGCGGCCGCCAACGCGCTCACCGCGGCCCAGATGCGGACGGCTCTCGAGCGACCCTGCGGCGGGAACGCATTGATCAGGAGGCCGAGGCTGGTCGGCGTCAGTGCGGCTGCCCCCGCCGCCTGGAGGACCCGGAACCCGACGAGGGGCCAGAGAGAGGGGCTCAGAGCGCAACCGAGGCTCGAGAGCGTGAACACCGCCAGCCCCAGCATGAAGCCGGTTTTGCGGCCGTAGCGGTCGGCCAGCCTCCCGAGCGGGATCAACAGGGCGGCGTAGATGATTGCGTAGCCGTTCAGGATCCAGCTGAGATCGGTGATCGATGCACCGTGGAAGTCCTCCCCGATGCTGGCAAAGGCCACATTCACGATGAAAAGGTCGAGTGC
>PMFN01000021.1:40748-53849 GCA_003155135.1 Acidimicrobiaceae bacterium | reverse complement strand
CAGTGACATTGGCGGGACCACTCGAAGACCGCGATACCTGGACGGCTGAGCGTTGTTCGCTCGACCGGGCGATCCAGTTGATCGGCAATCGCTCAGCGGTGCTCTTGATGCGAGAGGCCTTCTACGGTGCCCACCGCTTCGACCAGTTCGCCCGACGTTCTGCACTGAGCGAGCCGGTCGTGGCCGCGCAGCTGCGGCACCTCGTGCGCGAAGGGCTGCTGGAGCAGCGCCCCTACAAGGAGCCCGGGCAGCGCTCTCGCAACGAGTACGTGCTGACCGAGAAGGGTCGGGACCTGTTCGTCGCTCTGGTGGGCCTGATGCAGTGGGGCGACCGCTGGCTGGCGCCCGAGGGGGCGCCGATCGAACTGTCGCACTCCGGTTGCGCTGAAGCGGCCCATGTCGAGCTTCGCTGCGACGCTGGACACCGCCTCGAACTCGATGAGGTCGTTGTCAACGGCGCACCACGCCGTGCGGCGCGACGGCCCAAGGGCACGCGCTAGGCGATCGGTTCGTCGCGCGCGTCGCTCTCGGGCACGCCGAAGCTCTCCCGAGCACCGCAAGTCCGCGCCGGTTTAAATGGTGCGATGGTGGGCGCAAGAGCGAGTGGTCCCAAGGGCCTGTCGGGCAGTGAGGGGTGAGGCGGTTCAGCATCGCCGTCGCCTGCATCGCTGCGCTGGTGCTCGCCGGCTTTGCCGGCGCAATCCTGAGTGGCCATCTAAAGAGCGGGAGCACGACCACGACGACGACCTCGCACGTCTCCCTCTCCACCACGACGTCGACGGTCGTGCACTCGAGCGTGAAAGTGCTGGTGGCGAACGGCACGCAAGAGGCCAACGCGGCCGGGCACTTCACCCAGCAGCTGCAGCAACAGGGCTGGTCCCTGTCCTCACCGGTCAACGCCACGGCGACCGCCTCGTCAACGGCCGTCTACTACGCCCCCGGGCAGCAGGCTGCCGCCGCGCTCGTCGCGAGCGAGCTCGGGGTCCCTGCTTCGGCCGTCCAGCCTCTCTCTGCGACGGTCCCCGTCCCGACCACCACCGGCCTCGACGTCGTGGTCGTGATCGGTCCAGACCTCGCCGGGCAAGGTTTCCCGGCCACGACCGTCACGTCCTGATCGCGCGATCAGCGGTCGATCCGCTCGACTGCGTCCCCCCGCCCGATGAGGATGACCGAGGTGAGCGACGGCGGAAAGAGGCCGTGGGCGACGAGCCCGGGGACCTCTTCCAACCAGGCAGCGAGCGCTCCCGGGTCACCGATCGCGCCCCGGTAGTCCGCAATCACGCCGTTGTCAGGGCTCCTCGGCACATCACGCAAGGTCACCTCGCCGAGGAGCCGAAGCGTCGAGGCGAGTCCGAACTCGTGCAACTCGAGCGGGATCGGCCCATGAAGCGCCGCAACCGGCTTCGACGAGTCGGCGATCACCACGAATCGCTCCGTGGCGGCCGCCACGATCTTCTCACGGGTGTGGGCAGCCCCGCCCCCCTTTACGAGCCAGCCGTCGGGGGCGATCTGGTCGGCGCCGTCGACGGTCAGGTCGAGGCGAGCAATGGAATCGAACGGCTCGACGTCGAGCCCGAGGTGGCGCCCCTGCTGCTCGGTGGCCAGAGATGTGGCGACGCAGCGGATCGCGAGTTCCCGAGCCGCCAGGGCCGGGAGGAAGTGGGCGACCGTCGAGCCGGTCCCGAGCCCCACTGTCATTCCGGATTCAACGAGCTGCGCGGCGGCAGTCGCTGCCATTTTCTTCTCTAATTCTCGAGCCACGAGTGTTCACACTAAAGCCGAACTGCCCCAGAGGCCCGACGACGCATATGCCAACTCGACAATGGGCCTTTGGCAGCCGCGATTGATGCCGTTACAACCGGCTATCCCACTTCGATGTCATTCGCTCAAGTAAAAAGACACCACAAGTTTTTGATCAAACTCCCATTCGTGTCGGAAGGATGGCGCCAATCATGACAACCGTCAGCCAAGGGGCGGCCTCTGTCTCGCCAGCGAAACTTCTGAATCGTCCGCCCATCCCGGCGATAGACCCATCGGTCCTGACCTTCATCGCAGGCAAGCGAATCCTCGTCACCGGGGCGGGCGGTTCGATAGGAAGCGAACTCGTTCGACAGCTGCTGGACTGTCAGGCAGCGGAAGTCTTCGCGCTTGATCACGATGAGTCGGCTCTTCACTCGCTGTCGCTCCATTTGCACGGACACGGTCTGTTTGACGACGAACGAATGATCCTCGCCGACGTACGAGACGGTCTCGGCCTCCTGCGAATATTCCGGTTGGTTCGGCCACACGTCGTATACCACGCTGCCGCTCACAAGCACCTTCCACTTCTCGAGCGTTACCCGATCGAGGGATTGAAGACCAACGTCCTCGGGACAAAGCACGCCGTTGCAGCCGCGATCGAGGCGGACGCAGGTTTGTTCGTCAACATTTCGACCGACAAGGCCGCCCGCCCAACCTCGGCCTTGGGAGTGACAAAGCGGCTCGCCGAGATGATCGTTGCTGAGCACGCCATGCGGGGCACCAGGGTTGCCTCTGTGCGCTTCGGCAACGTATTGGGTAGCCGAGGATCCTTCATGGACAGCTTGACCTTTCAGATAGCCAACGATCAACCTGTGACCATCACCGACCCAGATGTCACTCGATTCTTCATGACCATTCCTGAAGCTGCGGGACTCGTTATCCAAGCCTCATTGCTGGCAGACCAAGGTGAGACTTATGTCCTCGACATGGGCGAGCCAATTCGCATTGTGGAGCTTGTCCGGCGTTACGCCATCCTGGCCGGAATACCCTTGCCGGAAATTCGCATCACGGGCCTCCGGGTGGGCGAGAAACTCCATGAACAGTTGTTTGATGGAGCCGAGCTCACCTCCCCAACAAAGAACGGTCGTGTTTGGGCGGTGACTGCAAAGCAAGCTCCTCCAAAGAAGCTGACAGAGCAGATCTCCAAAATCGCCCGGCGGTCTGAAGGCCGAGATTCCCTCAAAGTGCTCCTAGAACTGTCCAAGCTTCTTCCCGACGATGGGACCATCCGCCACCCAAGTCGTCTAGCCCCGGAGAAGCGCCCAATTCTGCCTCCTTCCTGGCGAGCACTGCGTCGAGACGAGCGAGAGCTAAATACCTTCATGGAAAGGACAGACCCAGACCAGCTTGTTTCGGGATACCAAGGCCCGTGAACATCGATATAGTTGCGTCGTTATTGTTCATTCCAATACTGATTGTCTCTATCGATGTCCTCACGCAATTCCGTTCCCACTTCACGAGCATTAACTACTATCCAGTCACATCGGCGACGGAACCGTGCACCGATTTCACAATCATTGTTCCAATCTACGGGCATATTAGCTATCTAGAGAATGTCGATTATCTTCATTGTTATGGCGAACGAGTTTTGCTCACTACGAGCAACATGGAGACGGGCACATTCTATGAGGCACTTCAACACATAGCTCGCCAACATGGATTTAGAGTTCACGTTTCGTCTCGGCTTCCGAGCCCAGCCGAACGGGAAAGGGACGGACGCGGTCAACGAGCGACAGGCGGGACTCTCAGAGACACTATTGTCCTCGACGCTCATCAATCCATATCATCACGATATGTCGTCTGCATTGATGCCGACACGGTGACCGACGTATCACTTGACTACTTAGTCGGCGCGTTGAAAGAGGCGCAGCTCGATATGGCATCAGTGATCTTGACCGCGGCGAACCGCGACACCCTTCTGGCGCGTTTGCAGGGTCACGAGTATCGAATGGCGATGCGAATTCGCAGAATAATGCCATGGATGATCTCGGGAGGGTGCCACTTAGGCAAGCGCGAAGTTCACCGAGATCTTATGGAGAATCATAGCCTCTTTTTTCAAGGTAATGATGTTGAGATCGGTATCTTGGCGAATCTCAAGAAATACCGAATTGGGCACATCCCATTCATCGTCCCTACGACCGTACCAAGTACGTTGCGTGGTTGGTCCCGACAAAGAACAGCCTGGGCAGGCGGAGAATTTCGTCTGATGATTATCAATTTCCGGGTGGCATGGAGGCATCCATTTCTTTACCTTTACGGAGGAGTAATTGTGATCATCCTTCTTCCTATGCGCTGGTATTATGTATCCCATCCAACATGGACGCTGGCAACTGTTCTCTTTCTCTACTTTGTAGTCGTGCTGATGGTGAATTGGCGCACGCGAGATTGGGCGCTTCTTGTGTACCCCTTCTATTCTCTCTTCTATACGCTCGTCATGGTTCCAGTTGGAATTTTTTCTTATGTGGAAATGGCCATCAAATATCGAAATATGGGAGTTATCGGCGTTCACCGGGGAAAGCACAGAATGCGATACGGTCGGACGCCGTCCTTTTTAGGTGCAAGGGTCGGCCGGCTCACCGGACTAGAAAGGCCGGAGATCCTAGACTCAGTTCGAGAGGAATTTGAGATGCCCGATCCGGCGGACCGCCCGGGGTGAAGGGGTGAAGGCCGGAGCGGACCTCGTCTGCCCTGCCAGGCAGAGGTGTCTTTTAGCGCGAAGATCCAATAAGTAGATCGGCGAAGGTCCCAACGCTTCCGGCAAGAAGGGCTGCCGCTATCAATAGAGCTATCGCCCGGATCCAAAATGGGGATGACCGCATCAGGTCAAACTCCTCGGCTTGGGTCTGCTCCTCCCACCACTGGTCGTCACGCTGATTCCCCCATTCTTCAGCGGAGTCGTCGGGGTGCCCATCGAGTTGTCCGTGTTCAATGTCGTCGGGGAGGGGCATGCGGCGAACCTACCTCTCCCCCGGCCACCGCTGCTGCGCGAGGGACGGCCGAGAGGTAGCTTCAGCCCGTCACCGAGCCCCTTGCAGGGGGTCGCGTTATCCCATGCCCGATGCCAGCGAGCAGATGGAGCCACCATGAGCAGCGATGTGCCAGCCGGACTGACGGTGCGCGATGCGCCCATCGACCGACCCCTCGAGTCGAGACCGCCCGCGGGGGCGCCGAACGTGGTCGCCATCGTCCTCGACGACACCGGATTCGGCCAGCTCGGCTGCTTCGGATCCGACATCGCGACCCCCCACATCGACGCGCTGGCCCGAGGGGGCCTTCGCTACAACCGCTTCCATGTGACGTCGCTCTGCTCCCCCACTCGTGCGGCCTTCCTCACCGGGCGGAACCATCACGCGGTCGGGATGGGGTTCCTGGCAGACATCCCGCTCGGCTATCCCGGCTACACCGCTCGCATCCCGAAGTCGGCCGCGCCCATGCCGAGGGTGCTGCGGGACAACGGCTACGCCACAATGGCAGTCGGCAAGTGGCACCTCGTGCCCAGATGGCAACGCTCCTTTGCCGGACCGTTCGACTCGTGGCCGCTCGGTCTCGGCTTCGAGCACTACTACGGCTTCTTGCAGGGCGACACCAACCACTGGTCGCCCAACCTTGTCGCCGACAACCACTATGTGGACCCCCCGAGGCGGCCCGAAGATGGCTATCACCTCACCGAGGACCTCGCCGATGTCGCCATCCGCAATGTGAAGGACCATCACCACGCGGCCCCGGGCAAGCCGTTCTTCTTGTACTTCGCGCTCGGGGCGATGCACGCCCCCCACCACGTCGCCCCCGAGTGGGTGGCACCCTACCGAGGAGCATTCGACGATGGCTGGGATGCCTGGCGCGCACGCTGCTTCTCCCGCCAGCTCGAATCGGGAGTCGTCCCTCCGGGGACGACGCTGAGCGAGCGGCCGCAATGGGTCAGCGCGTGGGATGCGCTGTCCGACGACGAACGGCGGATGATGGCCCGCCAGCAAGAGGTGTTCGCCGGCTTTCTCACCCACACCGATGCACAGATCGGGCGTCTCCTCGCCGCGCTCGACGAGGGTGGCCATCTGGACAACACCATCGTGCTGCTCTTCTCGGACAACGGTGCGAGCGCCGAGGGCGGCGTCGAGGGCAGCGCGAACGAGCACCGCTTCACCGCCCGTATTCCCGAATCGCTGGCCGACAACCTCGCCGTCTACGACGACTGGGGCGGGTTCCGCACCTACAACCACTACTCATGGGGGTGGGCATGGGCGGGCAACACGCCCAACCGGCTCTGGAAGCGCTACACCTGGCTCGGCGGGACGAGGACGCCCCTCGTCGTGCACTGGCCAGCGGGCATCGATGCCCGCAGCGGCGTCCGCTCGCAGCTGGTGCACGTGAACGACCTGTGGCCCACGCTGGCCGACGCCATCGGGATCGAGCTCCCCGCCGTCGTCGACGGCGTGACACAGCAGCGAATTGACGGGTCGAGCATCCGGGCCACCTTCTCGGACCCGGCCGCACCCGACCCCCGCTCGACGCAGTACTTCGAGATGCTCGGTTCCCGCTCGATCATCCACGATGGCTGGAAGGCGACAACCAACCACATCTCGACCGGCGTGCTCGACGAGGAGGATTTGGCGATCGGGAGCCGGGACTTCGGCGAGGACCGCTGGGAGCTGTTCAGGCTGGCCGACGACTTCTCCGAGTCGCACGATGTGGCCGGTCAGCATCCCGAGGTCGTCGGGCACCTCGCGGGGGTCTGGCTCGAACAGGCCGAGGCGAACAACGTGCTGCCGATCGACGACACGCTGGTCCAACGCCTGGGCGCCTTCCTCGCTCCTGCCTACCATCCGGGGGCATCCGCCGTGTACCTCCCTGACGCGAGCCCTGTCGTCGACGAGTCGCTGCCCATGCTGTTCGGTGGCTTCACCCTGAGGGCCGACGTCACCGTCGGCGCCGGCGCCGGCGACGAAGGCGTGCTGTGCGCGCTGGGCGATTGGAACGGCGGTTTTGCGCTGTTCCTGAAAGGATCCTCCCTCTTCTTCGCCTACGCGCGCGCAGACCAGGTGTTCGTCGTGCACGCGCCAGCTGATGCCCTCTCGGCGGCGGGACGCCACGTCCTCGAGGCCGCCTGCATGCTCGAGGGTGAAGGAGGCCGGTTCGTGGTGCGTATCGACGGCGCCGACCTCGCGGCGGTGCCCTTCGAGGGCACCTTGCCCCTGGCCATCCAGCACGGGGGGACGAGCCTGCGTCTCGGGCACGACGCCGGCTTCCCGGTCACCGACGAGTACGCACCGCCGTTCCCCTTCACCGGCACCCTGCACGCACTCACCATCGCCACGCCCGCCGGCGGGGAACACGACGCAGACGGCGAGATCCGCGCTGCGCTCCACCACGACTGAGCGCCAGCTCAGGTCCGACCGAGGGCCCGCGTGCGGTTCGGCGCCCCACTCTCGGGCCCCTTGGGGCGGTCGCTGCGCGCACAGAAGGCCCCGAGCACCCCGAAGCCCAGCAGCTCGGGCCACGGCGCCTGGCCGAAGACCACGTAGGAGAGGACCGTCACGGCACCCATGAGGGCCGCCCAGCCGAGCAGCGAGCGGTAGCGGGTCAGTCGCCGGTGCTCTCGCAAGACGGGATCGAGGACTTCGTCAACCGCCCGCTGGAACTCTGTGCCGGTCTCCGGGTTCGCCATGATCACCTTCCGATCTCAGCCTTCCCTCGGCGCCCGATCTCAAACGGTGCCCGAAGTCGCCTCGTCCAGCAACTTGTCCGGATCGAATGTGCCCGCTGCGGCGCCGTCACGGACGAGCGACCCGGCCCGGTGCTGGAGGAATGCGTTGACCGGGGCAGGAACGCCGCCCAACCGAGCGAGGAGCACGATCTCGCCGTTCAGGTAGTCCGCCTCGATGGACCCGGCGCCGCGAGTGGCACTCTGCCACGAGGAGCCCCCGGACCAGGGTCCGCTGGCGGTGGGCGCAATGGAGATCTTGTCGCCGCGCCGCTCGCGGTACTCGGCGTCGTCGACGTAGGCGACCCCCGAGCCCGCAAGCACGTCCCTGCCTTCCTGCCGGGCCGCCTTGGCGAGATCGCTGCCGCGGGCCGCCGGCCCGCAGAGCGCTTCGACCGCGTTGGTGAGGTTCGAGAGGAGCTTGGCGTACTTCCACCGCATGATGTCGCCGAACACGAGCGACTCGAAGCCCGAGTCGCCGAGCGCCCCCGCCACCAGGGCCGCCGTCTCGTCGGCGCCGCCGGGGAACCGGCCGAGATCGAACAGGCCGGCAATCGGGGCGCTGTGCGCCTGGACCACGCCCGGTCGCAGGTGGGTCGCCGGGCACATCACGCAGACCCCGTAGGTCCCCGCGAAGCGCCGGAGCACCCTGCGCTCGTTCTCGACCCCGTTCTGGAGGCAGAACACGGGCGTGTCGGGGGACGCCACGCGCACCAGATCGTCGAGCAGCCCTTCGGTGTCTTGGGACTTGACCGACAGGAGCACAGCCCGAGGCGCATCCCACGACAACTCCTCCACTCGGGCGACCGCCTCCACGTCCAGGGTGGAAGTGGCGTCGGGCAGCTCGAGACGGAGGCCAGACCTCTGCAGCGCGCGCAGGTGGTCGCCCCTCGCCACGAAGCTCACGGCGTGGCCGGACTGCTGGAGCCGGCCACCCACCACGCCACCGATAGCGCCGGCGCCGATCACCACGAAGTCCATCACGAGCATGCTGGCACAGGAGCGCCGCGCGCCGCTGCGCCGCCGCCAGGATACGAAGAGAGCACCGTTAGACTCAAGGTGGATGCGGCCATGGCGCTAACACCCACGCTGCAGCGGGCGACTGCGCTCGGCACCCAGCTGGCGCTCGCACCGTGGCGGCTGCTCGGGCCGCTGGCCGGCCCCGTCCGGCGCGACATCGCCGACGACATGCGGCGCGCCATCGGCCTGCGCGGTGAGCCCGCGCCGCCCGTGACCGACCCCGAGGCCGCCTTCCTCGACCCCGACGGTGTCGCCCGACAGGTGCACGCCGACCTCGGGGCCATGCTCATCGGCGGCGTCGGCGCGCTGCTCCTCCAGACGCTGCACCCCCTGGTTATGGCGGGGGTCGCCGAGCACTCCCGCTACAAGGAGGACCCGACGGGACGCCTGCAGCGCACCGCGATGTTCGTAGGCGTGACCACCTTCCGCAGCAAGGAGGAGGCTCGGCGGTCCATCGCCGCGGTCAAGCGGGTCCATCGGCGCGTGCACGGGATCGCCCCCGATGGGCGTCCGTACTCGGCGTCGGACCCCGATCTCGTGACCTGGGTCCACGTCACCGAGGCCTACAGCTTCCTGCGGGCGTCGCAGCTCTACGGTCCACGACGCTTCACCCAGGCAGATCGCGACCAGTACTTCGAGGAGATGTCGGCGGTCGCCACCGAGTTGGGTGCCAACTGGGCACCGCGGAGCGAGGCGGATGCGGAGGCCTATCTGCGCCGGATCCGCCCCGAGCTCTACGCCGGCGTCCAGGCACTCACTGCACGCGACTTCCTCCTGCGTGGGGTCGCCCAACGTCTGGAGGACCGTGCCGTCTACGCGGTGATCGTCGGAGCGGCGATCGGCCTCCTGCCCGGCTGGGCTCGTCGCGAGCTCCGCTTGCCGAGCCCGCCCCTCCTCGACTCGCTCGTGGTGACGCCCTTGGCCACGACGTTGTGCACGGGGCTCCGGTGGGTCGTCACCGCGCCCCGCGGGCCCAAGGCGGCAGAGAACCAGGCGAGAGCTACGCGACGATCGTAATGCCGCCGTCGACGGCGATGACCTGGCCCGTCACGTAGGCGAGCGTGGCCAGGTCGAGCACGGCTTCGGCGACATCGTCGGGTTGCCCGGTCCGCCGGAGTGGCGCCAGCGCGCTCACCCCCGCCCGGAGTTCCGACCAGTCGGCCGTCCACGGCGTGTCGATCAGACCGGGTGCGACGGCGTTGACGCGGACATCCGGACCGAGGACCTTCGCCAGGAGCACCGTCATATGGTGCACCGCTGCCTTGGAAGCCGCATAGGGGATCGAGCTCCCCGTCGGTCGCAGCCCGGCGATCGATCCGACCATCACGATCGAGCCATTCGCCGCACGGAGAGCGTCGACCGCGGCCGTGGTCATCGACCAAGTGCCGACGACGTTGACCTCGAAGATCGCTCGCCAAACGTCGGGGCTGGCTGCAGCGAGGTCCTCGTGGGCGATGACCTCCGTAGCGCCGGCGTTGTTCACGAGGGTGTCGATCCGCCCCCACCGCTCCAAGGCGGCGCTCACCAGGCGGGCCGGCCCGTCGTGCTCGGTGATGTCAGCCCGGACGTAGAGCGCGTCGGGAAGCGACGCCGCCAGTGCCTGGCCGGCCCCGATCGAGTGGGCGGAGTTGACCAGCACCGAGGCGCCACGCTCGGCGAACTGCCGGGCAACCGCAGCGCCGATGCCCGACGAGGACCCAGTGACGAGGGCGACATGGCCTTCGAGAGAGCCCGAGCTCATCGCGGTCGGATCCCCCAGGCGGCCGTCCATTCCTGTCCGGGCTCGAGCACCACGAGGTCGCGCCCGGAGCGGAATGCGTCAGGCGGGCAGGTCATTGGTTCGATGGCCAGCCCCTGTCGGCGCCGGTCGACCGCTCCGATCGTGTCGCCGGTGTAGACCATCAGGTAGCGGAACTGCTGGTCCACCCAGAGGTCGACGGCTCGCTCGCCGCTCGGGTCGGCGATCGAAGCCCAGGCCACTCCGTCTCCGTCGCGCTCGAGATCCGTGTAGGCCGTGTCGAGCTGGGTGGGCCCGATCGCCCGGCCCTGCGAGAAGTCGAACTCCGTGCCGCCGACGGGACGGGCCTCACCGGTCGGCAGCGAGCGGGCGTCGAGGACCAGGCGCTGGCGGGCGGGGACGAGCAGGGTGGCGGTGTCCACCCGATCGGTCCCGACCCGCAGGTAGGGGTGGAACCCGAGACCGAAGGGCAGCGCCACCGATCCTTCGTTGCGCACAGTGGCGGTGACGGCGAGACCCTCGCGTCCGAGGCGGTACTCGAGTCCGAGCGACGCCAGGAACGGGTACGCCGGGGTGGGCCAGATGGTGCAGCGCACCACCATGACGTTCTGTGCCAGGACCTCGCAGCGCCACGGGAGCCACCTGACCAGCCCGTGGATGGCGTTGCCGAGCTCAGGCTCGTTGAGGGGAGCCTGGGCAGCGATGCCGCCGAACTCGTAGCGCCCGTCACCAAGCCGGTTCGGCCACGGGGCGAGCACCTGTCCCCTTCCGCTCTCGGACCACTCGTTCGCTCCGAATCCGTCGAGCATCTCGTCGTCGCCGACCCGGTACGAACGGAGCGTCGCTCCGACCTCGGTGACGATCACCTGTTGGCGGCCGTGGGCGATGGCCCACTGCTCCCCGGTGGGCGAGATGGTCGGCGAGGGGTCAGACGAGGTCATTTGGCACCGGGTTCGTGGGGCATAGAGGTCGGCGGTATCGTAACCCTGCGTGCGAATCTTGGTAACCAACGACGACGGGGTGCACGCGCCCGGGCTTGCCGCTCTCGTCCGAGCCCTCGACGAATGGGTGGCGGCGGCGGCGGACGGCGAAGCTCGCGACGTCGTGGTGGTCGCGCCCCTGGCCAACCAGAGCGGCGCCTCGGCCGCGGTGGGCACGGTCTATGAACGTGAGTCGATCGGGTACCGGGCCGTGCGCATCGACGGCGTCGAGAACATCGCCGTCTACGGACTCGACGCCTCCCCCGCCCTCTCGACCATCGTCGGTTCGCTCGGCGGCTTCGGCCCCAAACCCGACCTCATCTTCTCAGGCATCAACCTGGGCGTGAACGTCGGGCGCTCCGTCCTGCACTCGGGCACCGTTGGTGCGGTGCTGACCGGTGCGCAGCTCGGTGTGAGCGGCCTAGCCGTCTCGATGCGCTCAGGCGCAGATCCCACCCCATGGGAGACGGCCTCGGCCACCGCGGTCGCACTCATCCCCGCACTGGCCGCGGCACCTCCCGGCACGGTCCTCAACCTCAATCTGCCCTCGGTTCCGCTGAAGGAGCTGAAGGGCATCCGTCGTGCGAGGGTCGGCACGGCGGGCATCGTCAAAGCCGCTCAGGACCCTGCCCATCCCGCTGATGATGCGACCACCGGGCGCGTGGGCGGGGGCCCATTCGAGAGCGGCTCTCGCCAGGGCGAGATCCGGCTCCGGCTCGGCGCGGCGGTGCCGTCGCTCGGCGACATCGCGGACGAGGACCCCGACGACGATGCCTCGCTCGTGGCCGCCGGCTACGCCTCGCTCACTCCCATCGTCGGCGTGCGCGAGGAGACCGGCCCGCGCGCCGACGGCCTCCTTGAGGCGGCCATGCGCGACGTGGAGCAGTTCCTGTCCTGACGACAGCCCGGTCCACCCCCGTTTCCGCCATCTCGTTCTCGGGCACTAATTGTCGTAGTTCGAGGCACGACCCGGACACGGCCATGACGAAGGGGCTGGGTGACATGGAAAGCACCTCCCAGCGCAACGCAGCAAAGCGCACCATAAAGAAGGCAGCGAGCGCCGCTCGGTCGAAGCGCACGCTGGCCAACCTGCCCACGTCCACACGAACTGCGCTCGGCAAGCAGGGCGCAGCGGTGGCCAGACGGGAGCGCACCGAAGGGTCGAGCCCGACCCGCGCCGAGCTGTACGACGAGGCCAAGCGCAAGAACCTGTCTGGCCGCTCCAAGATGGGCCGAGCGGAGCTCGCCCGGGCGATCGGGAACACATGACGGCCGTGCCCGCGTCGCGCGCCCACCCCGGACCGTCCGCCGGCGACGCACCGAGCCTGGGGCTGCTCCTCGAAGCCGAGAGGGCCGCAACGCTGGCACGGCTGCGAACCCTGCGGATCGAATTCGACGGCGTGGTGCTCGACGCCCTCGACGCCAATCTCGACGACGAACACGACCCCGAGGGTCCGACCATCGCGTGGGAGCGGGCCCAGCTGGCGAGCCTCATCGACGATGCAAGCTCCTCTCTGGCGGACCTCGATGAGGCCCTGCAGCGCCTCGAGCGCGGGACATCGGCCACGTGTGAGCGGTGTGGCGGCACGATCGCCGCTGAACGGCTCGAGGCGCGCCCGGGCACGCGCGAGTGCATCCGCTGCGCCTGGTTCGGCCGCACGCGCTGACGACTCTCAGACCCCGCTGCCACCGTCGGGCTGGAGCCCGGGAAATGTTTCCCTCAAGGGAGCGCAGGACGAACGCACCGCCGGTCGAATTGAGGTCGTCGGTCGAGAAACGGCCTGCGGCCGCACCGCACCGCGGTTGCGTCGGCAGCGTGCGCCGCCTTCATGTCGAGGGGGGTGGCGCCGACCACGTCGATGTCG
>PMFN01000021.1:0-40669 GCA_003155135.1 Acidimicrobiaceae bacterium | reverse complement strand
GTGGAGGCAGCGGGCGTAGAGTCGACCGAGGTCATCCACGCGGGGCTCACGCTGCAGCACGCCGCGAAGGGTCTCCGGGGCGACCTCTGGATCGGTTGCACCGGCCCAAGTGTGCGCACCGATGTCGGCCGGCTCGTCAGAGAGTTGCTCGGACGCCCGCTCCAGGGCCGGCCCCGGATCCACCGGCGTGGACCGGGGTCTCGTCGATGTCGAGGAGAACCACTTTGGTGCCGGCACATGCCTCCACCCTCCCCGCCCGCGGCCCTTCGAACGAGCCGGATCCCTCGATCGGGTGAGGGCTCAATCGAGTTCGATGCCGCTGCGTCGTTGGCGCTTCACGTTGGATCGTTTGGTCTTGTCGTCCATGCGCCGCTGCCGGGCCGCCCGGGACGGCTTGGTCGGGCGTCTCGGCGTCTCGGGCTTCAGCGCCTCGGCGAGCCGCGCGGCGAGCCGGTCGAGGGCGATCTGGCGGTTGCGTGCTTGGGAGCGGTCGTCGCCCGCAGTGGCGCGCACGACCGGACCCAGGCGTTCGAGGAGGCGTGCGCGCTGGCGGGGACCGAGCGACGAGGACCGCTCGATGTCGAAACGGACCTCCACCTTCGAGCTGGCCCGGTTTGCGTGCTGGCCACCGGGGCCGCCTGACGTGGTCGCCCTCCATTCGATCTCACCCATCGGCAACGACAGCGAGCGCGACACCCGGAGGCGGCCCTCGAGCGATTCGCTCTCGGACACGGCCATGGCTGCCAGCGTAGGGCGACGCCGAGCGTCAGGCCGGCTGACCGGGGCGGGCCCTCGTCGTTTCGGTACCGCTACGCTGCCGCGCATGGAACATCGACACCTCGGACGCAGCGGCATGGTGGTCTCGGCCATCTCCTACGGCAACTGGATCACGCACGGCAACCAGGTCGAAGAGGACGCGGCGGCGGCCTGCGTGCGAGCGGCCCTCGACGCGGGGATCACCACCTTCGACACCGCCGACGTCTACGCCAACGGCGCAGCCGAAGAGGTGCTCGGGCGTGCGCTGCACGGCGTGAGGCGTGACTCGATCGAGATCTTTACCAAGGTCTACTGGCCGACCGGTCCGAACCCCAACAACCGCGGCCTGTCACGCAAGCACATCATCGAGTCGGCCGAAGCGTCGCTGAGGCGCCTGGGCACCGACCACGTCGACCTCCTCCAGGCGCACCGTTACGACAACGAGACACCCCTCGAAGAGACCCTGCGGGCGTTCGACGACCTCGTGCGTGCCGGCAAGGTGCACTACATCGGCGTCTCGGAGTGGACTGCGGACCAGATCGCCGACGCAGTGCGTATCGCCGACCAGATGGGGCTTGACCGGATCGTCTCCAACCAGCCCCAGTACTCGCTGCTCTGGAGGGTGATCGAGCCCGACGTGGTCCCGCTGTGTGAGCGCGAGGGGATCAGCCAGATCGTGTGGTCGCCCGTTGCCCAAGGGGTGCTCACCGGCAAGTACCCGCCGGGCGCCGCCCTTCCGGAGGGCTCGCGCGCCCTGTCCGGCGATGCGAACTTCATGTCGCGGCTGCTGCGCGACGAGGTCCTCGGCCCCGTCGCCGAGTTCGCTGCCCTGGTCAAAGAATCCGGACTCACCCCGGCGACCGTGGCGATCGCCTGGGTGCTGCGCAACCCCAACGTGGCCTCGGCGATCATCGGTGCGAGCCGCCCCGAGCAGGTCGTGGAGAACGTGAAGGCCCTCGACATCGAGCTCGACGACGACCTCGTCGCCGCCATCGACAAGGTGCTCGAGCCCGCCATCGTGCGCGATCCGGCCCTCACGACAAGCCCGAAACACCGTCCCTGAGCTGGCAGTTCAGCGCAGCGCGGTGCCGATCGCGTCGTCGGGGAAGCGCACCTGGGCAAGTTGGACGCTCTGGGCGACGAAGCGGCCCGAGCTGTCCCAGAGATCGCACACCTGGTCCACCATGCCGCCTTCGACCAGGCGGGCACGCTGGCGCGCCCGCAGGGGGCCGGGCTCTGGGAGCGCTCGCACGTAGGCGGTGAGCTGGAGGGTCGGCACCCATCCGGTGCTGCCGAGGTCGAGCGTGGCCGGCGGGAAGGCGTCGGACAGGTAGAGGAGCGAGAGGGGGTCGGGCTGGCGGCCGTCGGTGAAGCGGAGCCAGCCGCGCATCTCGGCCGTGCCACCCGGGGTCCCCCCACCGAATCCGAGCACCGCCGGATCGACGCGCTCGATGGTGTGGCTGAGGACGCCGCTCGGGAAGTTGCCGCCTTCGGACACCGGTGCCAGCTGGTCGCAGTCCTCCTCGGGCGGCACCTCGACGGGGGGCACCCCGCTCCACCGGGGCTCGGTACCCGTCTGCAGCCGCCCGAGGGTGAAGGTCGATTCCACCTGGGCGCGGCCGTCCTGGCGCAGGCAGGCCCGCACGTGGCTTGCCGAGCGCCCGGCGCGCAGCAGCTCGACGACGATCTCGGCTGGCCCGAAGCCCGGTGCGCGCAGAAAGGTGGCACTCGCCGCCAGCGGGTGGGGGTGGTCGCTGCCGGTGTGGACCACCGAGTCGATCGCCGCTCGGCCGAGCATGGCGAGCAGGTACCCACCGTTGGGTTTGTCGCCCACGGACCACTCAGGGTCCACCGTGACGTCGTAGGTGGCGTTGTCCCGGGCGTGGACTGCGGTTGCCCCGTCGAACGAGGAGGTCGTCGTCATCGGTTCAAAATCGGGTCGTGAACGAGGAGAGCTCGTAGGTCGAGTGGGCTCGGCGCTCCTCGAAGATCCGCTCGTAGCCGGTGTGGGCGATACGCCACCGGCAGCCGTCGCGCACGTAGCGATCCTCGTAGAACGCGGTTCCTGCGATCTCGATGTCGAACTCGGGGATGATCACCCGGTCCTCTAAGTACCAGCGACCGGTGGCCTCGTCGTCGCCCGAGAAGGTGATCTCGGGGTGGTGGCCGTGGTGCTGGGTGACGAAGCCTGGATTGCCGAGCGCCTCCTTGAGAAAGCCGACGATGGCGTCGCGGCCCTCGTAGCTCCGACGGCCGTCCTCGTAGGAGGCGGTGGCATCGGCGGTGAGCAGCGCTCCGAGATCGTCGAACTCCTTTAAGTCGAGGTGGCGGAAGTAGGCGTACTTGAGCGCCTTGATTGCCTCGAGGTCCCCCTCCTTCACTGCCCCTCCCCTCCCGATGCGGTCACCGGCCGCCCCGGGAGTGTACCGGCGGCGGTCCCTTCGCCGTGGCGAGTAAGTTCGTCGGGCGGATCGAACACCCGCAAACGGCGCCGGCTCCGCCCGAGCCGCAGACGCTGAGAGGCCAGGAAACCATGCGACAGATCGACCACTGGATCGGTGGGGCCGAGGTTGCCTCGACGAGCGGCCGTCGGACCCCGGTCTTCAACCCGGCGACCGGGCTCATCCAGGCCGAGGTCGGCATGGCCTCGAACGAGGACGTCGACACTGCGGTAGCCGTGGCGGGCGATGCCTTCGGCGACTGGCGCTCGACGTCGCTGTCCGCCCGCAGCGAGATCATGTTCGCCTTCCGCCACCTGGTCGAAGCCCACACCGACGACCTGGCCTCCCTCGTGACCGCCGAGCACGGCAAGGTCCACTCCGACGCGGTGGGAGAGGTGACCAGGGGGCTCGAGAACGTGGAGTTCGCCTGCGGGATACCGAACCTGCTGAAGGGCGGCTTCAGCGAGCAGGTCTCGACCGGCATCGACGTCCACTCGATCCGCCAGCCCCTCGGCGTGGTGGCCGGCGTCACGCCGTTCAACTTCCCCGTCATGGTGCCGCTGTGGATGCTCGCCAACGCCATCGCGTGCGGCAACACCTTCATCTTGAAGCCGTCCGAGAAGGACCCTTCCGCCGCCCTGCTGCTCGGCGAGCTGCTGGCCAAGGCGGGCCTGCCGGCGGGGGTCTTCAACGTCGTGCAGGGGGACAAGGTTGCCGTCGACGGGCTGCTCGACCATCCCGACGTGCGTGCCGTCAGCTTCGTCGGCTCCACGCCGGTGGCCCGGTCGATCTACAGCCGCGGCACGGCCAACGGCAAACGCGTCCAGGCGCTCGGCGGGGCCAAGAACCACATGCTGGTGCTCCCCGACGCCGACGTCGACCTGGCTGCGGACGCCGCCGTCAGTGCCGCCTACGGCTCGGCCGGCGAGCGTTGCATGGCGGTGTCGGTGGTCGTCGCGGTGGGGGCGGTCGCCGACCCGCTCGTCGACGCCATCGCCAGCCGGCTGCCCAAGCTCATCATCGGCCCCGGCAACGAGGCCGACTCGGAGATGGGACCCCTCATCACCGCCGAGCACCGCGACCGGGTCGCAGGGTACGTGGGAGGCGCCGGCTCGCAGGGGGCGACAGTGGTCGTGGACGGGCGAGAGCAGCACTTCGACTCGCCCACCTGCGAGGGGGGCTTCTTCCTCGGAGTCTCGCTGCTCGATCACGTGGCCCCCGGCATGGCCGCCTACGACGAGGAGATCTTCGGACCGGTGCTCTCGGTGGCGCGTGTCGACACCTACGACGAAGGCCTGCGCCTCATCAACGCCAACCCCTATGGGAACGGCACCGCCATCTTCACCCGAGACGGTGGTGCGGCCCGCCAGTTCCAGTTCGACGTCGAGGTCGGCATGGTGGGCGTCAACGTGCCTGTGCCCGTGCCGGTCGCGTACTACAGCTTCGGCGGTTGGAAGGAATCTCTCTTCGGCGATGCCCACATGTACGGGCCGGCGGGCATCGACTTCTACACCCGCACCAAGGTGGTGACCAGCCGGTGGCCCGATCCCGCCACGTCGGCCATCGACCTCGGATTCCCGAGGACTCGCTGAGGGGCCGGCGCCTCGTGGCCACTGATCCTCTCGAATGGCTGCGGGCGCGCTGCGCCGCGCTGCCCGAGGTGACCGAGCGGCTCAGCCATGGGACCCCGACCTTCTTCGTGGGCCAGAAGAGGCCCTTCGTCATGTTCTGGGTCAACCACCACGAAGACGGCAGGGCCGCTCTCTGGCTGGCGGCGCCTCCAGGCGCCCAGGAGGCGTGCGTGGCAGCCCAGCCCGATCGCTACTTCCGCCCTCCCTACGTCGGCCACCGAGGGTGGCTCGGCGTGCGAGTCGACGGTGACCCCGACTTGGAGGAGGTCGGCGAGCACCTGCTCGAGGCGTTCTACGCCATCGCGCCGGCCCGGCTCCACCCGCCGGTGAGCCAGTGATGCCAGAAGGAGCCGAACGGCGCCAGCGCGTTGCGGCCTACGGGGTCTGCATCGACGCCAGTGGCCGCGTGCTCCTCGCTCGGGCCGCCCTGTCCCTCACCATCGCCGGGCGGTGGTTCCTGCCCGGCGGCGGGCTCGACCACGGCGAGTCGCCGGTGGCCGGTCTCGAACGCGAGTTCGAAGAGGAGACGGGGCTCACCGTCGTCGTCGGCAAGCTACGACGCGTGCTCTCGGACACCATGACGCTGCCGTCGCAGGTCAGCCTGCACACCATCCGTCTCATCTACGACATCGCCTCGTTCGCCGGTGAGCTGCGCGCCGAGGTCGGGGGCTCGACCGACGCCGTCCGCTGGGTGCCCCGGGACCAGGTCCGCGAGCTGCCGATCATGCCCTACGTGGACGAGGCGCTGTTCGGCGCCGAGGACCTGTCGCTCCCCTAGTCGCCGGCCGAGACGGCCACCGCTTCGGATGCCGCAGCGTCGGGGCGCACGGGCTCTCGGAACAGCTTGCCCGGCCACCAGAACCAGTGGTCGACGTCGTAGACGAGGGCCGGGACCAAGATGCTGCGGACCAAGAGGGTGTCGAGCAGTATTCCGAAGGCGACGAGGATCCCGAGCTCGGTGAGGAGCAGGATCGGG
Organism: Acidimicrobiaceae bacterium; assembly: GCA_003155135.1. Classification (GTDB taxonomy): domain Bacteria; phylum Actinomycetota; class Acidimicrobiia; order Acidimicrobiales; family RAAP-2; genus Bog-515. The sequence continues at coordinate 34,865 of PMFN01000021.1, read as the reverse complement.
AGCACCCCCAAGACCAAGAAGGTGGCGGCGAGCACGATTCCCGCACTAGTGATCACCCCTCCGGTGACCGCGATGGCGGTCAGGATGCCCGGCCGCGTGCCCTCGACGGTCGCCTCCTGGCGCGCCCGCGAGATCAAGAAGATGTTGTAGTCGACCCCGAACGCGACGAGGAAGAGGAAGCCGAGCAGCGGCAGGGTGGCGTCCACGCCGGCAAAGTTGAAGAGGTGAAAGAAGGCGAAGCTGGTTGCCCCCAGGCTCGCGAAGTAGCTGGCGAGCACGGTGAGGATCAGGATCACCGGCCCGAGCAGGGCACGGAGCAAGAGGATCAGGACCACCAGCACCACGGCGAGCACCGAGGGGATCACTACTTTCGTGTCGTGGCGCGCCGCATTGTTGGTGTCGAGGTCCGTCGCGACCGAGCCACCCACGAGCGCGCCCGAACCGGGTAGCGCCGCCACCCGCTCGCGCAGCGCGGTGATCGTGGCGTAGCTCGCCCCCGAGTCCGGCGCCGCCTTCAAGGTAGCGGTGAACTGGACCAACCCGCCGCTGCGGCCCGTCTCGGTGACCGAGGCCACACCGGGCTCGGCCCGCACTGCGTCGAGGACCTCTGGGCTCTTGTCAGCATTGGCCACCACGTAGACCGGCGCCGAGGAGCCGGCCGGGAAGTGCTCGGCGATGAGGGTCTGGGCCTTGGCCGATGGCACCTGCGTGCGGAATTGCTGGTTCTGGCTGAGCCCGGTGTGCAGCGAGAACATGCCCGAGGCCAAGATCGCGAGGAACACGACGCAGCCGATGGCGATGAGCCGCGGGGCGCGCGCCACCCGCTCCCCCGTGCGGCTCCAAAAGCCGGTGCGCGTGGGATCCGCCTCGCCGACCTTGGGCACGAAGGGCCAGAACAAGCGCCGACCAAAGAGGAGCAGCACCGACGGGAGGAGGAAGACCGTGAACAACAGGGCGACCAGGATGCCGATCGCCCCGACGAAGCCAAGGCTGCGGTTGTTGTTGAGCGTCGAGACGAGGCCGAGCACCAGAAGGCTCACCGTGACCGTGGCCGCGCTGGCCAGGATGGCCGGGAGGGCGCCGAGCAGTGCCTTTCGCATGGCGTCGTGACGATCCTCGTTCTCCCGTAGCTCCTCGCGATAGCGGGCGATAAGGAGCAGGGCGTAGTCGGTGCCGGCGCCGAACACGAGGACGCGCAAGATCCCCGCGCTCTCGCCGTTGACCACGAGCCCGGCATGTGACGCCAGCAGATAGACGATCGCGCTCGCCGCCTGGTCGGCGATGCCGATGACCAGAAGCGGCACCAGCCAGAGCCACGGACTTCGATAGGTGATGATGAGGACGAGTGCGACCACCAAGATGGTGGCGAAGAGCAGCTTCGAGTTGATGCCGCTGAACGCGTTGGAGAGGTCGACGACGAAGCCCGCCGGCCCACCAACCTCCGCTCTGACGCCTGGGGGCAGGCCGCTCTGGGCGACCGTGCGTAAGTGGGCCACTTCGCTCTTGAAGGTCGCCTCGGGGAGTCCGGCACGCAGCGGCACCACGACGATGGCCGCCTTGTCATCGGCGGAGTACTCGACCGGGGGCACCACGCCATGGGCGGCGACCTTGGCGAACTCCGCTCGGTCGGCTTCGATCTTGGACTTCGCCTGGTCGGTGAGTGGCGACGACGAGGCGTACACAGCGATCGCCGGATTGCTCTGCCCGCTTTCGAACCTGCCCTGGAGATGGACCACCTGAGTGGACTGGGCGCTCGACGGGAGAAACGCAGTGGGATCGGTCGTGATGTCCTGTTTGCCGCCGAGCGGCCCGAACACGCCGGCAACCACCAGGCCGATGAGGACGACTGCCCACTTCGAGCGCCGACCGGTCAAGAACCCAGCGATGGCTCTCAAGATGCCCATCAGTGTCGCATCCCTCTCGAATCGGCCCTGATCTGAAGTCGCAAGCGGAACTTGCGACGGTGACTCTAATAACCCGTGCTTGGACTCATGCGCGTTGGGGCGTCGCCCACGACGCAATGGACGAGTCGCCTCTAGGCTGGAAAAGGGACAGAAGCGGTGGAGCGGGACCACGAGGGAGTTGAAGCACAATGAGCGCCAACAGCCCCCACGGGGTGGTCATCATCGGGTCGGGCTTCGGGGGGCTCTTCGCTGTGCGTGCCCTGCGCAAGGCTCCTGTCGCGGTCACCATCATCGACCGCACGAACCACCATCTGTTCCAACCGCTCCTCTACCAGGTGGCCACGGGGATCCTCGCCGCTGGTGAGATCGCCCCGGCGACGCGTGACGTGCTCCGCCGCTATCCCAACACCCGCGTGGAACTCGGCGAGGTGTACGACATCGATCTCGAGAACAAGGTCGTGTACGCCGAGCAGATGGGCCGGCAGCTCGAGACCCCCTACGACAGCCTGATCGTGGCGGCCGGGGTCCAGACCAGCTACTTCGGTCACGACGAGTTCACCCAGTGGGCGCCGGGCATGAAGTCGATCGACGACGCACTCGAGCTTCGGGGCCGCATCTTCGGCGCCTTCGAGGTCGCCGAGACCGAGCCGGACGAAGTTGCTCGAAAGGCATGGCTCACCTTCGTCGTCGTCGGTGGCGGCCCGACCGGTGTGGAGATGGCCGGCCAGATCGCCGAGCTCTCCCACCGGGCGCTGCAGAACAACTTCCGGACGATCGACCCGGCATCAGCCCGGGTCATCCTCTTCGAGGGCGCCGGCCAGCTGCTCGCCCCCTTCGGCAAGCGACTGTCTCGACTCACCAAGCGCGACCTCGAGCGGCTCGGCGTCGAGGTCCACACCGACGCCCTGGTCACCGAGATGGGCGAGGACTACGTGGTGGCGAAACTCGGCGACGGAACGTCCTGGCGGGTGGAGTCGTGCACCAAGGTCTGGGCCGCGGGCATGAAGGCGAGCCCGCTCGCCTCGCTGTTGGCCGAGAAGGCTGGTGCGACGACGAATCGCATGGGCTGCATCGAGGTCGAACCGGACTGCTCGCTGCCCGGGCACCCCGAGGTCTTTGTGGTCGGCGACATGATGGCCCTCGACGACCTCCCGGGCATGGCCGAGGTGGCGATGCAGTCAGGCCGCCACGCAGCGAAGCTCATCACCGCCCGAGCCGAAGGTGCGCCACCGGCCTACACCGAGCCCTTCCGTTATCACGACCTCGGCAGCCTGGCGGTCATCTCACGCTTCCGGGCAGTGGCGAAGTTCGGCCCGATCGGCATCGGCGGCGTGGTCGGCTGGACGCTCTGGCTGGTGGTGCACCTCGCCTTTCTCACCGGCTTCAAGAACAGGCTGAGCGCCCTCGCCCGCTGGGGGATCAGCTTCATCGGGCGGGGCCGTTCCGAGCGCGTGATCACCGAGCAGCAGGTCCTCGCCCGCCACGCCATCCGGGCGCACTACGGCGAGCCTTCCGAGGTCCTGGACCTGCCCGAGCTCCCGAGCTCGCACGGCCCGCCCCACTGAGCGGCGCGAGGAGCGTCAGCCGGGCTCGTCGGCGAGAAACTCGTCTCGCAGCTGGCGCTTCAAGATCTTGCCCGAGGGGTTCCTCGGGAGCCGGTCGTCGATGAAGTTGATCTGCGTGGGCACCTTGAAACCCGCGAGTCGGCTGCGCACGTGGTCTTGGAGCTCGATGATGCTGAGCTCGGCGCCCGGCTTCAGGCAGACGACGGCGGCCACCTGCTCGCCGAGGCGCTCGTCGGGCACCCCGAAGACGGCCGCCTCGTAGACGGCGCCGTGCTCGTAGATCACGGCCTCGACTTCGGCCGAGTAGACGTTCTCGCCGGCGCGCAGCACCATGTCCTTGGCCCGGTCCTCGATGTAGACGAAGCCATCGTCGTCGACGCGGCCGATGTCCCCGGTCCGGAGCCAGCCATCGACGATGGTGGCGGCCGTCTCCTCGGGCTTCCCCCAGTAGCCGCGAAACAGGTTCGGGCCCTTCATCCAGATCTCGCCCCGCTCGTCGGTCGGCACAGCGTGGCCTGACGGGTCGCGCACCTCGAGCTGGAGGATCGGCGTCGCCCGCCCGGTGCTGGTCGGATGGGTGAGGTAGTCCTCGCCGTGGTTGCCCGGGCCATAGGCATTCGTCTCGGTCATGCCGTAGCCGATCTGGGGGCGCCCAGCGGGGAAATTGTCCCCGACTCGCTGGACCAGCTTGGGCGGGGCCGGGGCACCACCGCCCCCGATGCTGCGCAGGCTCGAGGTGTCGAACTCGGAGAAGCGGGGCGACTCGAGAAGGTCCCAGCTCTGGGTGGGCACGCCCACGAAGTTGGTGACCCGCTCGCGCTCGATCAGCTGCAGGGCGACGTCGGGGTCCCAGCGGTACATCATGACGAGCTTGAGGCCCGCGGCGAAGCACGAGAGCATCACCGGCACGCAGCCGGTCACATGGAAGAGCGGCACGATGAGGATGAAGGCCAGCGGGTCACCCGGTGCCGCACCCGCGTCCGCCTCGGCCTCGCGCTCGGCATCGGGTCGGCGCAGCCCGAGGATCGCCGCACCGCAGGCGAAGCCGAAGAGGGCCTGGAGGATGGCCCGGTGGGTGGAGACGGCACCCTTCGGGTGCCCGGTCGTGCCCGAGGTGTAAAGGATGGTGGCATCGTCGTCGGGGAGCACCTCGACGTCGGGCATCGGCGACCCCAGGACGAGGACGTCTTCGAGCCGGTCCACGCCCTCGGGCACCTCGTCGGAGCGGACCGCGAGAACCGAGATCCCGAGGCGCTTGGCCGCCGCCTCGGTGTGGGCGACCCGCTCGGGGTCGGCGATCAGCACCGTGGCACCCGAGTCGGCGAGGCCGTAGTCGAGCTCGTCCTCGCTCCACCAGGCGTTGAGCGACACCGAGATCGCCCCCACCGACAATATGGCGGCGAAGGAGATCACCCACTCGGGCACGTTCCGCATCCCGATGGCCACGCGGTCGCCCCTCCTCACGCCGTAGCGACCGACGAGCAGCGCAGCCACCGCGTCAACATGGCGCATCACGTCGGCGAAGCTCCAACGCTCGTCTTCGTAGACGAGGAACGTGGCATCACCGCGCTCGCGGGCACCGGCGAACAGCTCGCGCAAGCTCGTCGGTGCGTTGACGAAGGCCCGGTAGGAGATGCCGTCGATCTCGGTGTCGGCGATCTCCATCGGCGAGCCAGGCCCGGTCACCAGCGCGGTGGCCTCCTCGTAGCTGAACGTCACGTGCTCTCCATCTCTTTGCTCGGGCGCTACGCGCTCTGTTGGCTGGCGACGTTCGCCGGGGCGGCCGGGCGGGCCTCGACCAGCGGGAAGTGGCAGGCGACGCGCTGGCCAGTGGCCACCTCGCGCAGCACTGGCTCTTCGGCTGCGCACCGCTCTTCGGCACGCGGACAGCGGGTCCGGAACCGGCAGCCCGACGGTGGGTCGATCGACGACGGGAGCTCACCGGTCAGTCGTCCCGTCGTCGATGGGACGATTGCCGGGTCGGGCTCGGGGATCGAGGCGAGCAGCGCCGCCGTATAGGGGTGCGCCGGCGTGCGGTACAAGACGTCCGACGGTGCCAGCTCGCAGAGCTTGCCCAGGTACATGACCGCCACCCGGTCGCTGATGTTGCGGACCACAGCGAGGTCATGGCTGATAAACACCAAGGTGAGCGAGAACCGGGCCTTCATCGCCTCGAGGAGGTTGATGATCTGGGCCTGGATCGAGACGTCGAGCGCCGAGACGGGCTCGTCGCAGATGAGCACCTTGGGCTCCAGGACCAGGGCACGGGCGATGCTGATGCGCTGGCACTGACCGCCGGAGAACTCGTGCGGGCGCCGCCCCGCCGCCGAAACCGGGTCGAGGCCGACCGCCTCGAGCACTTCGGCCACCTTCGCCTTGCGCTCCTGCTTAGAGGCCACCGACGACTCGAGCTCCGCGCTCCACACGCTGAGCGGGTCGCCCACGATGTCCTCGACGCGCCGGCGTGGGTTGAGCGACGAGACCGGGTCTTGAAAGATCATCTGGAGGCGCGGCCGGAACCGGCGGAGCTGGTCACCATCGAGCTTCACGAGGTCGGTCCCTTCGAAGAGCACCGACCCCGACGTCGGCCGCGGGAGCTGGACGATGGCCTTGCCGGCCGTCGACTTCCCACACCCCGATTCCCCCACCACGCCCAGGGTCTCGCCGGCCTGCACGTCGAAGCTGACGTCGGACACGGCGTGGACCTTGCGCCCCCGACCGACGGGGTACTCGACAACGAGGTTCTCGACTGAGAGGAGTGCGTCGTTCGTGGTCATGTCGTCACACTCCGAGCGGGGTCGAGAGCGACGCCGCGCACCCTGTTCTCCTCGAGAGCCTGGCGTCCTTCGGGCGTACCAACCGGGAACCAGCACGCGAAGCGGTGCCCTTTCGTAGGGGCTTCGCGCAGGGGTGGCTCCTCATGCCGGCAGCGGGGCTGCGCGTACGGGCAGCGCGGGGCGAAACGGCACCCAGGCGGTGGGCTGACCAGATCCGGGGGCCTCCCGGGAATGGCCTGCAGCGGGGTGTGGCTCGGTTGGTCGGCGCGCGGGATGGAGCCGAGCAGCGCCTCGGTGTAGGGCATCCTCATCTCGGCGAAGAGGGTCTTGGTCGGCGCCTGCTCGACGATCTTGCCGCCGTACATGACCGCGATGTCATCGGTCCGCCCGGCCACCACGCCCAGGTCATGGGTGACCAGGATCATCGCCATGGACCGCTCGCGCTGCTGGGCGGCGAGCAGGTCGAGGATCTGGGCCTGGACCGTCACGTCGAGGGCGGTCGTCGGCTCGTCGGCGAAGAGGAGCCGGGGCCCGCAGGCGAGCGCGATGGCGATGGTCACCCGCTGGCGCAGCCCGCCCGAGAGCTGATGGGGGTAATCGTGCAGCCGCCGCTCGGGGGTCGGGATCCCGACCGAGCTGAGGAGGACGACCGCGTGCTCGGTCGCCTCGCTCGAGGACATGCCGAGGTGGTACCGGAGGGACTCGGTGATCTGGTTGCCGATGCGCATCGTCGGGTTGAGCGACGTCATCGGATCCTGGAAGACCATGGCGAGCTCGGTGCCCCAGATGCCGCGCAGCTGCTTCTGGGTGAGCCCCACCATCTCGTGGCCGTTGAAGCGCACCCGGCCGGTGCTCGTCGCACCGCGCTTGGGCAGGAGCCGCATCACCGAGCGCGACAGCACGGTCTTGCCCGACCCCGACTCCCCGACGACCCCGAGGGTCCGTCCGGCCTCGAGCTCGAAGGACACGCCGTCGACCGCGGTCAGCTTGCCCCGGGGCGTGTCGAACGTCGTGCGCAGGTCCTCGACCGTGAGCAGGGTCTCGGCGGGGATCTCGGGGTACTCGTGGCCGGCCGTGGTGTGTCCCCGGCTCACAGGGCGGAGTCCTTCACGTCGAAGAAGGAGCGCAGCCCGTCACCGGCGAAGTTGAGGGCCAGGACGGTGAGGCAGAGGACCGCCGCGGGGCACAAGGCGAGCCAGGCGTTCTCCGAGAGGTACGTCGAGCCCTCCGCGATCATGTTGCCCCAGGTCGGTGCTGGTGGCCGTACCGACAGCCCGAGGAAGGAGAGGGCGCCTTCGGCCACGATCGCCACGGCCACGGCCACGATGGCGAACGACAGCGTCGAAGGCATCACGTTCGGCAGCACCTCGCGAAAGAGGATCCGCCGGCTGCGAAATCCCATCATGCGCGCCGCCGTGACGAACTCGCGCTGGGCGTAGACCACGGTGCTGGCACGGACCAGCCGGGCCAGTGGCGCGATCGAGAGCAGGCCCAGGATCAAGATGACGTTGCGCAGGCTCTGACCGAGGAAGGCGATCACGGCGAGGGCGAGCACGAGGGCGGGGAACGCCAGCAGCACGTTCATCGCCGAGCTGATGATCAGGTCGGTCTTCCCGCCGAAGTAGCCGGCGACCAGCCCGGCGGTCCCGCCGAACACGAGGCCGATAAACACGGCGGTGAAGCCCACCTCCAAAGAGACGCGCGCACCGAACACGATGCGCGACAGCATGTCTCGACCGAGCTCGTCGCAACCGAGCAGATGGTGCCAGCTCGGGGCCGAGTTCGGGATGCACGCAAAGACCTGGGTGGGCGAGTCGAGGGGCAGCACGCTGGCGAACACCGCCAGCGCGATGATCAGCACCAGCCACACCACGGCGATCCAGAACAACACCGTGAACCGCCGGGGCTGGCGGACCCCGACGGTGTCGGGCAGGACTGCTGGGTCCTCGATGGCGACCAGGGCCTCAGCCAAGGGTCTGCACCCCCCGTGCGCGCGGGTCGAGGAACAGGTACAGCAGGTCGACGCAGAAGTTCACGACGACGTACGCCACCGCCACTACCACCACGATGCCCTGGACGACCAGGTAGTCCTTGGAGAAGATCGACTCGATGGCGAGCACCCCGACGCCGGGCAGAGCGAAGATGTACTCGACCAAGAACGCCCCTCCGATGAGGGCACCGACGTTGAGGCCGGCCACGGTCACGAGGGCGATGGTGGACGGCCGCAGCGCGTGACGGGTCAGGATTCGCCACGTCGGCATGCCCTTGGCGACCGCCATGGTGATGTAGTCCTCCTGCAGCGTGGCGATCATCTCGGCGCGCAGCACCCGCAGGTAGACAGCCAGCGAGCCGACCGCCAAGGTGATGCTCGGCAGGATCATGTCGTGGATGTTCGCCCCCGGGTCGGTGAGGAACGGCGTGTAGCCGGTGGCGGGGAACCAGTGCAATGACACAGCGAAGATCAGCACCAGGATCACGCCGAGCACGTAGGGAGGGAGGGCCAAGAAGCCGAAGGCCGTGATGCTCGAGATGTTGTCGAGCCAGCCCCCCGGCCGCAGCGCCGCCAGGATCCCGAGGGGGATCGCGAAGGCGAACGCCAGGATCTGGGAGATCACGAGGAGCTCGATGGTCACGGGCAGGCGCTGCGCCAACGACGTGGAGACGGCTTCATGCGTGTGGTACGACTCGCCGAAGTTCCCCTGCAGCACCTGCCAGAGCCACTCGATGTAGCGCTGGGGCAGGGGCTGGTTCAAGTGGAGCTCGGCCGTGACGTGGGCGATGCCGGCCGCCGTGGCGTTGGGGCCGAGCACCGCCACCGCCACGTTGCCCGGCAGCAGGTTCAAGAGCAGGTACGAAAAGAAGGTGACGACGAGGAGGACCCCGACGAGCTGCACCAACCTGCGGGCGAGTAGGGCCATACGTAGAAGGTCTACCCGCTACGAGTTGTACAGCGCTTGGGGGAAGAACACCCCCGAGATGAACGGGTAGGCCAGCCCACCGGTGGGGACCTTCGGCGTGAGCAGCCCGCCCACGCTGGGGCTGCTCACCGAGGCCCAGACCGCCCTGGTGAGCCAGAGGAACGGCAGGTCGACGGCGAAGCGGCGCGAGACGCTCTGGTACGCCTTGGTACGGGCCGTGGCGGACGGGTTGCTCCGGCCGGTGTTCATCGCCTGGTCGAGGAGCGGGTCTTTGTTCCGGGCGAAGTTGAGGGCGGGGGCACCTTCAGCCGCCGCCGTCGGCGACGTCCAGAAGATGTAGTTGCTGTCGGGGTTCGGGGTGCCGAACTGACGCCAGAGGTAGAGCTGGTACTTCCCGAACAATGCGTTGGTGATGTAGTCGGCCTGCTGAACCTCGGTGATGGTCGACTTGATCCCCACCTGTTGGAGCTGCGCTTGGACGAGCTCCATCAGCTGGACATTTCGGCCGGTGTTCGTCACGCCGAGCTGGAGGTTGATCGGGCCGAGGCTCTTCTCGGCCGCGCTCACCAATGCCTTGGCCTTGTCGACGTTGTACTGCGGGTAGCCGGTCGGCACGTAGAGCGGTGTGCCCTGCGTGAAGGGACCGGTGGACAAGGGGGCGATCCCATAACCAATGGTGTCGTTGATCAGCTTCGGGTCGATGGCATAGGCGAGCGCCTGGCGGACCCGAGAGTCAGTGAGCGGCGGTGTGCCCGTGTTGAGCATCAAGAAGATCTGGTCGGTCTCCCCGATCACCTTGTGCAGGTCGGTGATCATCTTGTAGCTGCTGTTCCCCGTGAAGTCGTGGATCGTCTGCGCGTCGCTCGAGAGGATCATCTGGACCGTGCCAGACTTGAGCGAGTTGCTGCGCGCCTCGACGTCGACGATCGGTCGGTAGGTGATCGAGTCGAGGTAGGGCAGCCCGCTCTGCCAGTAGTTGGGGTTCTTGGTGGCAGTGAAATGGTCGCCGGGCACCCACTCGCTGAACACGAACGGTCCTGTCCCGACCGGGTGCTGCATGGCCGAACCGTCCTTCAGGGTGCTCGGCTCGGCCACCATGCCGGCCTGTGACGTGAGCCCGTAGGGGAAGGCGATCCAGGGCTCTTTCATAGTGAAGGTGATCGAGAGCGGACCGCTCACGGTGACGCTGGCGATGTTGGCAAGGGCGGGCCCGACGATGGCCGATGAGGCCAGGGCCTCGGCATTGGCGAGGAGGGCGTTGGCGTCGAGCGGTGTCCCGTTGTGGAACGTGATGTTGGGACGCGCGGTCACAACCCATTGCGTGTAGTCCGCGTTGGGGGTGATCGACTGCGCCAGATAGGGCTGGACGGACCCATTGGCGGCGATCACGGCCAGCGAGTCGTAGACCGTCCGCGCGTAGATGATCCCTGTCGAGTCCCACGTGACCTGGGCAGCGTCGAAGCCGTCCTCTTCGGCCTCGACGCCGATGGTCATCGAGCCACCCGACTTCGGCTTGCTCGCCGCCCCCGCCAAACCTGCCCCCGGGCCGGCCAGCAGCGCGCCGCCGGCCACCCCGGCTGCGGCCGCACCGGCGCCCAGCCGCAGAAAGTCCCTTCGGTCGATCTCCCTACCCACAGCTTTCCCCCCTCATCGTTACCTACTGCCCACCCGGCCGCCGTGCGGTGGACGGGGTACTGCACCACATTGATGAAGCAGACCAAGGTGAAGCGCCGGGCGAGCGGCGATCGACGCCGAACCAGCTGAGCCCCAAGTTGGTCGTCGCCTGCGCTGGGATCCTCCGCACCCACACCCCCCGCCCCCGAGGGTCCGATGTCCTTCCGGCCGTCCCTCACCCGAGGCACTGCACTCCGGCCGTCCTGCTGGTCGAGCCGATACTACGGTGCGCCGCGTCGGCGTGCAGGTCATGGGGCCAGGAAGTTCGACGGGATCGCCCGGTTCCTTGCTAGGAAAGGAGCATGCCAATCAATGTGACACCGATTCCGACGCTCGACGACCGCATCAACGACATCCGCATGCGCACCGCTCGGATCATCAACGAGGAGATCCTGCCCCACGAAGAGGAGCTCTGGCGCACCCGCCGTTCCACCAACGTCACCGACGAGGACCGGGCCGCGAGCGAGAAGCTGCGCGCCTCGATCAAGTCCAAGGTGAAGGACGAAGGCCTGTGGGCCCCCCATCTCCCGCTGGAATACGGGGGGATGGGACTCGACTTCCTGGCACACGCCTATATGAACGAGATCCTCGCCTACGGCGTCGGCGCAGCGTCCCTCTTCGGCGTCGTGGCCCCCAACTCGGGCAACCAGAGCATCCTGGTCAAGTACGGGACCGAGGAGCAGAAGCGCAAGTGGCTGCTGCCTCTCATCGAGGGGACCATGGAGTCGGGCTTCTCCATGACCGAGCCCGAGAATGCCGGCTCGAACCCGCGCTCGCTCAAGACGACGGCGGTGCGAGAAGGCGACGAATGGGTCGTCAACGGCCACAAGTGGTTCACGTCGAATGGAATCGACGCCGACTTCTTCATCGTGATGTGCCGCGCCGAGGACGCTACGGGCGAGCTCGGGCGCTCGGGCCAGATGGTCCAGATCATCGTCCCGACCGATACCCCCGGCGTCACCATCGTTCGCGGCATCGGCATCTGGGGCTCTCGCAGCTCAGACCACTGCGAGGTGGTCTACGACGACGTCCGCGTGCCGGTCGACAATGCGCTCGGGCAGGTCGGCGACGGGCACCGCGCCGCACAGGACCGGCTGGGCGCGGGACGTATCTTCCACTGCATGAACAGCATCGGGCAGATGTGGCGGGCCTTCGACCTCATGGTCGAGCGCACCCTGACGAGAGAGGTCCACGGCGGCCTCTTGAAGGACATGCAGTTCACCCAGGGGGCGATCGCCGACAGTTTGATGGACGTGCAGTCCGCTCGCCTCATGACCATCGACGCGGCCGAGAAGGTGGACCGCGCCGACCCCCAGGCGCGCACCGCCATCTCGGCCATCAAGGTCTTCGTGCCCGCCGCGTACAGCCGGGTTGCCGACCGAGCCATCCAGATCTGGGGCGCGGCGGGTGTGTCGAACGATCTCCCACTCGCCGGCATGTACCTGACGGCGCGCACCCTGCGCCTCGCTGACGGTCCCGACGAGGTCCACCGCATCCTCATGGCCAAGAACGTCCTTCGTCATTACGAGTCGGGTGGCACCTGGAACTTCAGCGCCTGAGCACATGAGGATCAGCGTGCACGTCCAACCCGGCGCCCGCCGGCCGGGCGTGGGCGGCCGGCACGGCAGCGTGCTGAAGGTGAGGGTGGCTGAACGCGCCGTCGAGGGCGGCGCCACCGATGCGACCCTCGCAGCCCTCGCCCACGCCTTCGGCCTCGCCCGCCGCGACGTCCGCCTGGTGGCCGGTGCCCGCGCGCGCGAAAAAGTGGTCGAGCTCGACGGGGAGGCCCAGTCGCTCGCCGACACCCTCGAGCGACTGCTCGAGGGTCCGACGACGGCCGCTTAGCCGTCGGCCACAATCGAGTCGTACTCGGGATGGCGCTCGAGGAACGACTCGATGAAGGGGCAGCTCGCCACGATGGTCAGTCCCCGCGCCCGGACATCGTCGAAGGCAGCTGTCGCCATGGCGCTGGCGATGCCCCGCCCCTCGACCTCGGGGTCGACCTCGGCGTGGAACATGACCAGCGTGTCGTTCCGCCGTCGGTAGGCAATAAAGCCCACCCGACGGCCCTCGAGTTCGGCTTCGTAGCCCGAGAGCTCTGCATTGTCGACAACGGTCAATTTGGCAGCATCGTCGCCCATAGGGGTCCCTCCTCACGCGATGACCGGTCGTTTTCCCAGGCACGGAGCCGTGCAATACTTCGGATCGTAACGGCGGGAAGCGTCAACGTGGACGCTCCCGAATAACTGAAGGAGAAGCTGTGCTCGCGAGTTCGTATCCACTTCTGGACATCTTCTGGACGATTCTGGAATTCTTCATCTTCTTCCTCTGGATCTTCCTCGTCATCACCATCGTGATCGACGTCTTCCGCAGCCACGACATGTCGGGCGGGGTGAAGGCCCTGTGGCTGCTGTTCATTCTGATCCTGCCGTTCCTTGGCGTCTTGATCTACCTCATCGCACGGGGCTCGGGCATGCACGAGCGCTCGGTCAAGCAGGCGCAGGACCAGCAGAAGGCGTTCTCGGACTACGTGGCCCAGACGGCGAAGGGCGCCAACCCCGCCGAGCAGCTGGCCACGCTGGCGGACCTGAAGGAGAAGGGCGTCATCACCGACGACGAGTTCCAGGCGCAAAAGGCCAAACTCCTCGCCTGATTCGACGCTGGTATAGCGATTGGCGAAAGGGCCCGGGCGCTGCCCGGGCCCTTTCGCGTGCCACAGCGCACCCGGCGGTTCAGACCCTTCGCCAGTAGATCAACGCCTCTTCGTCGTCGACCGCATCGGGGACCCGGCCGATGACCTTCCAGCCGTGGCGCTCGTAGAGGGCCCGCGCCGGATTGCTTGCGAAGACCAAATTGAACTGGATGGCATCGAAGCCGACTTCGGGGGCACGGCGGATCGAATCTTCGACAAGGAGCTCACCGATGCCCATTCCGCGCGCTGAACGAGCCACGACGTAGCCCGCATTGGCGATGTGTGCGGCACGTCCCGGGAAGTTGGGTTTCAGGTAGTACGCGCCCATGACAACACCGTTGACCCGGGCCACGACCGTCGCCGAGGAGTGCACCCAGATCGCGTCGAAGACGTCCTTTGTGAGGGGTGCGACGTTGGGGTAGCCGTCCCCGCGCTCGACGACGTCGTCGAAGATATCGAAGATGGCGTCAGTGTCGGCGTCCTGGCGCAAGCCGAGCACCACGACGGCCCCTGACTTGGCAATTGACGTGACGCTCGGTGAGATCGTCGGTTCCTCTTGCTCGCGCATCTCGATGTCCGGCTCAAGCCGGCTCGGCAGCTGCGAGCCGCTTGTCGACGAACTCCGCCAACTCCTCAATTACCCGGCGCGACGCCTCCGCCCACGGCATGAGGATGGGAAAGACGTGGAACATGCCCGGCTGCTCGCACGCCACCGTCTGGACGGAGGCGGACTCGAGATGGGCCGCGAACCGTCGGATCGGGTCGCGGAACATCTCCTCGGCGCCCCACGCCACGAACGTGGCAGGCCAGTGGCTGACGTCCTGATTGACTGCAGACACCGACGCCGACGCCGGGTCGCGCCCATGGAGGTAGGCGGTGGTGGGAATGTTCCACGGCAAGATGTCGGTCTTGGCGTTGGCGCTGACCGATGGCTCGTCGAGGACCAGGTCCACCTCCGGCGAGAACAGGAGTGCCCCGCCGATGCTGCGCACGTGGGCGTGCTGTGTGGCGAAGATCAGCGTGGTGACCAGACCTCCACCACCAGAGTCCCCGGCGAGGAAGAAGCGGCCCGGGTCTGCGTCGCCGTGGAGGAGCGCTTCCATGACGATCGCCGCATCCTCGAGGGCAGCCGGGAAGGGGAACTCGGGCGCCAACCGGTAGTCAGCCACAAAGATTTCACAGTCAATGCGGCGTGCGAGCGTGGCCACGAAGAATGCGTACATGCGTGGCGATGTGCCAATGTACCCGCCGCCATGCAAGTACAGCACGGTGCCCCGGGGCTTGCCCTTCGATGGCCGGTACCAGACGCCGGGCACGCCACCCACACTCGACTTCTCCGTGTCGACGCCAAGCGATTTGGCGAGCGGCGGCATGACCACTGCGCACAGATCGTCGAGGACGACTTCGATCGAACGGAACTCGTCGATCGGGAGTGACGAGCAGTAGCCCATGAAGGAGCGAATGGTCTCGCGGGTGACGGCCACGCCGACGTTGTGCAGCGCGTTTCCCTCCCCGGAGAGTGGCGAGCGCATGGGGACCCTCGCCATGGCGATGGCGAGCTGTCCGGCCATGCCGGCAAGATCCGCTGTGGTGATTGGCCACGAAGCGGTGGCCACACCTGGTCGTCGGCCCATGACCATGGTTCTTGCGCCTCCCGGTGCTCGTTGGCCGCAGCCTACGCTCGTCGGGAGGCCGCCCCAGCTAGCAGCAGGTCCCCTCGTTGCTGGCGAGCGTTCCGCTCCCCGCCTCAGCCGATTCCGCCTGCCGATGCCCCCCCGAAGCCGCCGCTGAGGCGGCTCCCACCGAAGCCGCCGGCCCCGCCGCCGAGGCCTGCGCCACCCAGCCCCCCACCTCTGAACGAGGTGCTGGTGTTCGACGTCGGCACCGGCTGTGCCATGTCGGCGAGTATGACCCTTTGCCCAAGGTCGACACCGGAGCTGATCTCGGTGTACTCGCCTCCGACGGTGCCGACCTTCACATCCTTGCGCACAGCGGTGCCGTTGCTTCCGACTGCGAGCACATAGCTGAGCGTCCCGAGCGTGTGGACCGCGGAGGTCGGGACAGCCGTCACGCCGCTCGCCACGCTGGTCACGATGTTGACCTCGGCGGTCGAGCCATCAAAGAAGTTGCGACCAACAGGCAGGCCCACGACCACCGGGTACGAGTAGCTGCCACTGCTCACCGCCACAGGGCCCACTTGGACCACGGAGCCGGGGACAGAACGGCTCGTGCCGTCGACGGTCGCGACCGCCTTGTTGCCGACATTCACCTGAGCCGCCTGGGCGCTTGTAAGGGTTGCGGCCACCTCGTAGCTGTTCTGGCCGACGATCACGATGGTGCTCGTGGAGGAGTCAGCCGAAACGCTGTCCCCCACGGCGATGCCGACCGATGCGACGGTGCCGGCGATCGGACTCGTCAACTGCGCGTCGGCCAGTGACTGCTGTGCCCTGACCAGTGCCGCCTCTGCGGTGTCGATCTGGGCTTGGTCTGAGTCCAGCTGCGCGGCGGTGGGCGTCGATGTGCCCCCGGACGTGCCAGTTGCGGTCGGCGACGTGCTCGAGTGGGTCGCGCTTGAGGAGCTCGAACCGCCGGTGCTGGCCGATGACGTCGATGAAGAGGTGGATCCGAGTGCGGTAGCGAGTGCTGCCTCGTCCTTCGCGACCGTCTTTTGGTCCGCCTGGACCTTCTGCTGATCGGCCAGCGCCAGGGCCAGCGCGCTCGTGCACGCCCCGCTGGTCGTACTCGACGGGGCGGTGGTGGTGGTGGTGGTGGTGCCCGACGGAGGCGTGCCCGACGGAGGCGTGCCCGATGTCGTGGCGGTCCCGCAGGCTGCCTGGGCCGATTGGAAGTCCGCCGCGGCCTTCTGGGTGTCGGTGTCGGCCGTCTTTTGGTCGGCGACAAGCGTCTTTTGCGCTTGGGCGACCGCCGTGGAGCTGCCTGTCGATGACGCGCCCGACCCGGTTGACCCTCCAGCCGCACTCCCTCCGCTCGCCGTGGTCGATGCGGCGGTCGACGTCGACGCGCTGGACTGTGCCGTCTCGTCGGAGGCCAGTTTGGCCTGGGCGGAGGTGAGGGCGGTCTCCGCTGAGGTGACCGTCTGCGACAGGGCAGTGGTATCGAGGGTGGCGAGCGTCTCGCCCGCACTGACCGTGGCCCCGAGGACCGCCGGCACGGTCGACACCGTCCCGGCAACCTGGAAGGCAGCGGTCGCGCTTTCGACGGGCTGCACCGTACCGGTGAGGCTCAATGTCGCAGCCACGGTCTGGGTGCTCACCGCCGCCGTGCGATAGGGGGTGCTCCCACCTGAGGACGCGGCCCACGCGCTGGTGGCGATGGCCACTGCTGCCACGACAACGGCAGCGACGAGAACGGCCGGGCGAAAGACCCGAGCCATCCACCCCGGGCTCGACTGCTCATCCACCGAAGCCTGCACCTCCTCGGAACCCACCCGTCGAGCAGGTCGAGCCGCTGGTCCCGGTGATCCGGACCGTCGAGGCGGTAACACTGCCGTTGGTTGCGGAGGGCCCGATGGCGCTCACGCAGTCCCCCACCGCCAGTGACGATGCAGTGGTCGACTGCGTCTGGGAGTAGGTGGTCGACGATGACGTCGCGACCTTGATGGTGGTCGTCTTGGGCGTCGTTGGCTTCTTGGACGACTTTGTCGACTTGGACGCGCCCGGCCGGATGGACGGTGAAGTGCCGACGACGGTGATGGTCGAGCCACTCATGGCAGTGACCTTGCCCGAGGCGAAGGCGAAATTGGCGAAGCCCCCGGTCGGGAAGTGGCGCGCTGATGTGCCGCTCGGGGCCTCGCCGCCACCGAAGGACGGTCGAGTCGCGCCGCCCGACCCACCCCCGCCGAAGCGGCCGAAGCCGCCTGTGCCGGCTCCGCCGAACCCGCCGGTGCAGGTGCCGGTCGACGAGGCCGAGCTGATCGACACGGATGTGGCGTTGATCGCCGTCGAACCCTTCTTCGGGTGTTGTCCGCTCACGGTCACGCAAGACCCGACAGACAGTGCACTGAGCGAGGCAGTGGCGGTCTGCGAGAAGGTCGTGGTGGACGTCCAGCTCACCGCCGTCTGGCCGGTGTTGGGGTTCTGCACCTGCATGCTGGTTCCCGAGACGGCTGCGACTGTCCCGGTGGCGGCGGAAAAGGGCGCCGAGGTTGTTGCCGCACCGGCAGCAGACGACACGGCGAGCGCCGAGACGGCCGCGAGGGCGGTGAACAGTCCGGCTCTGCGGCAGATGCGGCCGGACGTCGTTGGGGATCGCATTTCTATTGTTTCTCCTTGTTTCAGAGGACCGTAGTGGTGTGGTCGGAGCTGGTTCATTCGCTGCGCAGCGCGTCGATCGGCGCCAGGTGCGCGGCGCGGCTGGCGGGGTAGACCCCGAAGATCACGCCGATGGCGATGGCCACGAGGAGGGCACCGACGGTCGCCCAGGCCGATATCGAGATCGGGTCGCTGATGAAGTGCGGGAGGATCTCGGCGCCAAGTATGCCGAGCAGGGCCCCGAGCGCCCCACCCACAAGCCCGAGCACCGACGCCTCGACGAGGAACTGCCGGCGGATCAGCCTGGGCGTGGCGCCGAGGGCCTTCCGCAAGCCGATCTCACGAACCCGCTCGGTGACCGAGACCAACATGATGTTCATCACGCCGATCCCACCGACCAGGAGAGAGATGCCTGCGATCCCTCCCAGCAGGACGGTCAAGGTCTTGTCGACCGACGTCGCGGTCGAGAGCAGCGATGCGTTGGACGTGATGGTGAAGTCGGCATCCGCCGGCGTCGTGACGTGGTGGAGGGCGAGCAGCTCCGTGTCCGCCTCCTGATAGGCAGCCGAGAGCTGAGAGGAAGAGCCTGCCTGGACGATGATGGAGCTGACCGAGCTGCGCGAGGTGCCCCCGAACACCCTCTCGGCTGCGGTGGTGATGGGAATGATCGCCTCGTCGTCCTGGTTCGTGGTCGATGAAGAGGACGATCCGGTCGAATCGAGCACGCCGACGACCGTCATGGGAACCCCGTTGATGTTGACCGTCTCGCCGACTGGGTCACCGCGACTGAAGAGCTCGGACGCGGTCGTCGCCCCGAGGACGACTGACGCCTCGTGGTCGGCGACATCCTGGTTGTCGATGAAGCGACCTTGGGCGAGCGTCCAGCCCCGCACGGTCAGGTAGGAGGGCGTCGTGCCGACGACGCTGGCCGTCCAGTTGCTGGTGCCCGCGGTCATGGCCTCCGAGGATGAGGTCGATGGAGCGACGGCCGAGATATCGGGTGCCACGGTCTTTGACTCGAGTGCGGTCGCGTCGGACATCGTGAGGGTCGACGCCGTCCCGAAGCCGGCGCGCAGGCCCGTGCTCGACGTCGAGCTTCCAGGCGAGATCGTGAGAACGTTGGTCCCGAGCGAGGTGATCTCCGAGCCGACCTGTGCTTGCGCTCCTTCCCCGAGGCCGACGGTGAGGATGACCGCAGCAATGCCGATCAGGATCCCGAGCACGGTCAGCGCCGAGCGCAGGCGGTGGGTGCGGACCGCCTCGAGACCGGTGCGGAGCGTCTCGAGCCAGCTCACCTCGTTGCCTCGAGCGCGCGCGAGCGGCGCCGGCAATTCCTCATCGGAGTGCCTCATTGTGCTGGGCGATCGGGTCGTCGACCAGACCGTCGAGGATCTGGATCACCCGTCCGGCATTCTCCGCCACGCCCGAGTCATGGCTGATGAGGACCACGGTCCTTCCGGCACTGTGGAGCTCTTCGAGGAGAGCCAGCACATCGCGCGCAGACGTCGAGTCGAGGTTGCCGGTCGGCTCGTCCGCCAGGATCAGTGCGGGGTCCGTGACGAGGGCTCTCGCCACCGCCACCCGCTGTTGCTGGCCACCCGAGAGCTCTCCGGGCTTGTGGTGGACACGATCAGACAGGTCGACGCGCTCGAGCGATGCCATCGCCCTTTCCCTGCGCTCCACTCGGCCCACACCCGCATAGATGAGCGGGAGCTCGACATTTCGCCAGGCCGAGAGACCGGCCAGGAGGTTGAACTGTTGGAAGACGAAGCCGATGCGGCGGTTCCGCACCGCTGCCAACTCGGTCTCGCTCATTGCGCTGACGTTCTCGCCGGCCAGGTGGTAGCTGCCGGCAGTCGGGACGTCGAGGCATCCCAAGATGTGCATGAGCGTTGACTTGCCCGAGCCCGATGGGCCCATGATGGCGACGTATTCGCCTTCTGAGATGGTGAGGCTGACGCCTCGGAGGGCCGCGACCGAAAGCGAGCCCGTCTGGTAGATCTTGGTCACGTCGACGAGCTCGATGACCTCGTACTGATCCCGAGATTCCTCGCCGTCGCCCGCACGACCCTTGTCGAGCATCGTCATCCGGCACCGCCGCCGNNCTCCGGCGTTGATGTGGACAACCCGTTCGAGCACGCGATCACCGGCGACGACCCCGCCCGTGATCTGGGTCTCGCCGCTCGCGCTCTGGCCAACCGTGACTGCTCGCGTCGTCGTCTGGCCGTTCTTTTGGACCTGCACGGTGGCGTTGCCACTCGACGAGTAGGTGATGGCAGTTGTCGGGACCTCCACGACGTCGTTCAGCTGCTTGACAATGATGGCGACGGTGGCGGTGGCGCCCGGGTAGAGGCCGCTCGGTGACCCAGTGATAGCGATGGTCACGGGGAACGATGCGACGCCGGAACTCTCCGACGCGATGATCCCGACCGTGCTCACTGTGCCGTAGACCGGCGTGGTCGCCCCACTGGGCGTGATGATCGCCTGGTCGCCGGCCGCGATCTGCGAGACCTCAGTGTCGTCAACAGTGGCACTCACGATGTAGGAGCTCGTGGAGACGACGACGATCTGACCAGATGTGCCCGACGATGACGTTGACGAGCTCGACGCCGAGCTTGTCGAGCCCGTGCCCGATCCCGAGGTTGCGCCCGACCCGGTTGCTCCGCTCGCCCCGGAGGACCCGCTCGCCGCGGAGGAGCCGCTCGCACCCGAGCCCGACGAGCTGCCGCCGCTGCCCGAGACCTGTTGACCGACGGTGAGGTCGACCGATGCGACGGTCCCTGCGATGGTCGACGTCAAGGTGGCATCGGCGAACGAGGTCTGGGCCGACGTCAACTGCGACTGGGCAGAGGTGACCGACGCCTCGTCCGAGTCGATCGTGGCCGCCGATGCGCTTGCCGATTCGTCGGCCGACAGCTTCGCCTCGGCGCTGGCGAGCGTGGCCTGTGCGGCATCGAGGTCAGCTTGCAGGGCGGTGGTCGACACCGTCGCCAGTGCCTGGCCGGCGGTCACGACGTCACCCACCTTCACGTTCACCGCCGTCACTTGACCGGACACCCCGAAGTTGAGGTCGGCCTGCTCCGCCGGCTCGATCGTCCCGCTCGCCGAGACCGTCTGCTTGATGGTTCCGGTGGTGACGCTCACCGTCTGGGTAGTAACGGAAAAGGCGGGGGTAGAGGACCCCGAACTCAACCAAAGGCCGAGAAGTGAACCACCAACGGCGACCACCACGACAACAGCAACGATGATGACCCTGCGGGAGATCCGCCTCTTCGGAGGCATGGGGGCGCCGGGTGCGGCCGGAATCTCGGCAGTTGCCTCGTCACCGCCGTCGCCGAGGGCCGAGGTCGTCAAAGCGCGCATGGGCGAAGTAGAGCCCACGGAACTTTGAGCCAGCCGAGTCCAACCTGTGTCCCACCTGTGAGGCAGCGAATCATGCTGGCGCCATCAGGCCTCGACCAGGGAGTTCCGATGCAGCCGGCACCGCTCGGCGCGCCGGGTCGACGCTCCAATGCCTATCGACGAGGCTGTCCTGGGCGAGTTCTCTCTCCACACCCTTCGAGAGTGCGCCCTGCTGGCCGACGGGAAGCGTGGCGCCCTGATCGGTCCGCGAGGCGACGTTTCCTGGGTGTCCGCGCAGAGCTGGCACTCCGATGCCATTTTCTCGATCCTGATCGGCGGCGACCGGTGCGACGCGGTGACGCCCTCGGGTCGTCACACGTGGGGCGGGTAATGCGACCGCAAGCCCGCCCTCGCCGGACTCGCGGTCGGCCGGATCGGCCTGCTCGTGTCAGGCGTCCTCAGGACCGGGTCCCCTTGGCCGTGATGCTCATGGTCGACGAGATGACGGGCAACTTCTCACTGCTCCCTGCGGCCGTACTGGCCGTGGCGTGCGCCAGGCTCGTGGGCGGCGACACGCCCATCTACGGTTCCCAGTCGGCCTGTCGGGGTCGACAACCCACCTGGGAGTCTCCTCCAGAACTCTGCTGGCGCCGGCTAACGCGAGCTCACGCGCGCCGGCGCACCGTCTCGAAGCGACGGAAGATCCTCGACCTGGCCCGCTCGGCGTCGGTGCCGAGCCCGGTTGCGGTCTCGAGGCCCCACTCCCCCACGATCGGTTCGAAGACTTCGGTCAGCAGTTGCTCGGCACCGAAGATCCCTACGTCACTGATCGCCGCTGAGTGGGCGTCGAAGTCCTCAATCCCCTCACCGGGCATGGCGAAGCGGCGAACCTGCTCCCACACGGCGATCATCGCAGCGTCGGGCCAGAGCTCATGCCCCGCACCCATGAGTGTGCAGTACAGCTTGTAGTGGTGAGCCTCGTCGGCCGCCACCTTCTGCATCACCGAACGGCCGAGCTCGTTGCCGAGTGCCTTGCCGGTGTTGCGGTGAGCCACCGCAGTGGCCTTCTCCTGGAACGAGACGTAGGTGAGCGCTTCGAGGACGTTGGGGGGCTCGGGAACCCGGCCTCCGCAGACTTGGTGCATTCGGCCACGCTCGAGAACATCGAGGTCAAGAGCACCGGTGGCTCGGATCCAGTCCCGCAGGACGATCGAGTGCTGTCCCTCCTCGGCCGTCCAACGACGGATCCACCCGCCCCACACGCCCTCATCACCGAGAAGATTGAGCAGCGTTCGCGAGTAGTAGGGCAGGTTGTCCTCGGTCAAGAGGTTCACGTACAACGCACTTGCCACGCCGTCTTCGACGTCGACCTGCTCGTACGCACCGGGCGGCACGACATCGTGTGCGAACCAGTCGCGACGACGGCGCAGGTGGGTCTCGAACGCTTCTTCAAGTACGGGGGCGAGCTTGCCGAGTACTTCCTCGTCGCTGGGGTACACGATGCAACCACTTTTCTGGGTTGTCGGAGCTCGTTCGGCGAGCCAAACCCCATGCCTAGCACGGCCACAGGTCCGATCCACCACGGATCCTGTGCCACTGCGAAGAATGGCGAGGAGCCGGCGGTGGCGTGCCCGGAATATTGCGGTCCGGTTACGAGCCGCGGCGGCCGTATGAACAAACCCCCGTTGTGACGCGAGCAGTATGAAATGGATCAGGAAACGATCGCGCAGATTGGCTGCCTCGTCCCCTGCTGACGAAGACTGCGACACCAGACAATGCCCTTTGACGTGGTATTTCGAAGCTCACCGGCAGCACTAGGACGCAAATTTCGTTCGCTGCGAAGAGTTCTTATGGCTTTACTAAGCACCTCACAGCCGACCCTTAATCCCGTTCTTTACCTTGGTCATCGAGGAGGACAGAGCAGTCCAACCAACCAACTGCTCTCAATTACCTATGTTGTGGATCTGGCTGACCGTGCCCTTCGCCATCATCGCCATCGCAATCGCCACCGTCCCGGTGCTGTACCACTCCCTCAAGGAGGACCGGCTGCTGCGGGCCGAGCACCAGGCCGTCCAGGCCCGGATGTACTCCCCCGAGTTCACCAAAGGCCGCGAACGTGAGCCCATGGCCGCGTAGCCGAGTTCGCCCTCGTGACCGCCCACGAGGAGCGCGCGCCGCAGGTCCCCGAGTGGGGGCCTGC
Source organism: Acidimicrobiaceae bacterium (assembly GCA_003155135.1). Classification (GTDB taxonomy): domain Bacteria; phylum Actinomycetota; class Acidimicrobiia; order Acidimicrobiales; family RAAP-2; genus Bog-515. The sequence continues at coordinate 11,522 of PMFN01000021.1, read as the reverse complement.
GGCGCGCCAGGGATCGCTGTCGCCAGGATCACACACGGGACATCGACGGCGCCGACAACGCGATCGCGCAGACTTCGCCTGCCTGACGAACAGGACGGGCCCTGGCCGGTGGCAGTCGCTGAAGGCACAATGACGCCATGACCTCAGAGACGCGCTGGCTACCGGTCGACGGGCTCGAGACGTTGCGGCTGCGAAAGAGCGCGAAGTGGCGTACGTATCCGGCCGACGTGTTGCCGCTGACGGTGGCAGAGATGGACTTCGGGCTTGCCCCGCCCGTCCAGGAGGCGCTGCGGGCCGCCGTCGAACGATCCGACACCGGCTATGCGATGCCCGCACCCGAGCTCGGGGGCGCATTTGCCGACTTCGCCCGCCGACGCTGGTCCTGGAACGTGGACCCCGAGGCAGTCGCCGCTGTCCCCGATGTCGGTGTTGGCGTGGTCGAATTGCTGCGAGTACTTGCCCACCCCGGTGACGCGGTGGTGATCAGCCCACCGGTTTACCCTCCGTTCTTCGAGTGGGCGTCCGAAGCACGAACGCGGCTGGTCGAGGCGCCGCTCCGGCTCAACGAGGTTGGTTGGCGACTGGACTTCGATGAGCTCGAGAAGGCGTTCGCCGCCCACCCTGCCGTCTACGTCCTGTGCAACCCGCACAACCCGGTTGGGCGAGTGCACTCGAGCGAGGAACTCGCCACCCTCGCGGGACTGGCCTGCCGGTACGGGGTCACCATCGTGAGCGACGAGATCCACGCCCCACTCGCCCTTCCCGGTGCCACCTTCACCCCGATGCTCACGGTGCCTGGAGCCGCGGCGATCACCGTCAGCGTGCTCTCGGCGAGCAAGGCGTGGAACCTCGCCGGCCTGAAATGCGCTGTCATTGTCACCGCCTCCGAGGAGATGGCTTCGAGAGTGAACCTCCTGCCGCCCGATGTCCGCTGGCGCACCGGCCACTTCGGCGTGCTCGCCACCGTTGCCGCCTTCGCCGACGGCGGCTCCTGGCTGGATGAGCTCCTCAGCACCTTGGAGCAACGACGGACGTTGCTCACAGGCTTGTTGCACGATCGCTTGCCGGAGGTGACCTGGCAGGCGCCGGAGGCGACGTTCCTTGCGTGGCTCGACTGCCGGGCGTTCGGCGACGGGGACGAACCAAGGGACCGGTTCCTCGAGGCCGGAAGGGTGGCACTCGAACCCGGGCTTCGTTTCGGTCACCCGGGCAGCGGTTACGTGCGACTCAACTTCGGCACCAGCGCCGAGATCCTCGACGAGGCGACGGCCCGCATGGCGCGGGCCGTCGCTTAGCAATCCGAACCGGTACGAGCCCCGCTATGCCATCGCAGGCTCCCGGCGATCCGGGTGGGAAGCAGCGTGACGGAAGGTATCGAGTCACCTGACTGTGGGGATCCAGGACATAGGAGACCGCCGGCCCGACGCATGTGTCAGGACATAGGAGACCACCGAGTGGGGGTGTGCTCCTATGGACATGGGCCGGTTCTTGATCGAGACGCATCTGCGGACCGGGCGACCCATCAAGGGGCTGGCTCAGCCTTTACCGCGCCGTTACCCGGGGGCTGCAAGGTCAGTGCCGAAGACCGGATAGTCCGCTCCGACTACTTCGAAGCGTCATCCATCCGGTCCGATGGGTGCGAGAGGCGCACCCGAAGGAACATGGAGGGAGCGGCCATGACCACCGACGGAATGAACCGGCGACAGCGCAGAAGGCTCGATGCGGCCCGGCAGCTCGTCGGGCCCGACACGACGATCCTGGCGTATGGGGGAGGGCGGGGCCACGCCCGGATGTCCAAGGGTGTGGTCGGGCTCGCCGCCGGCTTCCTCGTGGTGTTCGTCGCCGTCCTCGCGTTGTTGCATGCCGTCCTCCTCCCCGGCGGTGTGCTCCTCATCGTTGGCATCGGGATGATCCGCCCGCGCCGCGGCGTGGCGCTCACTCCCGACGCTGTCCTCTTGCTGCACGAGAGCGAGTGGAACGGTAAGCCCAACCGCCTGATCTTGCGAGCCGCTCCTGTCGCCTTCGTACCGACCGGTTCGGGGAGTGCCGGGAGCGTCTCGTTTCAGCTCGGAACGGAGCGGGTCACGCTGAAGCGCAGGGAGTACGAGCGCCTTCTTTCGGCGGTGCAGTCGGCGCACTCCGACGAGCCGCTCCGCTGAAAAGCGATCGCTGCTGCTGCGGACGGTAATTTCGAGCATGGCCGCAGGCGTCCTGCTCGACATCGACGGGGTTCTCACCGTGTCGTGGAAGGCGCTGCCCGGGGCGCGCGAGACGCTCGACTGGCTCGAGGCACATGACCTCGACTTCCGGTTGGTGACCAACACCTCGTCCAAGTCCAGGCACCAGATCGCCGAGGCGCTCGCCCGTGCCGGACTACCGGTCGACCGCGACCGGATCCTGACCGCGGTGAGCAGCGCCGCGCAGTACCTGCGCCAGCATCATCGGGACAGCGGCTGCTTCGTCGTGAACGACGGCTCGCTCGATGACGACCTCGAGGGGATCCAGATCACGGGACCTGCTGACGCGGGTGTGGTCCTGCTCGGTGGCGCAGGACCGACTACCGGTTACCAAGCATTCGACACCGCTTTCAAGCTGGCGGCAGCCGGAACACCGGTCGTGGCGTTGCATCGAAATGCCCGCTACCAGACCGCCGAGGGCCCGGCCCTCGACATGGGTGCGTTCATCGTCGGACTGGAGGCTGCAGCCGCCATGGAGGTCACCGTCGTCGGCAAACCGGCACCCGCGTTCTTCAGCGCCGCCCTCTCGGATCTCGGCATCGGTGCCTCGGATGCGCTCATGGTCGGCGATGACATCAACTCCGATGTGCTCGGCAGCCAAGCCGTCGGCATGACCGGCGTGCTCGTGAGAACTGGCAAGTTCCGTCCGAGCGATCTGGATCTCGACGGCACCGGGCCCGATCATGTCATCGACGACATCGGTCAGCTTCCTCAACTCCTACGGCAGCTGCAGGCCGGTGGGCGTGGCTGACTGCCAATGCCGTCTGCGCTCAGGCCCCAGTCCAACGCCATTCCCGACGTTCGGCGAAGGCTCTCTCGGCCGTCGTCCGATGGTTCGGATGGCCACTCACAACGGAGCGAGATGTCAAGACCACCTTGACAGTCGCTCCCCTGTCATGCCAATCTTGACGCATGACCACCACAGGAATACAGGGTGAGCACGACGGACGTCGCCAGGTTCCGCCGCTAATGACCGCAGCGTGGGAGGCAACGACGACGGACCTCGATCCGCTGACGGCCCTGGGCGCATCTCGGGCCCTCGTGGCGCTGCTCTCCACCTGGGAGGCCCAGCTGGTCGGCGAGGCCATCGCCGCCGGCGCCACGTGGGAGACGATCGGCGGAACGGTTGGAGTGAGCAGGCAAGCAGCATGGGAGCGCTTCCACAATGACACGCACGATTTTCGGCGCCGGGTGAAGAGCGACGCACAAGTGCTTCGCGACCGGCACCGAAAGGAGATGCTCGAGTTCCGGGATTCGGTAAAGAACGAGGCAAGGAAGCGACGCCAGAAGAGCCACTGACGAGAAGGCGCCGCAGGTCCAGGCGGTTCGGCGACAATCCTGTCGCTGCTCAAGGTAAAGGGCCGCGAGCTCGTCGTCTCACATCTGGGTGCGGTCGTCCTCGCCACCCTGGCGATGCTGACCGGTCGTACCAAAGAGGAGATGCTCGCGACCATGCGGCCATGACGAAGTGGGTGACCGAGGAGGCCGACGATCTCGACGGCGCCGACTGAATCGGGAGCTGCAGCAAGGAAGGGCCCCATCCGCATCCCGGCATTCGGTCTTTGATCGCCAGAGGGCAACGGCTGGTCGGTTGGGCCGCCATGTCGGGGTCAGGCCGGAAGGTGCTCCAAGAACTCGACAAGTCCGCTGAAGTAGCGACGCTGGTCGTCGTACATTGCGAGGTGGCTGCCATCGGGACAGTGCAGGTAGCTGCCGTTGCCGAGTTCCCTCGACATCATCTCGAGATATGCCGGATCCATGGTGTCGTGGGCCGCTCCGATCACGAGGGCCGGCGTTTCGATCTGCGCCAACCGGCCGGTGCACTCCCAGCCGGCCAGCTTTGCGTCTGCGCTGATCCCCAGTTCACTCGGACCCTGCATGGACACATAGATGGCGGGATTGATGTGGGCAAAGGCGCGCTGCACGGGGTCGGGCCAGTTCGCCACCGGCATTCGCAACACGTGGTGGACGTAGTGCTGTTCATTCAACAGGTCGGTATAGCGAGGGTTCTCGATGTCGCCAGCCGCTTCGAGCGCCTGGATCTCAGCCAGCGCCGCCTGATCCATCTCGGGCATGAGCACACGCCGCGCATAATCGTTGTAGGCCGGCGCGCTCGACATCATGTTGGAGATGACCAGTCCGCGCAGGTGCTCTTGGTAACGAAGGGCGTACTCCATAGCGAGAATGCCACCCCACGACTGGCCGTAGAGGACGAAGTTGTTTCGCTCGAGACCGAGTGCCTGGCGGACCTGCTCAACCTCGTCGACGAAGCGGTCGAGCTCCCACAGCGACGGCTGCTCGGGTTGGTCACTGAAGCCCGATCCGAGTTGGTCGTAGTAGTAATACTCGACGCCCGCTGCTGGAAGGTAACTGTCGAAGGCTTCGAGGTACTCATGGGTGCATCCGGGCCCCCCGTGGAGCAGGAGCAGCTTGAGGTCGGAGTTGTTTCCGACCCGCTTGGTCCAGACCCGCCACGTTCCCGCTGGCGTGTCGACCGGGATCATGCGGGAGCCACCGCTTAGCGCGTCGTCACGCCCGGAGTAGTCCAGGTAAGCGTCCGTTGCTCGCATCCCGCTCCCCTTTCGCGCGTCGGACAAGAAGCTAACCCCATGCCCGCCATCTGCGCCCGAGGTGTCCTGGAAGAGTAGTGAGCCTTCCGGCGTCTCGAAGAGGTACAGCAGTGTCCCACCGTCGCCGCGATCACTGTGAGCCGGTCCAGCTGTGATCAGGTGCTCGATCGCTGAGGTGTCGAGCGTGGTGGCGAGTCGCGACCCCAGCTCCTTCATTTGTGCCGCCGAACTCGAATCGGCCGGCATCAAGGTCAACGCCGCGTGCCCGGGCTTCACCGCGACGGACCTCAACTACTTCCGGGGGCGCACCGTCGAACAGGCTGCCCATGAGCCAGTACGCCTCGCGCTGATCGACGCCGACGGTCCGACGGGCACATTCTCGAACGAGGACGGCCCGCTCCCTTGGTGACGTGGTCTCCGAGCGCGTCGCCGAAGGGCAAGAACCCACTCTGCGGCTCGTGACCCACGCCAAGGCCGTATGAACTCTGAGAAGCCCGAGCAATAGCGATCACAGCGACTCGTCCAGGTCCTCGACGGGCGGTGGACTCTTGCAGTGCTCGCCTTCAGCCATGCAGCCGCGACGAAGACGTGGAGATCTCCGTCGTGGCTGCACATCGACACCCGGCGCAGGTCCGTCCCTTTCGGCAACGCCAGGCGACCAGTCGTGCGCTGCTCGAAGCGATCACCTTCGAGCGAGCCCCGCACCAAGCGCAGCGAATCCCGGCGCAGCCGCTGATAAGGACTGCCGCAGATCCACCAAGCGGCCCTTCCAGACATCTGCTCCCGCAGGCTTCACCGGCACTTCCTGAAGGGTAGAGCGCCTCGCGGTGCAAGACTGGAGGCATGGCTAGTCCATCTAATACAAAGCTGGATGCTGCGATCCGGCGACGTGCCGTCTCCCTCTCCTTCGGCGAACAGCTGGCCGCAGAAGGCGTCGCTACGGTGGCACTCGCTGCAGATGGCTCGATGGTCGAGTCCCGCCCTGACGGCTCGACCAGGGTGGTCAGCACGGCGACCAGCTCCGACTGACACCCCGTGTCAGTCACCCTGTACTGGCGCCCCGGGTGCCCTTTTTGCATGGTCCTCCGTAGAGGACTTCGCCGAGCCCACGTCACGGTGACAGAGGTGAACATCTGGGAGGAGCTGGCCGGGGCTGCCGTGGTCAGGGAGATCGCCGGCGGGAACGAGACCGTCCCGACCCTTGTGGTGGGCGATCAGTCGCTGGTGAACCCCTCCACACGCAGCGCGGTCGAGGCCATCAGGACCTACGCCCCTGAGCTCATCGGGCCGGTGCCCGAACGCGGAGCTCGTCGGTGGCGGCGTACTCGGTGAGCGAGATTGACGCGACCAGAGCATGGGTGCAGATGACAGGATGGGCACTGACGTCATCGAGTTCCGGCTCCGGGGCGGGGGCATCAACGAGCGGGTCGTGGTGACGATCAACGGCGTCGAGCTCTCCGACCTCTGGGCACGCGCCAAACAGCAGCCGACCGACCCTCTACCGACGGCTGAGGTGGGCATGGGGCTGGCGCGGCCTGGGGTCCATACCGCGAGTTGCCGCCTCGCTCAGAGGCACACTCGGTGCCCGATGGGTACGTACCGGTGCTGACCTGCACGTGTGGCGAGTTCGGCTGCGGTGGTGCCTCTGCCCACATCACCTTCGACCTCGGCACCGTGACCTGGGGTGACACCAGAACCGCCACCTATGAGCAGCCGGTCGACCTCGGGCCCTTCCGCTTGAAGCGACAGGCGTACGAGGCCGCGCTTCAGGCGCACTAGGTCCTCCCGGCTCGGCCGACGTCGCTTAGCTGCCGGTTCTCGAGGTGACCGGTGAACGTGAAGTGCTGGGACACAGCGGCGCCAATCAGTTGTGGGAGAGACGCTCCAAGTTCAAGTACTGGCCCAGATCCGATGTCACCTGCCCTAAATTCGGGTGACACCTGGGATCAAAAGCCGATGACACCTGGCGACAGAGCACACTACGAGCACCCGCTCGTCGTGCCGCAACTCCCGCAGACGTAGCACGAGCCCGCACGCTGCATGACGTTGCCGCAGCTGTAGCAGTAGGGGGCGTCGCGCTGCTCGGCTCGGGCCAGGGTCTCGGCGGCCGGGACCGCCGGGGCGACCGGCGCTTCGATGACCGCCGCCGGGCCGTCGTCAAGGACGCCGACCGAGAGGGTCGCGCTCTCCTCGACGCCAGGCAGGGTGGGCTGGGTCCGCTCGGCCGTCGACAGCACACCGAGCTCGGCGCGCTCGTCAGCGGGGAGGTACTCGAGGGCGACCCGGCGGAAGATGTAGTCCACCAGGCTCGAGGCGATCCGCAGCTCAGCGTCGTCGGTGATGCCGGCCGGCTCGAACTTCATGTTCGAGTACTTGCGCACGTAGGTCGACAGCGGCACGCCGTGCTGGAGGCCCAGGCTGATCGAGATCGAGAAGGCATCCATGATCCCCGCCAGGGTCGAGCCCTGCTTGGAGACCTTGATGAACACCTCGCCGGGGCGACCGTCCTCGTACTCGCCGACGGTCACATAGCCCTCGCAGTCAGCCACCCGGAAGGCGAAGGTCTTCGACTGGCGCCGCCGGGGCAGACGCTCCCGCACCGCACCGACCACGACCGACTCGTTCTTCCTCGCCTGCTCGTTCGCCAGCGCCACCTCGAGCTCGGCGATGCGCGCCGCCACCGCCCGGTCGTGGGCCTCCGCCTCCGAACCGGCCGGCGCGTCGTCCCCGCCCTCGGCCCCGGCCTTCTTCGTGGTCGAGAGCGGCTGGCCGACCTTGCAGTTGTCACGGTAGATCGCAACGGCCTTGATGCCGAGCCGCCAGGCGTCGATGTGGAGCTGTTCGATGTCGTCGACGGTCACGTCCTCGGGCATGTTCACCGTCTTCGAGATCGCACCGCTGATGAAGGGTTGGACCGCACCCATCATCCGCACGTGGCCCGAGTAGTGGATGGTGTTGTCGCCCATCGAGCAGGCGAACACCGCCAGGTGCTCGGCCGTGAGGTCGGGGGCGCCGACGATGGTCTTGTGCTCGTCGATGTAGGCGACGATGGCGCCGACCTGGGCCGGGCTGTAGCCGAGCTGCTGCAAGGCACGCGGCACGGTCTGGTTGACGATCGACATCGTGCCGCCACCGACCAGCTTCTTGGTCTTGACCAGTCCGAGGTCGGGCTCGACGCCGGTGGTGTCACAGTCCATGAGCAGCCCGATGGTGCCGGTCGGTGCGAGCACGGTCGCCTGCGAGTTGCGCACACCGAACTGCTCGGCCAGCTCGACGGCACGGTCCCACGCCTCCTGTGCGGCCGAGAGCAGCTCGGGCGGGACGACGTCCTCGTCGATCTTGGAGGCCTCGGCCTGGTGCATGCGCAACACGTTGACCATGGGCTCGGCATTGTCGTGGAACCCGGCGAAGGGGCCCATGCGGGCCGCCGTCCGAGCGGAGGTGGCGTAGGCGTGCCCCGTCATGAGGGCGGTGATGGCACCGGCCCAGGCGCGGCCCTCGTCGGAGTCGTACGGCAGGCCGTTCGCCATGAGCAGCGCGCCGAGGTTGGCGTAGCCGAGGCCGAGCTCGCGGAACAGCCGGGAGTTCTCGCCGATCTTCGCCGTCGGGTAGTCGGCATTGCCCACCAGGATCTCCTGGCCGGTGAACATGATCTCGATGCCGGCCTTGAAGCCCTCGATGTCGAAAGTGTCGTCGTCGTTCAAGAACTTCATCAGGTTCAAGCTGGCCAGGTTGCACGCCGAGTTGTCCAAGTGCATGTACTCGCTGCACGGGTTCGAGCCGTTGATGCGGCCGGTGTTGGGGGCGGTGTGCCACTTGTTGATGGTGGTGTCGAACTGCATGCCGGGGTCCGCGCACTCCCACGCCGCGTGGGCGAGCTGGCGGAAGAGGTCCCGGGCTGGCGCGGTGCGAATGACCGCCCCGTCACCACGGGCGCGCAATGCCCACTCCGCGTCGTCGACGACCGCCTGCATGAACTCGTCGGTGACCCGGACCGAGTTGTTGGCGTTCTGGTACTGCGTCGAGTGGCTGTCCTTGCCGTCGAGGTCCATGTCGAAGCCGGCGTCACGCAGCACGCGTGCCTTGCGCTCCTCGATCGCCTTGCACCAGATGAAGTCCTCCAAGTCGGGGTGGTCGACGTCGAGGATCACCATCTTGGCGGCGCGGCGGGTCTTACCACCCGACTTGATGGTGCCCGCCGAGGCGTCGGCACCGCGCATGAAGCTGACGGGGCCCGACGCCGTGCCCCCGCCCTTCAAGAGCTCGTGGGACGAGCGGATCTTGGAGAGGTTGACGCCCGCACCCGAGCCACCCTTGAAGATCACGCCCTCTTCGGTGTACCAGTTGAGGATCGAGTCCATCGAGTCCTCGACCGCCAGGATGAAACAGGCGCTCGCCTGCTGGGGGACGCCGTCGACGCCGATGTTGAACCACACCGGAGAGTTGAAGGCCGCCTTCTGATGGATGATCAGGTGCTTGAGCTCGTCGCGGTAGATCTCGGCTTCCTCTTCGTCGGCGAAATAGCCGTCCTTCAGCCCCCAGCTGGTGATGCTGTCGGCCACCCGGTCGGCCACCTGCTTGAGCGAGGTCTCGCGCTCAGGGGTGCCGAGGGTCCCGCGGAAGTACTTTTGGGCGAGGATGTTGGTGGCGTTGACGCTCCAGGACTCGGGCACCTCGACGCCCAGCTGCTCGAAGGCGACGGTGCCGTCGCGGTAGTTCGTGATGCGAGAGTCACGGCGCTCCCAGCGCACCTCGTCGTAGGGGTGGACGCCCTCGGTGGTGAAGTGCCGGCGGATGCCGATCCCGAGTCGCTGGGGTGCGATTGCCATGTGCTCTCTCCTGTAGTCCTTGGGGTTCTCGTGGAAAGTGCGTCGTGCGCCCCCCACCCGATCTGCAGTGCTGCATTCCGACTCGGAGCGACCTTACTTCCCCCCGAACCACAACATATTGTGGTCGGTGCTCCCCCGAGGCACGAGATGCTGGGGTTCATTACAGCACTGTAGTTACGTCCCTGTCAACGCTTCTCGACGTGAATTCTTCCAGTTCGGCGGCCCTTCGAAAAAGAAACTGTCGGCCGGGCACCCCGTTGCGCCGGAGAATGGCCGGCGCAACGACCGGGCAGCCACCAGCCCCAACCCGTCCAGCGGTGGGGGCGGTAGCGTCGGCACCCATGACGTGCATCGTGGCTGTGGATGCGGGGACCACCGGGGTGCGCGCGCTCGTCATCGACCACGCCGGCCAGGTCACCGACATCGCCTACCGGGAGCTCGCGCAGTACTTCCCGCGCCCCGGCTGGGTCGAGCACGATGCCACCGAGATCATCGACCACGTGCGCGCCACGCTTCTCGAGGTGGCGGGGCGAATCGCCGAGCGGGGCGAGCGGGTCGCCGCCCTCGGCATCACCAACCAGCGCGAGACGGTGGTCGCCTGGGACCGCTCCACCGGGGCGCCGCTCCACCGAGCCATCGTCTGGCAGGACAAGCGGACACGGGGCCACTGCCGGTCGCTGCGCGAGGCGGGCCACCTCGACCTCGTGCGCTCGCGCACCGGGCTCATGCTCGACTCCTATTTCTCGGCCACGAAGATGGCCTGGCTCGCCGAGCACGGGGCGCTGTCGTCGACACCGGTCGGCGACCTGGCCTTGGGCACGGTCGACTCCTGGGTGCTCTGGCACCTGAGCGGGGCCGAGCACGGCGGGGTCTTCGCCACCGACCCGACCAACGCCAGCCGGACCCTTCTCTACGACATCGACGAGGGCGCCTGGTCCGACGAGCTGTGCGCGCTCTTCGGTGTCGAGCGCGCCGTCCTCGCCGACGTCCGGCCCTCCTGTGGCCGCTTCGCCGTTGTCTCTGCCGCCGCATTGGGCGACGGCGGTCGCGGGCTCGCTGGCGTGCCAATCAGCGGCATCGCCGGCGACCAGCAGGCCGCTCTGTTCGGCCAGGCCTGCTTCGCCTCCGGCATGGTCAAGGCCACCTACGGCACCGGCAGCTTTGTGCTGGCCAACGTCGGAGCGAAGCGCCCACCGCCGCCCGCCGGGCTGCTGACCACGGTCGCCTGGGACCTGGGCGGCCACGGCGGGGAGGGCGGCCCGCTCGCCTATGCCCTCGAAGGATCGGCGTTCGTGTCGGGTGCGGCAATCCAGTGGCTGCGCGACGGCCTTGCCGTCATCGAGCGCTCCGAGGACATGGGGCCCCTCGCCGGCTCGGTCGCCGACAGCGGCGGGGTCTACGTGGTCCCCGCCTTCACGGGCATGGGGAGCCCCTGGTGGGACGAGAGCGCGCGCGGCACCATCACCGGCATCACCCGGGGGGCCGGGCGCGCCCAGCTCGCCCGGGCCACCGTCGAGGCCATGGCCTACCAGGTCCGGGCCATGGTCGAAGCCATGGTCGCCGCCACCGGCACGCCGGTTAGTGAACTGCGCGTCGACGGCGGGGCGAGTGCGATGGACCTGCTGCTCTCCCTCCAAGCCGACCAGTTGGCCACGTGCGTGGCGCGCCCCACCTCCATCGAGACCACGGCCCTCGGGGCAGCGACGCTGGCCGGACTGGCCGAGGGGGTGTGGGACTCGCTCGATGAGCTCTCGGCGCGCTGGTCGCTCGACGCCCGCTTCGAGCCGGCCGCGGACCGCACGATCCCCGACGCGCTCTACGCCGCCTGGCAGCGCGCCGTCGAGCGGGCCCGGCACTGGGCCCGAGAGGATGAGGCGCAGGGCTAG
>PMFN01000028.1 GCA_003155135.1 Acidimicrobiaceae bacterium | reverse complement strand
CCAGCTGAGCTACGCCCCCGTAGCCATCAAATGCATCCCACTCGGGAACCGCGCCGGCCACGTATCAGTCGACGCCGGAGCGGAATCGACATCGTAGCCGAGGTGGCAACAGGCGCATCGCACGCGCCGGCGTTTGCACCACCACGGCCGCTCAGCCGGACATCGGGGTGCGGCTGGCGTCCCACCCGCTCAGCCGCTCTCCGACCAGGTCCGGCGGCCAGCCGGCCGTCTCGACGGCGGCGAGGTACACGGCGTCGGCGAAGTCGAGCACCGTCTGTCCCGGATCCTCGGAACATCGGAGCCCTTCCCAGGGCAGCACGATGAGTCCGGCTTCGGGAACCCAGCGTGCCGACTCGGCCCCCCACGCGCGACCCTCGAGACCATCGGGCTGCGGCGCGATGTAGGCGTAGACGGCGGCTTCGGGCGAATCGGGGGAGCCGAACGACAAGCCGACGGCGACGTAGGACTCGCACATCCCGTGCTGCATGAATGCTGGTCGGTCCGGGGGCGGCGGGACCGATTCGGCTCGGTAGCGGGTCGCCGAGAGGTCGAACCCTCCCCACATGACACCGACTCTGGGCCGGTATCCGCGGAAGGGGGCCTGCCAACGCTCGAGCGGGCCGGCTATTGCGTTGAATCCGGCCCAGATGGCCCGAGCGGCAGACGGGTCCCATGGACGATGCACATGGTCGGCGTCGAGCGGCACTGGATCGGCGATCTCCGTGGCGATGGTGCTGCCCGGTGCGGGTATGCCGAGCGCGGCTGCCGCAGCGACGAACTCGGCGTAAAACTCGGCGACGGTCGTCGTCCCGAGTGGCAGCACCCGGTTGCCGGTGCTCGCCTCGAGCAGCACGTCGCCGTCGAGCAGTCGGTAGTGCACGTCGAACGTCACCCGCCCGATTCGAAGGGTGGGAGTCCGCAGCCCGCGAGGTGATACGTCATAGACGATGTTTCCCCAGCCAGGCTCGAACAGCTGATCCAACGTGTACTTCCCGGCGATCTGCACCAGTCGGTTGAGATGATCGACCGTCGGCGCAAGCTGCTCGTAGGGGAGTGCGGGCCACAGCCCGCTGTTGTCGCTCATAGGGCCGCTCCTCGTGTTCGAGACGGCATGGCAAGCCCGCCGCCCGACATTATCCTGCGACTCGCAAGGGCCTTTCGCCCGCAGGGATTGCACAGGCCGTCCCGACGCCGCTGAAGACTCCCTGGGACGAGGCCGCGGGTCCGGGGCCGGTGCACCCAACCCGTAGGATCGGGGGATGGCACGCGAATACGACGTCGAGGCCGTCGAGCGCAAATGGCAGGAGCGCTGGCGCGACGAGGAGACCTACGAGGTCGACAACGACGACCCTCGGCCGTCGTTCTACGCGCTCTGCATGTACCCGTACCCCTCGGGTGCGGCCCATCAGGGCCACGTGCGCAACTACACCTTCGGTGACCTCATCGTCCGCTACCAGACGATGCTGGGCAAGGCGGTGCTCTCCCCGTTCGGCTTCGACTCTTTCGGGCTCCCGGCGGAGAACGCTGCCATAAAGACCGGGGCTCACCCCCGAGAGTTCACCGAGGCGCGCATCGTCGAGTTGAAGAGCTCGCTCACCCGCCTCGGGGCGATGTACGACTGGCGCCGGGAGGTCCGGAGCCACGACCCCTCCTACGTGCGCTGGAATCAGGTGATCTTCGAGCGCCTCTTGGAGGCAGGTCTCGCCTACCGCTCGAACGCCCTGGTCAACTGGTGCCCGGGCTGCCAGACGGTCCTCGCCAATGAGCAGGTCCTCGCGGACGGCACCTGCGAGCGCTCGGGCGACGTGGTGATCAAGCGGGACCTCGAGCAGTGGTTCTTGCGCATCACCGCCTACGCCGACGAGCTGCTCGAGGGCCTCGACGCGCTGGAGTGGCCCGAGAGGGTCAAGACTATGCAGCGCAACTGGATCGGCCGCTCGGAGGGGTGCGAGCTCGACCTGGTCGTCGAGGGCCGCGACGGCAGCGACGGGCGAGCACCCCTAGCGGTGCGCGTCTTCACCACCCGGCCCGACACCGGCTTCGGCATGACCTACGCCGTCGTCGCCCCCGAGCACCCTCTTCTTGACGAGCTCATCACCGATTCCCAGCGCGCCGAGGTGGACGACCTGGTGGCGCGCGCCGCCACGGAGACCGAGATCGAGCGGACGTCGAGCTCGGGAGGTCCCGGGGCGCTCGACAAGCGCGGTGCGTTCACCGGCAGCTTCGTGCGCAACCCGTTCACCGGCTCGCCGATCCCGCTCTACGTCGCGGACTACGTCCTCATGGGCTACGGCACCGGCGCCATCATGGCGGTGCCTGCCGAGGACGAGCGCGACTGGGCCTTCGCCCAGCTCCACGGCCTGCCGATCGTGCGGACGGTGGCGCCGCCGGAGGGGTGGGACGACTCGGGTGGCGGTGCCTACTCGGGCGAGGGGACCAAGATCAACAGCGGCTTCCTCGACGGCTTCGGCATCGCCGAGGCGAAGGTGCGCGCCATCGAGTTCTTGGAGGCCGCCGGCCTCGGCGAGCGCAAGGTCAACTACCGGCTCCGTGACTGGCTCATCTCCCGCCAACGTTTCTGGGGCTGCCCTATCCCGATCATCTACTGCCCCGAGCACGGCGCGGTCCCCGTCCCCGAAGCCGACCTGCCGGTGCTCGCCCCCGACGACGTCGAGTTCCTCCCGACCGGACAGTCGCCACTCGCCCACCACGCCGGGTTTTTGCACACCACCTGCCCGACCTGTGGCGGCCCCGCCGAGCGCGAGACCGACACCATGGACACGTTCGTCGACTCCAGCTGGTATTTCCTGCGGTTCTGCGACCCATTCGACTCGAGTGCGCCCTTCGACCCCGGCGCTGCCCGGCGCTGGATGCCGGTCGACCAGTACATCGGCGGTATCGAGCACGCCATCTTGCACCTCCTCTACGCCCGCTTCTTCACCCGGGCGCTCATCGACGTGGGATTGGCCCCCGGGCTCCCGAGAGAGCCCTTTCACCGGCTGTTCACCCAGGGGATGATCCGCATGGGCGGCTCCAAGATGTCCAAGTCGAAGGGCAATCTCGTGGCCCCGGAGAAGTACTACGGCACTGTCGGCGCGGACGGCCTCCGGCTGTTCCACCTCTTCGTCGGCCCCCCGGCTGACGACTTCGATTGGACGGACCAGACCGAAGAGGTCATCGACGGGTGCGGGCGCTTCCTCGAGCGGCTCTGGCGGCTCGAGACGGCCGAGCTCGCGGTGCGCGACGGGGCGGCGACCGAGGCCGACACCGAGGTACGCCGGGAGGTGCACCGCACCATCGAGGCGGTGACGGGCGACTTCGAGCGCTGGTCGTACAACACCGCGGTGGCTCACACCCGCGAGCTGGTCAACCTGCTCACCCGCTACATCCACTCCGACGGCGGGGTCAACGCTGCGGTGGTGCAAGAGGCGCTCGATTCGGTGCTACTGCTCCTCGCGCCGATGACGCCGCACGTCGCCGCCGAGCTCTGGGAGCGTCGCCATCCCGATGCGGCGGCGTTGCATGCCCAGCGTTGGCCGACCTTCGACCCTGCGCTCGTGCGGGCGTCGACGGTCACCCTCGTTATCCAGGTCAACGGCAAGCTACGCGACCGCCTCGAGGTCGACCCGGGCATCGAGGAGGGCGAGGCCACCGCCCTCGCCCTTGCCTCGGCGAAAGTCGTCGACGCCCTCGGAGGCGCCGCGCCCAAGCGGGTCGTCGCCCGTCCTCCGCGTCTCGTCAACGTCGTCGTCTGAGGTGGCGGCCAGGTGCGGCGGTTGCCGACAGTGAGCGGGCCCGACGGTCCCGGCGAAGTGGACGGTGGCGGCCAGGCGCGGCTCCCCCTCGGGCTCCCAGCGCCGGCAGGCGCCGCGCCGCCGCCGCCCCCCAGAGATGGCCCCGCACCCGCGACACCTGCGGATTGGCCCGAAGTCGAGATCAGGACCAGCGCCCGCCGACGCAAGACGGCGAGTGCGTACTGGAGCGACGGGCGGGTGGTGGTGCTCATGCCCGCCCACGTCCGCGGCGCGAAGCGAGCCGAGCTGGTGGACTGGCTGGTGGACCGGGCCATCGCCAAGCAGCCCCGTCTGCGTCGCTCCGACGAGGCTTTGGCCGAGCGCGCTGGCCTCCTCGCCGACCGCTACGTCGAGGGCGCGCGGCCGAGCTCGATCCGCTGGGTCACCAACCAGTCGAAGCGCTGGGGCTCCTGCACCGCGCAGACGGGCGAGGTGCGGCTCTCGCACCGGTTGCGCGCGGTTCCCGACTGGGTGCTCGACGCGGTGATCGTTCACGAGCTGGCCCACCTCGTGCATGCGGACCACTCCGCTGCCTTCCATGAAGTGGCAGATCGCTACCCCCGCCAGCGCGAGGCGTCGGTGTTCCTCGACGGGTACATCCTTGGGCTCGGCGACGGGGGAGCGGCGCCGCTCGCCTGAGCTACGCCTGCTCCACCGCCCGGAAGCTCTCGAGGATGGATGCCCACTGCGCGCCCTCGACGCGGTAGGGCAGGTAGAAGCTGAAGCGGTCGATCAGGCCGTCGAAGCGCTCGTGGATGCGGGTCGGCACATCGCCAAGCGGTGCGACGATGGCGAAGGTCTCGAGCATCTCGTCGGTGATGCGTTCGCCCATCGCCACCCATTCGCCCTGCTTCGACAGCGCGTTGAGTTCGCCTTGCAGCTCGCCCCACCCGTGGAGCTCGAGCACCGCCCGGTAGGCGGGGGTCGATGCGTAGAAGGCGATCTGCGCCTTAGTGGCGCGCGCCGCCTCCTCCCACTGCTCGTCGTTGGTGCCGGTCACGACAAAGCCGGGATAGGAGGTCTCGAGGTCGGCGCGCGTCTTGCCCGCCTTGGCGGCCCCGCGTTCGAGGGCGGGAATCGTGACCTCGTGGAGGTAGCGCTCGGTGGTGAACGCGTGCGCCAAGAGCCCGTCGGCGACCTCGCCGGCCGTCTCGGTCATGAGCTCGCCCACGCCGGCGAGGAAGACCTTGGGGTTGCCGAAGGGGTTCGGTCCCGGGTCGAACATCGGGGTCATGAGGAGGTGGGTGTAGAACTCCCCGCGAAACGCCAGCTTGGAACCGGGGTTCGCCCAGCAGTCCCAGATGGTCCGCATGGCGAGAATCAGTTCGCGCATGCGCGGGGCCGGGTGCGACCAGGGCATCGAGTACCGCTTGGTGATGTGCGGCTTGATCTGCGAGCCGAGCCCGAGCATGAACCGGCCTTCTGACAAGGTCTGGAGGTCGTTGGCGAGCACGGCCAGGTTCATCGGGTTGCGGGCGAAGGCGACAGCGATACCGGTGCCGAGCTCCAAGCGCTCGGTGGCCGTGGCGGCGATCGCGAGGGGCAAGAACGGGTCGTGATTGGTCTCGGCGGACCAGAGCCCGTCGTAGCCGAGCGACTCCGCCTCCTGGGCGTTTGCCGCGATGTCGCGGCCGAATCCGATGCCACCGTCGACTTTCATCGCAGCACCCTACCGCCGGGCCCGAGCCCGGCCCTATTGCTCCTCGCCGCGGAGGAAGCGTTCGAGCTCGGCGGCGATCTCCTCGCCTGAAGGCAGCTGGTCGACACCGAGCGCGTTGCCCTCGGACGCGTCGACGCTCTCTTCGAGCTTGCGCACCATGGCGAGGTGCTCGAGGTTGCCGGCGATGAGCTCGTCCACCTGGCGACGGGAGCTGTCCGCCGCGCCGTGCAGCGTGGAGGAGTCGAGCACCAGGCCGGCGACGCTCGCCAACCCGTCGATCAGCGCCGCGCTGGCGTCGGGGAACGGCATGGCGGCGACGTAGTGGGGCACCCGTGCCCACAGGCTCACCGCGTCGATGCCGGCCTCGCCGAAGCCGAGCTCCAGGGCGGCCAGCACGCCGGCGGGCACCTCGAGCTCACCTTGGACCACGCCGACCCGGCGGACCAGCTCGGCGGACTGGACCGGAGCGGTGGCGGCCAGCTTCACCGGGCGGGTGTGGGGGGCGGGTGCAGGGAAGGCGCCGAGCCCGACCACCATGCGCACCCCGTAGTCGATGGCGAGGCCGACCACCCCTTCGACGAAGTCGCGCCAGTGGAAATCGGGTTCGGGGCCGATCAGGTACAAGACGTCGTTGCCCGCCTCGTCCACGCCGTAACGGATCTGGGTCTCGGGCCAGTTGAGCTCGGTGGTCACGCCATCGACGATGCGAGCCAGGGGGCGGCGGGCACGCTGGTCCAAGAAATGGTCGCCGTCGAAGGTGGCGAGCGGGTCGGTCGGGGCCTCGGTGAGGAGCGAGCCGATGGCCGTCGAGGCGCCGAGCCCGGCATCCACCCAGCCTTCCAGGGCGATGACCAGGACCGGGCGGTCGAACAGGCGCTGCTCGTGGAGCTCGTAGCGCAGGGGCTCGCCGGCCGGGCTCACTGCGCCGCCAGCGTCGTGGCCGCCGTTTCGGCGAGGACGGCCACCTGCTGGGGGAAGGCGTCGACGCTGTTGGTGTCGCCCGCACCCGCGCCGGCGAGATAGCGCGCGTAGACGCCCTGGATGATGCAGGCGAGCTTCCAGTAGCCAAAGGCCATGTAGTAGTTGATGTGGCTGACGTCTCGCCCGGACACCTGGGCGTAGCGCTCGAGCAGCTCGGCGCGTGAGGCGAACCCGGGGGCGGTGGTGGGCGAGACGCCGATCAGCGCTGAGCGGGCGTCGCCGGGGTCGGACCAGTAGACGAGCAGCAGACCGATGTCCGCCATGGGGTCGCCGAGTGTGCAGATCTCCCAGTCGAGGATCGCCGCCACGCGCCCGTCGTCGCCGAGGACCGTGTTGTCGAGGCGGTAGTCGCCGTGGACGATGGCGGTGCCCTGCTGGTCGGGCACGTTCGCGGCCAAGGCGGCACCAACCTCTTCGACGAGCCCACCGTGGTCCACGCCCTCGACCTTCATGTCCTGGTATTGGCCGGTCCAGCGCCGGAGCTGGCGCTCGATGTAGCCCTCGTGGCGCCCGAGGTCGGCGAGGCCCACCGCCTCGATGTCGACGGCGTGCAGCCCGGCGAGGGTCTCGGCCAGGTTGAGGCCGATGGCGTGGCGCTCGGACTCGGCGAAGGCGGCGCTGGCGGTGGCCTCGTCGCGAAGAATGTGGCCCTCGACGAAGTTCATGACGTAGAAGGGCCGCTCGTTGACCGATTCGTCGACGCACAGGCCATACGTCTCGGGGACCGGCACGGGGGTCGGCCCGAGAGCGGTCATCACCTTGTACTCCCGCCTCATGTCGTGGGCCGTGGGCAGGACATGGCTGACCGGCGGCCGGCGAAGGGCGAAGGCCCGGCCGGCGGCATCGGTCACCCGGTAGGTGAGGTTGGAGCGCCCGCCGGCGATGAGCGCGAAACTGAGCGGGGCGGCGACCCCGTCGACGTGCTCGCAGAACCACTCGGTGACCGGACCGGGGTCGATGCCGACGACCGGCGCCGTGGCGCCCTCGCTCGGAGCCGAAGAAGTTGCCATGGCCCTTGACGCTACCGTCTCGTGGGACACCTTGATTGAGGGGACGGTATCGTCTTCGGACATGCACGACGTCACCGACGCCACCTTCGAGAACGACGTCATCGAGCGGTCCCGGCAGGTGCCGGTGGTCGTCGACCTGTGGGCGCCGTGGTGTGGTCCGTGCCGCACGCTCGGCCCGATGATCGAGCAGATCGTCGAAGAGACCGGCGGAGCGGTGGAGCTGGCCAAGGTGAACGTCGACGAGAACCCGAGAGTCTCGGCCACGTTCTCGGTCCAGTCGATCCCCGCGGTCTTCGCGTTGCGTGACGCGCAGGTCGTCGACTCGTTCATCGGCGCACTGCCCGAGGCGCAGGTGCGCGCCTTCGTCGAGCGCCTCGCCCCGGTCGCGAGCGAGGCGGATCTTTTAGCCGAGGCCGGCGATGAGGAGTCCTTGCGGCGCGCCCTCGAGCTCGAGCCCGGGCACGTGGGGGCCACCGAAGCGCTCGCGCGAGTGCTCCTCGAGCGCGGCGACGCCGACGGCGCCCTCGAGGTCCTGGCCAAGATCCCCGAGACACCCTCGGCACGCAGCCTGGCGGCCGAGGCCCGTCTCGCGCAGCGCCAGGTCGACCCGGCGACCGCTGACGTGGACGCGCTGCTCGACTCGCTGCTCGAGCGGGCCAAGGGTGACGACGCCGCCCGACAGGAGTTCCTCGACCTGCTCGAGACCCTGGCGCCCGAGGACGAGCGCTCCCTGCGCTACCGCCGCGCCCTGGCCGCTCGGCTGTTCTGATGCCGGGCCCGGGCGCCCCCGCTCCGCTCACCCCGACGGACGCCGCACCGTTGCGCCAGAGCCTGACGCTCGGTGACGCGACCTATGACCTGACCCACCGGGCGCTCGTGATGGGCATCTTGAACCGCACGCCCGACTCGTTCTACGACCGTGGCGCCACCTTCGCTCTCGACGCCTTCTTCGAGCGGGCCGAGGCACTCGCCGAGGCGGGTGCGGACATCCTCGACGTGGGTGGCGTGAAGGCCGGCCCTGGCGACTACGTGGGCGAAGACGAAGAGCTCGACCGGGTCGTCGGCGCCATCGAGGCCCTCGTGCGACGCTTCGACGTACCGGTCTCGGTCGATACCTGGAGGGCGTCGGTGGCAAGGGCCAGCTACCGCGTGGGTGCGGTCATGGGCAACGACATCAGCGGCTTCGGTGATCCCGACTACCTGGCGGTGGCGGCCGAGGCCGGCGCCGCCGTGGTGGCCACCCATATCCGCCTCGCCCCCCGGGTTGCCGACCCCGATCCTCACTACGACGACGTCGTGGCCGAGGTGGCGGCCTTCCTCGCCGAGCGGGCCGAGCGCGCCCTCGCCGCCGGTGTCGGGGCGGACCGCATCGTGGTCGACGCCGGGCTCGACCTGGGCAAGACGGCCGAGCAGTCGCTTGCCCTGTTGCGCGCCTCGGACACTCTTTCCGGCCTCGGCTACCCGCTCCTGCTGTCGGCCTCGAACAAGACCTTCCTCGGCGTCCTCTACGACCTGGCGATCGGCGAGCGGCGCGAGGCTTCGCTCATCGCTGCCGCCCTCGGGACCACGCTGGGTTGTCGGATCCTCCGGGTCCACGACGTGGCCGGGACCCGCCGGGTGGCCGAGGTGCTCGCCGCCATCTCGGCGGCCCGGTGAGCGCTGCGAAGGCCGACGCCCCGCCGGCGGCCGCCTACCTGGTAAAAGGCGACGACGCCTCGCTGGTCGCCCAGGCCACTCGGGAGCTGCTCGGGCAGCTGGTGGGCGAGCGCGACGCCGGTCTCGTGGTCGAGGAGTTCGGCGGCTCGTCGGGCGACGACCTCGACATCGGGACGGTGATCGACGCCATGCTGACCCCGTCGCTCCTCGTGGACCGACGCGTCGTCGTCGTGCGCGACGCCGGGCGCATCGGCGCGGCCGACGTCACGCGCCTGGTCGGTGCCCTCGGCACCGCACAGCCCTCGGCGTCGCTCGTGCTCGTCTCGGGCGCGGGCACCATCCCCGCCGCCCTCGTGAAGGCGGTGACGGCCGGTGGCGGCCTGGTCGAGACGGCCGTCGGCCGAGGCCGGGACCGCCAGGCGTGGATCCGCGAACAGGCCTCGGCGGGCGACGTGAAGCTCGACGCCGCCTCCCTCTCGCTCGTCGACGAGCACCTGGGCGAGGACCTCGGACGCCTGTCGGGGCTCTTGGCCACACTCGCTTCCGCCTACGGGAGCGGGGCCGCCATCGGCGTGGAGGACCTGCGCCCGTACCTCGGCGAGGCGGGCACCGTGCCGCCGTGGGACCTCACCGACGCCATCGATGCCGGCCGGACCGAAGAGGCACTCGACGTCCTCCACCGGATGACCGAGGCGGGCGGGCGGGCGGGCCCCGAGCTGATCGTCATCTTGCACCGGCACTTCTCGGCGATGCTGCGCCTCGACGGGTCCGACGTGACCTCTGGCGAGGAGGCTGCCGCCCTGCTCGGGTTGCGCTCCGCGTACCCGGCGAAGAAGGCGCTCGCCCAGGCGAAGAAGCTCGGCTCGGAGCGGATCGCCCAGGCCATCGGTCTGATCGCCGATGCGGACCTCGACGTGAAAGGGATGAGCGCGCTCGACCACGAGGTGCTGCTCGAGGTGCTCGTGGCGCGGCTCAGCAGGCTGACGCGCACGCGTGCGGCGGTGCGCCGCTAGGTGATGTCCGGCGGCGCCGGCCCGGGGTTTTAGGCCTCAGCGGCTTCGAGCTTGGCGACGCGCTTCATGAGGCGCGACTTGCGGTTCGCCGCCTGGTTCTTGTGAATGACACCGGCGGCAGCGGCCTTGTCGATGCGCTTGACGGCGAGGCGCAGCTGCTCGGCCGAGCCCTCGGCACCCGTCTCGGCCGCGGTGACGGCGGACTTGGTGCGAGTACGCAGCTCGGAGCGCACGCCCTTGTTGCGCAGGCGACGGCGCTCGTTCTGACGGTTGCGCTTGATCTGGCTCTTGATGTTGGCCACGGTGAGATCCTCGAGTTTTTGCCTTGGGGGTCCGGCCGACGCCTGGCCGACCGTCGGCGGCGGGACACACCCGCGCCGGAGCAGGTGAGAGTGTAGCAGGGCCGCCCTCGCCCACCACAGCGAGCCCGTTGCCCCCCGGGGCCCCTGGGCGGTGGCCCGATGGGGCACCGGTACGCTTCCCTCACCGTGTCACAACTCCGCACCAATGAGCCGGTCCCGACGGAGCGCATCCGCAATTTCTCCATCATCAGCCACGTCGACCACGGCAAGTCGACGCTGTCGGACCGGATCTTGGAGCTCACCGGCGCGGTCGACCCCCGGCTCATGCGCGAGCAGTACCTCGACTCGATGGACATCGAGCGCGAGCGGGGCATCACCATCAAGGCGCAGAACGTGCGGGTCCACCACGCCGGCCACGTGCTGCACCTGATCGACACGCCCGGGCACGTCGACTTCGGCTACGAGGTGAGTCGCTCCCTGGCTGCCTGCGAGGGGGCGGTCCTCCTGGTCGACGCGTCGCAGGGCATCCAGGCCCAGACCCTGGCCAACTGCTACCAGGCGTTGGAGAACGACCTCGAGATCGTGGCCGTGCTGAACAAGATCGACCTGCCCGCAGCCGACCCCGAACGCTGCGCAGCCGAGATCGAGGCCGTGCTCGGCCTGCCCGCCGAGGGCATCTTGCACATCTCGGCCAAGACCGGCGAAGGCGTCGAGGCGCTGCTCGACGCCATCATCGAGCGCGTCCCGGCACCGACGGGGCGCCGCGATGCCGCACTACGCGCCCTCATCTTCGACTCGTCCTACGACCAGTACCGCGGCGTCATCAGCTCGGTGCGCGTCATCGACGGCACCATGCGCTCCTCGGAGCGGCTGCGCTTCATGCAGGCGGGGGCCGTCCACGACGTCGAAGAGCTCGGGGTGCGCACTCCCGTCGGCGTCCCCGTCGACGAGCTCGGGCCCGGCGAGGTCGGGTACCTCATCGCCGGCATCAAGGACGTGGGTGGCGCCCGCTCGGGTGAGACGGTGACAACCGCCGTGCACCCGGCCACCGAGCCGCTCGCCGGCTACCGCGACCCCAAGCCCATGGTCTTTTGCGGGCTGTACCCCGTCGACGGCGACGAGCTGCCCGAGCTGCGTGACGCCCTCGACAAGCTGAAGCTCAACGACGCCAGCTTCACCTTCGAACCCGAGTCCTCCCACGCCCTCGGCTTCGGCTTCCGCTGCGGCTTCCTCGGCCTCTTGCACATGGAGATCGTGCGCGAGCGGCTCGAGCGGGAGTTCGACCTCTCCCTCATCGCCACAGCCCCGTCGGTCGCGTACCGGGCCTTTTTGACCGACGGCTCGAGCGTGGACGTCGACAACCCGACCGAGCTGCCCGAGGCGAGCCGCATCGAGCGCATCGACGAGCCGATGCTCACCGCCACCGTCCTCACGCCCGCCGAGTACACCGGCACGGTCATGGAGCTGTGCCAGAACAAGCGCGGCGAGATGGCCAAGATGGAGTACCTCTCCCCAGAGCGACTCGAGCTCGTCTACCGGATCCCCCTCGCCGAAGTGGTGGTGGACTTCTTCGACCAGCTGAAGAGCCGCACCAAGGGCTACGCCAGCCTCGACTACGAGCCCGCCGACTACCAGACGGCCGACCTCGTCCGGGTCGACGTGCTCATCAACCACATGCCCGTCGACGCCTTCTCGACCATTGTGCACCGCTCGAGTGCGGACAACTACGGGCGACGCATGACCGAGAAGCTACGCGAGCTCATCCCGCGCCAGCTCTTCGACGTGCCGATCCAGGCGGCCATCGGCGGCCGGGTGGTGGCCCGCGAGACCGTCAAGGCACGGCGCAAGGATGTCCTGGCCAAGTGCTACGGCGGGGACATCACCCGTAAACGCAAGCTCTTGGAGCGCCAGAAGGAGGGGAAGAAGCGCATGAAGAACATCGGCCGCGTCGAAGTCCCCCAGGAGGCATTCATCTCGGCTCTCCGCCTCGACGATTGACCATCGGGCGGCGATGGGCTGGCACTCGGTAGAATCGAGTGCCAGACCCTCTGGAGCTCGAATGACCAGCGCCACACACCACCGCGAATCCGCCGACGACGAGGCCCACAAGGAGCTCGACGAGCGGAAGGCCGCCATCTTGGAGGCGGTCGTCACCGAGTACATCGGCACGGCCCAGCCGGTCGGCTCGGGCCATGTGGCGAGTGCTGCGGGTGTCTCGGTGTCGTCGGCCACGGTGCGCTCGGAGATGGCCGCGCTCGAGCAGGACGGGTACCTCGTCCAGCCCCACACGAGTGCGGGCCGCATCCCGACCGACAAGGGCTACCGCTTCTTCGTTGACCACCTCACCGCCCCGGGCGTGCTCGGCCCCTCCGAGCGCCAACAGGTGCGGCGGTTCTTCGACCAGGTTCACCTCGAGATGGAGGACATGCTCGAGCGCACGTCGGGATTGCTGTCGGACCTGACCTCGTGTGCGGCGGTCGTCGTCGGGCCGAGCCATGAGCAGGCGGCCATCCGCTCGGTGCAGCTGGTGGGCCTCAGCCCTCGACTCGCCCTGCTCGTCGTGGTGCTCGCCGACGGCGCCGTCGAGAAGCGCTCGGTCGAGCTCGCCGAGGACTCGGGCGCAGAGCTCCTCGCCGCCGCCTCAGCCGCACTCGCCCGCGAGGTGGTCGGCCACCTGCTGTCCGGCGCGGCGAACTTCGCTCCGAGTGGGGACCAGCAGCTCGACCGGGTGCTCGCCGCCGCTGGTGCTGCCCTGACCGAGATGGCGATGGGCGAGGAGAATGACCAGGTCTTCGTCGGCGGCCCCTCCCGGCTGGCGGTCGCCTTCGACGCCGTTGAGACGGTCCGCTCGGTGCTGTCCATCTTGGAACAGCAGCTCGTGGTCGTCTCCTTGCTGCGCGACGTCCTCGATCGCGGCCTCTCGGTCGCCATCGGGACCGAGCACGGCTTCGAGCCCCTGGCGTCGTGCGCGGTCGTCGTGGCGCCCCTCTCGGTCGACGGCTTCGAGGCGGGGGCCATTGGGCTGCTCGGGCCGACGCGCATGAACTACCCCCAGGCCCTGGCGGCTGCCCACGTGGTGGGCGAGCGTCTCGGTGAACGAATCGGCGACTCACTCGGCAGGACCAGTGACGCCCCAGCATCTGAGCCGGATCGGCGCGGATCTCCGAGGAAGGACGGTGAGCGCCGTGGCCGGGGCTGACAATCTGGGTGATCTCTACGAGCTGCTCGGCGTCGACCGTGGGGCCTCCGACGAGGAGATCAAGCGCGCCTATCGAAAGCGTGCCCGAGAGCTCCACCCGGACAACAACCCCGGCGACGAGGTCTCCGAGGCGAAGTTCAAGGAGGTCTCCCTCGCGTACGAGGTGCTGCGCGACCCCGAGCGCAGGGAGCGTTATGACCGCTTCGGTGCCGAAGGCGTCTTCAGCCAGGGGGCGGGCGGCTCACCGTTCGACTTCGACGGTGGCCTCGGCGACATCTTCGAGGCCTTCTTCGGTCAGATGGCGGGTGGCGGCGGGCGAGGCCGGCGCCGGGGCCCGGTGCCCGGGGCCGACGCCGAGGTCTCGCTGCGCCTCACCTTCGCCGAGGCCGCCTTTGGTGCCCGCAAGGAGCTCTCGGTCCGCCTGCCCGTCAGTTGTGAGACCTGCGAGGGGACCGGTGCCCGGCCCGGCACCTCGGCCATCTCGTGCCCCGACTGCCAAGGGACCGGCGAGATCCGCCGCATCCGCCAGTCGCTGCTCGGCCAGGTCGTGACCGCCGCGGCCTGCGGCCGCTGCCAGGGCCTCGGCGAGACGATCCCGACGCCGTGCACGCAATGCCGGGGCGAGGGCCGCCGGCTCGAGGACCGCAGCCTCGTCGTCGAGGTGCCCGCCGGCGTGGAGCACGGCTCGACGCTGCGGCTGGCGGACCGTGGGGCGGCCGGCCCCAGGGGCGGCCCCAACGGGTCGCTGTTCGTGCACCTCTCGGTCGAGGCCGACGACCGCTTCGAGCGGGCCGGCGACGACCTGCACACGACACTGTCCATCGCCATGACCCAGGCGGTGCTCGGTTGCCACGTGGACGTCGAGACCCTGGAGGAGCCCCGCACGGTGGCCATCGCGCCGGGCACCCAGTCCGGCTACGAGATCCGGCTGAAGGGCCTCGGCATCCCACACCTGCGCGGCCGCGGCCGCGGCGACCTGTTCATCCACGTGGCCGTCGAGGTGCCCACCGAGCTCTCAGCGCGCCAGGAGGAGCTGCTGCGCGAGCTCGCCGCCGAACGCGGCGAGGAGGTCGCCGAAGGTGGCCACGACGGCGTGTTCTCCCGGTTGCGCTCGGCCTTTGGCTGACTCACCTGGCGCAGTGGCGGTGCGGGCCGCGGCTGCGGCCCAGGTTTTCGTGGGCGATCTCGGCGTCCCCGAGCCCACCGCCCCTGATGCGCACCACCTCGCACGCGTGCTGCGCCTGCGGGCCGGTGAGGTCGTCGTGGCCGCCGACGGTGCCGGTTCGTGGCGGCTGTGCCGCTACGCCGATGGCGGGCGACTGGATGCCGACGGCGACATCTGCACCGAGGCGAGAGCGGAGCCCGCCATCACCGTCGGCTTCGCCCCGGTGAAGGGGGACCGGCCCGAGTGGGTGGTCCAAAAGCTCACCGAGGTGGGCGCGGACCGCATCGTGGTGCTCGCCACCGAGCGTTCCGTCGTGCGCTGGGAGGGCGAGCGGGCTCGCCGGGCACTTTCCCGCCTCGAGCGCACCGCAAAGGAGGCGAGCGCCCAGTGCCGCCGGGTGTGGCTGCCCGAGCTTTCCGGCCCGCTCCCGCTCGCCGAGGCCCTCGCGCTCGCACCCTTCTCGCTCGCCCATCTGGGTGGTGACGCCCCGACCCTCGAGCGCCCGGCGGTGGCGGTCGGCCCCGAGGGGGGCTGGAGCCCGGCCGAGCTCGCCCTCGGTGCTCCTCTTGTCGGGCTCGGGCCCAGCGTTCTGCGGGCCGAGACCGCAGCGCTGGCGGCGGGTGTCGTCCTCGCGTCGCTGCGGGCGGAGACGGTGCACCCCGCGTGAGCGTCGGGGCGGTGCAAGCAGCAGAGGTGCGAGAATCATCGGTGATGGTCGAGACGGCTCGGTGGCTGAGCACCAAGGAGGCGGCGGCTCGGCTCGGCCTCACCTTGCGCAGCCTCTACCGCTTCATCGACGAGGGCGAGCTCGACGCCTACAGGTTCGGCCGGGTCATCAGGCTGAGGGAAGATGACGTCGATGCCTACATCGAGTCGTGCCGCATCACCCCGGGCACCCTCGAGCACCTCTATCCCGCACGAAAGGCGGACGACGACCAATGAGCAGCTGCCTGTTCTGTGACATCGTGGCCGGCGACGTGCCCGCCGAGATCGTCCATTCGACCGATCTCACCGTTGCGTTTCGCGACGTGAACCCGGCTGCGCCGGTCCACGTGCTCGTCGTGCCGCGCCGGCACATCGAGAGCGCGGCGGCCATCGAGGCGGCCGACGCCGAGGTGGCGGCCGCCCTGTTCACCACGGCCCGGGCAGTGGCCGAGGCCGAAGGTCTCGGCAGCACCGAACGCGGGTACCGCCTCGTGATGAACGTCGGCGCCGACTCGCTCAACTCGGTGCCCCACCTCCACGTCCACTTGCTCGGTGGCCGTCCGATGGGCTGGTCGCCAGCGTGAGCGTCACCGGGAGCGGGGCGGGGGTGGTCGGTGCCATGCCCCCGACGCGCGCCGAGACGCTCGTGCCCCACAACCACCTGATGGCAGGGCTCCTCGGCCAGCGCGACGAGCTGCTGCGCCTCGTCGAGTCGGCCTTCCCCGAAACCACCGTCTCGGTGCAGGGCAACCTCATCACGACGAGCGGTCCCGACGCCGAGCGCGTGGCACGGCTCTTTGACGAGCTGGTGCTGGTGCTCCAGTCCGGCCAGGGCCTCGACGCCGCCAAGGTGGCGCGCACCATCGACATGGTGCGCGAGGACCTGCGGCCCTCCGAGGTGCTGAACGAGGAGGTCGCGCGCGGGGCGAAGGGCCGCACGGTGCGCCCCAACACGGCCGGCCAGAAGCGCTACACCGACGCCATTGCGAAGAACACGATCACCTTCGGGATCGGGCCGGCGGGGACGGGCAAGTCCTACCTGGCGGTCGCCTCGGCGGTCCAGGCCCTCCAGTCGCGCGCGGTGAGCCGCATCATCCTGACCCGGCCCGCTGTGGAGGCGGGCGAGCGGCTCGGCTTTCTCCCCGGGGACCTGATGGCCAAGGTGGACCCGTACCTCCGGCCCCTCTACGACGCCCTCTACGACCTCTTGGAGCCCGAGGGCGCCCAACGCCTGCTCGAGCGCGGCACCATCGAGGTGGCCCCCCTCGCCTTCATGCGCGGCCGCACCCTCAATTCCTCGTTCATCATCTTGGACGAGGCGCAGAACACGACCCCCGAGCAGATGAAGATGTTCCTCACCCGCATCGGGTTCGGCTCGAAATGCGTGGTCACCGGCGACGTCACCCAGATCGACGTGGCGGGTGGCCGCTCGGGCCTCGTGCACCTCGAAGAGGTCCTCGGCCACGTCGAGGACATCGAGTTCGTCCACCTCACCCGGCGCGACGTCGTGCGCCACAAGATCGTCGCCGACATCGTCGACGCCTACGAGGTCGCCGAGGGGGCGCCGGGCAATGGCAGTTGACGTCTACGCCGCCGACGAGCAGGCCGACGCGCCCGTCGAGCTCGAGCGCTGGAGCGCGCTGGCGCGCGCCGTGCTGGCCGAGCGCGGCATCAAGGGCGACGCCGAGGTCTCCCTGCTCTTCGTCGACGAGTTGGCCATCGCCGCGCTGAACCAGCAGTTCTTGGGGCGCGAGGGCCCGACCGACGTGCTCGCCTTCCCGATCGAGGACGACCCGGCGCCGAGCGGGCGCTCACCGGACCTCGGTGGGACCGGCCCGGGGTCCGACGCCAGCGACGACCCGCTGGTGCTGCTCGGCGACGTGGTGATCTGCCCGGCGGTGGCACTGCGCAACGCCGCGGACCACGGCGTGCGCCCCGAGGACGAGATGGCCCTGCTGGTCGTCCACGGCCTGTTGCACCTGCTCGGCATGGACCACCAGGAGAACGGCGAGGCCGAGCGCATGGAGGCGCTCGAGCGCACGCTGCTCGCCAAGCACCACGGCGGCGTCCCGCCGGTCGGCGACCCCGGCGGCCTGCATGCCCCCGACCAACCCGCCACGACCCAGGCGCCGGAGTGATCGCCACCGCCGGCTTCCAGCCCGTCGACGCGCTGCTGATCGCCATCATCATCGTCCTGCTCGCGGTCTCCGGGGTGCTCGCCCTGGCCGAGACCTCGCTCGTGCGCACGTCGCGGGTGAAGGCGAAAGCCCTGCTCGACGACCGCCGCCGCGGCGCCAAGCAGCTGGTGCGCCTCGTCGAGTCCCCCGAGCACTTCTTGAACCCGGTCCTCTTGCTGGTGCTGATCTGCCAGCTGGTTTCGGCCACGCTGGTCGGGGTGCTCGCCGCCCATTGGCTGGGCGCGATTGGCGTGGTGGTCGCCACCGCCTTCGAAGTGGTGGTCATCTTCGTCTTCTTCGAGGCGGTGCCCAAGAACTGGGCGGTGCACAACCCCGAGCGCGCTGCGCTGTTCAGCGCGCCGATCGTGGCCGCGGTGGTGCGCTTCCCGCCGGTGCGTGCGATCTCGAAGATCCTGATCGGCCTTGCCGATCTCATCATCGGCCGGGGGCATGCCTCCGACGACGGCCGCACCGGTCTCGTCACCGAGTCCGAGCTGCTGGCCATGGCCGACGTGGCCCACGCCGAGGACGTGATCGAGACCGACGAGCGCGCCTTCATCCACTCGGTGATCGAGTTCGGCGACACCGTGGTGCGAGAGGTGATGGTCCCGCGGCCCGACATGGTCGGCGTCGAGGCCGCGCTCAGTGTCGCCGCCGCACTCGAGGCTGCACTCCAAGCGGGCTACAGCCGGGTGCCGGTCTATGAGGAGAACGTCGACGACGTGCTCGGCATCGGGTACACGAAGGACCTGATCCGCGCCGAGCACGAGGGCAAGGGCACCGACGAGGTCCGCGGCCACCTGCGCCCCGCCCACTTCGTCCCCGAGACCAAGCGGCTCTCGGCGCTGCTCCGAGAGATGCAAGACGCGAAGTTCCACCTCTCGATCGTGGTCGACGAGTACGGCGGCACGGCCGGGCTGGTCACCTTGGAGGACATCATCGAAGAGCTGGTCGGCGAGATCGTCGACGAGTTCGACGTGGAGGAGCCCCCGGTCGAGCGCCGCCCCGACGGCAGCGTGGTAGTCACCGCCCGCATGACCGTCGACGAGGTCGACGACCTGCTCGACGCCCAGTTGCCCCAGGGCACCTGGGACACGGTCGGGGGGCTCGTGCTCGACCTGGCCGGGCGCGTGCCCGACGAGGGTGAGGGGGTGGAGGTCGACGGCTTCCGCCTCGTGGCCGAGCGCGTCCAGGGGCGCCGGATCGGCCGGGTGCGCATCGAGCGCACGGGCCCCGTCGAGTCGGCCGCCGAGGCGAGCGCCTGATGCGCTCGGGCTTCGTGACGGTGGTCGGGCGTCCCAATGTCGGGAAGTCCTCGCTCGTCAACGCCATGGTGGGGACCAAGGTCTCGATCATCTCGTCGCGGCCCAACACCACCAGGCTGCGGGTGCGCGGGGTGCTGCACCGCGACGACGCCCAGGTCGTCTTCGTCGACACGCCGGGCATCCACCGGCCGAAGACGGCTCTCGGTGAGCGCCTCAACAACTCGGCCATGATGTCCTTCGAGGACGTCGACGTGATCGTGGCCATGGTCGACGCCACCGCCGCCGTCGGCCCCGGTGACCGCATGGTGCTCGGCCGCTCGCTCGAGAACCTCGCCCTCTACGCGGAGCCCCCCGCCCTCATGGTGGTGGTGAACAAGGTCGACACGGCGAGCCCGGACCAGGTCATCGAGCGGCTCACCTCGGTGGCGGCCGCCGTCGACGCCCTGGCCACCGAGCGGGGCATGGACCCCGAGAGGCTCGGTGTCGAGTACTTCCCGGTCTCGGCCCACTCCATGAAGGGCGTCGACGCGTTGGTCGAGGCCATCGTCGGCTCCCTGCCCGAGGGCCCGGCGTACTACCCCGACGAGATGGTCACCGACACCACCGAGGCAGTGCGCGTCGCCGAGCTGGTGCGAGAGCAGCTCCTGATCCGGGCCCGAGATGAGCTGCCCCACTCCATCGCGTGCCGGGTCACCGAATGGGAGTGGCCGCGGATCCGCTGCGAGATCCTCGTCGAGCGGGACTCGCAAAAGGGCATCGTGATCGGCGTCGGAGGCGAGGTCCTCAAGGCTGTCGGCACCGCCGTGCGCGCCGAGCTGCCCCCGGGGGCCTATCTCGAGCTCTTCGTCCGGGTGGAGTCGCGCTGGCAGCAGCGCCAGGAGTCGCTCGACCGCCTCGGCTACTGAGCGGCCTCGTCGTCGAGGATGCGGGCCAAGAAGTCCTCGACCTGGCGGCGGTCGGTGGTGCGCCGCATGGGCGGCATGGCGGCGAGCAGCACCGCCCGGTAGCCGGCCGTCGCGAGCCGCGGGTCGAGCACGGCGACCACCCCGCGGTCGGTGGCGCTCCGGATCAGGCGCCCGGCTCCCTGGGCGAGCAGCGTTGCCGCCCTCGGCAGGTCGACGAGGGAGAACGCCCGCTCACCGGCGCGCTCGCGGCGGGCCTCGAAGAGCGGGTCGTCGGGCCGGGCGAAGGGCAGCCGATCGAGGGCGACGAGGCTGAGCGAGCGGCCCGGGATGTCGACGCCCTGCCAGAAGCCGAGTGTGGCGAACAGGCAGGTTGACTCGTCGCGCGCGAACTCAGCCAGGAGCCGGGCCTTCGGGTACTGGCCCTGCACGAGGATCGTCTCGTCGACCAGCTCGGCCACCGCCACCGCCGCCGCATCGGTGGCCCGGCGGCTCGTGAACAGGGCGAGGGTCCGCCCTCCGGCCGCTCTGATGAGGGCGGCCAGCTCCTCGTGGATGGCCGGCTCGGACTCGGGCGAGCGCCGGTCGGGCAGGTGGCGCGCCACGTAGAGCAGTGCGTGGTTGCGGTAGTCGAAGGGGCTCCCCACGTCGAGCTCGTCGACGGAGGCTGCGTCGATGCCGAGACGCTGCGCGCTGCGCACCGGGATCGTCGCGCTCGTGAGCACCGCGCCCACCTCACCCCAGAGCTGCTCGGCCAGGGGCGGTCCCACGTCGATGGGGGAGAGGCGCAGCACCGGCGCGCGAGGCATGCCGTCGACCCAGGCCACGTCGTCGCCCCCCCGGCCGGCGAAACGGGCGAGGTCGCTCGAGAGGTGCCCCGCCGCACTGAGGGCGCGCGCACGCCGGCCGGTGTCGTCGGGGCCCGTGTCGAGGAGGGAGGGTGCCTCCCCCCGCCGCACCGCGGCGATGACCCGCTCCACCAGGGCCCCGGCGGCCTCGAGGGTGGCGGCGAGTTCACGGTCGGCCGGGACGTCGGTGCCGGCGAAGACCCGGGTCCCGGTCCGCCCGGCCAGCGCGGCGTGCAGGCGCTCTGCGCCCTCGACCAGCCCCGCCATCGCCTTCGGCGCGTCGTCGCCCTTGGCCACCTCGCGCGCCAGGTTGCCGAGTGCGCGGAGTCTCCCGGGGGTGACCTCGACGCCGAGGCTCTGGGTCATGACGTCTTCGAGCTCGTGCGCCTCGTCGAAGACCACGATGTCATGCGGTGGCAGCACTGCCCCGCCGCTCGCCAGGTGCGCGCCGTAGAGATGGGTGTTCACGACCACGATCTCCGCCTCGGCCGCCGCGGCACGGGCGGCCTCGGCGAAGCAGACCGGGCCCTTGGGGCAGCGGAATGCGCCGGGACACTCGCGCGGGCCCACGCTCAACATGGCCCAGGCCCTCGGCGAGGGCTCGAAGGAGAGCTCGGCCCGGTCGCCGGTGTTCGTCTCCTCGGACCAGGCGAGCAGGCGCCGAACCTGGTCGGCCAGGCGCACCGGGTCGGTGTCGCGCCCCGGTCCTTGCTCGGCGTCGCCGTCGGCGGGGGCATCGCCTATCTCGGGCTGGGCCCCGCCGAGCCCGATCTCGTCGGCCCGCTGGCGGCACAGGTAGTTGCTCCGCCCCTTCAAGACCGCGAAGCGCACCCGGCCACCGAGGGCGCGGGCCACGAGCGGGAGGTCGTTCTCGGCCAGCTGGTCCTGGAGGGCCTTGGTGGCGGTGGCGACGATCACCCGCTTGCCCGACAGCGCGGCCGGGACGAGGTAGCCGAGCGACTTGCCGGTGCCGGTGCCGGCCGAGACGATGAGATGGCGGCCGCCCTCGATGGCGGTGGCGACCGCCTCGGCCATCGCTACCTGGCCGGCACGTGCCTCGCCGCCCCCGGGCAGCAGTGCGGTCACCGCCGCCAGCGCGGCGTCGACGGTCCCCGGCGACGCCGGTCCTTCGCCCGGTTCGGCGAGGTGCCGAGGGGCGGTGCTCTCCATTGGACGGAACCGTAGTGGGTGCGCTCGGGGGTGGCGCACACCCGCGTGCGCAGGCAAGCGCCCTCGGGGCGGTAGTTTCGGCTGGTGCCACGTCCGTCATCTCGACCGCAGCGATCGCGGCTCGGCCGTCTCGGCTCGTCGAAGGAGACGGTCGTCCACGAGGGCAACGGCGCCAGCGCCGAGGTCGTACCGGTCCCCGCCGAGCTCGACCGCAGCCGGGTCCCGGCCCATATCGCCTGCGTGATGGACGGCAACGGCCGATGGGCGAGCCGACGGGGCCTCCAGCGCACCGAAGGCCACGCGGCGGGGGAAGAGGCCCTCCTCGACGTCATCAATGGCGGGCTTGAGATCGGGGTCTCGTGGATGACGATGTACGCCTTCTCCACCGAGAACTGGCGGCGCCCCCCCGACGAGGTGCGGTACCTCATGGGCTTCAACGAGTCGCTCCTCTTGCGCCGGCGCGACGAGCTGCACGAAAAGGGCGTGCGCATCCGCTTCGCCGGGCGCCGGGACTGGCGCGTGCCCCGGCGCGTGCTGCGCCGGATGGACGAGTCCGCCGAGCTCACGCAGGGCGACCGGCGCATGACGCTCACCATGGCCTTCAACTACGGGGGCCGCGCCGAGATCGTCGATGCCGTGCGCCAACTGGTCGCCGAGGGCATCGCCCCCGACAAGGTCGACGAGCGGGCGATCCGCAGGCACCTCTACTGGCCCGATATGCCCGACCCCGACCTGGTGGTGCGCACCTCGGGGGAGCACCGGATCTCCAACTTCTTGCTCTGGGAGCTCGCCTACAGCGAGCTGGTGTTCCCCGACGTGCTCTGGCCCGACTTCCGCCGGGCGCATCTCTACGAGGCGGTGGTCGAGTTCCAGCGGCGCACCCGCCGCTACGGGGGCGTCGACCAGTGATCGTCACCCGCATCGCCCTCGTGATCGGGGCCGCCGCCCTGGTCGGCGCCTGCGTGCTCGCCATCATGGGCCTGCACCCGATCGTGGCCCCCCTGCTCACGGTGGTGGTGCTGCTCGCCCTGATCGCCGGGGGCAACTACTTCTCGGCCCGCCAGGGCAGGCGGACCCCCTATCCGGGACCGCCCTCCTCGCGCCTCGAGCACGACGAGATGGCCTCCCCGCCGCCCACCAAGGGCCCCGAGGGCCGGCCGTGAGCCTGCTCCGGGACCAGGGCGTGGTGCTGCGCACCTACCGCCTGGGCGAGGCCGACCGCATCGTGGTGCTGCTCACCGAGCGCCACGGCAAGGTGCGCGCCGTCGCCAAGGGCGTACGCCGCACGTCCAGCAAGTTCGGCGCACGCGTGGAGCCGCTCAGCCACGTGGCGCTGTTGCTCTGGGAGGGCCGGGGCGACCTCGACATCATCAACCAGGCCGAGGTGATCGACCACTTCCGGGTGGTGCGCGACGACCTCGACCGGGTGACGGCGGGTCTCTCCATGCTCGAGGTCGCCGACCAGCTGGCCCAAGAGCGCCACGCCGACCCTCGGCTCTACGCCATGCTCGTCGGTGCGCTGCGGGCCCTCGCCGACGAGACGGTCGATCCCTCCCTCGTCCCCCCGGCGTTCTTCTTGAAGGCGCTCGTCTTGGAGGGAGCGGGCCCGATCATCGACGCGTGTGCCTCGTGCGGCGAGCCCGACGGGTCCGTCGAGCTCGTGGCCTTCGACCTAACCGAGGGCGGCACGCTGTGCCGGGGTTGTCGCCGGGGGCGTCCGCTGTCGCCCGATGCGCTCGTGCTCGTGCGCCGCATCCTTGGTGGCGGCCTGGCATCGGTGCTCGCCGGCCCGCCGCTGCCCGGCGCCGACGAGGTCGGCGGCCTGGCGACCGAGGCGATGGAGGCCCATCTCGACCGCCGGTTGCGCAGCGTCCGCTCGGTCGCGCACCTCTGAGCATGGCCCCGAGCGTCCTGTGGTTCCGTCGGGACCTGCGCCTCGCCGACCACCCCGCGCTCGACGCCGCCCGGCGGGCATCGGGCGCCGACGGCGTCTACGGCTGCTTCGTCCTCGACGACGAGCTCCTCACCCGGTCTGGCCCGGCACGAGCACAGTTCCTGGCCGCCTGCCTCGAGCGCCTCGACGACGACATGGGCGGCCGGCTGGTGCTTCGCTCAGGTCGCCCCGAAGAGGTCGTCCCCGCGCTGGCTGCCGAAGTCGGGGCCGAGGCGGTGTTCGTGACCGGCGACACCGCGCCCTACGGCACGGCGCGCGACGCGCGCGTGGACGGCGCCCTCGGCCGGGACGGCCGCCGCCTCGAGCGGGTGGGCACGCCCTATGCCGTCGACCCGGGATCGGTGGCCAAGTCCTCGGGGGAGCCCTACCGGGTCTTCACGCCCTTCCGCCGGGCCTGGGAGGCACTCGGGTGGCCGCCCCCGCTCCCCGCACCCGAGCAGGTCGACTGGCGTGGCGCACGAAGCAACGCCAACCCCGGCGGCATCGTCGCCCGCAGCGGGTCGCGCCGCCCCCGGTTCTGGGAGGACCTGCCCGCCGACGCTCCGGCGTCGATGCCCGCCC
Organism: Acidimicrobiaceae bacterium; assembly: GCA_003155135.1. Taxonomy (GTDB): domain Bacteria; phylum Actinomycetota; class Acidimicrobiia; order Acidimicrobiales; family RAAP-2; genus Bog-515. The sequence goes on along the minus strand of PMFN01000028.1, from coordinate 108,825 downwards.
CGGGGGAGGAGGGTGCCCATGCTGCCCTCGAGCGCTTCGTCGACGGCGGTCTCGGCGACTACGCAGAAGCGCGCAACCTCGTTGGGCAGGAGGGATCGAGCCGGCTGTCCCCGTATCTGCGGTTCGGCTGCATCCACCCCCGCCAGGTGCTCAGCTCGATCGCCGGGGCGGAGAAGGCCACCAAGGACACCGACGTGTTCCGCTCCGAGCTCGCCTGGCGTGAGTTCTACGCCGACGTGCTGTTCCACCAGCCCGAGTCCGCCCGCTCGACCTTCGGGCCGGGGCTCGTGCACCTGCGATGGGACGAAGGCCCGGTGGCCGAGGACCGGTTCCGACGCTGGGCCCTTGGCCAGACGGGCGTGCCGCTGGTCGATGCGGGGATGCGACAGCTCCTCGCCGAGGGCTGGGTGCACAACCGGGCGCGCATGGTGGCCGCCAGCTTCCTCGTGAAGGACCTGCACCTCGATTGGCGCTGGGGGGCGCGCTGGTTCATGTACCGGCTCGTCGACGGCGACCTGGCGTCGAACCAGCACGGGTGGCAGTGGACGGCGGGGACGGGGACCGACGCTGCCCCCTTCCACCGCATCTTCAACCCCTTCCTCCAGGCGGAGCGCTTCGACCCCGACGGTGCCTACGTCCGCCGCTACGTTGCGGAGCTCGACGGGATGGCCACGAAGGACCTTCACGCGCCGGGAGGCCCGGTGGCCCCGGGCCAGCTCGCCTTCGATGGCGCGAGTGGCTATCCCGAGCCGATCGTCGACCACGGCCGTGAGCGCCATGAGGCGCTCGCCCGCTTCGAGGCGGCACGAACAAGGGGAGAGCGGTGAGCGAGCCGTTCGGGGTCTACGTGCACGTGCCGTTCTGCGCGCACCGCTGCGACTACTGCGCGTTCGCCACCTACACCGACCGCGACCACCTCATGGTGCGCTACGTGGACGCCTGCATCGCAGAGATCGACGGCGCACGCCGTCAGGGGGCGTTGCCACCGGCGACGAGCGTCTTCTTCGGGGGCGGCACCCCGTCACGCCTCGCCGCCGACGAGCTCGTCCGGCTGCTCGCGGCCATTCCCGTGGCACCCGGCGCAGAGGTGACCGTCGAGTGCAACCCCGAAGACGCGGAGGTCGACAGGCTCCGTGCCTACCGCGACGCCGGGGTGACGCGCATGTCGTTCGGCATCCAGTCGACCCGACCCCACGTGCTCGACTCGCTCGGGCGCCGAAACGTCCCCGACGCCGTCACCCGTGTGGCCGACGTGGTGGGCCAGGTCGGCTTTGCCAGCTGGAACCTGGACCTCATCTTCGGGGCGGCGGACGAGACCGACGAGGACTGGGCCTGCGCCCTCGACACGGTGGTCGGCCTCGACGGGGCGCCGCCGCACATCAGCGCGTACGCCCTCACCGTCGAGCCGGGGACCCCCCTCGGCGCCGACGCCTCCCGCCACCCCGATGACGACGTGCAGGCCCGGCGCTACGAGATGACCGAAGAGCGGCTCTCGGGCGCCGGCTACCGCTGGGAGGAGATCTCCAACTGGGCGCGCCCGGGGCACCGCTGCGCGCACAACCACCTCTACTGGAGCGGGGGCAGCTACCTCGGCATCGGCTCAGCCGCCCACTCCCACCGCAAGGGCCACCGGTGGTGGAACGTTCGGACCCCCGACCGTTACATCGCCCTCGTGGAGGACGGCCGCGGCACGCTGGCGGGCGAGGAGCGCCTCGACGCGGACGCCCGGCGCTTCGAGTCCCTCAGCCTTGCGTTGCGCACCGACGCTGGGGTCCCCGCCGAGCACCTCCCCGTGACCGAGGACCTGGTCGGGCTGGTCGAGACCAAAGGTGCGAGATCCGTCCTGACCCTGCGGGGGCGCCTCCTCGCCAACGAGGTCAGCACCCGGCTCGTCACCCACCCGGGCCCCGCCCCCCGCCCGTTGAGGTGATGGCCAACCGGTAGCCTGCGGCCATGACCCACGCCGATGCCGCCACACCGACGCCGACCGGCGACGAGGGGCTGATGGAGAAGATCGTCAACCTGTGCAAGCGCCGGGGATTCGTCTTCCCCTCGGCCGAGATCTATGGCGGGTTCCGCTCCACCTACGACTACGGGCCGCTCGGTGTCAACATGCTGCGCAACGTGAAGAACGCCTGGTGGCGCTCGATGGTCCAGCTCCGAGATGACGTCGTCGGCCTCGACGCGGCGATCCTCTCGCCCCCCGCGGTCTGGGAGGCATCGGGCCACCTCAAGAACTTCTCCGACCCGCTCGTCGACTGCCTCAAGTGTCACAGCCGCTGGCGCGCCGACAAGATCGACGGCGTGTGCCCGAACTGCGGCTCGACCGAGTTCACCGAGTCCCGGGCCTTCAACTTGATGTTCAAGACCCACGCCGGGCCGCTCGAGAACGAGGGTGCGGTCGCCTACCTGCGGCCCGAGACCGCCCAGGGCATGTTCGTGAACTTCATGAACGTGCTGCAGACCACGAGGAAGAAGCCGCCCTTCGGCATCGCCCAGGTGGGCAAGTCATTCCGCAACGAGATCACGCCCCAGAACTTCGTCTTTCGCACGCGCGAGTTCGAGCAGATGGAGATGGAGTACTTCGTCCCGCCCGCCGAGGCGGACCAGTGGTTCGAGTACTGGCTGGCCGAGCGCTTCAGCTGGTACCTCGATCTCGGCATCCCGAGAGAGAAGATCCGGCTCCGCCACCACGAGAAGGACGAGCTCTCCCACTACTCGACGGCGACCGCCGACGTCGAGTTCCTGTTCCCGTGGGGATGGGACGAGCTCGAGGGCATCGCCAACCGGACCGACTACGACCTGAGAGCCCACAGCGAGGCGTCGGGCGAGCGGCTCGAGTACTTCGACCAGGCGAGCGGCGAGCGCTACTTCCCCTTTGTGATCGAGCCGGCGGCCGGGGCCACCCGCACCATGATGGCCTTCCTCCTCGCCGCCTACGACGAGGACCAGGTCGGCGGAGAGGCGCGCACCGTGCTGCACCTCGACTGGCGCATCGCCCCCACACAGGTGGCGGTGCTCCCGCTGTCGAAGAAGGAGACGCTCGAGCCCTCGGCCCGCGAAGTGCTCGGCATGCTCCAGCCGCACTTCTTCTGCGACTACGACGTGACGCAGTCCATCGGGCGCCGGTACCGCCGCCAGGACGAGGTGGGCACGCCCTGGTGCGTCACCGTCGACTTCGACTCGTTGGAGGACCGCGCGGTGACGGTGCGTGACCGTGACACCACCGAGCAGGTGCGGGTCCCGATCGACGGCCTGGTGTCCGAGCTGCGCCGGCGGAGCGGCCAGGCGGGCTGAGGAGGCCGACAACCGGCGACGGACCCGTGTCGGCGCCACCGGGCGCGTGATGGAAGGGGCCAGGCCGGGCATCGCACGCGGACTGGCGCAATGCCGGCGGGCGAGGAAAGCTCTTCTCTCGACCCCCGAGAGGAGCAGCCATGGCAATCGCAGTCGGTGACCGCATCCCTGACGTCGAAGTGAAGACCCCGTCCGCGAGCGGTCCGGCCACCGCCCGCACCGGCGACGTGCTCGGCACGGGCAAGGTTGTCCTCTTCGCCGTCCCGGGCGCCTTCACCCCGACCTGCTCGGACTACCACCTCCCCGGCTTCGTGCTGCGGGCCGAGGAGCTGCGTGACAGGGGCGTCGACACCGTCGCGTGCATCTCGGTCAACGACGCCTTCGTGATGGGTGCGTGGGGCGAGCAGCAGAACGTGGGGGAGTCGGTCGTCCTCCTCGCCGACGGCAACGCCGAGTTCACCGAGGCGGTCGGCCTCACCATGGACGGGAGCGGCTTCGGCCTCGGCACCCGGTCGCGGCGCTACGCCGCCATCATCGAGGACGGCCTCGTCACGGCGCTGTTCGTCGAGCCTGGCGGCGGCCTCGTGGTGAGCTCGGCCGACGCGGTGCTGGCCGCCCTCTGAGCTACGCCGTGCGGCGGTACTGGCGCACGGCGAGCGGCACCAGGACGACCAGCAGCCCGAGGGACCACGCCAGCGCGCCCAGCACGTGGCGCGTGGACGTGTAGGCGCCGCCGAGCATGAGTGAGCGCGCCGCGTCGACGACCACGCTCACCGGCTGGTAGGTGGCGAATGCCTGGAGCCAGCCCGGCATCGACGAGACCGGCACGAAGGCGGAGGACGCGAAGGTGAGCGGGAAGAGGATCGGGAACGAGATCACCTGGGCGGTTTCGGCATTGGGGGCAGACAGGCCGATGCAGGCGAAGCCCCAGCTGAGGGCGTAGGCGAAGAGCAACAAGATGACCACGCCGACGAGGTACAAGAAGAAGTTGGTGGTGATCCGGAACCCGACCAGGTAGCCGACACCGGTCATGATGGCGACGACGAACACGTTGCGCACGAGGTCGGCGGTGGTGCGCCCACCGAGGACGGCCGAGCGGGCCATCGGCAGGGCCCGGAACCGTTCGATGAGGCCCTTTTGCAGGTCGTCGGCGAGGCCGATCGAGGTGCTCACCGCGCCGAAGCAGACGGTCTGGACGAAGATGCCCGGCATCAGGAAGTCGACGTAGGTGACGCCGGGCACGCCCGTCGAGATCGCCCCGCCGAACACGAAGCGGAACAGCAGCACGAACATGATCGGCTGCAGCGTGGCGAAGAAGAGCGACTCGGGGATGCGGGTGAGCGCCACCAGGTTGCGCCAGGTCATCGTGGCGACGTCGGACAGCAGCCATTTGAGGCGGTGCCCCGGCGCGACGGCTGGCGCGGAGAGCGGGCGGAGGTCGGCGGTGGTCATCGGCCGGCCAAGTTCTCGTCGAAGCCGATATAGCCGGGCGTCGGGGCGGCCTTGTGGTCGCCCCCCTGCTCGGGCTCGTCGAACTCGAGACCCTCGCTGCGATGCCCGGTCAGGCTCAAGAACACGTCGTCGAGGCTCGGCTCACGCAGTGCCAGCCCGGCCACTTCGACCTGGTGCTGGTCGAGCGTCCGCAGGGCCTCGGCGGCCACCTTCGGACCGGCCTCGACCGTCAGGTCGACACTGTTGCCGTCGAGGATGGGACTTCCCGCCACGAGCGGGTCGAGCAGACCGACGGCGCGCTCGGCTGTTGCGCTGTCCGCGAAGGTGACCGAGACGACGGTGGTGCCGAGCGTCGCTTTGAGCTCGGCCGGGGTCCCCTCGGCGATGGCCTTGCCGTGGTCGATGACGAGGAGCTGGTGGGCCAGCCGGTCGGCCTCTTCGAGGTACTGGGTGGTGAGGAGCACGGTGGTGCCGACCCCGACGAGCTGCTCGATGACCACCCAGAGGTCCTGGCGGCTCTGGGGGTCGAGCCCGGTGGTGGGCTCGTCGAGGAACAGGACCGGTGGGCGCCCGACGAGGGCGGCGGCGAGGTCGAGTCGGCGCCGCATGCCGCCCGAGTAGGTCTTGAGCGTCCGGTTGGCCGCGTCGGCGAGGCCGAACTGGCCGAGCAACTCGTCGGCCCTGGTCGAGGCCGCCTTCTTCTCGAGGTGGCTGAGCCGCCCCACCATGCGCAGGTTCTCGTGCCCGGTCAGGTTCTCGTCGACCGTGGCGTACTGCCCGGCGAGGCCGATCGAGCGCCGCACCACCGCCGCGCGCTTGACGACGTCGTTGCCGAGGATCGAGGCGCTGCCCTCGTCGGGCGTGAGGATGGTGGAGAGGATGCGCACGGCGGTCGTCTTCCCCGAGCCGTTGGGCCCGAGGAGCCCGAAGACGGTGCCGGCCTCGACCTCAAAGGAGAGGCCGTCGAGGGCTCGCACGCTCCCCTTGGCGAAGACCTTGACGAGGTCGCGCGCGACGACGGCTCCGGGTTCGTTCACGGCGGTCAACTTACCGACGTTTGGGCAACGCCCATTCACGCTCGCCACCGTCCACCGCGCCCGGTGCGGCAATCGACGGCCCCGGCCCCCCTCCGGCACCCAGGTAGTGTGGGCCGCTCAGCACTGCAGTTCCCTGGGCGAGGAGGCCCGATGCCCTACGTCTTCGACTTCGATCACAAACACGCCAAGTCACCCATGGACATGAAGGACCTCCTGGGGGGCAAGGGCGCCAACCTCGCCGAGATGACCTCGGTGCTCGAGCTGCCCGTGCCGGCCGGATTCACCATCTCGACGGTGGCGTGTCGCGACTACATGGTCGGTGGCTGGCCCGAGAGCCTGAGCGCCGAGGTGGCCAAGGCCCGAGCCCGGCTCGAGCGGTCGATGGGCAAGGTCATCGGGGACCCCGCCGACCCCCTTCTCGTCTCGGTGCGCTCGGGAGCCAAGTTCTCCATGCCCGGCATGATGGACACCGTTTTGAACCTCGGCCTCAACGACGAGTCGGTCGACGGCCTCGCCAAGCAGACCGGTGACGAGCGCTTCGCCTATGACTCGTACCGCCGCTTCGTCGCCATGTACGGGCGCATCGTGCTCGACGTGCCCGGCGAGCAATTCGACGCCATGTTCGACGCCGCCAAAGAGCTCGCCGGCACGACGTCGGATGCCAAGATCCCCGTCGAGCTGCTCCGCTACCTCGTCGACTCGTACCAGCAGATCGTCGGGCGCTTCACCGGCACGCCGTTCCCCCAGGACCCCGACGATCAGTTGCGCGGCGCCATCGAGGCGGTGTTCCGCAGCTGGAACGGGCCGCGGGCGGTTGCCTACCGGGACCGCGAGCACATCGCCCACGACCTCGGCACCGCCGTCAACGTCCAGGCCATGGTCTTTGGCAACCGCGACGACAACTCGGGGACCGGTGTGGGCTTCACGCGCAACCCGGCGACCGGCGAGGCGGTNNGACACCGAGTTCACCATCGACCAGGGCAAGCTCTGGATGCTCCAGACACGCGTGGGGAAGCGGACCGGGCTCGCCGCCCTCAAGATGGCCGTCGACATGACGAGCGAGTCGAAGATCCGCCTGTCGCACGAAGAGGCGATCGGCCGGATCACCGAGGACCACCTCGCGGCCGTGCTGCACCCGCACTTCTCCTCGACCGGCCACGAAGTCATCGCCAAGGGCCTCGGCGCGTCGCCGGGGGCAGCCGTCGGACGGGTCTACTTCACCGCAGACCGCGCTGCCGAGGCGGCCGAGCGAGGCGAGAAGGTCATCCTCGTGCGCTCCGAGACGTCCCCCGAGGACGTCCACGGCATGCTGGCCGCCGAGGGCATCCTGACGGCCCGAGGCGGCCTGGTCAGCCACGCCGCGGTCGTCGCCCGCGGCTGGGGGAAGCCCGCAGTGGTCGGTGCCGAGGCATTGCGCATCGCCCCGCACCACTTCACCGTCGGCGACGTCACGGTGGGTGAGGGCGACTGGCTCTCCCTCGACGGCACCAACGGCACCGTTGTCAAGGGGCAGGTGCCCCTCACCGTCGCCGAGCCGCCGCCCGAGTTCGCCATCGTCTTGCGCTGGGCCGACGAGGTCCGCGCCGGGAAGCTCGGCGTGCGGGCCAACGCCGACAACGGCCCCGACGCCACCAACGCCCGTGAGCTCGGTGCCGAGGGGATCGGCCTCTGCCGGACCGAGCACATGTTCTTGGGCGAGGACCGGCTGCCGGTGGTGCGCCGCATGATCCTGGCCGCCTCCGCCGAGGAGGAGGCCGAGGCCCTCCAGCACCTGCGACTCGTCCAGCGCGAGGACTTCTACGAGATCCTGAAAGCCATGGACGGCCTGCCGGTGACGGTCCGCCTGCTCGACCCGCCGCTGCACGAGTTCCTGCCGCCGACCCACGAGCTCGCCGTGAAGGAGGCGACCGTCGGCCTCACCGAGGAGGAGCAGCTCCTCTACGAGGCGGCCAAGGCCTGGCAGGAGGTCAACCCGATGCTCGGGACCCGCGGGGTCCGCCTCGGCGTGGTCAAGCCCGGCCTCTACGCCATGCAGGTGCGCGCGCTCATGGAGGCGGCCCGCCAGCGGGTGGCCGACGGCGGCCACCCGATCGTCGAGATCATGATCCCCCTCACCGTCTCGCGCGCCGAGCTCGCCCTCGCCCGCAGCTGGGTCGAAGAGTCGGTGGCGGCCGTGGCGGCCGAGGCCGAGCCCAAGTCCAAGTCCAAGTCCAGGTCCAAGGTCAAGTCGCCGGACGCGACCCTCGAGGTCAGCATCGGCACCATGATCGAGACGCCGCGCGCCGCCCTGGTGGCCGGCGAGATCGCCGAGGTCGCCGACTTCTTCTCNNTCGAGGGCCGGATGATGTCGGCGTACCTCGAACTTGGGCTGCTCGCCCGCAACCCGTTTGAGGTGGTCGACCCCGACGGCGTCGGCGAGCTCGTCCGGCTCGGCGTGAGCCGGGGCCGCGCCACGCGCCCGGGCCTCAAAGTCGGGGTGTGCGGGGAGCACGGTGGGGACCCCGAATCCATCGGCACCTTCTTCCAGGCGGGTGTCGACTACGTCAGCTGCTCGCCGTTCCGCGTGCCCGTCGCCCGGCTGGCGGCCGCCCAGGCCGTGCTGGCCGCCGCCTCGGCGGCCGGCGCCAAGGCGAAGAGGCCCGCGACCAAGGCCGCGGCCAAGCGGCCCTCCAGGGCCTGAGCGACCCGGGCGCGGCTGCGCCCGGTTACCCTCACCTGCCATGGCCATCCCCGACGAGGACGTGGCCCGGGTACGGGCGGCGACCGACATCGTCGCGCTGATCGGGGAGCATGCCGCCCTGCGCCAGCAGGGTCGGCGCTGGGTGGGGCTGTGCCCCTTCCACGCCGAGAAGTCGCCCTCGTTCAGTGTGAACGCCCAAGAGGGGCTCTACTACTGCTTCGGCTGCCAGGTCTCGGGCGATGCCATCAGTTTCGTGAAGGCGACCGAGCACCTGGACTTCGCCGACGCCGTGCGCTTCCTCGCCGACCGGGCCGGCGTGACCATCCACGAGGACGCGAGCGGCGGGGCCGACCGTCGTCGGCGCACCGAGCTCCTCGACGCCATGGAGCGGGCCGTCACCTGGTACCACGAGCGGCTCCTGTCGGGCCCCGACGCCGGGCCGGCCCGCAACTACCTGCGCTCGAGGGGCTACGACGCCGAGGTGGTCAGGAAGTTCCGGCTCGGGTGGGCGCCCGACGAATGGGACGCGCTGGCAAAGGGCCTCGAGCTCTCAGAGCGCGTGCTGACCGACACCGGCCTCGGGTTCGTCAACCGGCGCGGCCGCCGCCAGGACTCGTTCCGTTCGCGCATCGTGTTCCCGATCTGTGACCCCTCGGGTCGACCGGTCGCCTTCGGTGGGCGAATCCTGCCGACGCCACCGGGAGCACCACCGCTTGATCGGCCCGAGCCGAAGTACAAGAACTCCCAGGAGACGCCGATCTACTCGAAGCGCCGGACGCTCTACGCGCTCAACTGGGCCAAGCACGAGGTCGTGGCGAGCGGCGAGGTGATCGTCTGCGAGGGCTACACCGACGTCATCGGGTGCTTCCAGGCCGGCCTCGGGCGAGCGGTCGCCACCTGTGGCACCGCCCTAGCCGAGGAGCACTTCACGCTCCTTCGCAACTTCGCCAAGCGCATCGTGCTCGCCTACGACGCCGACAACGCCGGGCAGAGTGCGACGTCGCGTGTCTATGAATGGGAGCGCCGCCACGAGGTCGACGTGGCGGTCGCCGACCTGCCGGCCGGCAGCGACCCCGGCGAGCTCGCCCGCACCGACCCCGAGGCCCTACGTGTGGCCATCGCCGGGGCCCGGCCGTTCCTCCAGTTCCGGGTGGACCGGGTGATGGCCGCCGCCGAGTTGGGCTCTGCCGAGGGCCGCGCCCGGGCCGCCGATGCCGCCCTCTCGGCCGTGGCCGAGCACCCCGACGAGCTCGTGCGCGACCAGTACGTCATGCAGATCGCCGACCGCTGCCGGCTCGAGGCCGCACTCGTCCGCGACCGCCTCGAGAAGGCCCGTCGCAGCCCACCCAAGCCGAGCGGGGAGCGCCCTGGCGCACGCCGGGGCACCGCCCGCGAGTCCGAGGGGGAGGCCCGTCGCATGGACGACGGCGACCCCGGACCGATCCCACCCGACGACGAAGGGCCGGGCCAGCCGAGACCCGAGCGCCCACGCGACCCCTCGACGAGGCCGGGGCTCGAGGCGCTCCGGCTCGCCGTGCACCGGCCCGAGGAGGTCGCCGACCGTCTCGAAGGGGTGCTGTTTGAGGATCCCGTCCAGCGCGCCGCATTCGAGGTCCTCTCCGAGGCCGAGAGCCTCCACGAGGCGATCGAGGAGTCGCCCGGCGACGTGGCGGACCTGCTGCGCCGCCTGGCGGTCGAAGAGCCCGTCACCGACGAGGACACCATTGGCGACCCGTTCGACGCCGTCGTCTACCAGCTGGTGCGCGTGGCGACCCACCACGCGATGGGCGAGCTGCAGGTGGCGACGCGCGCGTCGGGGACCGGCCTGGCGGAGGCCACCGCCGAGGTCGCCCAGGTGCGCCATTGGCTCGATGAGCTGGACGATCCCGACGCCAGTCGCGCCGCCTCCGACCGGTTGGTAGCGTGGCTCGTGGTGAGGGGGTCGGCGGAGTGATGACGGGGGGCGTGGCGCAATGATGAGCGACCTGGTCGCCCCCGAGCGCGACGGCGAAGAGGTGACCCCGGCCCTCGACCTTCCGAACGGCGTCGCGGCTGCTGAGTTCGTGCAGCTCTTGGCCGTCGGCCGGGCCCGTGGCTCGCTCACCCAAGGTGACCTCATGGACGCAATCCACGCTGTCGAGCTCACGCCCGAGGCGATCGAGCGGCTCGTCCAGCAGGTACGCGATGCGGGCGTCGAGTTCATCGACGACGTCGAGGGCGAGGTGATCATCATCGACGCCGCGCCGCTCGACCAGCCGGCCGACACTCCACAGGCGCCGGCGCCCGAGCCGGCCAAGGCGTCCAGGGCTTCGGCCAAGCCGGCCAAGCCCCGCAGCAACGGGAGCGACTACTTCGGCGGGGGAGCGGCCGAGGACCCGATCCACACGTACTTGAAGGAGATCGGCAAGGTCGAGCTCTTGAGCGCCGAGCTCGAGGTAGAGATGGCCAAGCGCATCGAGGCCGGCCACGAGGCAAAGGAGCGGCTGGCTGCCCACGACCTGGCCGGGCTGGGTGAGGCTCCGGCCACCGAGTTGTTGCCCGCCGGGTCCCTCGGTGGCGAGCGGCGCCTGGTCCGCCGGGGCCAGCAGGCCAAGGATGTCCTGATCGAGGCCAACCTGCGACTCGTGGTCTCCATCGCCAAGCGCTACCGCAACCGAGGGCTCGCGTTCTTGGACCTCATCCAAGAGGGGAACTTGGGCCTCATGCGCGCCGTCGACAAGTTCGACTACACCAAGGGCTTCAAGTTCTCGACGTACGCGACGTGGTGGATCCGCCAGGCCATCACCCGAGCAATCGCCGACCAGGCCCGCACGATCCGGATCCCCGTCCACATGGTCGAGACCATCAACAAGGTGGTCTGGGCGCAGCGCCAGCTGCTTCAGGAACTGGGTCGTGAGCCAACGGCTGAAGAGGTGGGGGCGCGTGTCGAGTTCTCCGTCGACAAGGTGCGCGAGATCCAGCGCATCAACCAGGACACCATCTCCTTGGAGCAGCCGGTAGGCGAGGAGGACGACTTCAGCCTCTCGGACCTGATCGAAGATCGCGGTGCGGTCGTTCCCGACGACGCGGCGACACGCGCCATGCTCGACCAGGCGGTGAAGGAGGCACTGGAGCAGCTCTCCCCGCGCGAGCAGGAGGTGGTGCGTCTGCGCTTCGGCCTCGACGACGGCAAGATCCGCACGCTCGAAGAGGTGGGCAAGGAGTTCGGCGTGACCCGTGAACGGGTCCGACAGATCGAGTCCAAGACACTGGCGAAGCTGCGGCGCCCCGACGCCGCCTTCTTGTTGCGCGACTACCTCGAAGAGGCCTGAGCGCCGCCGCTTCGCCCGCAGCGGGCGGGGCGGGGGGCCGGGGTGGTGCTGCTATCGTCTGACGAGCCGCAGGGTCCTTCCGGGGTAGCTCAATGGCAGAGCAAGCGGCTGTTAACCGCTAGGTTGAGAGTTCGAGTCTCTCCCCCGGAGCTTCCAACTCCGAAGCCCCGTTTCGCACCGAGCAACGGTCCGATCCCACGTGAGCGCCCATTTCCAGGACGGCTCCGTGGCGTGCCCACAGAGCTGCATATCGGGCGTCCTGCGCCCGCGTCTGCCCCGTCGCACCCGACGCCGCAGGGCCTGAGCTTCCCCTCGCCGCCCCGACAACGGGGCCCGAGCTGCCTCCGCCCCAGCCCGAACCCGCTTTGACATTGAGTGAATCGCTAAATATGATGGTTTTGGTCAGGTTTAACCGGGAGAGTCCCGGATGCCCAGAGGGAGTCAGGGGAAATGGCAATCGACACACCGGTGGCGAGGATCGGCGTGCGCTCGGAGCGGCTCACCGGTCGGATCGGGGCCGTGTTGGCCGACATCGACCTTCGCCACGTGGATGAGGGGACCGTGGCGGGCATCCGCCAGGCGATCCTGGCGCACCGGGTCGTCTTCTTCCGGGACCAGCAGCTCGACGCCGCGGGCCAGATCGCCTTCGCCCGCAAGCTCGGCCCGCTCACCCACGCCCACCCGACGCTTCCCGCCCAAACCGAGGACCCCGAAATCTTCGACCTCGACTCGCTCGCCGGCGCCTCGGCCGCCCACTGGCACACCGACGTCACCTTCGTCGAGCAGCCGCCGACCTTCTCGGTGCTGCGCGCCGTCGTGATCCCCGAAGTCGGTGGCGACACACTCTGGGCCAACACCGTGGCCGCCTACCGTGACCTGCCTCCCGTGCTCCGCCAACTCGCCGAGTCGCTTCGCGCCGTGCACACCAACGGTCAGGATTACGGACGAGTCGACGTCGCTGCGCTGAAGGGCTCGTTGTCTCCCGAGCAGCTCGAGTACCTCACCAACTTCGTCTCGACCGTCTATGAGACCGAGCACCCCGTGGTGCGCGTCCACCCCGAGACCGGCGAGCCCGCCCTCCTGCTGGGCGGCTTTGCGCAGCGCCTCGTCGGGCATCCGAGCAGCGAGTCCGTCGACCTCATCCGCACGCTCCAGCGCTACGTCACACGACCCGAGAACACCGTGCGCTGGCGCTGGCGCGAAGGCGACGTGGTGGTCTGGGACAACCGCTCGACCCAGCACTACGCGGTGGCCGACTACGCAGGCCAGCGCCGACGCGTGCAACGGGTGACCACCGCCGGGGAAGCCGCTACCGGGCTCGACGGCCGTTCCAGCTTCAGCCTCGCCGGCGACGCCAGCCGCTACTACACCGCCAACTAGGAAGACAGGATCACGCACATGCACAGGACCTTTCTCCGTCGCGCCCCTCGGGCATCGCGACGGCTGCTCGCCACCTCCTTCGCCGGCCTCCTCGGCATCGCCGTGCTCGCGGCAACGGGGGCGCTCCCGGCGGGCGCTTCGAGCACCACGACCCAGCCCGTCAACCTCTCGGGCGTGACGCTCAACGTCGCCGACCAGCTGAAGGAGTACCAGACAGCCTTCCAGGCGGCAGGCGTGGCGAACACGCCCTACAAGATCAGCTGGAGCAACTTCATCGGCGGGCCGCCCATCATCGCGGCGGAGTCCGGCGGCTCGGTGGATCTCGGCTCCATGGCCGAGACCCCGACGATCTTCGCCCAGTCGGCGGGTGACCCGGTCAAGGTCGTCTCGGTGAGCGAGGGGCTGAACCCGGCGACCTCGTCGCCCTATGCCATCGTCGTCCCGCAGAACTCGCCCATCAAGACGCTGGCCCAGCTAAAGGGGCACAGCATCGCCGTCCAGCTCGGTACCGTCGAGCAGTACGTGCTGGTGCGCCTCTTGCAAAAGGCTGGACTGTCGTACAACTCGGTGACCATCGACAACCTCCCGATCACCACGGGTGAGACGGCACTCGAAAGCGGCAGTGTCGACGCGTACGTGACCAGCTATCCGTTCGTCTCGCTGATCGAGCAGGCAGGCAAGGGCAAAGTGCTCGCCACCGGCGCCGGGGTGACGCTCTTCCTCGGCTACCTGACGGCGAGCACCGCGGCGCTCGAGAACCCTGGCAAGGCGGCCGCCATTGCTGACTTCGTGGTCCGCTTCCACAAGGCGCAGACCTACCTGCAGGACCATCCGGCCCTGGCCGCCCAGACGTACGCCACCGAGTACGGCGTGCCGTTGTCGGTGGCCCAAGACACGGTGAAGCACTCGGCGACGAAGGCCACGCCGATCAACGCCAGCGTCATTGCCTACCAGCAGGCCGAGGCGAACACCCTGAACAAGCTCGATCTGATCCCCGAGAAGCTGAACGTGGTCAACATCTTCGACACGCGGCTCAACTCGGCCGTCGAGGCGTACCTCAAGTCCGCGGGCTAGGCATGGCCGAGCAATTCACACGGCCCTTCGGGAGCCTCGGGAGTGCCGAGCAGCAGGCAGCGTTCGGGACGAGCGACGGGGAGTTGTCCGACGGCTCGGGGCTGATCAGCCCCGAGCCGGTCCACAAGCCAACGCGCAGCCGGCAGCGGAGCCTCGGGCTGCGGGTCGTGGGACCGCTCGCCGTCCTCGGTGTCTGGTGGCTGCTGACCGCCACCGGGGTGATCAAACCGTTCACCCTGGCCTCACCGCCGACGGTGTGGCGCACCTTCTGGGACCTGCTCTTGCACCAGAACCTGCTGAGTGACATCGGCGTCTCGCTCGTGCGCGCCACGGTCGGCCTGGCGATCGGGGCGGGCACCGGGCTCATCTTGGGCGTGACCGTCGGCCTGTTCGCCCTCGGCGAGGAATTGCTGGACTCGACCCTCCAGATGTTCCGGACCATCCCGTTCCCGGCCCTGCTCTTCTTGTTCATCGCCTGGTTCGGGATCGGCGAGACGCCAAAGGTGCTCCTCATTGCCCTCGCCACCATGTTCCCGATGTACCTGAACGCCTCGAACGGCGTGCGCAACGTGGACCGCAAGGTGGTCGAGGCGGCTCGCTCCTTCGGCCTGAAGGGCCGGTCCCTGATCCGCCAGGTGGTCATCCCGCTCTCGATGCCCTCCATCTTGAACGGGCTGCGCTTCTCCGTGGGCGTCTCGATCATCGCGCTGGTCTTCGCCGAGTCGATCGCCTCGAACTCGGGGATCGGCTACCTCCTCAACAACGCATCGGCGGTCCAGAACATCCCGGTCATCGTCGTGTGCATCATCCTCTACGCCATCCTCGGCATTTTGGCCGACCTGTTCGTCCGCACACTCGAGCGGCGGCTCATGCCCTGGCGACGACAGGTGGCGGTCCGATGACCGACACCCCGGGCTTCGGACCCCCTGCGGTCGTCCTGCGAGATGTCACCAAGTCGTTCGGGGAGCGCGAGGTGCTCTCGGGGGTCAACCTGACGGTGGCCGAGGGCGAGTTCGTGGCTCTCCTCGGCGCGTCGGGCAGCGGCAAGACCACGCTGCTCCGCCTGCTCCTCGGCCTCGAGGAGGTGACGAACGGCGAGGTCCTCGTCCCGGTGGCCCGCACGCCCGTCTTCCAAGAGCCCCGCCTGGTCGCATCCAAGAAGGTGTGGCGCAACGTGGTCATCGGCCTGCCGAAGGAGCGCGCCACCCGCGAGGCCGCAGTCGACTCACTCGCCGTGGTCGGCCTCGACCACCACGCCGACGCTTGGCCGGGCACCCTCTCGGGCGGCGAGGCGCAGCGGGTCGCGCTGGCGAGGGCGCTCGTGCGCCAGCCGAAGCTGCTGCTCTTGGACGAGCCGTTCGCCGCCCTCGACGCCCTCACCCGCCTCAAGATGCAGGCGCTGGTCGCCGAGCTGGTCGCCACCTACCGCCCCGGCGTGCTGCTCGTGACCCACGACGTCGAAGAGGCCCTGCTGCTCGCAGACCGCGTCTTCGTGCTGAAGGAGGGTCGCATCTCCTTGGATGTGGCGGTCGGGCTCCGCCGTCCGAGGGTAGTGGGCGGCCCTGCGTTCGACGACCTGCGCAACCGGCTGCTGGCCGAGCTCGGGGTCGTCGAGCCGAATCGCTGGCAGCCCCTGGTCGAGATCGAAGAGCCGACCGCCAACGGCGCAGCGGCGCCGAACTGAGCGGCCCCGCCTGCGGCCTGTGCCCACTCGGGTCGCCCGGGGGGCACCTGAGCGACTTCTTCGGCGGGTCGTGCGGCAAGTAGGATCCGCGCCGAACACCCGCAGGACACTGCAGCCGTCCCGGCCCGAGGTTCCTGCCGGACACAGAGCCGCCGAAAGGTCACCGAGTGAGTGTCGAACCGACCGCATCGGAGAAGGTGGAACCGCCCACACCCGAAGCGTCGGTTGGCTCCGACGCCGAGGACGGGGCCGCGCCACAAGAGCGTGGGCATCCCCCCAGGGTCCACGCGTTCTTCAGCCGCATCGGCGACCTCGTCCGGGCCATCTCCGACGGCGACGACGCCCAGGTCGAACAGGCGGTCCTCCAGCTCAGCCAGTCCCGCCGGATCTTCGCCCCCTTGGGCCTCGTGGTCGGCGGCTTCGCCATGCTCTTCGAGGGGGTTCGCCTCCTCTTCAAGAACTGGCGTCTCACGCTCGTCCAGCTCCTCCCGGCGATGTGGATCTGGGCGGCGATGCTCGACCTCAAGGTCCATGTGATCCACCAGAAGTCGTTCCACACCATCCGCGGCCGCTACCTGATCCCCGCCGTGGCCGTCATCGCCGTCATCACGGCGGCCAGCTTCTTTCTGAACGCCGTCTTCGCCTTTGCCATCTCGTCGCCGGGGACGCCCAAGATCAGGCCCGCCTTCCGACAGGCGCGGTCCCACCTGGCGATGGTCATCGTGCCCGGGCTCGTAATCGGGACGGCCCTCGGCATGTCGACAGTCGTCTTCGACCGCTGGGGGCGGTGGTGGTTCGGCGTGTCCATGAGCATCGTGATCGCCGTGATGATGGTCGCCTACGTGTCGATCCCCTCGCGACTCATCGGCATGAAGACCACCTACTCGAGGACCGACAAGCTGAAGGCCGCAGCGGTGGGCGGCGCGATCGGCGCCGTCGTCTGCTCGCCGCCCTATGCCATAGGCCGCATCGGCATCTTGATGCTGGGCTCGCACGTCCTCTTCATCCCTGGCGTCATCCTCCTCACCTTCGGCATCACGCTCCAAGCGGGGGCGACAAGCGCAGTGAAGGCCATCAAGATGAGCGCCAAACTGGTCGCAGGCCAGAAGCTCGACACCCCCGAGCCCCAACCCGCCGGCCCCGCCTCGCCGGCAGAGTCGGCAGCGTAGGTACTGGGCCCCGGTCACCCGATGCGCCCGTGGCGGGCCATCGAGCGGGCGGCTCGCCCGGACCCCGGCCGCCCGGCCATCATTGCGGAAGAGTCACGCAATTGTTACGTTGCGGGGCGTTCGAGCGCCACCGCCGGGTGGGGCCAGGCGGAAGGACACAGATGACCCGAGCGACATCCCCTCGATCGCGCCGGTGGCTTGGTATCGGGGCCCTCGGTGCTGCGGCCATCGTGCTCGCCTCGTGCTCGTCGAACTCCTCGCCCACCACGACGACGACCACGGCCCGCACGACCACCACCACGACCGCCGCGCCCACCACGACCACCACCACCACGACGGCGCCGGAGCCGGCGGCGGCCACGTCGCTGCAGGCACTCGGCGCACCTGCGGTCACCGCGGCGTGCGCGGGCGCGACGTACACCGCAGCGACGCCCACCACGCCGCTCACCACGCAGGGCAACCGTAAGTTCACCGCCGGGATGAAGCTGAGTGCGGGCCCCTGCACGACGACCTTCACATGGCATCTGAGCGGTGCCTACGCCAGCTGGACCTCGTTCCCGCTGCCCGATATCACGACCACGGGCTCCCTGCCGCTGGCCTTCACGAGCGGCAGCACGCCCTTGGCCTTCTCGGCCAACGGCAACAACGTCAACCAGGTCGTCGTCGGTCCCACCGGCGTCAACATCTCGGTCAACCTGACCGGCGTCCAGAATTTCTCGATCGTGGTGCCGAACACGGCATCGGAGACAGGCATCTTGGACATCACCCAGGAGAAGCTGACGCCCGTCGGCTGACCGTTCGCTGGCTCGAGCCCGCCCGTCTCCGCACCGGCCGAGCGAGGGGCACAGACTCCCGGCACGGGCCCGACACGTGCGCGCCGGCACGCGTACGCTGCAAGAAGGCGGGGCGTGGGGGATCGTCGAGCCCGCCGGTGAGCGAGGACTGCAGGATGGGTGCAGTGGGGCCCCAGCAGCCGGGGACGGACCTCGAGCCCGAACCCGCCGATGTTCTTCGGGCGGTGGTCGAGCTGTCCGACGACGCCATCTTCTTGTGCGACACCGAAGGCAGGGTCACGACCTGGGGCGCGACCGCCGAGCGCCTGCTCGGGTGGCCGTCGGACGACGTGGTGTTCCGGACCCTCGACATCTTGTGCCCCGAGCACCTGCAAGCAGAGGTGAGCTCGGTGCTCGCCGCTGTGCTCGCCGGGGACCGGATCGAGCACCTCGAGCTCGAGGTGCTCCGACTCGACGGACTGCCCGTCCCCGTCTCGTTCTCGTTCTGCCCCATGGAGGGCCCGGGCGGCGGAGTGACTGGCGTCGTCGTCGTCGCACGCGATGTCACCGAGCAGCGGCTCACCCAGGCCACCCTCGCCCAGATGGAGGACCGGCTCGAAGAGGGTGAGACGCTGGCACACGTGGGGAGCTGGATGTGGGACCTTCGAACCGGGGCCGTGCAGTGGAGTGCCGAGTTCCACCGGATCCACGGCGTCGACCCGCTCGACTTCGACGGCACCTTGGAGTCCCATGTCGGCCTCATCCATGTCGACGACCGGCGGTCGGTGCTCATGGCCATGGACGAGTCGGTCGCGTCCGGCCGGCCCCTCGAGGCCCGCTATCGCATCGTGCGACCCGACGCCGCGGTCCGCACCATGCATGTGCGCGCCCAGCCGAGTTGCGTGAGTGCGCCACTCAAGATCCGCCAAACGTGATGGGTCCGACGATCCCCCACACCGACGCGGTGCCGGCACGGCTGGCGCGGCCTTCACGGGGTCGTCCGGTCGCGGACAGGAGGTAACCCGTTGTCGCACTACCGCATCCTCCCCGAGCGCAGCCAGGTGTACATCGACGCCCGGTCGAGCGTGCACCCGATCCATTCGAGCACCGACGGTCTGGAGGGCTTCGTCGAGCTCGAGCTCGATGGCGACGGGGCCGTGGACCTGGCGGTCAAGCCGACCGGGCAGCTCTCGTTCGCCGTGAGCAAGCTGGCGTCGGGCAACCGAATGGAGGACCGCGAGCTCCAAAAGCGGCTGGACTCGCGTCGCTACCCGACGATCAAGGGCGTCCTCGAGCAGATGGAGCCTGCCGGTGCGCCGGGCTCCTACAAGGTGAGCGGTGAGATCACCCTCAAGGGGGTCACCCGTCCGCACGAAGACCTCATGGAGATCCGCGCCGTCGACGACTCGACCATCTCGCTCAGCGGGAAGTCGCGCTTTGACATCCGCGAGTTCGGCATGGAGCCGCCCCGGGTCCTGATCTTGAAGGTCGAGCCCGAAGTCGACGTCCGGGTCGAGATCATTGCCGAGAAGGTGAGCTGAGATGCACGAGCTCGGGTTGTGCACGTCGATCGTAGAAGCAGTCGAGCAGCGGGCTGGCGAGCGGCCGGTGGCGCGGGTGACCGTGCGCGTCGGCTGGCTGCACCACGTGCACCCCGAGGACTTCGAGCAGTCCTTCCAGGTGGCGGCGCTCGGGACGGTGGCCGAGGACGCGGGGGCCGAGCTGGTGCTGCTGCCGGTGCTCGCCCGCTGCCGGGCGTGCGGGGCGAGCATCGAGTCCGACGACGTGCCGATGGCCTGCCCCACCTGTGGCGCCGTGGATGTGGCGCTCGTCGGCGGCGACGAGCTCGTGCTCGAGTCCATCGAGTACAGGGCGTAGCGAGGGAGCAACATGTGCCTTGGAATCCCCGGACGGCTCGTCTCGTTCCATGAGCGCCACGAGCACCTGGCCCGAGTGGACGTCTCGGGGGTCGTCGACCACGGCGCCTGCGACGGGATGTACGTGGCCACCTCGGGGGTGGGGATGGTGCCGGCCGGCCGGGAGCTGTCGGCGGACAAGGCGCAAAGGCGACGTCGTGCTCTGTTCGGGGATGATTGGCGACCACGGCATGGCGGTCATGCCGGCCCGGGGTGACCTGGCGATGGAGGCGGACATCTCGTCGGACACCGCCGCCCTCGACGGCCTCATGGAAGTGCTGCTCCACGCCGCGCCCTCCACCGGGTGCTGCGCGACGCCACCCGTGGCGGCGTGGGTACGGTCTGCAACGAGCTGGCCCGGGCTGCCGAGGTGACGGTCGTGCTGGAGGAGGCCCGTCTGCCGGTGCGCCCGCCGGTCGGGGCAGCCTGCGAGCTGCTCGGGATCGACCCGCTCTACGTGGCGAACGAGGGAAAGTTCGTCGCCGTCGTTGCGCCCGCCGAGGCTGCTGGCGCGCTTGCTGCCCTGCGTGAGCACCCGCTCGGACGAGAGGCGGTGCGCATCGGGGAAATCCGGCTCGATCCCCCAGGGATCGTCGTGCTCGTCACCGCCTTCGGGGGCACCCGCATCGTCGACATGCTGGTGGGCGACCCGCTGCCGAGGATCTGCTAGTGGTTACCGCCCGCGACGAGGGCAATGCGGGGCGGGGACGTTCAGCGGTCAAGCTCGCGGCGCACCTGCGGGGCGACCTCGGTCCCGAGCAGCTCGACTGCTTGGAGCAGCTCGCGCATCGTGATGTGGCCGAGGTCCATCTGCAAGATATGGCGGCTGTGCCCGAGCTGGTGGTGCAACGCGATGAGCCGGTCGGCGATCTCGTTGGGGCTCCCGGCGAAGATCATGCCGCCGGGGGAGGCGTCCGCCTCGAATGATGCGCGGTCGCGACCCCGCATGGCCCCACCGTGCTCCTTCGCGTACACCTCGAAGGCGGCGCGCTCATAGCCGTAGAACCGCTCTTTGGCATCGGCTCCCGAGCTCGCGACGAAGCCGTGCGAGGCCACCGCGACGTCGAGGCACTCAGGATCGTGGCCCGCACGCGCTGCGGCTTCTCGGTAGAGCTCAGCCTGGGCAACCCAGTGCTCGGGCGTTCCCCCGAGGATGCCGTAGGCGATCGGCAGACCCAGCATCCCGGCCCGCACTGACGACCCTGGGTTCCCGCCGGTCCCGAGCCAGATTTTGAGTCCGCCCTCGACCCTCGGCACGACGAGCGCCTCGCGCAGCGGCGAGCGCACGGTGCCCTGCCAGGTCACCCGCTCGTTGGCGTTGATGGCGAGGAGCAGGTCCAGCTTCTCGGCGTAGAGACGGTCGTAGTCCTCGAGGCGGTAGCCGAACAACGGGAACGAGTCGGTCGATGAGCCGCGCCCGGCGGTGATGTCGACGCGGCCACCCGAGAGCGCCCAGGCCGTTGCGTGCTGCTGGTACACCCGCACCGGGTCGTCGGTGCCGAGAACGGTGACCGTGCTACCCAGGCGGATCTGCTTCGTCAGCGCGCCGGCTGCGGCGAGCACGGTGCTCGGTGACGACACCGGCATCGTCGTGGTGTGGTGTTCGCCCACTCCGAAGTAGTCGAGTCCCACGTCGTCGGCGAAAGAGATGACTTGGAGGAGGTCCGAAATGGCCTCCGCTGTCGAGCCGAGTGACCCGTCGTCGCGCCGGCGGACGTTGCCGAAGCTGTAGACGCCGATCTCCATTGCACTCACAGGGCAGCTCGCGCCCAGCTTGAGGCGAGTAAGGCAGCACCGGGGTGGATCCCCTCACGACCGTTGCGCGTGCGCGGTCGTGTTCTCCGCACTGAGCCCGGGCTCAAAACCCGGGGAACAGCGACCGAAGTTCGTCGACGGTGACGCCTGAGGTGTGGACGTCGCCGTGGGCGGGGTGTGACTCGTCGAGGCGCCCGTAGAGGAGTCGGAGAAACGCCTCGGCGGGCAGTTCCACCGAGTGGGTGGCCCCGTCGCTCGCCGGTTCGAGTCGCACACCTTCGGGCACCAGCAGGAAGTGGCGTTCGGGCGTCGTCGTCGAAACGGCGATCGGCTCGATGCCGTCGGTTGGCTTGCCGGCTCGTGCTGCGAGGTCGGGGAGCCCGTCGATCAGGAGCTCGACTGCGTCGGCGGTGACCTCGGCGCTCGGATCGATTGTCACGGCAACGTCCCAGCTGTGGACGGCATGCTCGGAGAGCCGCATCCGAAGTAGGCCCGTGATGTCGAGGTCCATCCCGAACATCTCCAGCCGGAAGGCTGTGAGCTGCTCGCTGTCGAGGCCCTCCAGCCGGGCGAGGAGCGCCTCGTTGGCCGCGATGCTGTCGGCCACCTGCTCCGCTGCAGTCTTGTTGTTCCATCTGTCCCAGATCGGACCGAAGGCGGACTGGGACGGGGCCTCGGTTCCCTCAAGCCCTGCTTCGACGAAGAGGGAGAAGATCTCTGCCTGGCTTCCCAGGTGGGAGAGCACCTGGGCGATGCTCCACTCGTCGTCATAGGACGGGTCGCTGTACGCGGAAACGGGTAGCTCGCCGACCTGGGCGGCGAGCCGCTCATGGGAACGACGCACACTACGCAGCCACGGCACTGGATCGCTCACCATCGCTGACCTCCCCTCGCCACTGTTCCGGTTTCGTTCTCGTGGTTCTCCTTGTAAACAGACTTCCCAAAGAGAACTGTGGCCATCTTACGGCCAGCACGGGTCGCCGCACGAGCCAGCAGTCGGTGACGGTACCCCGATGCCCGAGGGCCGATTTTCCCCAGAGCCTTACCGAACCCCCAGGTGCCACTCAGTTCAGCGGGCATCACCGCGAGGTGCCCCTGCGGTTAGCGGTACGAGACCTTGACGAAGGCTCGGCGAGAGCCCTGGGTGACGAGGTCGATCTCGTGCTCGTCGATCACGGACCTCACGGACTCGGGAATCCCGATGAGCGGCCTTCGCCCACGGTGACCGACGCGGCCTTCACGACCTTCCTCCACCACGCGCTCGGTGGGTAGGACGAGGCGTCGGGGGGCTGGGGCGACGGCAGGACGGGGATGGGTGACGCGTCGGCCAGACTGTGGGTCCATTTCGCGGGGCCGTAGCTCAGTGGTCAGAGCAGGGGACTCATAATCCCTCGGTCGTGGGTTCGATCCCCACCGGCCCCACCAGGAGTCCTTCCACGAGAGGACCCCACATCGGCACACGAGGGGGTGGACGAGGCCGCATCGCTCTGACCCCTACATTGGGAAGGTGGCTGTTGGCGACCGTGTGGAACAGTTCCGCGCCCTTGCCCGTCAGGCGCTCACGGACCTGTTCGATCAGCGCGAACCGTTCGGGCGCCTCGCGTTGGTCCAGGTCCTCATGCTGGCGGGCGACACCCTGGTCACCATCTCGCTCGCCGGTTCGCTGTTCTTTTCCATCTCGCCGACCGAGGCCAAGAGCAAGGTCCTCTTGTATCTCCTGCTCACCCTGGCGCCCTTCGCCGTCGTCTCACCGCTGCTCGGTCCGCTCATCGACCGCAGCCGGGGCGCCCGGCGCGCAATGGTGGTGCTGTCGGCGACGGGCCGCGCCGTCCTGTGCCCGTTCATGGCACGAGACATCCACAGCCTGCTCCTGTTCCCCGAGGCCTTCTTGATCCTCGTGCTCTCGAAGGTCTACCTGGTCACGCGCGGGGCGCTGGTCCCCGAGATGGTCGCCGAAGCCGCGACCGAGGGGACTCGTCCGGCAGCGGGCATGACCAACAGCACGAAGGGCTTCTCCGCACAGCTCGGCTACGCGGGGTTGAATGCCCGCCTGACGCTGCTCGGGACGCTGGCGGGCTTCGTGGCGTCTGTGCCGGGGATCGCGATCCTCAAGCTCGCCGGTGCGCCCGGGGTGCTGCTCTTCGCGGCGTGCGTCTTCGTCGGAGGGGCGATCGCCGGCATGCGCCTGCCGGTGCTGCGCGGCCGCCATCGGGAGGCCACGACAGCCCTTGGCGGCGTTCCGCCGCCGAAGGTGTCGGCCCGGCGGGGCGACGGATCGGGAACGGTCGATCGGGACCTCGCCCGTCTCCAGCCCATCGCCCATCCCGAAGTGCTCTTCGGGCTCTCGGCCAATGCCCTGTTGCGCGGCGTCGCCGGCTTCTTCATCTTCCTGCTCGCCTTCGGTCTGCGAAGAGAGCACGCCGCACTCTGGTGGTACGGGCTCGCCCTCGGCGCGAGCGGCATCGGCGCGCTGATCGGGCTCACGCTCGTGCCGCGCCTTCGACAGCGGCTGAGCGAGCAACAGCTCCTCCTCGGGGCCATCTGGCTCGTGAGCCTCGCCGCGCTCATCGCCGCCGCCTGGCACACGCTCCTCGCCCAGGTCTTCTTGGCGCTGATCATCGGCATCTCGGGGGCCATCGGCCAGCCGTCCTTCGATGCGCTGACCCAGCGCTACGTGGCCCCCGCCGCGCAAGGTCGGGCATTCGCGCGCTTTGCCACGCGCCAACAGCTGGTCTGGGTGGTGGGGGCGTTGATCCCGGTCATCATCGTGTTCCCGCTGGCCGATGGCGACGTCTTCATCGCCGTGATTGCCGCGGTCGGCGGCGTGTTCTACCTGACAAGCCGCCGAGCGCTGCGCCAGCGGGCGCTCCCGGGGAACCAGGAGCGCCCGGAGCCGGCGTAGCGAGCTCGGATCTAGCTGAGGCTTGCGTCGAGCTGGTCCAGGATCTCGGCGAGCTTGGGGGGAAGGCGGTCGCCGAACTGGGCGAAGTGGGCACGGATCAAGGGGACCTCGGCCTTCCACTCCTCGGGGTTCACGGCGAGGAGCTCTTCGAGGTCCTCCTTCGAGATGTCGAGGCCCTCGATGTCGAGCGCTCCGGGTGCGGGCACGTAGCCGATGGGCGTCTCGACGGCCTCGCCGGTGCCGCCTGCGCGCTCGAAGACCCACTCGAGGACCCTCGAGTTGTCGCCGAAGCCCGGCCACAGCCAGCGCCCGTCGGCGTCCTTGCGGAACCAGTTGACGTAGAAGATCTTGGGCAGCTTCTCGGGGTCGGCGAGCCCGCCCATGTGGAGCCAGTGGCCGAAGTAGTCGGCCATGTTGTAGCCGCAGAAAGGCAGCATGGCGAAGGGGTCACGTCGGAGGTTCCCCACTGCGCCAACGGCGGCTGCGGTGGTCTCCGAGGACATGATCGAGCCGAGAAACACCCCGTGGTCCCAGTTGAACGACTGGAAGACCAGCGGCACCACCGAGGCACGGCGACCGCCGAAGAGGATGGCCGAGATCGGCACGCCGGCGGGATCCTCCCACTCTGGCGCGATCGCCGGGTCCTGCGAGGCTGGTGCGGTGAAGCGGGCGTTCGGGTGGGCGGCAGGCGTCCCCTTCTCGGGGGTCCAGTCCTCGCCTCGCCAGTCGGTGAGGTGCGCCGGCGGGTCCTCGGTCATGCCCTCCCACCAGACATCGCCGTCGTCGGTGAGGGCGGTGTTGGTGAAGATCGAGTTGGCGTCGACGCTGTACATGGCGTTCGGATTGGTCTGCATGTTGGTGCCCGGGGCCACGCCGAAGAATCCCGCCTCGGGGTTGATGGCGTAGAGGCGGCCGTCGGCCCCGAACTTCATCCAGCAGATGTCGTCGCCGACCGTCTCGACCTTCCAGTCGGGCAGGGTCGGGACCAGCATGGCCAGGTTCGTCTTCCCGCAGGCGGAGGGGAAGGCACCGGTCACGTAGCGGGTCTCACCGGCGGGTGAGGTCAGCTTCAGGATCATCATGTGCTCGGCCAGCCAGTCGTCGTCGCGGGCCATGACCGAGGCGATGCGCAAGGCGAAGCACTTCTTACCGAGGAGGGCGTTGCCGCCGTAGCCCGAGCCGTAGGAAACGATCTCACGCGTCTCGGGGAAGTGGACAATGTACTTGTTCTCCGAGTTGCACGGCCATGCCACGTCTTTTTGGCCCGGCCCGAGCGGTGCGCCGACCGAGTGGAGGGCGGGGACGAAGTCGCCGTCGCCCAGCACGTCCAAGACCGCGTTGCCCATCCGGGTCATGATCCGCATCGAGACCGCCACGTACGCCGAGTCGGTGATCTCGACGCCGATGTGGGCGATCTCCGAGCCAAGGGGGCCCATCGAGAAGGGGACCACGTACATGGTGCGGCCCTTCATGCAGCCGGCCATGAGCCCGTTGAGCAGCTCTCGCATTTCGGCCGGGTCGCGCCAGTTGTTAGTCGGGCCGGCGTCGATCTCCTTCTGTGAGCAGATGAAGGTGCGGTCCTCGACTCGAGCGACGTCGCCCGGGTCCGAGCGCGCCCAGTAGCTGTTCGGGCGCTTGGCGTCGGCGAGCTTCGTGAATGTGCCATGGTCGACGAGCAACTGGCAGAGCCGGTCATATTCGTCGGCCGAACCGTCACACCAGACGACCTTGTCCGGAGTGGTCAGCGCTGCCACCTCATCGACCCAGGCGAGCAGCTTCTTGTTCGTGGTAGGGGGCATTTAAGTTCTGTTCCTCCTGCAACACGCAAGCGGTGCGTAGCGCCGACGCGATGCCGGCACCCTCAATGCTAGGCAAGGTGAGTGCGGACGCCAAAACCAGGACCCGGGTACAACGGCCCAACTCGTGGCGCCGAGGACGCCGCCCTCGAGCGAATCGGGGTTTCGCTGGCGGCGCAATTCGGTCCCGCACCGCCGGGCGAGCTGTGGTTCGGGGACGACGCCGCCGTCATTCGCATCGCCGACCCTCGGTTGGTGGTCGCAACCGACATTGCGGTCGCCGGCGTGCATGCCGACCTGGCACTGCTCACCGAGGAGGACCTCGGCTGGCGAGCGGTCGCCGCCACCGTCAGTGACATCGCTGCCATGGGTGCCCGGCCGACACACCTGCTTTCCAGCCTGTGCGTGGCACCCGACACCGACCTCGACGGGCTGTGCGCCGGCGTGGCGGCGGCGGCCGGGGTGTGGGGCTGCATCGTTGTGGGTGGTGACCTTTCGCGCTCGGCGGTGGCCATGGCGAGCATCACCGTGCTCGGCACGCTGGAAGACAACCCCGCCGAGGCCCTGACCCGTTCGGGGTCGCGCGCCGGTGAGCGCATCTTCGTCACCGGTCCCCTCGGGTCCTCGGCGGCGGGGCTCCGCTATTTGCGCGCCGGGGAACTCGCCGAGGGGCCGAGTGCGGCGGCGATCGAGGCGCACCGGCGGCCGAGGGCGCGTGTCGAAGAGGGGCTCGCGGCACGGCGTGCCGGCGCCTCGGCGCTCATGGACATCTCCGACGGGCTGCTGCTCGACCTTGACCGAATGGGGCGTTCCTCCGGTGTGGGTATCGTCATTGAATCGGTGCCGGTCGATCCTGAAGCCACCGTTGAAGAGGCGCTGTCGGGCGGCGAGGATTTCGAGTTGCTGATTGTGACGGCTCACCCCGAAGCGCTCCTAACGGCCTTCAAAAGCGCCGGGCTGCGGCCGCCGGTTCCGCTCGGTTTGTGTACAAATGACCCGCTTGAACGCCTCCTCGATGGGGCCCGTTTCGAAGGGCGTGGCTACCAGCACGAGATCGGCTGAGCGCTGCGGAAAACCCGTGACCTGACCTAGAGGTAACTCGATGGGTCATTTACTATCTGCACGTGCTAATTTCGCGCGCCTGGAAGGAAAAAGTCATTTCGGGGGTCAGTTCATTCAGCGTCCGTCTCCCCCCGCTAAAAGGGCACAGCAAGGCCCTCGTGGCCGATCGCCGCAACCCGGCGATAGGCAAGGGGGCTATTTCCGTTGGTACCGCGACCGGGCAATGTCGATAGGCCCGAATCGCCTGACGGGGGATTGGCAGCGTAATTGATGAAGTTCCGCCCAGGGCCGAAAGCCTCGAGCACATGGAGCAGGCGGGCCCGTGCCCGCCACATCGACCACGCGCGAACTGACGCCGGATCGGGCTTCACGCTCATCGAGGTGACCATTGCCGCGATCATGCTCATGATCGTGCTGATCCCGATGGGCTACCTGATGGACACCATCGTCGGCCAGGCTGCAACCCAGAGCGAGACCACCGCTGCCCACCAGGTCGCCGAGTCGTGGGTCGAGCAGCTGGCGAACCAACCGGCGACGAACATCGGTCTCGGCCCCCAGACGCAGCTGACGAGCACGGTCGGCGGCATCAACTACGGGGTCACCACCGAGCTGAACTGGGCCGACACCTCGGGCACCAGCTTGTGCATCACCGGGAGCCAGCCGCAGGTGCTCGTGGCCAGGGTGGTCGTGACCTGGAACAACGGCACCAGCAAAGTCTCGGACTCGACCCAGTTCGACCCGATCAACCAGGTCATCGACCCCACCCAGGGATTCCTCGCACTGCCCATCTACGGCAACGGCGCCGCCGACCAGTTCTCCCGCTCGTACTCGCAGCGGGTGAGTGCGATCCCCGTGCTCCTGACCAGCAGCGCGCTGGCTGCCCCCGGGTACGAGACCGTCTACCCGACCACCGACGGCTGTGTCTTCGTCGAACTCCCCGCCGGCACCTACTCGGTGTCGCTCAGCACCCCCTCGGGTTACTCGACGCCCTTCGCCGGCTATCCCCTGCAGTCGACGGCCACCGCGTCCGAGATCATCAACGCCCAGCAGACGACCGTCGACCTGAACGGCCTGTACTTCGATGAGGGCGACACGGTGACCAACAACACCGCACCGGCGGTCACCACCGTCGAAGACGGCGTGACGTGTGGCCCGGGCGCCACCGCGTGTGCCACGGGAGGCGAGTCCACCGGCGGCGCCACCCTTTTCACCGGTTCGGGGACCAACTGGCAGCAGGTCACGGTCACCGGCTCGCCCGGGGCGGTCCGCTTCGATGCCGAGGCGTGCACGACGGCCACCAATTGCTTCGCGGTGGGGGAGGGCACCACGGGGCCCGACATCGCTACCTACAACCCGGTGGCGGACACTGCATCGCTCGTGCAGACGAACCTCACCGGTGCGGTGGGCTCGGCGTTCAGCGGCGCCAACGTCCAATCGCTGACGAACATCGTGTGCAACGCGGCTGCCTGTGTGGTGAGCGGCGTCGACAACAACGGTGAACCCGTCTACATGACCTACACGGTCGCCACATCGACATGGAGCCCGGTGACGGTGCTGCCCCAGGCACAGAGCATCACCTCCATTGCCTGCTCCACCTTGACATGCGTCGCGATCGGCACCACGACGGCCGGGACGAACGCGAGCTTCATCTACACGATCGCCTCGTCGACCTGGGCCGCCCCGACGCAGTTCGACCCGACGAAGGTGAACTCGGCGACCGGCATCGCCTGCACATCGAGCACCTGCCTGGTGGTGGGGGCAGGGCTCTTGGGTCATCCGCCGGTGTACCTCACTTACGCTGACGGCGGCGCCTGGAGCACGGCTTCCCCGATCACCGGGCTCGCGTCGGGCGACTCGGTCGGCCAGATGACCTGTGTTGCCTCGACCTGCTTCGCCCTCGGCACCCATGCGGGGAACCCTGTGTCGCTCAGCTTCGCCACGGGGGCCTGGACGACGCTCGCTGCCTTCCCTTCGGGCATTGCCACGGTCAGCAGCCTCACCTGCCCCGATGCCGCCCATTGCTACGCGACAGCCAACGCCTCGACGAGCGGCACCGTCATCGAGTACGCCTCGTCGGCGTGGTCGATCGTGCTCCCCAACGCCGTGGCGGCCCCGACCTACATGTCGGGCCTCTCGTGCACCTCGTCGACCACCTGCTACATCGCCGGCACCGCGGCGAGCGGCGCGCCCGAGATCATCACCGACGCCGCCGGCACCTGGACGCCCGACCTCTTCTCGGCGAGCCTGCACAGCGCGGCGGGCACGCTGGCCAACATCGACGTGTTCCCGGCGAGCCAGACCCCGACCGTCCAGCTCCTCCCGTCGAGCCCCAAGGTCTTTTACCCGAGCGAGACCGGCTACCTGTTCTGGGCCGACAACTACCCCGACGCCCAGGCGGCCGCCAACATGGGCGTCACGTCCTGCTCGAACAGTGCGAACAACGGCTGGCTGACACCGGTCGCCATGACCCCGGGCGGCACCGTGACGGTCGGCCCCGGACTCGGCCTCCTCGATGTCCAGATCGTGAGTCCGACCAACAGGGCCCCGATGCCCGGCGTAGTGGTCACCGCCACGAGGAACTCGTGTACGGGTGACGCCGCCCAGACGGTGACCACCAACACCGACGGGATCGCCGTGCTCGCTGTACCGCCGGGCACGTATGCCGTGACGACCCCGCTCGGCGGCACCGGCACGGTGACCGCGAGCCAGCTCGGCACCCTCACTCCCTCTTCGGTGAAGAACTGATGGGCCGCGTGTCCTTGGACTCTACGCAGCATGGTCGCCACGTGGCAGTCAGCCGTGACGACGAGGGCTTCACGCTGATTGAGCTCTCTGTCGCCATCGCCATCTTCGCCCTGCTCATGACCATGGTGCTGCTCGCCGTCTCCACGTTCACCCAACTCTCCATCCAGACGACGACCACCTATCTTGCGGCCGATTCCATCCTCCCGGTGACGGACAACTTCCCGCGCTACTTCCGCGCCGCGGTCGAGCCCGGGCCCGGCCTGCCGCCCTTCCAGATCGCCACCGCCACCCAGATCAAGTTCACCGCCAACGTGGGCGACCCCAACGGCCCCTCGCAGGTGAACATCCAGCTCTCGGGCGTCGGCCTCTACTCCACCCTCACCCTCACCGTGACGCCGGCAAACGCCGGGACGTGCCCGACCACGGCGAACATCACGGCCAACCCGGGAGCGACGCTGACGTGCACCTGGAACTCCGCGGCGACGCGCACGCTGGCGTCGGTCCCGAACGTGCCGACCGCCGGCGGGCTCACGCTTGCGTACCTGCCGATCTCCGAGCCACCGAGCTCGGCGCCCTCCTACGCCACGGCGTGCTCGACCAACACGTGGACGAACCAGACCTTCACCTGGGCGCCCACGCCGCCGACATTCGCTTCGACGTCGCCGTTCGCACCGACATTCACTGGCACGGTCGGCAGCTTCACCTTCTGGACGTCCAATCCGGTCAGCAGCTCGAATCCGGTCTGGTGCTGGCTCAAGCAGACGTACCCGACGCCGTTCTCCGCCCAGCTGGACCAGATCGGTGCGGTCACCATGAACGTCGTGGTCAAACAGCCCGCCAGCATCGCCTCGCGGCAGAACACCACATACCTGCTCTCGACCGTCTCCTCCCAGTACCAAGCGACAGTGGGGTAAGCGAATGACCGACGCCAAGAAGCGGTGGCGGGCCCACCGCCGAGCCGACGAGCGGGGCATCGCCGCGCTCGTGATGGTGCTTGGGGTGATCCTCATCATGGTGGTGGGTTCCGTGGTCCTCGCCAACGCCACCATCGAGAGCCAACAGATCAATACCACCTCACTGCTCACCCACTATGCGTACCGCGCCCTCGAGGCCGGCATCACCGACTTCGACTACAACCTCAACTCGAACTTCGACTACCTGAGCTGCAACAGCACGAACACCGCGGGCTCGTCGAACCCGTCGCCCAACCCGTCGCCGACCTCGGCGCAAGAGCTGGCAGTCTGTGCGAACGCGCCGCCGTTCCAGACGTGGCGTTGGGTGCCGGGCACCTGGGAGACGGGCAACGTCCCCGAGTACTTCATGGTGGGGAATCCCTGTTACCAAGGCACGACGTCCCAATCGATACCGTGCACGACGCCGGCGGGGACCGTGGCGGTCCAGTTCTACGGTGCGTCGGGCTATCCGGGCAACATGCACTACCAGTACACGACCGTGCACTTCCAGGCCTCCAACCAGTTCGTCTTGAACCTGTACTGGAGCCAGTTCTCCGAGGTCGACCCGGCCGCTGGGGGGGCTTCGGACTACTCCTGCGCACATTTCGACTGGGACTGGGCGGCGGGCGAGACTCTGAGCGGCACCGCTCCCTTCCTGAGCTTCACCGCGCCGACACAGCCGACCACGCAGACCAACGAGGAACTGATCCCGAGCAGCGGCTGTACCACCGGCAACGCCAACTTCTTCACGACCGGCAACCAGATCAACGGCCCGATCTTCTCCGACGACGCCGTCTTCACCGACGGCACACCGGTGTTCACCGGCAAGGTGGTGACCGCTGACCCCAACTGCTTCTTCGTGAACCCGCTGTCGACGACCGGGTCCCAGTGGCCGGCCACCAAGGGGGCGCCCGGCAACTGCGCAAACCAGATCGGCGCGAACGCCGGGTTCCCCAACGTGCCGGCGGGCAGTACCGTCAACTCGCCCTACGAGCCGTTGCCCACAACCAACGTGGCGTTGTTGTCGACGGCCAAACAGGACGGGTGTGTCTACAGCGGACCGGTCTTCATCACCCTGCACGGCACGTACTACACGGTCGACCAGGCGGCGCTGATGCCGACACCATCCGCGCAGTACGGGACAGCCGGGGCGGCGACCAACGCGAACGACCCCGACATTCTCCCGTCGAACCCCAACCAGTGCATGCCGATCGGCGCCAATACGCAACTGCCCTTCCCGGCCAACGGGGTGATCTACGTCGAAGACGCCCCCATCACCGGATCCAATGGCTGCTCAGGGGCGAAGTACTCGTCCCCACCGGTCACCGGCGAGCAAGAGGTCCAAAACAACCTCTACGCTGCCTCCGGCGACAATGCCACCGAGGGTTGCCGGGGTGACATCATCGTCCAGGGCCAGCTCTACGGCCACCTGACGCTCGCCGCCAACAACAACGTGATTGCCGACGGCGACCTCACCTACTGCCTCGATCCCAACACCCGCCTCGGCGTCAACACGCCGACCTGCGTAGCCCCGACCCATGTGGCGGTGGCACTACAGAACCCGAGCACGCCGGACAACCCCGACCCCCGTGAGCTGGAATTCCCGACCTCGACCACTCTCGGCAGCACGTCAGTGCTGGGACTGATCGCCAACCAGTTCGTCGAGGTGAACGACCCCAATAACACGACCTTGTGCGACGGGTTGCATGGGGATCCGGCAATGGACGCAGGCGCCCTCGCCGACGCCGGGTGCTACCTCTCCGACGTCGATGTCGAAGCGGCCATCCTGGCCCTCCAGCATTCCTTCATCGTGAACAACTACGGGAACTCGTCCAAGACCATCAACTACTCGATCAACCAGTTCGGGGCGACGGCGGAGAACTTCTTCGAGCTGTTCGGTTACTTCACGGGCAACGGCACACTGTCGTCCGGCTACAACGCCGTGTCCACCTGGGACAACCGCTTCGGCTTCCTCGGCCCACCGGCGTACCTGAAGACCGGGACCCAGTCCAACGCGCCGTACTGGAACATCACCTCGACCGACGTTGTCCAGGGGATCTCGTGCACCAACAGCTCGACCTATGCGCTGTGGCCGCCGATCACCGACCAGCAGATGGGGACGTTGGCTTGCACCGACACCGCGGTCTACAACCAGTTCCCGGGCGTGCCCCAGCCGATCCCCTCGGTGGCTGGTGACACCTACGCCCAGGCGCAGACTGCACTCACGGCGGCGGGCTTCCAGTCGACCGAGAGCTACCGGACGTCGGGCACGGTCCCGATCAACGTGGTCATCGGCACCAACCCCGCAGCGGGGACCTCGCTGCCCCCGGGCTCGACCATCTCGGTGATCGTCTCGCTGGGTTGAACCCGCGGCGCACCGAGAGGTGTGGCGCGGCAAAGCCGTCAGGCGAGAGGTTGAACGGAGCCAGAACGATGGGCGCGCCGAGAGGTGTCGGCTGCCGCGCCGGTCAGCTGGCGGGGTGGACGCGCACCGGTGGCTTCTGCACCTTGCCGGCCCGGATGCATGAGGTGCAGACGTGGATGCGGCGAGGAGCGCCGTCGACGAGGGCGCGCACGCGCTGGATGTTCGGGTCCCAACGGCGCTTGTTACGGCGGTGGGAGTGGGAGAGGCTCATGCCGAAGGACGGCTTCTTGCCGCAGAGATCGCATACCGCTGCCATAATCGGGTTTTCCTCCTTGCAAGTGGCCTGCCGGCTCAACCGTCTTCGACGGGAGGGGAGCCACGGCGAACAGGCAAAAGGTTAGCATCCTCAGACATGACGCCCAGAGAGACGCTGGTTGCCGACGACGTCCGGGCGTCGATGCTCGCATTTCGTGATGCCCTGAAGAGCCATCAGCAGGTTATCAACCGCCTCAACGTCTATCCGGTCCCCGACGGGGACACCGGGACCAACATGGCGCTCACCTTGGACGCCGTGGCCAACGAGCTCGAGTCCGTGGATGCGGGCTCGGACATGGCCGGGGTGTGCAAGGCGATCGGCCACGGCTCCCTCATGGGGGCGAGGGGCAACTCGGGGGTCATCCTCTCCCAGCTGTTGCGCGGCATCGCCGAGCGGTTTGCTGCCTTGGAAGCCGCCGGGCCCACTGACGTGGCCGAGGCGCTGGTGAGCGCCAGCGACCTGGCCCAAAAGGCCGTGGTGCGCCCGGTGGAGGGCACAATCCTGACGGTGGCGCGCGCAGCAGGCGAGGGGGCCTCGGTCGCCAACACCAACGCCGCATCCTTGCTCGCCGTCCTCGAGGGCGCGCAGCACTCGGCTGCCGACGCTTTGGCCCGGACCCCCGAGATGCTCGAGGTGCTGGCCCAAGCCGGTGTGGTCGACGCCGGGGGCACGGGCTACCTGCTGCTGCTCGACGCGTTGCTCCACGTGATCGACGGACGCCCCCTGCCCGTGGCCCCGCTCGTCGGATCGCTGCCCGTGCCGGCCTCGGTGCACTCGGGGCCGGCGGAGGGGGTGGGGGACCTCCGCTACGAGGTCATGTACCTCCTGAACGCCCCGGACGAGACGATCGCCGACTTTAAGGAGGTCTGGGCGGGCATCGGCGACTCCATCGTCGTGGTCGGCGGTGAAGGGCTGTGGAACTGCCACATCCACACCGACGACATCGGTGCGGCCATCGAGGCGGCCCTCGACGCCGGCCGTCCACGCGAGATCCGGGTGACCGACCTCGTCGAGCAGGTCGTCGAGGAGCGCTGGGTGCGCGAGGGCGCAGGCGCCCCCGGGGCCGAGGCGCCCCACCTCGGGCCCCCTCCGGCGACCGGCGTGGTCGCCGTCGTGACCGGAGATGGTGTCGGGCGCATTTTCCGCTCGCTCGGCGTCCACCACCAGGTGGTCGGTGGCCAGTCGATGAACCCGTCGACCGCCCAGATCCTCGACGCCGTCGACGCGGTCGACTCGGACATGGTGGTCGTGCTCCCCAACAACAAGAACATCCGGGCCGTGGCCGAACAGGTCGACGCACTGTGCAAGAAGGACGTGGCCGTCGTCCCGACCGGCAGCATCGTCGAGGGCTTCGCCGCCCTGCTGGCCTATGACCCGGCTGCGGGGTTGTCCGAGAACATCGCGGCCATGACCGCCTCGGCCGAGCGCGTGGTCGCAGCGGAGGTCACGAGGGCGGTGCGCGACTCGATGACCGACGCCGGACCGGTGCGAGAGGGCGACTGGATCGGGCTGTCGCGCGACGGCATCGTCGCCATCGCCGACTCGGTGGTCGGTGCCTCGTGTGCCCTGCTCGACCGGCTTGTCACCGACGAGCACGAGCTCATCACGCTCATCGAGGGTGAGGGTTCGACCGGTGGTGACACTCGGCGCATCACCGAGTGGCTCCACGAGGAGCACCCGGCGATTGCCATCGAGGAGCACCACGGGGGCCAGCCGCTCTACCCCTACCTCTTCGGGATCGAGTGAGCGAGGGCGCAGAGGAGGGCGAGTCGGCCCCGGGCCGCCAGCTCCGCCAGCTCCGGGACCTCCCCGTGGACGTGCTGGCATCGCTCAGCGCGAAAAAGGCCGACGCGCTGGCCACGTGGGGCGTGGCGAACGTCTTGGACCTACTGACCAAGTACCCGCGCCGCTACATCGACCGCAGCCGCCAGGCGGACCTGGCGGAACTGGCGGTGGGGGAGCAAGCAGTGGTGCTGGCCGAGGTGCGACGGGTCGGCCAGCGCCGGGCGCGCAACGGCCGGGCGATCGTCGAGCTCGCCGTCCACGACGGGACCGGCGCGATGAAGGTGGTCTTCTTCAACCAGCCGTGGCGGGCGCGACAGCTGCCCGCCGGCACCGAGGCGCTCTTCTTCGGCAAGCTCGACGAGTACCGCGGTGCGCGCCAGATGGTGAACCCTGTGGTCGACGTGGTGGTCGGGACCGAAGGGAGCGAGAAGGCACGCGAGCGCACGCTGCGTGTCGTGCCGGTCTACCCGGCGTCGGCTAAGGCGGGGCTCAACAGCTGGGAGGTCGGCGTCTGGGTCGCCGAGGCGCTCCAGCGCGCCGGGCGCTTCGCCGACCCGTTGCCCGAGCAGTGGCGGACCGAGCTCGAATTGCTCGGGCGCACCGAGGCGCTCACCGCCATCCACCTCCCCGAGTCGATGGCCGTCACCGAACCGGCCAGGCAGCGCCTCGCCTTCGACGAGCTCTTCCGCCTCCAGCTCGCCCTGGTGCTGCGCCGGCGGGTGCTCGAGCGCGACGCCCGGGCCATCCGACACCGCGTCTCCCCCCTCGAGGTGACCTCGGGCGCCGGCGCGCCACCGAGCCTGGTCACCGAATTCCTTCGCGCCCTGCCCTTCGCGCTCACCGGGGCACAGCGCCGGGCCCTGGCGGTCATCTTCGCCGACCTGGCCGGGCCGCTCCCGATGCACCGCCTCCTGCAGGGCGACGTGGGCTCGGGCAAGACCGTGGTGGCCGTCGCCGCTCTGCTCGCCGCCGTCCAGGGGGGGCATCAGGGAGCACTGATGGTGCCGACCGAGGTCCTGGCCGAACAGCACTTCTTCGCCGTCCAGGCGCTCACCGAGTCGCTCGTGGTCGAGGACCCCGGACGGCTGGAGGGCCGCCGGCCGGTGCGCACGGTGCTGCTGACCAACCGCACCACCGCCAAGGAGCGGGCGCGCCTCACCGCCGACCTGGCCGGCGGCGACGTCGACATCGTGGTCGGCACCCATGCACTTCTGACCGACGACGTCGCTTTCGCATCGCTCGGAGTGGCCGTCATCGACGAGCAACACCGCTTCGGAGTCGAACAGCGCGCGGCGCTACGAGACAAGGGCCGGGGCGCGACCGGCGAGGAAGGGGCGGACCCCGACCTCCTGGTCATGACCGCCACGCCCATCCCGCGCACGGCGGCGATGGTCGTGTTCGGCGATCTTGATATGACCGTGCTCGATGAGCTCCCACCGGGTCGGACCCCGATCGAGACGCACTGGGCGCGCGGCCCCCTTGACGAGGCCGCCGCCTGGGAGCGGGTCCGTATTGAGGCCGAAGACGGTCGCCGGGCCTTCGTCGTGTGCCCCCTGGTCGAGGGTTCGGACCGGGTGGTGGCCCGATCGGCCACCGAGGAGTTCGAGCGCCTGGCGAAGGGTCCGCTCACCGGCCTTCGGCTCGGTCTCCTCCACGGGCAGATGCCCGCCGCCGACAAGGAGGCGGCCATGAGCGCCTTCCGCTCCGGCGAGACCCAGGTCCTCGTGGCGACCACCGTCGTCGAGGTCGGCGTCGACGTGCCGGAGGCCACCGTGATGGTCATCCTCGACGCCGAACGCTTCGGCATCGCCCAGCTCCACCAGCTGCGCGGACGCGTGGGGCGGGGGAGCTGGCCCAGCTGGTGCTACTTACTCGGCAGCGGCGAGGTGGCGGGGGCTGAGGAGCGGTTGTCCGCACTCGAGACCACGAGCGACGGGTTCGAGTTGGCCGAGGTGGACCTGCGCCTGCGTGGCGAGGGCACGATCCTGGGAGCGCGACAGAAGGGGCGTAGCGACCTGCTGCTCGCCTCGCTGACCCGTGACCGGGCACTCCTCGATGAGGCGCGCCGGGTGGCCGAGGAGCTGACGGCCGAGGATCCGGTCCTCGATGCCCACCCGTTGCTGGCCGACGAACTCCGCCTGTTTCTCGACGAGGCCGAGGCCGAGTTCCTCTTCAAGAGCTGATCGTGGCGAGTAGCCGGTCGTGCCCGGAACAGCCACTCGGCACCGCCCACCGAGAAAGCACCGCCCACGGAGAAAGAAGCCTTCTAACTGGCCTCGGGCTTGCTGCCGGGTCTTGTACCGTGGGGCTGTGCGCGTCATCAGCGGCCGGAGCCGGGGCAGGCGCCTCAGCGCGACCCTTCCCCCCGCCGTCCGGCCGACCTCGGACCGGGTGCGCGAGGCCATCTTCGACATCATCGGCTCGCTCGGGGGCGTGGGCGACCTCGATGTCGTCGACCTCTTCTGCGGGAGCGGGGCCCTGGGCATCGAAGCGATCTCGCGCGGTGCGCGTTCGGTGACCTTCGTCGACCACGACCCGAGCGCGCTCTCTGCGGTGCATACCAATTTGGAAGCGGTGGGCCTGGCCGACGCAACCGTGACGCTCAAGCGCGCCGCGCTGCCCGAGTGGCTGGAGGGCGCCTCGCACTTCGACCTCGCGCTCTGCGACCCGCCGTATGCCTTCGACGCGTGGGACGAGCTGCTCGGTCACCTCGACGCGGAGGTGGCCGTGCTCGAATCGGGGCGCCCCGTCGAGGTGCGCGGCCCCTGGGTGGTCACGAGATCACGCCGCTACGGCAGTACCATCGTGACCGTGGTCCACTCCGCACCCGCGACGCCCGAACCCGCCGCCCACGGCGAGCAGGCCCCGTCGTGACCGTCGCCCTCATCCCCGGGTCGTTCGACCCGTTCCACAACGGCCATCTCGAGGTCGTCGAGCGTGCCACGCGCCTGTTCGACGAGGTCATCGTGGCTGCGCTGCGCAACCCCCAAAAGAGCCAGCCGCTCTTCGACTTGGAGGAGCGCCAGGAGATGCTCCAAGAGTCGATGGCGCACCTGCCCTCGGTGCGCATCGTGTCGGTCTCGACGCTCCTGGTCAACGTGGCACGAGATGTCGGCGCATCGGCCATCGTGAAGGGGCTGCGGGCCGTGTCGGACTTCGAGTCCGAGATGCAGATGGCCCAGATGAACCGGCACCTCTCGGGGGTCGAGACGCTCTTTCTGCCGACGTCGTCGTCGCACTCGTTCATCGCGTCCAAGTTGCTGCGCGAGGTGGCCCGCTACGGCGGGGACGTCTCGGCGTTCGTGCCAAAAGCCGTCAACGACCGTCTGCGGGACAAGTTCACCCCCGGGGCGGAGAACCTTGGACCAGAGAGCCTGTGACCGACCTGTTCGACGACCAGCACAGCGGGCGCGAGGACGACCTCGACAAGCTCGACGCCGAGGGACTCATCCGCCGGGTCATCGACGTTGTCGGTTCGGCCAAGGCCATGCCGCTGTCGGCCTCGGTGCTCATCAGCCGTGACGAGGTCACCGACCTGCTCGCCGGGGCCCTCGAGCAGCTGCCCGACGAGCTGCGCCAGGCCCGCTGGCTGTTGCGTGAGCGCGAGGAATTCCTCGCCGAGCGCACCCGTGAGGCCGAGTCCCTGATGGAAGAGGTCCGGGTCCAGGCCGAACGCATGGTCTCGCGCACCGAGATCGTGCGCCAGGCCGGCCAGGTCGCCCAGCGCATCTTGGACGACGCCAACGAGGACGCCCGTAGGATGCGTCACGAGGCCGAGGACTACTGCGACCAGAAGCTGGCCGGAATGGAGATCGTGCTCGACCGGATCATGCGCACCGTCGCCGCCGGACGGGAGAAGCTCCAGGCCACCACCCCACCGCCCGAGCTCGTCGACGCCACAGCCCCGGCGGCGGCCGAGGGCGCCGAGACGGAGGACGGCTTCTTCGACCAGGACCTCGCCTGAACCGCACCCCACCACCACGTTGCCTGAGAGGAGGCGCATCATGCCCGCCGACCCCTTTGTTGTGAACGTCGCCCGGCTCCGCCGGGCGCTCGGTACCCGTTGGCACGAGACCCGCCAGGGTCCCTTTGACCCCACGGGGGAACTCGCACCGGCATCGTCGGTGGACTCGTCGGTGCCAGAGGGTGCCGACGCCACCTGCGACGTGGTCCTCGAGTCCTACCGTGGCGGGGTGTTGGTGACCGGGACGGTGTCGGCCCCGTGGCGGGGTGTCTGCCGGCGCTGCACCACGCCCATCGACGGTGAGTTCAACGTGTCGGTGAAGGAGCGTTTCTGCGACCCGGACCCCGAGCGCCACGTGCTCGACGACGAGCTCGCCTACGAGATCGGTGACGACCAGCTCGACCTCGGGCCGATGATGCGCGACGCCATCGTCCTCGAGCTGCCGCTCGCCCCCCTCTGCCTGGCCGACTGTGCGGGGCTGTGCGCGGAGTGCGGGGCGGACCGCAACGTCGAGGCCTGCACCTGCGTGCCCCCCGTCGATCCCCGGTGGGCTACGCTTGACGTGCTCAGGTCGTCACGCGACGTGGACCGTCCCGTGGAGCACGCCCGCGAAGGAACCTGAGCAGACCACGCCGGCACGCCTCTCGGCTGCCGGGCCGTGTGTCGGCGAACCTCTCGGAATCTGGAGATCACGATGGCTGTCCCGAAGAAGAAGACCTCGAAGGCCAAGGGCCGGAGCCGTCGTGCGTCCGCCTGGGTGCTGAAGCGCCCGGCGCGCTCGACCTGCCCGCACTGCTCGGCCGCCAAGGTCCCCCACGTGGTCTGCCCGAACTGCGGGTGGTACAAGGGTCGCCAGGCCGTCGAGGTCGACTGAGTTGAGCCGATCGGCGCAGCGCCCCGACGCCGGGACGCTGGCCACACTGCCCGTCGCCGTCGACGCGATGGGAGGCGACCGCGCACCAGGTGAGATTGTGGCCGGGGCGGCGCGCGCCCGCGATGAGGAGGACATCGCCGTCCTGCTCGTCGGCCCGCCCGAACAGGTCGGCGACACGATGGGCCTCGACCTGTTCGCCTGCACCGAGGTCATCACCATGAACGACGACGCCGCCCAGGGCGTGCGCCGCAAGAAGGACTCGTCGCTCGTGCGTGCCGCCGAGCTTGTGCGCGACGCCAAGGCGTCAGCAATGGTGAGCGCGGGCAACACGGGGGCGACCATGGCCTCGGCACTCCTGCGGATGGGACGGCTCCCCCAGGTGATCCGGCCCTGTATCGCGACCCCCTTGCCTCGCCCGGGCCTTGCCCCGGCCGTCCTCGTCGACGCCGGAGCCAACGCCGAGTGCACCCCCGCCATGCTGGTGCAGTTCGCACAGATGGGCTCCGCCTACGCCCACGGGCGCTACGGCGTGGCGCAGCCGACGGTCGGGCTGCTCTCCATCGGCGAGGAGTCCTCCAAGGGCACCCCCCTCGTGAAGGAGACCCACGCCCTCTTGAAAGAGGCGCCGGGCGTCGACTTCGTCGGGAACGTCGAGGGCCGTGACCTGTTGCCCTCGCCGGTCGACGTGGTGGTCACCGACGGCTTCACCGGCAATGTGGCCCTGAAAGCCCTCGAGGGGTCGCTCCGCTTCCTCTTCGACACCCTCCTCGGGGTCTTCTCCACCGACGAGGCGACCAAGGCGGCCGCCGAGACGCTCCTGCCCCACCTGGCGCCGGTGATCGCCGACCTCGACCCCGAGGGCACCGGCGGGGCCATGCTGCTCGGCGTGGACGGCGTGTGCGTGATCAGCCACGGCTCGTCCTCCTCGGTCGCCATCTTGAACGCCGTCAAAGTCGCCCACGAGTTGGCCGCCGGCGGCCTCGTCGATGCCCTGGCCAGCGCCGTGGCAGCCCACTGAGGCCGCGTAGGGCCACGCCAGGGGTCCCGAAAGGGCCCTCCGGGCACCCACCTCGGGCCCTCATCACCGTGGGCCCTGCGGGGACCGGTAGGATTGTCCGAGCCCCATCCCCGATTATCAGGAGTTTTTCGTGCCCGCTGAGACCCACATCGACCGTGGTCCGCTCGACCGACAGGGTGTTTTCGAGCTGATTCGCGACCAGCTGGCCGACATCTTGGAGATCGATCCGTCGACCATCACCGAGGGCTCCTCCCTCGCCGAGGACCTGGACGCCGATTCCCTGGCCCTGATCGAGCTGGTCGAGGCCCTCGAGGAGGAGCTGAGCGAGCGCACGGTCGGGTTCCGGATCGACGACGAGGATCTCGAGGACCTGCGAACCGTCCGAGATGCCGTCGACTACGTCTACGCCAAGCTCGGAGCCGGTTGATCGCGTTCCCGTGGACGTCCTCGACCACGGGACCGACGCCCTGGCTGAGCGACTCGGTCACCGTTTCGGTTCTCCCGCACTACTCCACCAGGCACTTTCCCACCGGAGTTGGTGTGGCGAGCAGGACGGCGCACCCTCAAACGAGCGCCTCGAGTTCCTGGGCGACGCCGTCTTGGGACTGGTCGTGGCCGGGTACACCTACCGCCGCTACTCGGAGCTCGCCGAGGGGCAGCTCGCGAAGGTCCGCGCTGCGGTCGTCAACGCCCGCGTGCTGGCCGACGTGGCCGAGGAGTACGGCATCGGCCAGGCATTGCTGCTCGGTCGCGGCGAGGAGGCATCGGGTGGCCGCACCAAGGCGTCACTGCTCGCCGATGCCACCGAAGCGGTGATCGGAGCCGTCTACCTCGACGCCGGATGGGACGCGGCCGAGCCGCTGGTGCTGCGCATGCTGGCCGAGCGCATCGCCCATGCGGCCGCTGAGCCCGACGACTACGACCACAAGAGCCGGCTCCAAGAGCTGAGCGTGCACCGGGGCGAGGGCACGCCCGTCTACGAGGTGCGTGGCTCGGGCCCCGACCATGACCGGCGCTACGAGGCCGAGGTTTACATCGCCGGCCGGCGACTCGGTGCGGGCACCGGAAGTTCGAAAAAAGATGCCGAACAAGATGCGGCACAACACGCGTGGCAGGAGCTCCAAGGTGCCTGAACTTCCCGAAGTCGAAACCCTGCGCCAGGACCTGGCCAAAGAGGTGGTCGGCCGCAAGATCAAGGCCGTGGCGGTCAGCAATGGCCGCTCGGTGCGCCGCCACTCGAGCGCCAAGGCCTTCCGCTCCATGCTCGAGGGCCGCACCATCAAGGCAGTGGGGCGCCTCGGCAAGTACCTCCTTTTGGCCCTCGACAACGGCGACACGCTCGTCGTGCACCTCGGCATGAGCGGTCAGCTGCTGCGGGTGAAGAGCGTGAAGGAGCCCAAACCCAAGCACACGCACGTCGTGATCACCTTCACCCAGGGCGGTGAGCTGCGCTATGTGGACCCTCGGACCTTCGGCGAGATGTTCGTCTCGACCCCCCCGGCAGTGATCGAGGGTGCGGCACTGCCGACCTTCGGGATCGGGGTGGGCGGCGAGGGCGCCGCGGTGCGCCGGGCCATCCCCGAGCTCGCCCACCTGGGCTTTGACCCGATCGAGGACATGATGAGCTGGGAGCGCTTCGCCGTCATGCTGCGCAGCCGCCACGTCGGGATCAAGACCCTGCTCATGGACCAGCAGTTCGCAGCGGGCATCGGCAACCTCTACTCCGACGAGATCCTCTTCGCCGCGGGCCTGCGCTACGACCGGGCCTCCGACAGCCTCTCGGCGACCGAGATCCGCCGCCTCTACCGGGCCATGGTCGAGACCCTGGCCGACGCCATCAAGCACCGCGGCTCGTCGCTGGCCGACGAGCAGTACCGGGACCTCTTCGGCGAGATCGGCGACTATCAGGGCAGCCACGAGGTCTACGACCGGGAGGGCCAGCCGTGCCGGCGCTGCCGCAACAAGATCGTGCGGGTGAAGTTCGCCGGTCGATCGACCTTCTACTGCGAGCACTGCCAAATCTAACCGGCAGATCGCGTCCCACATCGAGCCCGGCGGAGCAGGTCGAGAGCGGTCGCGGCGGCGTTCCCCGGGGCCTACGCGGCTGATTGGTAGGGTCGGCGCGATGTTTCTGAAGTCCCTCTCGATGAAGGGGTTCAAGTCCTTCGCCGACCCGACCGTGCTCGAGTTCGAGCCGGGCATCACCGTGGTGGTCGGCCCGAACGGCAGCGGCAAGTCCAATGTGGTCGACGCCGTCACGTGGGTGCTCGGCGCCCAGGGCCCGCGCTCGTTGCGCTCCCAGAAGATGGAAGACGTCATCTTCGCCGGGACCACTTCTCGTGCCGCCCTCGGGCGCGCCGAGGTCTCCCTCACCATCGACAACGCCTCGGGGAAGCTCCCCGTTGACATGGCCGAGGTGACCATCACCCGCACGCTGTTTCGCTCCGGCGACAGCGAGTACGCCATCAACGGGACCCCGTGCCGGCTCCTCGACATCCAAGAGCTCTTGAGCGACTCGGGGGTCGGGCGCCAGCAGCACATGATCATCGGGCAGGGCCAGCTCGACACGGTCCTCAACGCCCGACCCGAGGACCGCCGGGCCATCGTCGAAGAGGCCGCCGGCGTGCTCAAGCACCGGCGGCGCCGTGAGCGCGCCGAGCGCCGGCTGGCGGCCAC
The DNA here is from genome assembly GCA_003155135.1 of Acidimicrobiaceae bacterium. Taxonomy (GTDB): domain Bacteria; phylum Actinomycetota; class Acidimicrobiia; order Acidimicrobiales; family RAAP-2; genus Bog-515. The sequence goes on along the minus strand of PMFN01000028.1, from coordinate 64,841 downwards.
CCAGGAGAACCTCGAGCGCCTGGGCGACCTCGTGCGCGAGGTCCGCCGCCAGATCCGCCCCCTCGAGCGCCAGGCGGTCGCGGCGCGCAACCACGACACCCTGGCCGCGGAGCTGCGCACCGTGCGGCTGCACCTGGCGGGCACAGAGCTGGCGTCGCTCGGCGAGCGCCGCCGGGTCGCCACCGAGGGCCTGGCAGTCCTGCGCACCGAGGAGGGCCAGCTCGCCGAGACCCTCGAGCGGCTCGACGCCGACGCCACCGCCACGGCCGCCGAGCTCGCCTCTCGCCGCGAGGAGGACCTCGCGTCCGCGCTCGGGCGCGTCCAGGGCCTGGTCGAGCGCGCCCGGGGCACCGCTTCGGTGCTGCGCGAGCGCTCGCGCTCGCTCGGCGCCGCCCTCGATGCCGCCGCCGACGTGGACGTGGTCTCGACCCTCGAGGCCGAGGGCGCGGGCCTCGACGCCGAGCTCGTCGAGGCCGAGGCCGAAGGCAGCGTGCTCGTCCCTGAATGGGCATCCCTCGAAGCCGCCGAGGCGGCCCTCATCGCCGAGGACACCGCCTTCGGCGTGCGCTTCGCCGGGCCGATCGAGGAGTCCGGCGCCCCCGAGGCCCTCGCCCGCGCGGCCGAACGTCGCGTCCTGCTCCGCCAGTCGCTCGAGGCCCTGCACCGCCAGGTGGGCGACCTCGAGAGCAGGCTCGGTGCCCTCGCCCGACGGGCCGAGGGCGTGGGCGCGTCCGCCGAGGAGCTCGACGCCACCGCCGAGCACCTGGCAGCGGAGGCCCCCACCGTCGACGCCGCCGTGGTGGCCGCCGAGGGGCGGACCCGGGCCGCCGCCGAACGAGCCGGCGCCGCCGAGACCGAGGCATCGCTCGCCGACGAGGCACGCCATCGCAGCGCGGCGCGCGCCGAGGCCCTGGCCCGTGCGCTGAGCGAGCTGCAGGGGGCGGCGGGTCGCGATCTCCTCGCCGACGTCGATGGGGTGGTCGGCGCCCTCGTCGACCTCGTGGTCATCGACCCCGGTTGGGAGGAGGCCTTCGAGGCAGCTGCGGGCGCCTCGGTGGCCGCCGTGGTGGTCGAGAACCGGGCCGCAGCCTCCGAGGCCCTGTCGCGCCTTCGCTCCGAGGGCCTGACCGGCGCGGTGCTCGCGCCGGCGCGCAGCGCTCGCCGAGCAGCCGGCGAGGCGCCGGCGGGGGCAGCGTGGCTGCGCCCCCACGTGTCGCTGCGGACGACATCGACCCCCGAGGTGGCCGCCGTCCTCGACGTGCTCTTGGCCGACGCGGTGCGCGTCGGGGGGATCGACACCGCGATCGACCTCGCCCTCGAGCGCCCCGATCTCGTTGTCGTGACCGCCGCCGGGGACCGCTTCGCCACGAGCGGGTGGCGGGTGCGCTCGTCGAAGGGCGTGGTGACGCGTGCGGCCGTCGAGGAGGCAACCGTCACCGCCGGCCGCCTGGCGGCCGAGGCCGATGCCGCCGGCGCCCGCCTGGCCGAAGCCCGCGCCGGGCTCAGCGCGGCGCAGCGCGGCGAGCTCGACGCGCGCCGCGAGCTCGACCGCCATGTCGCCGCTCGTCATGCTGCCGACGCCGAGCGCTCCCGGTCCGGTGTCGAGCGCTCCCGGTTGGCCGTCGAACTCGCCGAGGCCGAGGCGGCCCGTGACGAGGCGGCCCAGCGCGTGGAGGAGGCGGCCGAGGCGCTCTTGGAGGTGGAAGAGGCGATCCCGGCGATCGAGGAGGCCGCCGCTGCCGCCGTGGCCGAGGCGGCCCTGGCCACGAGCGCCGCGTCGGTCCTCGAGGAGCGCCGTGCCGAGTTGCGCGCCGCTCGCCAGTCGCTCGAGGTCCGCACGGCCGGCCTCGAGGAGCGCCGCCGGGTGCTGGCGCGGCGCCGGGCCGAGGTGGAGCGGCGCCTCGAGGGCCACGCAGAAGAGCGTGAGGCCGCGCAGGCGCGCCGTGAGCGCCTCGAGGCCGACGGGCGTGCACTCGTGCGTCTGGGTGCCCTCCTCGAAGGGGAGAGGGAGCGCCTCGAGGCGGTGTTCGAGACCCTGCGTGCGGACTACCGGGGCCAGGTGGCGGCCGTGCGCGCCGGCGGGGAGCGCCTCGAGCACCTCCGGCTCGAGCGCTCGAGCACCGAGGCGCGCCTCCAGCAGGTGCGCGAGCGCACCCGGGTCCACGACCTCGAGATCGCCGAGGTGGCGCTGCGCGCCGACGCGCTCGCCGAGGTGATCAGCCACGACCTCACGAGCACGCCCGACGAGGTGCTCGGTGCCCCGTGCCCCGAGCTGCCCGCCGGCCGCAGCGCGGCGGAGCACGCGGCGGACCTGACCGAACGACTCGGTGCCCTCGGGCTCATCAACCCACTGGCGTTGGAGGAGCTCTCGGTGCTCGAGGAGCGCCACCGCGAGCTCGACACCCAGGTCGACGATGTGCGCTCGGCCCGCCGGGAGCTCCAAGAGGTCGTCCGCACGCTCGACGAGGAGATCATGTCGTCGTTCGCCGCCGCCGCCGCCGACGTGAACGAGCACTTCTCCTCGCTCGTCGCCACGCTCTTCCCCGGCGGCACCGGGCGCCTGGTCCTCACCGAGCCCGACGACCTGTTGAAGACGGGGATCGAGGTCGAGGTGCGCCCGCTCGGGCGCAATGTGCGGCGGGTCTCGCTCCTCTCGGGCGGCGAGCGCTCCTTGGCCGCCCTCGCGTTCCTCTTCGCCGTCTTCCGCTCGCGCCCGTCGCCCTTCTACCTGATGGACGAGGTCGAAGCCGCCCTCGACGACGTCAACCTGCACCGCTTCTTGGGCCTCGTGCGCGAGTTCCGCGCCGAGGCGCAGCTGATCATCGTGAGCCACCAGAAGCGCACCATGGAGACCGGTGACGCCCTCTACGGGGTGACCATGGCCCCGGGCGGCTCGAGCCAGGTGGTGAGCCAGAAGGTGGCGCGAGAAGCCGTCCCCACCTGACGGCGCGCCGGGCGCCGCCCATTAGGATGGCCAGTTCATGGCCGCCATCTGGATCATCGTCGCCGTGGTCGTCGTGGCCCTCGTGGTCGTCGCCGCGGTGGCGCTGCGCACCCGCCGCCGGCCGCCGGCCGAGCAGCCGAGCGCCGGCACCCCCGGCGCGGGCACCCTTACCCGGCCCCCGGGAGCGCCGCCCGACACGCTGCGCGAACCGGCCCCTGCCCCCGCAGCCGAGGCGCCGGCAGCCGAGCCGGTCGCCCCTCCGGGGTTCCGGGAACGGCTGGGCCGAGCCCGTGGGCTCTTCTCGCCGGTGCGCGCCGTGCGGGGCCGGGGCTCGGTCGACGCCGAGACCTGGGAGCAGATCGAAGACGCGCTGCTGCGAGCCGACGTCGGGGTCGGCACCGCCGACGCGCTGCTCGCCGACCTGCGCAGCCGGGTGGGTGCGCGTGAGGTCCAGGGCACCGACGGGCTCCTCGACGCCCTTCGCTCGGACCTCGTCCGGCTCCTCTCGGTGCCCGGCGAGGCGACCTACGTCGCAGAGGGCGACCTCGGCTCGGTGGTGGCGGCCCACGAGGGCGCCCCCGCCCACGACGGCGCAGCCGCAGCGACCGCAGGGGCGGGCGCCGGTGACGGCGCCGTGCGCTCGGGGCGACAGCTGCACTTCGACCAGGCCGCCGACGTCACCAACGTCTGGCTGTTCGTCGGGGTCAACGGCGTGGGCAAGACCACGACGGTCGGCAAGGTGGCCCGCCAGGAGGCGGCCCAGGGCCGCTCGGTGCTGCTCGCCGCCGGCGACACCTTCCGCGCTGCGGCCGGCGAGCAGCTGGCCCAGTGGGCGGAGCGCTCGGGAGCAGAGATCGTGCGAGGGGCCGAGGGCGGGGACCCCTCGGCCATCGTGTTCGACGCGGTGCAGCGGGCGTCGGCGCGTGGCAATGACCTGGTGCTGGCCGACACCGCCGGGCGCCTGCACACGAAGGTGAACCTGGTCGAGGAGCTGAAGAAGATCCGCCGGGTCGCAGACCGACCGCCCGGCGTGGTGAGCGAGGTCCTGCTCGTCCTCGACGCCACCACCGGCCAGAACGGGCTGGTGCAGGCGCGCCAGTTCACCGAGGCCGTCGACGTCACGGGTGTGGTGCTCACCAAACTCGACGGGACCGCCAAGGGCGGCGTGGTGATCGCCATCCAGCGCGAGCTCGGGATCCCCGTGAAGCTCGTCGGACTGGGGGAGGGCCCCGACGACCTCGTCGCCTTCGACCCCCAGGCATTCGTCGACGCCCTGCTCGACGCCTGAGCCCGCCGCTGCGGCGCCCGCGGGCCCGCACGGCTCCGGCGCAGGACCGGCGCGCCGGCCGGGCACGGCCCGGCGTCCGGTAGCCTGAGCGCTCAATGTTCGATGCACTTTCCGACCGTCTCGAGCGCATCGCCGGGCGCCTGCGCTCCCGGGGCCGGCTCACCGACGCCGACCTCGACGAGGCACTCGCCGAGATCCGCACCGCCCTGCTCGAGGCCGACGTCGAGCTCGGCGTGGTGCGCGGCTTCGTGGCAGCGGTGCGCGAGCGCTGCTCGGGTGAGGCGCTCTCCAAGAGCCTGAGCCCTGGCCAGCAGGTCATCAAGGCCGTCCACGAGGAGCTCGTCTCGATCCTCGGCGGCGAGACGCTCAAGCTCACCTACGCCTCGCGCCCCCCGACCGTCGTGCTGCTCGCGGGACTGCAGGGCTCGGGCAAGACCACGACGGCGGCCAAGCTCGCCCAGTGGTGGAAGGGGCAGGGGCGCAACCCGCTCCTGGTCGCCGCCGACCTCCAGCGCCCTGCCGCCGTCGAGCAGTTGCGCGTCCTCGGTTCCCAGGCCGGCGTCACCGTCTTCAGCCAACCCGGTGACCCCGTGGCAACGGCCAAGGCCGGGGTCGACGAAGCGGTCCGCCTGGGGCGCGACGTCTGCATCATCGACACCGCCGGTCGCCTGGCCATCGACGCGGAGCTGATGGCCGAGGTCCGCCAGATCTCCGAGGCGACCGCTCCGCACTACACGTTCTTGGTCATCGACGCCATGACCGGGCAGGACGCGGTGGCGACCGCCAACGCCTTCCACGCCACCCTCGCCCTCGACGGCGTCATCTTGACCAAGCTCGACGGCGACGCCCGCGGTGGGGCCGCCCTCAGCGTGAAGGAGGTCGTCGGGCGCCCGATCGTCTTCGCCTCGACCGGCGAGAAGCTCGCGGACTTCGACCTCTTCCACCCTGACCGCATGGCCGACCGGATCCTCGGCATGGGCGACGTGCTGAGTCTGATCGAGCAGGCCGAGCGGACTATGGACGCCGACGCGGTCGCCAGCTCGGCGGGACGGCTCCTCGAGGGCCGCTTCACCTTCGACGACTTCTTGGCCCAGCTCCAGCAGGTCCGAAAGCTCGGGTCCCTCGGTGGGGTCATGAAGCTCCTGCCGGGGATGTCGAAGGAGATGCGCCAGGCGGCCGACCAGATCGACGACCGCGAGATCGGCCGGGTGGAGGCCATCGTGCGGTCGATGACCCCCGCCGAGCGTGCCGACCCGACGCTCATCGACGGTTCGCGGCGCGCCCGGATCGCCAGGGGCAGCGGCTCGAGCACCGGGGACGTCAACCAGCTGCTCAAGCAGTTCAAAGAGATGCAGAAGATGATGAAGGGCTTCGGCGGCGGGGCGATGGCCCAGGCCGGCGGCCTCGGCAAGCTCGGCGGGATGCTGGGCGGCCGCAGGGGCGCGATGGCGGGCCTTTCCCCCGGCTCGATGCCCGGGGCCGACTCGAGCCTCTCGGAGCTGCTGGCGTCGGCGCCCTCAGGCCCGGGGGCGGGCGCCTTTCCCGGGCTCGGCGCCCCGGCCGTCTCCCATGGCGGCACCAAGGGTGCGAAGGGCTCGGGCAAGAAGAAGAAAAAGGGCGGGCGGGTGACCCCGCCCAAGCCCCGCTGAGCTGGGCGGCGAGGCCCGAGCCGCCGAGCAGAGCGGACGTCTCGCACCCCCGTGGCCGCGGGGTCGCTCAGACCTGCGAGAATAGATGCCGCCACCGTGTGGCAGAGGACTTCAGCCACGCCGGTGGCAAGAGAACAATGGAGGAAAGAGCTCGTGGCAGTCAAGCTCCGCCTGGTGCGGATGGGCAAGAAGAAGCAACCGACCTACCGGGTCGTGGCGGCGGACAGCCGCTCCCCGCGTGACGGCCGCTTTCTCGAGATCCTGGGCACCTACGCCCCCCGTGGGCGCTCGACCGCCGAGCCCGACGCCGTTGTGCTGATCGACAACGCCAAGGCGCTCAAGTGGCTCTCGCAGGGGGCCCAGCCGACCGAGCGCGTCGAGAAGCTGCTCAAGACCTCGGGTGCCTGGGACGAGTTCACGGCGGCGAAGGCCAAGTGAGCGTCGAGGGCGAGGGCTACGTCGAGGGTGACGTCAACGTGGTCGAGGACGACTACGCCGACGACGACGTGAACGAGATCGACGACTACGAAGACGGCGACGTCAACGCCGTCATCGAAGAGGACCTCGACGATGACGACGAGATCGACGCGGCGGAGGGCGCGAACCGCTCCGAGGGCGGCACCCCGACAGCGGTGCTCGGCTACCTGGCCCGATCCTTGGCGAACGAGCCCGAGTCGGTCGTGGTCCACACCGAGGCACGTCAGGGCAGCGTCCGGCTGCGCCTGCACGTGGCCCCCGAGGACATGGGCCGCGTGATCGGCCGGCGCGGCCGCACCGCCCAGGCCATCCGCACCCTGGTCGGGGTGGCGGGGGCGCGCGACGGCGTCCAGACCAGCGTCGACATCGTCGACGACTGATCCAAGGAGCAACGGCGCACTGAGCGGAGAACCCCTCCAGCCCCTGTTGGACGTGGGGCGGGTGCTGAAGGCGCACGGCCTGGCCGGTGAGGTGGTCGTCGACCTCTGGTCGCCCATCACCGAGCGGCTCGCCCCCGGCTCGGTCCTCGAAACCGACGGCGGCCGCCTCGTGGTGCAGCGCTCGCGCCCCCACCAGGGCCGCCACCTCGTCTTCTTCGAGGGCGTCACCGACCGCCACGGCGCCGAGGCGCTGCGCGGCACGGCGCTGCGCGCCGTGGCCACCGAGGTGGACGGGGTCATCTTCGTGCACGAGCTGCTCGGCGCCGAGGTCGTCGACACGGCCGGCGCGGTGCTCGGCGTGGTCGAGGCGGTCGAGGCCAACCCGGCGAGCGACCTCCTCGTTCTCGACGGCGGACGTCTCGTCCCGCTGCGCTTCGTGGTCGAGCACACGAGCGGCGCGCGCATCATCGTCGACATCCCCGACGGCCTCTTCGACTGACGCCATGCGCATCGACGTCTTCACCCTCTTCCCCGAGCTGATCGAGGGCTTCTCACGGGCCAGCCTGCTCGGCCGGGCCCGTGAGGCGGCGCTCCTCGACCTGCGGGCCCACGACCTGCGCGACGGTGCGAGCGACGCCAGGCGGACCGTCGACGACGCGCCGTTCGGCGGGGGAGCGGGCATGGTGCTGATGCCCGAGCCCCTCTTCGCCGCCGTCGAGCAGGTGACCTCGACCGAGGGCCTACCCCGGCCGCTCTTCTTCCTCACCCCCGGTGGGCGCCCCTTCGACCAGGGGGTCGCCCGCGAGCTCGCAGGGCTCGAGGGCTTCTCCCTCCTGTGCGGGCGCTATGAGGGCGTCGACCAGCGGGTGGGCGACCACCTGGTCGACGGGGAGCTCTCCATCGGCGATTTCGTCCTGGCCGGCGGTGAGGCCGCGGCCCTCGTCGTGATCGAGGCGGTCACGCGCCTGGTGCCCTCGGTCCTCGGCAACGAGGCGTCAGTCACCGAGGAGAGCTTCGCCGACGGGCTGCTCGAGTACCCGCAGTACACGAGGCCCGCCGAGTTCCGGGGCTGGGGGGTCCCCGAGGTCCTGCGCTCGGGCGACCACGCCAAGGTGGCCCGCTGGCGGGCTGCGCAGACGCTCGTGCGCACGCTCGAGCGCCGTCCCGACCTGGTCGCTGCCCGTGGGGGGCTCGGGCCCGAGGAGGTGCTCCTCCTCCTCGAGCAGGGTGAGGTGGAGGTCCTCGCCCGGCACGGCTACGATGTTGAGTCCGGCAAATCCCGTCAGAGTTGAGGCGCGCATCCCATGCATCCCACCGAAATCATCGACCGCGACTCCCTGCGCGACGACATTCCCGACTTCCGCCCCGGTGACACCGTCAAGGTGCACGTGCGCGTCGTCGAAGGCACCCGCGAGCGCGTCCAGGTCTTTCAGGGCGTGGTCATCCGCCGCCAGCACGGCGGCGTGACCGAGACCTTCACGGTCCGCAAGGTCAGCTTCGGCGTGGGCGTGGAGCGCACGTTCCCGGTCCACTCGCCGACCATCGCGAAGATCGAAGTCGCCACGCTGGGCGACGTCCGCCGCGCCAAGCTGTACTACCTGCGTGAGCGCTCCGGCAAGGCGGCCAAGATCAAGGAGCGCCGGACGCCACGTTCGTGAGCAGGGTGCCGGTGCCATGCCGGCCCCGCACCGCCTCGACGGGTACCGGGGTACGTCATGAGTGAAGAAGAGCTCGAGCGCTATGAGGCAGAGATCGAGCTGGCACTCGTCCAGGAGTACCGAGCGGTGCTCTCGATGTTCTCCTACGTCGTCGAGACCGAGCGACGCTTCTACCTGGCCAACGAGGTCGCCCTCACCGTGCGATCGGACACCCAGCCGGCCTGCGTCGAGCTTGAGCTGCGCGACGCGTGGGTCTGGGACATGTACCGCCCCGCCCGCTTCGTCCCCTCGGTGCGCGTCGTGACCTTCCGCGACGTGAACGTCGAACGGCTCCCCGAGGCCGAGCTCTAGGGGAATTCGCCCCTGTGCCAGATTCGTTCGTCGAACCTGGCGCCAGGCTCATAGAGTAAGAGATGGGGCCGGGCCCGAGCGCTCGGTGCCTGGCGAGGGAAGGAGGCGGATCGTGCTCAACGGAGTGCAGGGGATGATCGGCGAGACCGCCTTCGTCACCAAAGAGATCCGCGGCGCACGGGTGCCGGGCAGCGTGCGCGCCCGTGGCGAGGATTGGCTCGCCATCCCCCTCGACCCCTCACTCACCATCGACCCGGGGAGCGAGGTGGTGGTCGCCGACATCGAGCGCGGCCTCCTCGTCGTCTTCCCGACCGACTCTCCATGACGAACGCCACGGGCAACTGAACGAAGGAGTGCAGATGATCATCGCCAGCGCATATGACGGGGTAGTGGCAGGGGTGATCATCGGCGTCGTCGCCGTTGGCGTCGTCGGGTACTTCTTGCTCCGGGCCCTGCGCATCGTCCAGCAGGGCTACGTCGGGGTGGTGAAGCGCTTCGGGGAGTTCCGGTCGATCCGCCAGCCCGGCATGTCCATCCTCTTGCCCTTCGCCGACCGCATGGAAAAGGTCGACATGCGCGAGTTCCCGATGACCGGTGACCAGCAGTCGGTCATCACCAAGGACAACGTGGCGTTGCGGGTCTCGGCCACGATCTTCTGCCAGGTGATCGACGTGAAGTCGGCCCTCTTCGAGATCAACGACTTCCAACTCGCCGTCGACCAGTTGTCGCGCACCGCACTGCGGGCGGTCTTCGGCGAGATGACCCTCGACCAGTCCCTCTCCGAGCGCAACACCATCAACACCCGCATGCAGGAGCACATGGCCGACGCCACGATGAAGTGGGGGGTGCGGCTCAACCGCATCGAGATCCTCGACATCACCCCCCCGACCAACGTGCTCCAGGCCATGTCCGAGCAGAAGGAGGCCGAGCAGCACAAGCGCGCGGCCATCCTCACCTCCGAGGGCCAGCAGCAGGCGGCCATCAACAGCGCACAGGGCCGCAAGCAGGCGGCCGTCCTCGAGGCCGAGGGCGCCAAGCAGGCGGTCATCCTCCAGGCCGAGGCCCAGCGCCAGTCGCTCGAGCTCCAGGCCTCCGGTGAGAAGGCGGCCCGCCAGCTGCGCGGTGAAGGCGAGCAGCTGGCACTGAGCGCCATCGACAAGGCCACCATCAACCCCAACACCCTGGCCGTGCTCCAGCTGCGGGCCCTCCAGGACCTGGCCAGTGCGCCCAACTCGAAGGTGGTCGTCCCCTACGAGGCCGCAGGCCTCGTAGGCGCCGCCCAGGTGCTGGTCGACGCGCTCGGGCGCAGCGAGGACGCCGTGCCCGCCGCGGTCACCAACGGTTCGGGCGGGCCCGAGAAGAACGGCGGCATCACCTCTCGGTGACCCCGGTCGCACCGTCGGGCGAAACGAGCACGACCAGCGCGCAGCACGGCACACGAGGGCGCCTCGGTGGCGTCGGCATCGAGGTCGGCCCGTTCCCCGCGGGCGCCGGCTTCGAGCGACTCGCAGCGTTCGCGGCCGACGCCGAAGCGGCAGGTCTCGACACCCTGTGGTTGCGCGGCGCACAGGTCGCGCGCGCTCTTGACCCACTCACCCTTGCCGGCGCGCTGAGCGAGGTCACGCGCACCTTGGTCCTCGGCGTGGTGGCCACCCTGCCCGACGGCCGCAACCCGAGCGTGCTCGCCCGTGACCTCACGACGCTCGACGTGGTCAGCGGGGGACGGGCGGCGGTCTGCATTGAGGGGGAGCCGGGCATGCTCGCCGAGGCGGCGGTCGTCCTCTCCCGGCTCTTCTCGGGTAGGCCCGCGAGTTTCTCCGGTGTGCACTTCGCCCTCCACGACGCCCCGAACCGGCCCGGGCCGGACCAGCCGGGAGGCCCCCCGATCATGGTGGCGCTGCCCGAGGGCGGCCTCGGTGCCCTGGCCGCCGACGAGGTGGCAAGGGAGTGTGGCGCGGCCGTCGCCGCCTGGGTCGCCGACGTGGCACCAGAGGCCCTCGCTGTGCTGCGTGACGAGCGCACCACGGCGATGGCCGTGCTGGGTGCAACGGCACCGCCGCAGCTGCTCTGGCGGGGCCCACCCGCCGCAGCCGTGGCCGGGCGGCCCCAAGCTGACGGGATCATCTGGCGTCTCGGGTGGCCCGACGAGCACGCCGCACTTCCGGACCTGGGGCTGCTCGAGCGGCTGGCGGCTCGCTGAGGTGCGGTCTCAGCCGGCCTGCATGGAGATGCGGTCCGTCCTGATCCGCACCGTCACGCGCACCTCACCCTCGGTGCGCATCGGGTACTCGTCGACGCCCAGGTACTTCTTGGCGAGGCGGTCGATATCCGCGTCGGCACCCTCGTGGGTCATGTCGATGACCGTGCCGCGCACGGCGACCACGTTGTAGGGATCATCGGGGTCCACCACCGAGACGGCAACGTGGGGGTTGTGGTGCATGTTACGGGCCTTGCGGCGGCCTTCAGCGGTGTTCACGAGCAGATCGTCGCCGTCGACGTCGATCCACAGCGGGGTGATCTGCGGGCTGCCGTCGGCCGAGATGGTGGCGAGGCTGGCCAGCACGGGGCGGGCCAGGAGCGCTCGGGCTTTCTCGGAGAGGGTGTCGGACACGGTTGCTCCTCATGGTCGGGGGCCGCGGCCCCGTGGTTTTCGGTCGCCACCTTGGCGGCGAGAGGGAGGCTATCGGCGTCGGCGGGTGAGCGGTGCAGCCCTTTGGACGCAGGTCAGTCGACCGGGTTCACCGACCGTTCAGCCGACGCCGTGGCGCCCGGGCCCTCGATGCCCGCGTGCCGCCGCGTCGGCCCTGCCGAGCGGCTGAGCGGCGCTTCGTCGTCGGGGGCCGGCAGCACGAAGCAGATCCGTGTCCCGCCCGAAGAGGGGTTTTCGGCCCAGATGCGCCCGCCCTGGGCGTCGATGAGCCCGCGGGCGATGGCGAGGCCGAGGCCCGCGCTCCCGCTCTCGGGGGTCCGGGCGACGTCGGCGCGGAAGAACGGCTCGAACACCCGCTCGATGCTCTCGGGGGCGATGCCCGCCCCGGTGTCCTCCACCGAGACGAAGACACTGCCCGCCGCCCGGGTGAGGGAGAGGGTGATGGTGCCCCCGACCGGGGTGTAGCGGAGCGAGTTGGTCACCAGGTTGGCGAGGACGCGCTCCACCTTGTCGGGGGCACAACGCGCCGTGGCGAGGCGGTCGCGCAGCACCGGGATGATGCGCACCCCCTTGGCGTCGGCCTCGAGCTCGAAGCGGTGCATGCACGAGGTGAGCAGGGCCACCATGTCGACGTCTTCGACCTCGAGCGCGGTGGCGCCGGCGTCGATGCAAGCCAGCTCGAAGAGGTCGTCGACCATGGCGGCGAGCAGGCGGACTTGGCTCTGCAGCGCGCCGAGGTAGTGCGTGGGCTCGACGACGCCGTCCTCGATGGCCTCGAGCATCGCCCGGAGCGAGGTGATCGGGGCCCGGAGGTCGTGGCTGGCCCAGGCGACCAGCTGGCGGCGCGAATCGAAGACCTCTTCGAGATGCTCGGCCATCGAGTTGAACGAGCTGGCGAGCTCGGCGATCTCCGACGGGCCACCCTCGGGGGCGCGCTCGCCGAGTTCGCCGCCGGCCAGGCGAACCGACGCCGCCCGCACGCGTTCCAGGTGGGTGGTGATGCTGCGAGCCACCACGAGGGCGCCGACCACCCCCGCCACACCTGCCGCCAGGGCGATGGCCGCCAGCTCCGCCTCAGCGCCCATGTGGAGCATGACCGACCCCGAGAGCAGGACGGCGGCGAGGGGCAGGGTCACTGCCACAAGGGCCAGTCCCGCCAGCTGGAGGCGCACCGACGGCAAGGCCCGCAGTCCGAGCGCGGCCAGCACGCCGACAAGAAGGGTGAGACCCCCGACAACCAGCGCGTTGGTGATCACGGCTCGAACCGGTAGCCGACGCCCCAGACGGTCGTGATGCACTTGGGATGAGAGGCGTCCTCTTCGATCTTCTCCCTGACCCGGCGGACGTGCACGGTGACGGTGCTGGTGCCGGCATCGAGGGCCGCCTCATAGCCCCAGACGGTGGCGAGCAGCTGCTCTCTCGAGAACACCACCCGCGGGTGGCTCGCCAGGCACCACAGCAGGTCGAACTCGGTGGCGGTGAGGGCGAGCTCGCGGCCCTCCCTCGTCACCTCACGCGTCTCGGCGTCGATGACGAGGCCGCCGACCTCGAGGCGCGACGAGCCGTGGTGGGGGGGCGCCGTCGTGCGGCGCAGCACGGCCTTGACCCGCTCGGTGAGCTCGCGCGGCGAGAAGGGCTTGACCACGTAGTCATCGGCCCCGAGCTCGAGGCCGATGATTCGGTCGGACTCCTCGCCGCGCGCGGTGAGCAGGATGATCGGCACCTGGCTGACTGAGCGGACCCACCGGCAGACATCGAGGCCGTTCATCTCGGGCAACATGACGTCCAAGATGACGAGGTCGGGGACCTGCTCACTGATCGCTCTGCGCGCCGCCTCGCCGTCAGCTGCCTGGCGCGACTCGAAGCCCTCCCGGTCGAGGTAGCGCACGACGACGTCTCGCACCACCTCGTCGTCGTCGACCACGAGCACCGATGCCATCGGGCCAGCGTACCGGCGTGGTGCCTGCTTCTCGATGGTGCCGATGGCCATGGTTCCAAGGCTACGCAGCTGCGGGCTCGTGGCATCGGGGCGCTCCTTACATTTCGCTTAACCGGCCTCGTGAGCACGTCTCGCCCGCAAGAGGTGGCGATGGCGTTCCTCCTACACTCAGAAGGGCATGGAACCGGGCGAGACGAACGACTGGATTTCCCTCACCGAGGTGCCGATCGCCGTCGGTGAGGTGCTTGCGTGGACGGCTCAGCCCGACTGCGGAGCGACCGTGACGTTCTTCGGCACGGTGCGCGACCACGCCGAGGGCCGCGACGGCGTCGTGAGCCTCGAGTACGAGGCATATGGCGAGTACTGCGAAGGGCGCATGGCGAGAGTGGCAGCCGAGGCCCGCCGACGCTGGCCGAGTATTCGGCGACTGGCCCTCGTGCACCGCGTCGGGGTGCTCAGGGTCGGGGAGACAGCGGTCATGGTCGCCGTGGTCACGGCCCATCGTGAGGAGGCCTTCAGCGCCGCTCGCTTTTGCATCGACGAGGTGAAGGCGACGGTTCCGATCTGGAAGTTCGAGACCTGGGCCGACGGCAGCTCCTGGGGGCTGCCGTGCGAGGTGGACGGCGCCGCCCACGTCGGCCACGGTGCGGTGCAACGTGGCGACCAGAGCCTGCGTCCGTCGTGATCGGCCTCGCCGACGCCCGTCGCATTGTCCTCGACGCCTGCTCTCCGCTCGACGTGGTCCCGTGCCCCCTCGCCTCGGCACTCGGTTGCGTCACCGCCTCGCCCGTCGTGGCCGATGCGCCGGTGCCTGCCTTCGCCAACTCCTCGATGGACGGCTTCGCCCTGGTGGCCGCCGACACGCTCGAGGCACCGGTCGTGCTCAACGTCGTGGCCACCACACTTGCGGGCATGGCGCCGGCGTCGCTGGGCGGCGGCGAAGCAGTCCGGATCATGACCGGGGCGCCGCTGCCCTCGGGTGCTGACGCCGTCTGCATGATCGAGCGCACGATGCCAGGACCGGGTGCAGGCGAGGTCACCATCGAGTCGGTGGTCCGACGGGGGGAGTTCGTCCGGCACCCGGGCGACGACCTCGTCGCCGGCCAGGTTGTCGTGGACGCCGGCACCCACCTCGGACCTGCACATCTCGGGGTGCTCGCCGCCATCGGCGTCGAGCGGGTCGAGGTCATCCGCCGACCGCGGGTAGGGGTGCTCTCGACCGGCGACGAGCTCGTGGCGGCGGGCTCGCCGCTCGCACCGGGACAGATCCGCGACGCCAACAGGCCGTCGCTGCTCGCGCTCGTCGAGCGCGCCGGCTGCGAGGCCGTCGACCTCGGCGTGGCGCCCGACGACGAAGAGGCCATCACCGAGGCGGTGACGCTCGGGAGCGAGCGCTGCGACGCCGTCGTGGTGTCGGGTGGGGTCAGCGTGGGTGACGCCGATCTCGTGAAAGTCGTGCTCGGGCGCCTCTGCGAGGGCACCATGCACTGGATGCAGATCGCCATCAAGCCGGCCAAGCCGTTCGCATTCGGCGTGGCGACGGCGAGCGCCACTCCGATCTTCGGGGTGCCCGGCAACCCGGTCTCGGCCATGGTCAGCTTCGAGTTGCTCGTCCGGCCCGCCCTCAACCAGTTGGCCGGGCGCCCCGCCTTCGGAGCGCCGCAGCTGTCGGCTGTCGCCGATGAGCCGCTCGAGCGGGTACGCGACGGCAAGACCCACTTCTTGCGCGTCATCGCCGAGGCTGGTGCCGACGGCCGCATCCACGTGCGCTCGAGCGGGGTGCAGGCGTCGCACGTGCTCTCAGCGATGGCGGCGGCGAACGCACTCGCCGAGGTGCCCGACGGCACCGGCATCGGCGCGGGCGAGCAGGTGGACATCCTCCTCCTCGAGGCCGACGCCCTTGCGGCCGCCTCGAGGCGCACGGCAGCGGTGGCGCGCCGGTGAACGCGGCGGTGTCCTTCGTCGAGGTTGGCGCGACCCGCCGACGCAGCGTGCCCGACATGTCCGATTCGGGCCCGCTGCTCGACGTCCATGGCCGGGTACACCGCGACCTCCGGCTGTCGCTCACCGACCGGTGCAACCTGCGCTGCGTCTACTGCATGCCGGCCACGGGAATGCGATTCGAACCGCGTGCCAACCAGTTGACCGCCGACGAGATCGTCCGGCTGGCGCGCGTCGCCAAGGGGCTCGGCATCGTGGCCCTGCGCCTGACCGGGGGCGAGCCGTTGTTGCGACGCGACGTCGTCGACATTGTCGGGCGTCTGGCGGCGCTGGGCTTCGATGACCTGGCCATGACCACGAACGGGACGCGCTTGGCGGCCCTCGCCCGGCCGTTGGCCGACGCCGGGCTCATGCGGGTGAACGTGAGCTGCGACTCGCTCGATCCCGAGCGCTTCCCCCTCATCCGTCGCCGGGGGAGCCTCCCCGTGGTGCTCGAGGCGATGGACGCAGCCGAAGCGGCCGGCCTCGGTCCGCTCAAGGTCAACATGGTGCCCGTTGGCGGCGTCAACGACGACGAGGTCGAGTCCTTCGCCGAGTTCGGGCGGCGCACCGGCCGCACGGTGCGCTTCATCGAGTTCATGCCCCTCGACGCCGAGGGCGCATGGGACCGCAGCTCCGTTGTGCCCGCCGCCGACGTGCTCGCGCGCATCCATGCGCGCTGGCCCATCGAGCCAGTGGAGGCGCCGGGAGATCCGGCGCCGGCCACCCGCTACCGCTACATCGACGGTTCGGGGGAGATCGGGGTCATCGCGAGCGTCACGCGCCCGTTCTGCGGCACCTGTGACCGCATGCGCATCACGTCCGACGGCGCGGTGCGCAACTGCCTCTTCTCCGACGATGAGGCGTCGCTGCGAGACATCCTGCGCAGCGGTGGCTCGGACCGGGACGTGGAATTGCTGTTCCGGCGCTCGGTGTGGCGCAAGCTTCCGGGCCACGGCATCAACGATCCCGGGTTCTTACGCCCGAGCCGCTCGATGTCGATGATCGGCGGCTGATGGCGAGGCTGCGGCTGTTCGGGCCCGCCCGCAGCGCCGCCGGAATCGGCGAAGCGAGCGCACCGGGCGAGACGGTGGGCGACGTCCTGGCCTGGGCGTGCGACCGCTTCGGCGCAGACTTCGCGGAGCTGCTCGGCCAGTGCCGCATCTGGGTGAACGGCGAGCCGGCGGAACGGGAGTGGCCCGTCGCCGGCCATGACGAGGTGGCGGTCATCCCGCCCGTCTCGGGGGGCTGACCGCCAGGTCCTCGCGGTGGCTCAGTGGTGCGTGGTCTCGCCGGCAAGCAGGGCCACGGCGTGGGGCAGCACATCGATCACCGCAGCGAGGTGCTCCGCTGCGCCCGCCGGCGAACCCGGAAGATTGAGGATGAGTGCGGCGCCGAGCGTGCCCGCCTTGCCGCGGGTGAGGCGCCCGAGGGGTCCGGCCGCACGCATCGCTTCCGCCAGCCCGGGCGCCTCGCGTTCGACGACGTTGCTCGTCGCCTCGGGGGTGAGGTCGCGCTCGGCGAGCCCGGTACCGCCGGTGGTGGCGATCACCCCGCAGAACCCCTCCGCCAGGCGCACGAGGGTCGAGCTGAGTGGCTCGAGGCCATCGGGGACGGTGACGTGCTCGGTCACAGAGAATCCCGCTTCGGTGAGTACGGCGGCCACCGCGGGTCCGGAGCGGTCCTCCCGGGTGCCCGCTGCGACCGCGTCGGACACGGTCACCACCTTGGCCGCAAGTTGCACGGTGGCAGCTTACTGAGCGCGCTTGACGCTGCAGGTACGCACTTTGTAAGCAATTTCCGTGGTATTTGCGGCAGAATTCGGGACTCTTGCGGCATGCGCCCGGTAGTGTCCGCCTCGTGGAGACCTACCGGATCAGCCAGGCTGCCGCCCTGCTCGGTGTCAGCGCCGACACGGTGCGCCGCTGGGTGGACCAGGGCCGGCTCGTGGCGGTGGCATCCCCGGAGGGCAAGCGAGTCATCGAAGGGCCCATCCTCGCCGCGTTCGCCCGCACCTTCGCCGAGGAGCCCGGGACCGAGTCGACCTCGGCCCGGAACCGCTTCGTCGGCATCGTGACCGCCGTCACGAGAGACACCGTCATGGCCAAGGTCGACATCGTGGCGGGACCCCACCGCCTGGTGTCGCTGATGAGCAGGGAAGCGGCCGATGAGCTCAATCTCGAGCCCGGCGTGCGGGCCGTGGCGTCGATCAAGGCGACGAACGTCGTCGTCGAACTGGCGCCGCACTGAGATGCGAGCGTTGGGCATGCGCCACACTGCCGGGAGTCGGCTGGTCGCCGCCCTCGCCGCCGGTGCCGTTCTCGCCGGTGCGGTCACACTGGTGACGACGGACCTCGCCGATGCGGCCACGACCGGCGCGGGGTCGGTCGCGGTCCTCTACGCCGGCTCGCTCACCGATGTCATGACCAACGTCATCGGCCCGGGCTTCACCACGTCGACCGGTATCACGGTGAACGGCTTCGCCGGGGGTTCGAGCGCCCTCGCGACCGACATCAAAGGGGGCGTCCAGCAGGGCGATGTGTTCGTGAGCGCCAGCCCAGCGGTCAACCTGACGCTGGCCGGCCCCACGAACGGGAGTTGGGTGAGCTGGTACGTGAAGTTCGCCACTTCCCCGCTCGTGCTCGGCTACAACCCGAAGAGCACCTTCGCCGCCGACCTCAAGACGCAGCCCTGGTACAAGGTGGTCACCAAGCCAGGCTTCCTTCTCGGCCGCACCGATCCGGCCCTCGACCCGAAGGGCGTCCTGGCCGTCCAGGCGGTCAACGCCACGGCCAAGAACGAGAAGGACCCCTCGCTCACGAGCGTGCTCTCCTCCACCGCCACGGTGTTCCCCGAAGAGACGTTGGTGGGGCGCCT
Organism: Acidimicrobiaceae bacterium; assembly: GCA_003155135.1. Lineage (GTDB taxonomy): Bacteria > Actinomycetota > Acidimicrobiia > Acidimicrobiales > RAAP-2 > Bog-515. The sequence continues at coordinate 46,648 of PMFN01000028.1, read as the reverse complement.
GCAGTCCGGCCAGCTCGACGCCGGCTTCTTCTACGCCGCCGAGGCCAAGGCCGCTGGCATCCCGACGGTCCCCCTCGGTTCGCTCAAACTCTCGGCCACCTACACGGTCACGGTGCTGCGGGGGGCACCGAACGCAGCCAACGCCAGGGCCTTCGTGCGCTACCTCCTCGGGCCGAAGGGGCGGGCGGGCCTCCAGACGTCGGGCTTCGTGGCGATCCGGCCACCGAAGCTGGTCGGCAGGGGCGCCCCTTCGGCGCTGGCACGCCTCGCCTCGTCGGGTTGAGGGGTCGCTGGTTGCACTCGCCGCTGCCGTGGCTGGCGGCGCTCCTGGTGCTGTACCTCGTGGTACCCGTGGTCGGCCTCTTCGTCCACCTGGCCGACACGCCCAACAAGGGATTCGGCCAACCCGGGCTGTGGGGCGCGTTGTGGACCTCGGTGCTCTCGGCCAGCATCGCCACGGCGATCATCGCTGTCCTGGGCATTCCCCTCGCCTACCTCCTGGCCAACAACTCGAGCCGGACCGCAGGCGCGGTCGGCGTGGCGGTCCTGCTCCCGCTCGCCCTCCCGCCGCTCATCAGTGGCGTCCTCCTCTTGGCCCTCGTCGGCCCGTACACGCCGCTCGGCCGTCTCTTCGGTGGCCATCTCACCGACAGCTTGGTCGGCATCGTCCTGGCGCAGACGTTCGTCGCCGCGCCGTTTCTCATCGTGGCGGCGCGCAGCGCCTTCGGCACGGTCTCGAGCGCCTACACCGACGTGGCGGCGACGCTCGGCATGGGCGAGTTCGCGACATTCCTGCGGGTCTGTGTGCCCATTGCGGGTCCGGGGATCGCCGCGGGGCTGCTGCTGGCGTGGCTCCGGGCCTTCGGTGAGTTCGGGGCCAATGTCATCCTCGCCTACCATCCGTTCACGCTGCCGGTGTACGCCTACACCCAGTTCGCCGGCAGCGGTCTCACATTCACGCTCGCTCCCGCCGCCCTCGCCGTTGCCGTCGCGGCCGTGTTCCTCGCCCTGCTGCGGTTCCGACCCCCGACGCGTCGGGTGCGCGTCGACGTGCCCGCGGCGATGGCCCCACCGCCACGTCGCACCTCCGAGCTGACCTTCGCCCTTGAACGGCGAGTCGGCTCGTTCCACCTGACGGCGGCCACCTCCACGCCGTGTCGGGGCGCGGCCCTGCTCGGCGCCTCGGGGGCGGGCAAGACGACGGCGCTGCGGTGCCTGGCGGGCCTCGGCCCGGAGCCTGCCGCCCGGGTGACGGTGGGTGGGCGCGAGCTCGAGACGGCGCCTGCGCAGCGTTCCGTTGGTTACGTCCCCCAGGAGCCAAGCCTGTTCCCGCACCGCACCGTCTGGCAGCAACTCGCGATGGGCCCGCGCTCGACACCCGGTCGGGCAGCGTTCTGGCTCGAGCGACTCGGGTTGGTCGAGCTGGCCGACCGCCGTCCTCACCAGCTCTCGGGCGGGCAGCGTCAACGCGTGGCCCTCGCCCGCGCCCTTTCGAGCGATCCCGAGCTCTTGTTGCTCGATGAGCCGTTCTCCGCGCTCGACACACCGCTGCGCCATGAGCTGCGACGCGAGGTGCACCGCCTCCTCGCCGAGTACGGGATCGCCTGCGTCCTCGTGACCCACGACCCAGAAGAGGCGGCGCTGCTGGCCGACGAGGTGCTGGTGCTGGCCGCCGGCCGGGTGCTCCAGGCGGGGGACCGCGCAACAGTCTTCGGCCGACCGAGATCGGCGGAGGTGGCCCGCCTGGTGGGGCTGCGCAACGTCTTCGCTGCGGTGCGCGATGCCGACGGGAGCGTCGAAGTGGCCGGGCTGCGCTTCGACGTGGCACCCTTCCCGGACCTGGTCGGCACGGACGTGTGGTGGCAGGTGGCGCCTGAGAGCATCGATCTCGACGCCCCGGGAGGCCATGGGGGGCTGATCGTGGACGTGATGGAGCTCGGCACGGCGACCGAGGTGCTCGTCGAGTTGGCGCCTGGCTTCGAGCTGGTGGCTCGCCAGCCAGGTGCCTGGCCCACGACGGCTGCCAGCCCGGGTGAGCGCTGCTCGATCGGCATCGCGCCCGGTGCGGTGGCACTGTGGCCGCGAGAGACCACCGACGTGCACGAATTTCGCGTTTCGTAAGAACGGAAGTGCTCTCTGCGCGCGGGCGGAAGATACCGTCATCATGTGCCCCCTGAGCAAGTGGCGTCGGACCCGGGGACACCCGGCGAACCCGATCCTGAGGCACCTGCTGCGCCCGCGGTCCGAGCGCGAGAGCGGCTCGCCGCTACGGTCCACGCCAGAGTGGAACCACTCAGCCGACGAGCCAAGGAGCAGTCCGAGCGCATCGACGCCCGCTTCGAGAGCCCGTTGCACGACGAGTGGGTGGCCTCGGTGCTCGGCATCACCCTCGGGGTGGCCTTCACCGTGTGCTTCCTCACCGGCCTCGTCGACTACCTCGCCCAGCACCCGCCCACCTGGTTCCACCTCCCGGCGCGCCCGGTCAACCTGTACCGGGTCACCGAAGGCGTCCACGTGGTCACCGGGATCGCGACGATCCCGCTCCTGCTCGGCAAGCTCTGGACCGTCTGGCCGAAGCTCTTCGCCTGGCCCCCCATCCGCAATGTCGCTCAGGCGCTCGAGCGCCTGAGCCTCATCCCGTTGGTGGGCGGATCCCTGTTCCTGCTCATCACCGGTGTGGCGAACATCGACTACTGGTACAGCCCGATGCCGTTCTTCTTCCCGACAGCGCACTTCTGGACGGCGTGGATGGTGGTCGGGGCCCTCGTCATCCACATCGCGGCCAAGGCGGCGACCGCCAGCCAGGCGATCGCCCGAGGATCCGAGGAGGCGGTGGACCTCACGCCCGAGGCCACCGAGCCTGCGCCGGTTCCGGCGATGGCTCGAAGCTCCGAGGAGGTGGACCTCACGCCCGAGGCCACAGAGTCTGCCCCGGTGCCGGCGATGACCGGAGCCACGCGACTCTCGCGTCGGGGCTTCGTGGCGACGCTGTTCGCGACCGCCGGTGTGCTCGTTCTGACCGTCGCCGGCGAGACGGTCGCGCCGTTGCAGCGGCTGGCCGCCCTCGCGCCGCGCAACCCGTCGGTCGGCCCGGCGCACCTGCCCGTCAACCAGTCAGCGGTCGAGGCCGGGGTCACGACGTCGGCCGTCGACCCCGCCTACCGCCTGGGGGTGAGCGGGCGCTGCGCCCGCCCCCAGGACTTCACCCTCGCCGAGCTGCGGGCCCTACCCCAGCGAGATGCAGGGCTGCCCATCACCTGCGTCGAGGGTTGGAGCGCGGCCGCGTCGTGGCGAGGCGTGTCGATGCCGGTCCTCCTGCGCATCGTCGGGGCCGTGCCGGGGGCGAGCGTGCGGGTCGAGTCCCTCGAAGACGCCGGCCGGCTGTACTCGAGCTCGGTGGTCGACGGCGCGCACACGTCGGACCCCGACACGTTGCTCGCCCTCGAGCTGAACGGTGCGGTGCTCGACCTCGACCACGGCTACCCGGTCCGGCTCATCGCGCCCGACCGGCCGGGGGTGCTCCAGACGAAGTGGATCACCTCGGTGGTCGTGCTGTGAGCAGTACGGAACTCCCGACGCCAGAGGCAGCCGAGGAGGCACCGCACGGCCTGCTCATGTGGGCCGCGCTGGTGGTGGGCTGGGCGGGCATCGTCTTCGGCCTCCACGGCCTCGTCGAGCAGTCGAATCCTCCCGCCGTCCTACGGCTGCTCATCGGGGCGAACATCGTGAACGACGCCATCGTGGTGCCGATCGTCCTGCTGGTCGCCGTCGGGGTGCGGCACGTGCTGCCGGGCTGGCTCCGGGTGCCGGTCGACGTCGGGCTCATCGCCAGCGCAGTGGTGACCCTCTACGCCTATCCCTTGGTCGGGAGCTGGGGGAAGAGCCCCCGGGCGGGGTTCAGCCGTCTCCCATGGAACTACGCGCACGGTCTGGCTGCGGTGCTCTGCGCCGTTTGGCTGGTCTGTGGCGTCCTGGCCCTTTGGTCATGGCGACGAGCACACTCGGCGAGCGCCTGAGCGCCGAAGGCGGCGATCGCCCTCGGCGCTCGCGTCTCGGTGCCCTGTCGCGCGTCGTCGTCATCTGCGCCTCGGTCGTCCCCATCGCCGTCTATCTCTGGGTGGCGGCCCACCAGCTCGGCTATCGCTACGAGCTCGAGTGGATGGAGGGGGGCAGTGTCGAGATGGTCGGGCGGGTGCTGCACGGCCAGCCGATCTACACCGCCCCCACGCTGCACTACGTCGCCTACTCCTACACGCCGCTGTACTTCTGGGTGTCGGCACTCGTCGCCCACGTGACCGGCCTCGGCTTCCTGCCGCTGCGGCTCGTGTCGTTCCTCTCCTCGCTCGGGTGCTTCGCCCTGCTGTTCACCATGGTCCGGCGTGAGACGGGCGACGCGGTGGCCGGATTGCTTGCCGCGGGGATGTTCGCCGCCACCTTCGAGGTCGGCGGCGCTTGGCTCGACATCGGGCGTGTCGACTCGCTCTTCTTGTTCCTCCTCTTGGCGGCGGTGGCCGCAGCGAGGAGGGCGACCACCTGGCAAGGGGGGGCATTGGTCGGGCTGCTCGTCTTCGCCAGCTTCTTCACGAAGCAGACCGCCCTCTTGGCGGCCGCACCGATGCTCGTCTTCTTGGTGGTCACGCGTCGGCGGGTCGGGCTGGCCGCGGCGGCAACCGCTGGGTTGGCGGTCGTGGTGTCCACCGTGATCCTCGACACCGCGACTGCGGGCTGGTACCGCTACTACATCGACACCGAGCTCACGGGTCAGCCGCTCGACTCGGTGCAGTGGACGAAGTTCTTCACCCACGACCTGCTCGCCCCGGTGGGCTGGGCCATCGCCCTCGCCGGCGTCGGCCTCATCGTCGGGTGGTCGAGGAAGGCCACGAGGACGGCCTGGCCCTTCTGGCTCGCCGCTACCGCCGGCATGGTCGGCGCGTCCTGGGTCTCCCGGCTGCACTCAGGCGGCGGCCGTGACGTCCTGCTCCCGCTGTACGCGGCTGTCGCCATCGGGGCGGCGCTCGGCTACGACGGGCTGCGCCGGGCCGGCGCGGGGCGCCCCGCCCTCGTCGGGGTGGTGCTGGCGGCGGTGGTGGTGGTCCAGGTGGCCTGGTTGAGCGATCACCCGTCGCACCTGCTCCCGACGGCGGCTGACGCCGCAGCGGGCCGCCAGTTCATCGCCCGGGTGGCGACGACGCCCGGCGACGTCATCGTCTTGGACCACCCGTGGTACGAGACGATGGCCGGCAAGCCGTCCTGGGCGCAGGGGGAGGCCGTCCACGAGGTCTTGCGGAGCTCGTCGACGGTGGCGCGGCGAGACCTGCTCGCGAGCATTGCCTCCTCGCTCGATGACCCGTCCGTTCGAGTTGTCTACCTCGACAACAAGGGTGAGATCGACATGCTCGCGCCAGCCCTCGCTGCGCAGTTCCAACCCGGCGGTCGGGTGTTCTCCTGCTACCAGTGCTTCTTCCCGCGCACCGACGTGGCGTTTCGCCCCTACCTCGAGTTCGTCAGGCGCTGAGCGCGGTCGCCATCGACCGTTCGAGTTGGCCGAACCAGCGCCCGGCGTCCTCCCAGGCGCAGGCGAGCTCGAGCCCCGCCTCGGCGGCGAGCTTGCTGAGATCCCTGTGCGAGACGCGTGCCCACGAGAACCATGGGCTCTGCCCCGAGGCCGTCTCGATGCAGGCGAGCATGCTCTCGGAGCGGACATCGGGGGCCTCGGTCTCGACCAGGATCCTGCTCTCGTCGGCCAGCGCACCGCTCACATGGCGCAACAGTGCGCCGGGGTCGCCCCCGATCCCGATGCTCCCGTCGAGCAGCAGCGCGCTCCGCCAGCGGCCCGGATGGGGGAGCGTGTCGAAGACCGATCGCTGCAGCACCGTCGCGCCGTTTCGCCGGGCGATGGCCACGGCAGTCGGCGAGATGTCGAGGCCGAGGGCCTCCACGTCGCGCTGGAACAGGGCCTGCACGTGGCGCCCGGGCCCGCAGCCCACGTCGAGCACCGGCGCCACCACGCGCTCGAGGAGCGACTCGTCGACCGGGTCGGCGGGGGCGAGCCACTTGCGCACATCGAGCGCGAGGCGCCGCCCGTCTTCGGTGCGCAGGTGCGAGGTGGACGAGAACGTGACGGTCACATCGCCGCCGGTGCATCGATGAAGGCCAGCATGAGGTCGAGCTCGGCTGCGAACTGTGTGCGCGGGGCGATGAGCGCCGCGCTCAGTGCGTCGTCGAAGTCGTCCACGTCGCGCAAGGTGGCCACCTCGCGCACTCGCAATCCCAGGCGGTGGAGTTGGGCCCGCTGTGCGGCACACGTGGCATCGGTGCTCATCGGCACGCCGGCGAACATGTCGGCGTGCGGCTCGTTCGTCCCGATCACCCAGTACCCACCGTCCTCGGCCGGTCCGAGCACCGCGTCGGCTTCCTCCAGGAGGGGGAGCGCGGCCGCATCGAGGCCCGCGCCGGTGACCTGTGGGGTGTCCATGCCGATCACCAGCACCGGGAGCGCGAGTTCCGAGCAGGCATCGTCGATCGCACCGGCCAGACGGTCCCCGAACGGCCCCGTGCGCTGGGGGATCACCTCGACCCGCTTGGGCAGCCACGGGCCTTGAGGCCCGTCGAGCACCACGGTAACCCTCCTGGCCTGCGACGAGAGGCCGGCGGCGACGGTGTCGAGGATGGCTGCCGTGGCGAGGCGGGCCGCCTGTGCGGGGGTGAGTGGGGGGCACAGGCGGGTCTTGACCGTGCCCGGCCGTGGCGATTTGGCCATGATGGCCACCTGGTAGCCCCCGGGATCGGTCATCGAAGGAGGGCCGCCATGTCCCCGACGGCCTGGAGGGTGCCGCGCACGGTGCCGGTGACCTTGGAGCGCCCGGAGCGGGGGTGATAGGGCACGGGGCATTCGGCGACGCGCCATCCGGCCCGCTCGGCCCGCAGCACCATCTCGAGCGGCCATCCCGAGCGGCGGTCCTCGATGCCGAGATCGACCAGGGGCTGGCGTCTCGCTGCACGCATCGGCCCGAGGTCGCGCAGTGTGAGAGTGCTCCGGCGCCGCACCTCGGCCATGAGCGCCAGGTTGGCGAGGCGGGCGTGCAGCGGCCACGAGCCGCGGCGCGCCGCACGCGAACCCAGCATGAGGTCACAAGCACCGTCGGCGATCGGCCCGGCGACGAGTGGCAGGTCGCCCGGGTCGAGAGAGGCGTCCGCGTCCATGAAGCAGACGATGTCGTCCTCGGCGGCCTGGAGCCCGGCCCAGCACGCCGAGCCGAAGCCCCGCACCGGCGCGCAGATGACATCGGCACCGAGCTCGGTGGCGAGAGCGGCAGAGCCGTCGTCGGACCCGTTGTCCACGACGATGGCCCGGTAGCCGGCCGGGAGACGGGGAAGGATCCAGCCCAGTGCCTGCACCTCGTTCAGGACGGGCAAGATCACGTCGGGCACAGAGGCACGGTACCGAGCAACCCCCGGCGCACGACGCGTTTGCCCATTACGAATCTCTAAATTCGCCCAGGCTGTGCCCACCGGGCTCGTCGCATCGCTACCGTCGAGCTGTGAGGTTCGCCACAACGACGCGCGCTGGCGCCGGGGTGCCCGTCGGCGTGCAGGCGCCGTGAGGGTCCTCGTCACGGGCGGCTCGGGCTTCATCGGCTCCCACCTGGTCGACCTCCTCGTGGACGAGGGCCACGACGTGGTGGTCGTCGACCGGGTCGCCTCGGAGTTCGAGAACCCGTCGGCTCGCTATGTGCTCGCCGACATCCGCGAGCCCGCCACATGGGCCGGGCTCCTCGACGGTGTCGACGCCATCAGCCACCAGGCGGCGCGCGTTGGGCTCGGGGTGCGCTTCGCCGACGTTGTCGACTACGTGAACGACAACGATCTCGGTACCGCGGTCCTGCTGTCGGCGCTCGACGAGGCGCAGTTCACTGGTCGCCTCGTGGTGGCCGGGAGCATGGTCTACTACGGCGAGGGCGCTGGGCACTGCGAGCGCTGCGGCATCGTGCGCCCAGGGCCGCGCACGCCCGAGCGACTGGCCGAAGGCCGCTTCGAGCCCCCGTGTCCCCGGTGCGGCGGCGACCTCCAACCGGCGCTAGTCGACGAGTCGTCGCCGGCCGACCCGCGCAATGTCTATGCCGCCACCAAGGTCCACCAGGAGCACCTGTGTGCCGCCTTCGGCCGGGAGTCGGGCGCCTCGGTACTGTCGCTGCGCTATCACAACGTCTATGGGCCGAGGGCCCCGCTCGACACGCCGTACTCGGGCGTGGCGAGCATCTTCATGAGCGCATTACGACGTGGAGTGGCCCCGGTGGTCTTCGAGGACGGCGGGCAACGCCGTGACTTCGTCCATGTGCGCGACGTGGCTCGCGCCAACCTCGCAGCGCTGTGCGCCCCGCCGGGCGCGCAGGGGGCGTTCAATGTGGCGAGTGGCCAGCCGGCGACCATCTTGGAGCTCGCCAACGCCCTTTGGGAGGCCCTAGGTCGGCCCGCACCCGCTCCTGGGGTGAGCGGCCGCTGGCGCCTCGGTGACGTGCGCCACATCGTGGCCTCCCCCGAGCGGGCCCGCCACCAGCTGGGCTTTGTGGCCGAGACCCCCCTCACGGTGGGCATGGCCGAGTTGGCCGTAGCTGCACTGGCCTCGTGAGCACCTGTCCCGTCCCACCAGTGCTGTCCTAGCGGTGTTCGCGGCGATCGGACGGTTCTCCGTCCGCTTCCGTTGGGTGATCGTGGTGTGGTGGGTGGCCGCGACCGTCCTCGCCGTGCTCTTGCTCCCCGGGATCGGCGGCGTCATCAAGAACGACACCACCGCCTTTTTGCCCACCAACTCGCCGAGCGTGCGCGCCGCGCAGCTCGCCGCCCCCTTTCTCGGGGGCAACACGCAGGTCGGCACCCTCGTTGCCACACGCCAAGACCGGGCGCTCACTGCTGTGGACAACGATCGCTTCGACGCCGTCGAGCGCGAGGCGCGCCACGTCGCCAACGTGGTCTCGGTACGCGATGCGGCGGTCTCGGCTGACGGCCAGGCGCGCACGGCGATCATCGAGTTCTCCAACGCGACCGAAGGCGGGGGGCATGCGGGGGCAGCGGCAGTGGCATCGGTCCGCGGGATCCTCTCGCAGGAGGAGCTGCCCGGATTCGGGATCTTCTTGACCGGACCGCTGCCCGAACTGGTGGACCAGCAGGCGGCAGGCAACCACACCGCCAACCATGTCCAGCTGCTCTCGGCCATCTTCATCCTCGTGCTGCTGGCCCTGGCGTTTCGCTCTGCTCTCGCACCGCTCGTTACCCTGGCCCCGGCGGGGCTGGCACTCGCACTGGCCGGCCCGCTCATCGCCGAGTCCTCGAAGTTCGGCGTGCAGATCTCATCGTTGATGCAGCTGCTGCTCACGGCGCTCGTGCTCGGGGCAGGCACCGACTACGGCCTGTTCCTCATCTTCCGCTACCGAGAGAACCTCCGACGGGGCCTGTCGGCCGACGAGGCGATCATCGCCTCGGTCGAGCGTGTGGGGGAGTCGATCTCCTTCTCGGCGCTGACCGTCATCGCCGCCCTACTGAGCCTGGTGGTGGCCAGCTTCGGCCTCTACCGGGGCGTGGGCCCTGGGCTGGCGATCGGCATCGCCGTGGTCCTGGTCGTCGAACTGACCTTCTTCCCAGCGCTCCTCTCCATCTTCGGCCGCGCCGTCTTCTGGCCGAGCACCCCGCAGCCGGGGCCGCCGAAAGTCGGGCGGTGGGGTCGCATTGCGGCGCGAGTCTCGGGCCGGCCGGTCGCCGCCCTGGTCATCGGCACGGCCGTCCTCGGGGCCCTGGCATCGAGCCTGGTCGCCTACGCCCCGTCGGGCTTCGACCCCGGCGGGTACATCGTCGGCTCGAACTCGGGCATCGGCGAGGCCGTGCTCGCCCAGCACTTCGGCGTGGCGTCGCTCAGCGGCACCGACGTCGTGTTCCGGCTCGACCGCGACGTCTGGTCGGACACCGCCCTCCTCGACCAAGCCCAAGACGGGCTCTCCTCGTCAGGCTCCTTCTCGTCGGTGACGGGCGCACTGTCGGCCAACGGGGTGCACCTGCCGCCCGAGGCCCTCTCCTCTGCCTACCGGCGACTCGGGCCGCCCGGCGCGCTCGCCGCCACCGAACCGGCGGGCACCCACGTGGACCCCTTCTTCTACAACGCCTACCGGGCGACCGCAGAGTTCATCAGCGAGGACGGGCGCACGATCCTCTACCGGGTGGGACTGGTGGCGGGATCGCCCGGCTCGACGGCAGCCCTCCAGGCCATCCCATCCCTACGCGCCGAGGTGGCGTCGGTCGGCCGGAGCATCGGTGCCACCGAGACCGGGGTCGCCGGCCAAGCTGCGGGGGCGGCCGACGTCAGCTCGATCTCCGCCAGTGACATCCTGCGGGTGGCCCCGCTCGTGATGGTGGTCCTGGCCATCCTCTTGGCCCTGGTGCTGCGATCGCTGGTCGCCCCGCTCTACCTCGTGGCGAGCGTCGGGCTCTCCTACCTGGCCTCGCTCGGCCTCGCCGTGGCGCTCTTCGTCATCGTGGGAGGGCAGCTCGGCATCAACTTCACCCTGCCCTTTTTCATGTTCGTGTTCATCATGGCCCTCGGCGAGGACTACAACATCCTGCTCATGACCCGCATCCGCGAGGAGGCGGCCACCCTCCCGCTGCGCCAGGCCGTGGTCGCCGCCCTCGGGACGACGGGGACCACGATCACCTCGGCCGGACTGGTGCTGGCGGGCACGTTCGGCATCCTGGCCATCGCCACCTCGGGCCAGGTGCGCCAGATCGGCACTGGGCTCTCGCTCGGCATCCTCCTCGACACCTTCGTCGTGCGCACCCTCCTCGTGCCCTCGGCGGTGGTGCTGCTCGGGCGGTGGAACTGGTGGCCGTCGCGCTTGTTCACCGTCGGCCTTGGTGGCCCACAGCCGGTGGATGGTCCGCCCCCGGTGCTGGCCGCCCCCGCCGGGCCCGGGCCCTGATCACCCTCGCCGCCACGTCCCCGAGCGGCCGCCGGTCTTCTCGAACAGGGCGAGGCCCTCGAGCACGGGCGGCGAGCCGTCGCTCCCGCACGCGCCCATCACGGTCAGCGCCGCCACCGCGCACGCGGTGAGCGCCTCCATCTCGACCCCGGTCCGCTCGAAGGTCTCGGTGACCGCGGCGATCGAGACCGAACCGTCGCCGACGGAGACCTCAACGGACACGTTGCCGAGGGGGAGCGGGTGGCACAGGGGGATGAGGTCAGAGGTGGCCTTCGCTGCCTGGACGCCCGCCCACCGGGCGGCTTCGATGGCCTCGTGGGCCGAGCCGCCGGGCTCGAGCGCACGCAGGTCGGCGGCTCCGGCGCGCACGGTGCAGCGAGCCACGGCCCGGCGCCGGGTGGGCTCCTTGCCGGTGACGTTGACCATACGGGCGTTGCCCTGGCCGTCGAGGTGGGTGAACCCGCTGCTCACGACCCGAGTGTAGGCACGGGGGTCGTTACGGGCTCTGTGCCGATCTTGCGTGGGGGTGCCGGGGCGCCCCATGCTGGCGATATGAATACCGACGCCAAGGGACCGGAGCGGACCGAGACGGATTCGATGGGGGCGGTCACCGTGCCCTCCGAGCACTACTGGGGGGCGCAGACGGCCCGGTCCCTGCACCACTTCGACATCGGGTCCGACACGATGCCGCTCCCGGTGATCCGGGGCTTCGGCGTCCTGAAGGCCGCCTCGGCCCAGGTCAACCGCGAGCTCGGCATGCTCGACGAGCAGCTCGCGGGCTACATCACGACGGCGGCGCTCGAGGTCGCCGAGGGCCGGTGGAACGATGAGTTCCCCCTGCGCATCTGGCAGACCGGCAGCGGCACCCAGACCAACATGAACGCGAACGAAGTCATCGCCAACCGGGCGATCGAGCTCGCCGGCGGCGTGCTCGGGTCCAAGTCGCCGGTGCACCCGAACGACCACGTCAACATGTCCCAGTCATCCAACGACACCTTCCCGACCGCCATGCACATCGCGGCCGTCGAAGAGCTCCGCCACCGGCTGGTCCCCTCGGTGCGGGCCCTACGTGACGCCCTCGACCTGAAGGCCCAGGCCTGGCGCGACATCACCAAGATCGGCCGGACCCACCTGATGGACGCCGTCCCACTCACCTTGGGGCAGGAGTTCTCGGGCTACGTGGCACAGCTCGACGCCGACATGGCCCGGATCGACGCCTGCCTCGGAGGCCTCTATGAACTGGCCGCCGGCGGGACGGCGGTCGGGACCGGCCTCAACACCCACCCCGAGTTCGGGGCACGCGTGGCGGCCAAGATCGCCGAGCTGACGGGCCTCTCGTTCGTGACCGCCCCGAACAAGTTCGCGGCACTTGCCGCCCATGACGCACTGGTGTTCGCGAGTGGCGCACTGCGCACCCTGGCGGTGTCGCTCACGAAGATCGCCGACGACGTCCGCTGGCTCGGCTCGGGTCCGCGCAGCGGTCTCGGCGAGCTGGTGCTGCCCGCCAACGAGCCGGGGTCGTCGATCATGCCCGGCAAGGTCAACCCGACCCAGTCCGAGGCCATGATGATGGTCTGCATCCAGGTGATGGGCAACGACACGGCCATCACCATCGCCGGGTCCCGCGGCAACCTCGAGCTCAACGTGGCGAAGCCGGTGATCATCCACAACTTCTTGCACTCGGTGACGTTGCTCACCGACGCCTGCCGGACCTTCCGCCAGTTCATGGTGGAGGATTTGGAGCCCGACTACGAGACCATCGAGCGCCACCTCGAGAACTCGCTCATGCTCGTGACTGCCCTCAACCCGTACATCGGTTACGACAAGGCGGCCGAGGTCGCCAAGACGGCCCACCGCGAGCGCACGACGTTGCGCGAGGCTGCTGTCAAGCTCGGGCACATGACTGGTGAAGAGTTCGACGCCGCCGTGCGGCCAGAGGAGATGACCGGTCCCCGTTGACCGGCCGGGAGGAGCAACCGTGGTCGAACGACTCGGCAACGATGCCATCGACGTCGCCCTCACCGCGAAGCGCCTGGACTGGCGCCGCGAGGGCGATGAGTTGGTCAAGGTGGTTCGGAAGGGGAACTTCGCCGGGGCGCTCGCCTACGTGAACGCCGTCGGTGCGCTCGCAGAGGCCGCCGACCACCACCCCGACATCGACATCCGCTGGGACACCGTGACCCTCAGGCTGTCGACCCACTCGGCCGGTGGCCTCACGCAAAGGGACCTCGGCCTGGCCGAGGCCATCGACTCGCTGGCCTGACCAGTCCCGGCTCGACTCGACCGCCCTCGGGCGCGGCGATGCCGGCGGGCAGTAGCCTCCCGGTGGTGCCACGCACCCACGCCCGGGGAGGGCACCTGGTCGTGCTCAACGGCGGTTCGGGTGCGGGAAAGACGACGATCGGCCGCACGCTGCAGTCCTCGCTCGATGGGACCTGGCTCCTGCTCGGCATCGACGTGTTTCTCTGGACACTGCCTCCGGCGATGTTTGAGGATGCCGAGGGCATCGTGTTCGAGGACGGCGTGGTCACCCGGGGTGCGCGGTTCCTCGGCCTCTACGCGCAGTACCAGCTGGCGGTGGCGACCCTGGTGGCGGGAGGGGCCGACGTCCTCCTCGACGAGGTCCTGCTCGGTGCTGCGACCGACCAGCTGCGTTGGCGGGAGGCGCTCGGCGACAACGAGACGCACTGGGTGGGCCTGCGCTGTGGGCCGGAGATCGCCGGCGCCCGGGAGGAAGCACGCGGCGATCGGGTGGCGGGTATGGCCCGCCAGCAAGCTTCCTCGGTGCACGAGGGCGTCCACTATGACCTGCAAATCGACGTCGGCGTCCTCGACGTCGTGCAATCGGCGGCGGCCATCGCCCAGGCGCTCGAAGAGCGGTGGAGCATCGGGGGACTGCGGCGGTCGACCGGGCCGCTTGAGCCCAGCGTGCCTTCGGCGTTCGCCAGCGGGCGGTCAGGTCAGAGCGCCCCATGGGAGAGCTGAGGATCCCCGATTGAGCGCCCAGCCCCTCCCCATCGGGCGTGTCCCGCTCGGCAGCTGGCCGACCCCGCTCGAGAAGGCCTCCCGACTGGGCTGCTCGCTCGGCCTCGGTCCCGAGGACCTGTGGATCAAGCGGGACGATCTCAGCGGCCTGGGCGGTGGCGGCAACAAGGTGCGCAAGCTTGAGCTGCTCTGCGGTGCGGCACTCGCTGACGGAGCCGACACCTTGGTGACCAGCGGCGCGCGCCAGAGCAACTTCGCGCGGCTGACCGCCGCCGCTGGGGCGAGAGTGGGCCTCGATGTCGTCCTGGTCCTGGCGAGCTCCGCAGTTGACGGCCCGCTCGGGGGCAACCTTGCGCTCGACGGCCTCTTCGGCGCCTCCATCGTCTGGGCGGGCGCCGTCGACGACGAAGACCTCGACGCCGCCGCTCGCAGTGTCACCGAACAGCTCCGGGAGCGAGGCGCAACCCCGGTGCTCTTCCCCTACGGGGGCTCGAATGTGCTCGGGGCTCGTGGCTACGTCGATTGTGGTCGCGAACTCTTGGCGCAAGCACCGGACCTGACGACGGTCGTCACCGCCCTCGGCTCGGGCGGCACCATGGCCGGGCTGGTGTACGCGCTCGGCGAAGGCAAGGTGCTCGGGGTCAACTGTGGTGCCATCAGTCGGCCGGCGGCCAAGGTGGCCGAGCTGGTGGGAGGGCTGGGCGGCGCGCCGGTGGGTGCCGAGCGCCTCAGCATCCGACTCGACCACGTGGGCGCCGGCTATGGCGAACTCACCGAGCCGGTGATGGCTGCGCTGCAGCTGGCGGCGGGGACCGAGGGGATCGTCCTCGACCCCATCTACACCGGACGCGCCCTCGCCGGCCTGGTGAGCGCCATCGATGACGGTCAGATCCGGCCGGGCGAGCGGACGATCCTGTTGCACAGCGGCGGGCTGCCAGGTCTCTTCGGTCACCCGACGACCCTGGCGCGCATACTCGTGCGTCGGGCCGAGGGATTGTCGCCGCGGCCTTGACATTGCCGGGACGACGCCTGCCCGGCGCCCAACCGGCGGGTTTCCGGGCGCGCCGCCGAGGTGGGGGAGCGGGCGTTGTCCGGCAGCGGCCGCAGGCACGGGCGACCGTTCGAGCTGCCGCCCCGCCCGATCGGCGTCCTCGCTGCCTCGCTGCCTCGCGGCCGGCGAAGCGAGCGTCGGTGAGGAGCAGAATCCGTAGCCGGACGACCCGGGCTCAGAGCCCGGTCGGGTACGTCTCGGGGGGTTCGCCTTCGTCCCAGAACGAGGTCCGGTCCAGCGGTTCGACCGCCGTCGTCCGATCGATGTGGACAATCGCGTCGAACTGCGCGGCCAGGCGGGCGTGGAACCAGTGGCTGGCGCGCTCTGTCTCCGGGCGGTAGATCACCCCGATGGCCCTCTCGAGCAGCGGACCGCTCAGCGCGTCGTGCGCGGGGTCAAGGAACATCGAGAAGCTTTTCACCGGTGCCTGGTGGAAGAGCTTCTCGTAGCTGCCCTCGAGTGCGGGTCGCACGTGTTTTCGCTCGGCCGGGCCGCCCCACTCGGACGCCGCGGTCACCCGGCCGTGGTCGGTGGTGAATCCGACCAGCAGGCAGTCCTCCCCCCAGGCGGTCCGCACCAGCTGGCCCACGTTGAACTCGCCCGCCTGACCGAGCTCAGTGGCACGGGCGTCGCCCACATGCGAGTTGTGCTCCCAGACCACGATCTTCGACCGACCACGCAGCTGGTCGAGGTGGGAGGCGAGGTTTGCCAGTGTCGCTGCCATGTGCTCGTCGCGCAGGTTCCACGACGACACCGCGCCCAGGTACATCTCCCGGTAGTAGCGCTCGGCGTTGTGGATGACTCGAGCGTTCTGCTCGGCCACGAAGTACTCGTCCGCGGCTGCCTGACCGTCGCTGGCCATCAGGGCGGCCGCGTGCTGGCGCAGGTCCACCAGCTCGGCGATCACCTCGCGCTCGCAGGGGACGGTGAGATCGAGCCGGACGGCGTTGCCGTAGTCGGGACCCTCGCCCCCCACGTGGTCGAAGCAGCTGAACCGGTCCCGGGCACGCGCAGCGGCGGCGGCGTCGTTGGCGTCGAGGTACGCCACCACCGCCTCCATGGAGGCACGGAGGCTGTAGAGGTCGAGTCCGTAGAAGCGAACCTGGCGAAGGGGTCCGTCGCACGCGTCGTTGTACGACCTGAGCCAACCGATGAATGCGGCGATGTCGGTGTTGCGCCACATCCAACCCGGGAATCGCCGGAAGTCCGCCAGCGCGGCCGTGGCGTCGGCATCGGCCGACTGGCCCAGCACGTAGCGGTTGACCCGGTAGGCGTCGGGCCAGTCGGCCTCGACGGCGACGGCGCTGAAGCCCTTCTCGACGATGAGGCGCTGGGTGATCCTGGCACGCTCGCGGTAGAAGTCGTGGGTCCCGTGGCTCGCTTCACCGAGGAGGACGAACCGCCGGTCGCCGACCGCGCGGAGCAACTGATCGTAATCGTCCTCGGCACCGGTCAAGGGAACGAGCCCGGCGGTGGACAAGTCGACTGGTCCCTCGGGCGCGAACGTCACCGGCTGGGGTTCCACGTCAGCACCGGACCGGTCACCGGACATTGCCGGCCCGCGTGGCCGATCACGAGCGGGCCTCGACCAGTGGCGCCAGATATCGGGTGAACCAATCGCCGGCTTGCGCGGCCACCGCTTCCAAGGCCCCGGGCTCCTCGAAGAGGTGTGTGGCGCCTGGGACGATAGCCAAGCGGTTCTCGCAGGTGAGGGCCGCTTGCGCCCGGCGGCTGAGCTCGAGCACTACGGGGTCGTGGCCGCCGACCAGCAGCAGCGTGGGCGCTCGGACCGCCGCGAGGCGGGAGCCCGCCAGGTCCGGTCGGCCGCCGCGCGAGACGATCGCATCGATCCCGGCCGCCGGCTCCGCCGCCGCGACCAGTGCGGCGGCGGCACCGGTGCTCGCTCCGAAATAACCAAACCGGGCGCCCTCGGCCTCTGCCTCCCCCCTCAGCCAGTGCGTGGCCGCGAGCAGGCGTTGGGCCAACAGGTCGATATCGAAGACATTGCTTCTCTCGGCCTCTTCGTCGTGCGAGAGGAGGTCGAAGAGCAGCGTGGCCAGTCCGCGACCGTTCAGCGTGGTGGCCACGAATCGGTTGCGCGGGCTGTGGCGGCTGCTCCCGCTGCCGTGTGCGAACAGCACGAATGCCTTCGAGGCTTCGGGGACGGTGAGATGGCCCGAGAGCGGGATCCCGTCGACTTCGATCGTCACCTCGTCATCCCGACAATCGACGCTCGGCGAACGCGCAGCGGTGGTGGGGAGGGCCTCGTGCTGCGCAGCGTGCGACAGGAGCGCCACCACCTGCTCATCGGACACTTGGGAGAATTCGTCGTACGACTGCCCGACGGACCCGGCCCACCTCGGCGACTTCAGGCACACCAGCTCGTCGACCTCGGGACGCAGTTGCTCGAGCGTGGTCGCCGATGCGACCGGTACGGCCAGGATGACCCGCTGCGCCCCTCGCGCCCGGGCGAGCTGGCACGCGGCGCGCGCCGTGGAACCGGTGGCGATGCCGTCGTCGACGATGATCACCGTTCGCCGCTCCAACGACAACGGTGGGCGCCCACCACGGAAACGGCGAACCCGCAGCTCCAGTTCCTGGCGCTCGGTGTACTCGACCGCCCAGAACTCGGGGGCGGTGATGCGCGCGTCAGCGACAACCCTCTCGTCGACCACCAGCACCTCGTCCTCACCGATGGCGCCCATTGCCAGTTCCGGCTGGAACGGCACGCCCAGCTTGCGCACGATCAAGATGTCCAGCGGGGCGCACAACGCAACGGCCACCTCGTAGGCAACAGGGACGCCGCCTCGTGGCAAGGCAAGAATCAAGGGGTCGGAGTTCTTCAGCTCCATCAGCACCCTCGCCAAGCGGCGACCGGCATCGCTTCGGTCCCTAAAGCGCTCCATGAAGGCCTCCCACCTCCAGCGTGGCGGCGCCGCCCTGCTCGCACTAGAGGCGATGGTCCATCGCGGCGACGTGGTGACCCCGCCTCGCGGGCGCCGCAAACCGGTTCCCGGTCAGTCGAGCAGTCGCCGGCGAAGCGCGTTGAGCATCGCGGCGTCGGCTCCCGACGCCCGCAGGTAGGCCTCGCACGAACCCCACCGGGCCCGCAACGCGCTCAGCAGCGCCGCAATGGTGGCCGGCGCCGCTGAGAACAGCTCGTCGGCCGAGTCGATCAACTCTCGACTCTCCGGGTAGCGCTCGACCAGCCGGGCTTGGAGCGCACTCATGGCGCGCGCACTCAGGGCGTAATCGCCCACGATGGTGTCGTCGGGCACGCCGAGCACGCCGAGCAGGACGGCGATGAGCACGCCCGTGCGGTCCTTGCCGGCCGTGCAGTGGACGATGACCGGTCGATCCTCACCGAGCGCCACCACGGAGAGGACCTGGACGATCTGATCGGCCGCCTCATCCACCATCTCCTGGTACTGCGTGGCGAGGAACCCCGGTGCCTTCTCGAAGCGCGCCGGATCGGGCACCGCGTCGAGCAACGGCAGGTGGTGGAAGCCGACCGGTATGTCCTCGGTCGGGAACCGCCCGCCCCTGAGCTCGGTGGTGGTGCGCAGGTCGATCACCGTGGCGACGCCGAGGTCACGGATCACGCCGCGGTCGCGCTCGCTCAGCGAGGAGAGGCCGTCGGCGCGAAACAGTCGCCGCCAACGGATGCGCCGGCCGTCGGCGGCGAGATAGCCGCCGACGTCACGGAAGTTGACGGCGCCGTCGAGCACCACTTGGCGATCAGGATGATCGATGGCGCCGGGGTCGAGGCCACCCGGGTCGGGTCCTCTGGGGTCGGGAAGGCTCACCCGGCGAAGCGTAGCGAGAGGGCCGCGTGACACGGAGGCGACCTCGGTGACGAGAAGAGAGCCGCTTCCCGGCGGTGCACCGGCCTCAGCCGCGGACCGGACCGGTGTCGCTGCCTTGCGCCCCGGCGGCGTTTCGCCACCTGAAGGCCAGAATGGCGACGTCGTCCTCTGACCCCTCGTGGGCGAGGTCGTCGACGATCCTGCTGAGCAGGCCGTCGAGGCTCGGGTCCGAGGCGGTTGCCGCGTGTTCCAGGCGCTCGAGGCCCACCTCGATGCTCTCCCCCCGGCGCTCGACCAGTCCGTCGGTGAACGCCAGGAACGCCGACCCTGGCGGCAGCACGAACGTCGTCGGGCTGTAGGCGATCGGTTCCACGCCGAGGGGCGGACCGACCTTGGTGGCTGCGTAGCCTGATTCGGGCCCGACCACGATGAGCGGGTTGAGGTGCCCCGCGTTGGCGACGGTGATCGCACGGGTGTCGAGATCACCAATACCCACCAGCACCGTCGAGAAGTGCCCGTCGTCGTTGATGTCGAGCTGGTGGGAGCCCGAAACCTCCCTGCTCACACCGCGCGACGGGCGTAACCGGGCGCCACGGTGCCCTCGGGCGCGGGATCGGCCCGCGGCAGGGCGTGGATGACCGGACTAGGCGATGGGCGCAGCGTGCTCGCCCACCGGCCTGTCCACTGTCCTGGGGGGCGCCGGCTTCGAGGTGCGGTTTGCCGCGTGGCTCGCGTTCGGGCGAGGTGCGCCCGGCGTTGCAACCGTGGCGTCGGCTCCCGGCGCCGGCGTCGGATCCCCAGCCGGCTGGCCGCCCATGTCTTCGAGGGTCCGACCCGACGGCTCGGGGAGCACGCCGGTGAGGGCAAACCCCAAGACGGCGGCGATGCCGGCGATGGTGAGCATGCCCCGCAGCCCGTAGTGCTTCTGCAGCTGGGGGACCAAGAAGACGCCGACGAACGCCCCGAGCTTGCCGACACCAGCGGCGATCCCGTGGCCGGTCGTCCGCATGCTCACGGGGAACACCTCCGAAGGCAGCACGAAGGTGGTCATGTTGGGCCCGAACTCGACGAAGAAGTAGCTGAGCCCGAAGATGGCGAGGAACGGGGCGACCATCGTGGTCAGGTTCTCGAACGCCGCCAGGACGAGGAAGGCCACCGCCATCACGGCGAACCCGATGAACTGCAGGCGCCGATGGCCGATGCGGTCCATGGTGAGCACGGCCGCGATGTAACCGGGCACCGCAAAGACCACGAAGATGCCGAGCGTCCAGAGCAGCTTGGTCTCGAGCGACGCCGTGGCGTCCACTTCCTTCAAGATGGCGGGGAGCGAGAGGGTGTTGCCGTAGTAGGCGTAATCGAAGAGGAACCACGAGCCGGCAGTCCCGAGCAGCAGGACGAGCGTGCGGCGGTCACTCAGGAATTGCTTGAGCCCGAGCCGCGTGCCTTGCGCTGCTGTCGGCGTCGACGACGCCACGACCCCTCCGGAATAGCTGGTGATTTCCTCGCTCGCCTGCGCGGCGTCGCCTTGGACCTGCGCCTTGAAGCGTGGCGATTCGGGCATCTTCGACCGCAGGTAGATGACACCGGCGGCGGGAACCGCGCCGAGGCCCAGCATGATCCGCCACGTCAGATCGTGGCTGGTGCCCGACGACAGGAGGAGCAATCCGACCAGGGGGCCCACAATGAGACCGAGCGCCTGCATGGAGAACACCATTCCGACCAGTCGACCGCGGTCCTTTCGGTTCGAGTACTCGCTCATGAGCACCGCGGAGACCGGGTAGTCCCCGCCGATGCCGAGTCCAAGGACGAAGCGGGCAATCACCAACCAGAGGAATCCCGGAGCGAAGGCGGAGGCAAGTGCACCGACGATCATGATGGCGGCGACCATCGTGTAGACCCGTTTGCGGCCGAGGATGTCAGCGATCCGACCGAAGATGAAGGCGCCGAAGAATGCACCGAGGATGGCCGATCCGGTCACCCAGCTCGTCTGGAGCGTGCTCAGGTGCCACTGAACGGCGACGATGGTGGCGACCGTGCTGATGACGAAGAGGTCATAGGCGTCGGTGAAGAACCCGACACCAGACACGAGCACTGTGCGACGGTGGAATTTGCTCCTCGGGGCATCGTTGAGAAGATCGCTGACCGACGCCGCCCGGGGTCCGGTCACTCCGTCGCCCGCCCCCGCCGCAACTGCGTCCACGTCGATCCCTTCCTCGCTCCCCTCGGGAGCGACCGCACCACACTCTTGCGGCCGAAGGTTGACGCCAGGAATTCTGAAGATGAACGCCACGCGAACACTGACCGAACTTTTGGTGAACTGGGCATTCCGGGTCATCATTTCGTCACCTTCGTCTCGCGCCGTCCGTCATTTCGCTGATGGACCGGAAAGACCAGGCTCACCTGGGTCACGGGTGCAGGGAGACCGTGGGTGCCGAGACGGTGGTCACGATGGAGCTCGCGCCCGCCCGCGATGGCACGAGGCTCCGTCTCACGCACAGGGGCTTCGAGGACGAGGCGTCAGCCCGCCAGCACGAGCAGCGCTCGCCTCAGATTCTCGAGCACCTCGACGAGCACGTGCGCTCGAGGGGGTGAGCGCGCCCAGCGCGCCGAGACGCCCCTCTCAGGCGACCGGCAGGTCCCACAGGGGGAACCACCGGGAGAGGTCCGCTTCGACCGGGAGGTCGCTGCCGAGCACCGAGCGGACCCGCAGCTCGTTCTCGGTGTCGCGTTTCTCGCCGCCGAGCGGGGCGAACGGGTAGAACGTGCCCCGCTTGTAGAGGTAGACGAGGAAGATGCTCTTCTGCTCGGGTCCCGCCTCAGGGCCGGGAACGAAGGAGAACACCGAGCACAAGAGCTGCGGACCCCATCCCGCTTCGGTGAGCGACGTGTTGACCATGTGGACGCGGGTGACCAGGTCGTCGATGGCGGGGTCCTCGAGCAGCAGCCAGCGGTACCCGTAGCTGTCCTCCTGCTGGGTCATGGTGGGCAGGCTCGCTGCGGGGGTGGTCGACGAGGCATCGCCGGCGTCACCGATCCCGAGCAGCTCGGTGATCTCGCGCTGGACGTCCTCGGCGGACTGGGAGGCCGGCGGCTTCCAGCAGATACCGGCGTTGCCTGACGACACGAGCCCCGCCGCGGTCTCCAAGGTCACCGCCGCCGACGGCAGGGCGAAGAGCGCGTCGAGGTTCGCCCGGACCGGCTGGCTGCGTCCGCGCAGCGCATCGAGGAAGCCCACCGTGGGCTCAGCGAGGAGTGTTCAGCTCGGACTCGAGCTCGGAGAGCTGCGCGAGGCGGCGCTCGAGGGTCGGGTGCGTCGAGAAGAGTGAGCCGAGCGAGAGGCCCTGTCGCTCGCCCTGGCGGGGCTGGGCGATGGCCGGGGTGAAGAAGAAGGCGTTGAATGCCTCGGCCTTGCGCAGGTCGTTGGTCGGGATGCGCGACATCTCGCCGGTGATCTTGACGAGGGCCGAGGCGAGCGTCGACGGTCGACCGATCAGCAGGGCTCCGGATCGGTCAGCGGCGAGTTCCCGGTAGCGCGAGAGGGCACGGGTCAGCAAGAAGCTGATGGCGTAGACGACGATGGAGACGACCATGATGCCCATCTCGACGAGCACCACCTGCTGGCCGCTCTGGTTGTTGCCTCCGCCCCGCCCCCCGCCGCCGAACATCGTGGCGTAGAAGACGGCTCGGGTCATGAGCCCGGCCGCCACGCCGAGCGAGGAGGCGATCGTCATGATCGCGACGTCTCGGTGGGCGACGTGGGAGAGCTCGTGGGCGAGCACGGCCTCGATCTCGGGCTCGTCGAGCCGGCGCAGCAGGCCGGTGGTGGCGCACACCACGGCGGCCTTCGGGCTCCGGCCGGTGGCGAAGGCGTTCGGCACGTCGGTGTCCGCGATGGCGACGCGCGGCTTGGGCATGTCGGCGAGGGCGCAGAGCCGGTCGATGGCGCCGTGGAGCTCGGGCGCCTCCTCGGGGGTGACGATCCGGCCGTGCATGCCCCACAGGGCGATCTTGTCGGCGAACCAGTACTGCGCGAAGAGGAACGCGACGGCGATGACGACGATCAGACCGAAGGAGAGGCCGATCTTCCACAGGACGGCGATGAAGGCGCCGTAGAGGACGACCAGGAACAGCCCGGTCAAGAACATGCGGGCGGTCAGGCCCCGGTCGTTCTCGATGTTGCGTGCTCGGGACATCAGTGGGTGCTACCTCCAGTTGGAGCGTCGTCAGTGGCGGGCGCCTCGGACCCCTCGACCAGTTCGGCGTCTTTGACGCCAGGGAGCTCGGCGGCCGGCGCACCGGTCGAGATCTCGGCTTTGAGGGCCGCGAGTTCGTTGTCGACCTGGGACGTGGCCGAGACCTTGTCGAGCTGGGCCTGGATGTCGTCGACCGGCGTGTTGAGGTCGGTAAGGGCACCCGAGGCGAGCAGCTCGTCGATCGCCCCGGCCCGCGCCTGCATGCCGGCGATCTTGTCCTGGGCCCGCTGCATCGTGCTGCCGGCGTCGCCCATCGACTTCGAGATCCCCGACACCGCCTCGCCCACCTTGGTCTGGGCCTCGGCGGCCGTGTAGGTGGCTTTCAGGGTCTCCTTGCGCGTGCGGAACTGCTCGACCTGGGCCTGGAGCCGCTGGGAGGTCTCGACGAGCTTCTCCTCCTGCTCGCTCACCTGCTGGTGCTGGGTCTGGAGGTCCGCCAGCTGCTCGCCGAGCGCGGCGCGCCGGGCCAGTGCCTCTCGGGCCAGTTCCTCGTTGTTCTGGCTGAGGGCGGCCTTGGCCTGGGCCTGGAGCTTGTCGGCCTGCTTTTGGAGCTGGCCGGCCTGCAGCTCGATCCGCTTGCGGGCCGTCGCCACGTCGGCCACGCTGCGACGGACCTTCTGGAGGCTCTCCAACTGCTTTTCGTAGGAGAGGTCCAGCGTCTCGCGCGGGTCCTCGGCCTTGTCCAGCACCTTGTTGGTTTTTGCCTGCAGGATGGCGGACATCCGCTTGAACACGCTGGTCACTCGTCAGCCCTCCTCTGGGTGCGAACTGCCCTTCTGAGAGCATAAGGCCCACCGGGCGAGCGCGGGGCACGCCCGGAGCCTCCAC
This sequence comes from Acidimicrobiaceae bacterium, assembly GCA_003155135.1. Taxonomy (GTDB): domain Bacteria; phylum Actinomycetota; class Acidimicrobiia; order Acidimicrobiales; family RAAP-2; genus Bog-515. The sequence goes on along the minus strand of PMFN01000028.1, from coordinate 22,761 downwards.
TACCTTGGAAAGATGCAAGAACGACCGTGCCTTCTGACGGTGCACGCCCATCCCGACGATGAATCGTCCAAAGGGCCCGGCACCGTTGCCCGTTACCACCACGAAGGTATCCACACGGTTCTCGTCTGTTGCACCGGCGGCGAGGAGGGCGAGGTCCTGAATCCGGCCATGGACAGTCAAGAGGTCCGAGACCAGATGGCCGATATCCGCCGGATGGAGCTCGAGGCCGCCACCGGCATCATTGGCTACGACGAAGTCGTCATGCTCGGCTATCGCGACTCGGGGATGGCGGCCAGCCCGTCGAACGAGAACCCCGAGTCCTTCGCCATGGCGCCGTTCGACGAGGCGGTCGGCCGACTCGTCGAGGTCGTGCGCCGGGTGCGCCCCCAGGTGATGGTTACCTATCCCGAGGACCAGAGCGAGTACCCGCACCCCGATCACATCCGCTCGCACGAGATCAGCGTCGAGGCCTTCGAGGCGGCAGCCGACCCGGACCGCTATCCCGAGGCCGGGGTGCCGTTCGCCCCCTCCAAGCTCTATTACACGGTCTGGCCGGTGGCCCGCATGCGCGGGGTGCACGCGAAGTTCCTCGAGCTTGGCCTTGAGTCACCCTTCGACGAGCGCTGGCTGGCACGGCTCGACCGGGACATCCCCTTCAGCGCACGCATCGACATCACGGGCTACGACGACGTCCGGCTGCGGGCCTTGAAGGCCCACGCCACCCAGGTCGACCCCACGTCGAAGATGTGGTTCGGCCTCCCGCCGGAGGTCCAGGCGACCATCCACCCCTACGACGACTACCGCCTGGCGCGCAGTCGCATCGGGCCCGTCGACGTGGAAGAGGACGACCTCTTCGCCGGCGTGGGCGCCTCGACGCTGCCGGCGGCGCGCCCGAGCTGAGCCGGCTGGTCAGCCCCGGCGCTGCGCCTCGCGCAGCGCCCGGTAGCCAATGAGGGTGACGCCTGCGTCGAGCAGCGCGTCGCGCAAGGTGTCCTCCTCGCAGACGATTGCGTGGTCGTCCACCCGTGCCCCCCACGAGGGTGTGATCGAGCGCAGCTCCGCCGAGTCGACGGCGGGGCGCAGGGGCAGCTCGGTGACGCCGGGGCCGAGGGAGCCGAGCGACTGGAGCAGCTCGCGGGCGTCGACGCCGGGCGCCCAGAGGTCCTGGTCCGGGAACAGGACGCCCGCTTCGGCGGCGAGATCGCGCGCCGGGAAGCCGATGAGGGATTCGGCGGTGGCGTCGAACATGGCGATGGGCAGCTCGAACTCTACGGCGAGGTCGAGGTAGACGTCGAAGAACTCGGGCCGCAGCAGCATCGTCGAGTGCGCCGTGTCGAGGTGGCTGACGTCGAAGCCCCACAGGATCGCCCGCTCGATCTGTGCCCGGGCCTCTCGTCGCACCTCGTCGAGGTCGGCATGGTCCCAGACGTCCTCGTTCGTGCGCGGGAACCCGCCGTCGCCGCCGAGCAGGGACGGCGCGTGGGTGATCGGGCCCCATCGGTAGAGCTCGTGCTCCGCGGTGAGCGTGAGCCGAACCCCGACGTCCTCGCCCCGATAGCGCGCAGCGGCCTCTCGTGCCCACGGGCACGGCACCATGAGCGACGCGCTCGTGACGAGGCCGGTGCGGACGCACTCGAAGGTGCCGACGTTCGAGGAGTGGCAGAAGCCCAGCTCGTCGGCGTTGATGATCAGCAGCTTTGCGTCGCTGCGGTACCCGAGTCTCTCGGCAAGGCTGCTGCTCACGGCCCTGACGGTAGCGCCCCGCCGGCTGGGGGAGTGCCCGTCGGCGTCCGCCCTCAGTCCGAGGGGCCTTCGCTCGCCAGCTCGGCGTTTTGCGATCGGGCCTGGTCGGCCAGCTCGCCCCGATAGGCGACGAGGGCCTCGGCGAGCACCGGGTCACCGAGGGCGAGCACGCGCACGGCCAGGACCCCGGCGTTGCGTGCCCCGTTGATGGCGACGGTGGCGACCGGCACGCCCCTCGGCATCTGGACGATGGAGAGCAGCGAGTCGAGCCCGTCGAGCGTGGAGAGGGAGACCGGCACGCCGATGACCGGAAGGGTGGTGGTGGCGGCGAGCATGCCCGGGAGGTGGGCGGCCCCGCCTGCCCCGGCGATGAGCACCTTCAACCCGCGGCCGAGCGCCGCATGGCCGAACTCGACCATGTCCTCGGGGGTGCGGTGCGCCGAGACCACGGCGGTCTCGTGGGCGACGCCGAACCGCTCGAGCACCTCGACGGCGCCGCGCATGACGCCGAGGTCCGACGAGCTGCCCATGACGACCGCGACCACTGGGGTCCTCTCGGAGCCGCCGGGGGCCTGGGATGTGGGGTTGGTCATTGCACTCCTCAGTCGAGTCGTACGCCGGGCGGTGGCAGCGTGCCGAGCGCCCCTGCACACTGCCATGCCCGACGCCGGGCGTCGTCGGGATCGTCGCCGAGGACGGTCACGTGGCCGAGTTTGCGACCCGGTCGAGCCTCTTTGCCGTAGAGGTGCACGTGTGCCCCTTCGACGCGCAGCGCCCCGGCGAGCATCCGGCGCGGGTCGGACCCGTCGGCCGGGCCGAACACGTTGACACTGGCGACCGCGGGCGCCCGAGGCGCGGTCGAGCCGAGCGGCAGCGACAGCACGGCGCGCAGGTGGTTCTCGAACTGCGAGGTGGTCGCCCCCTCGATGCTCCAGTGCCCGGTGTTGTGGGGCCGGGCCGCCACCTCGTTCACGAGCACCTCGCCGCCGGTGGCGAACAGCTCGACGGCGAGCACCCCGACCGCCGCCACCTCTCGTGCCGCTCGCCGCGCCATGTCGCCGGCTCGCGCCAAGAGGTCGGCGGAGAGGTGCCCGGGGGCGAGCACCTCCCGGCACACCCCGTCGACCTGGGTGGTCTCGACCGCCGGCCACGCCACCGAGGTCCCGTCGGTGCCGGTCGCCACCAGGACCGCCAGCTCGGTGTCGATGGGCACCATGGCCTCGACCAGCAGCGTGGACGCCCCCGAGGCGATCGACCGCTCGACAGCCGCGGCCGCGGCCTCCTTCGACTCGAGAGGCCAGACGCCCTTGCCGTCGTAGCCCCCGCGCGTCGCCTTGGCCATTACCGGCCAGCCGGCCCGCCCGGCGACGCGCCCGATGGCAGCCATGGCCACGGCGGCACCCTGGCGAAGGTCGAGCACTTCGAAGTCGGGCACCGCCACCCCGGCGTCGAAGAAGCGCTGCCGCATGGTGGCCTTGTCGACGGCGAGCTCGAGGGCCGCCACCCCGGGGAGGACGGTGGTGCCGTGTTCGGCCAGCTGTGAGAGGACGGCGAGGTCGACCTGCTCGTGGTCGAAGGTGATGACGTCGGCGCACGCGGCAAGGGCCTCCATGGCGAGGAGGTCCCCGGGAGTGCCCACCAGGACGCGTCCGGCGGCGGCCACGGCTGCGTCGTCGGGCTGCTCGCTCAAGAGGACCGTGTCGATGCCGAGCGCGCTCGCCGCCTCGAAGAGCATGCGGGCGAGCTGACCGCCGCCGACCACCCCCACCACACCGGGCCCGCGGCCTCGCTGGCCACTATCGTCAGACCGGTTCGCCACGAGGGGCACGTTACCGGGCACCCGGTGGACCCGGCGGCGTCGAGGGGAGCGGGTATGCGGATCGGGATCACCTTGGACGTGGGCAAGCCGCTCGACACGTTGATCGACGACGTCGGGGAGCTGGCAGCGGCCGGCCTCGACAGCGTCTGGGTGAGCCAGATCTTCGGGCCCGACGCGCTCACGCTGTTGGCGGTGCTCGGCCGGGCAGTGCCCACGATCGGGCTCGGCACCGCGGTCGTGCCCGTCTACCCGCGCCACCCCCAGATGCTCGCCGCGCAGGCCCTCACCGTGCAGCAGGCGACGGGTGGCCGGCTCACCCTCGGCATCGGCCTCTCGCACCAGATCGTGGTCGAGGGGCTGTGGGGCTATGACTACAGCCGCCCGGCGCGCTACATGGGCGAGTACCTGAGCGCCCTTCTGCCCATGCTCCACGGGGAGGCCGTGAGCGTCGAGGGCGAGGTGCTCAAGTGCGTGTCGATCGCACCCCTCGACATCCCCGGGAGTACCCCTCCGCCGGTGCTCGTCGCTGCCCTCGGGCCCGCCATGCTGCGGCTGGCCGGCGCACACGCCGACGGCACGGTCACATGGATGACCGGGATCAGCACCATCGCCTCGCACATCGCCCCGACGCTGCACCAGGCGGCGACCGAGGCCGGGCGACCCTCGCCGCGGGTGGCCGTCGCCCTCCCGATCTGCATGACCGCCGACCATGAGCGGGCGAGCGGCCGCATCGACGAGGTGTTCTCGATCTACCCGAACCTGCCGTCCTACCGGGCCATGCTCGACCGGGAAGGTGCGTCGAGCGCGTCGGACATCGCGTTGGTCGGTTCCGAAGAGCAGATCCTGAACGAGCTCGGACGGCTGGCGGCGGCGGGCGGCACTGACCTTTTGGCCTCGGTGGTGGGTGACCCCGACGAGCGCGCCGCCACCTTCGAGCTGCTCAGCCGCGTGGCCACGCAACCCGAGGCGATCAGCGGCTGAGGGTCGTGTGCTTGAACTCGTTCAGCTCGGGCTGGCCGATGAGCATGGTCACGAGCCGCTCGATGAGGGCGGCCGGATCCTGCGGATCGGTGGCCGGACTGGTCATGAGCCGGACGAACGCGGCACGGTCCTCGGCGATGAAGGTCGGCACGCCGAAGACTTCATAGGTGCCGACGCAGCGCTCGTAGGCCCGGCGGATCTCCTGGCGGGCCCAGCCGTCGCCGATCTCGGCGAACACCTTCTCGGAGGAGACCCCGCACGCCTCGAGCACGCCGGCCACCACGTCACGACGCCGCAGGTCGGCCCCCTCGTCGTGGCGGGCCGAGAACAAGGCGCCGTGGACGTCGAGGAACCGGTCGGCGAAGTGGTCGCGCACGACGACGCCCGTCTCGAGGGCGAGGAGGTCCGCTCCGCGCGCAGGGTCGTCCCACACCGGCACCGCCCCGTCGTCGAGGTGGCCCTGCGTGAGCGTGAACGGCACGAACTCCACGTCGAAGGGCGCACCGTCCTTGAGTGCCGCGACGAGGAATTCGTGGGCGTTGCGGGCGAAGGGGCATCGGTAGTCCCACGTGACGGAAAAGGGGGGCAGTTCCATATCTGCTCCAACCTCTCGGCCACGGGCCGCATTCCCAGCCGACGCCGTGGTCACCGCCGCCTCCGGTTGGTGGAGCGGAGCAGCGCACCGAGCCCCGCGCCGATGAGCGCCCCTCCGGCGACGTCGCTCGCATGGTGCGCACCCAGCTGGATGCGGCTGGCGCCGACAACGGCGGCGAACCCGATGAAGGCGACTGCCTGCGCGGGGGAGTCGGCGAGCACCACCGCGGTGGTGAAGGCGGCGAGCGTGTGGCCGCTCGGGAAGCTCGACGAGGTGGGTTCGCGCACCGGGATCGCACCCGGCTCGGCGTTCGCTGCAGCCTGTTCGGGGCGGCCCCGGTCCACGACCGCCTTGATGGCGGCGTTCAGTGCGAGCGAGGAGACCCCGGCGGTGCCGAGCCTGCGCAGGGCCGCCCGCCGGGTTCCCCGGCGTCGGCCCTTGGCGGATGCCACCACCGTCCAGACAAACCCGTAGTCGGCGAGGTTGGAGACCGCAGCGGCCACACTGGTGAGGGCTGCGTTCTTGCGCAGCGGCTCGACGACCTCGTCGACGGCGTCGTCGAAGCGGCGTGCGGCCCGACGGAAGCCAGCTCTCTTGCCGATCACGAAGCCACCAGCTCGGGGGGCACACCGCCGAAGGCGGGGCACATCGACCGGAAGCTGCAGAAGCGGCACAGCGGGCCCGGCTTCGGCCGGAACTCCTCCTGTTCACAGGCCCGGCCGATGGCCGACCACACCGCGCTGGTGCGCTGGCGCTGCCCTCGGACGGTCTGCTCGCTCGGGGTCGCGGTGATGACGACCGGGTCGCGCAGGTGCAAGAGGCGCACCTCGGCCGGGAAGCGGCCGAGCACGCGTTCGACCAGCAACGCGTAGATGTGCACGCCGCTGAGGCGGGCCTGCTCGTAGCGGGCCGAGGGCGCCCGGCCGGTCTTGTAGTCCACGACAACCAGCTCGCCGTCGGGCCGGCGGTCAAGCCGGTCGATGATGCCGCGCAGGCGCAGGTCGCCGATATCGGCCTCGAGCCCCATCTCGATGCCGACGGGGGAGACCTCGTTGGGGTCCTCCAACTCGAAGTAGTTCCCGACGAGGATGGCGGCTTCGTCGGCCATGGCCCTGCGGCCCGCGTCGTCAAGGCCGAGAGCCACGAACTCGGGGTCATCGCCGATCGCCGTCATTGCCTCGTCGAGGCAACCGAGCGCGACCCCCCGGGTCCGCTCCCCGCGGCCGAAATGGGAGAAGAGCCGCTCGAGGGCGGCATGGACCACGGTCCCCTTCACCGCCGGAACCGATGGTGCTTCGGGAAGCCGGTCGATGATGCTCAGGCGAAAGGCCAGGGGGCAGCTCGTGAACGAGGCGACCTTGGAGGGCGAGAGGGAGCGGGGCGGAGCGAACGGCACGGAGGAAGAGAGTATTGCCCGGTTGTCACCGCCCCTTGGACCTCGTGGGAGCAGGGGTCCTCGAGCCGCCGCGCCGCGCTCGGGGACAGAGAGTAGAAAGGGTCGTTGTGAGCACCGTCTGCTGGCGACGACGCACCGCCCCTGGATCCTGCCGGCGGGAGGTCTGACGTGGGCCGCCGCACACGTCGAGCGCCCGAACCGATCGGGCGGACCCATCTCGAGCGCGCCGAGCGGTGGGCGGGGCTGCGTGCCGGCGACCCGGTCGAGGTGGCCGACACACGGCTGCACCGTGCGAGCTGGACGTTTCTCGCCCACGTGCGCAACACGGGCAACGGCGAGGAGTGGGTCGAAGTGGTCGGCGGACGGACCGGGGAGCGCACCGTGCGCTCGTTTCGCCCGGAGCAGGTCTATGCCCCTCGCTCGAAGCACACCGCAGCAGAGCGGCTCTCGCTCGCCGACGCGCCGCAGCTCCCCTTCGACTGACCCGAATGCGGCGGCCGACGCCTCAGGCGTCGAAGCCGTGCGACGCGAGGTCGAGTTCGGCGTTGCTCGGCCGGATGGCCGCCATGCGGTCAAGCAGCCAGAACAGCACGGCGGTCATCTCAACTGGCGGCCTGCGTCAGGTCGTCGGTGGTGACCTCGATGCGCCGGCTGGGGCGCCGGCGACGCCGCGTCGAGGGGCTCTTCAGGTGCGGCCTCCCGCCGTGGACCGAGCAGTAGGGGTCCGCGTTGTAGATGGACAGGCGCGTCGCGCAGTCGTCCTCGCCGCACACACGGCCCGAGCCGAACTGCACCGGGCGGTTGTGGGACCCGATGGGGTCGCCTGCGATGGATGTTTCTGCATTCGAAATGTCCCGCATGATCGACCTCCTTTAGGCTGACCTCTAGGTACCCCACTCGCTCGTCGATCCAAACCACAGACCTGGGAAAACCTCCCTGGCGGCCCCCGCCGTGGGCAGAGGGTCCGGCCGTGCGGGCGCCGTGGAGACATGGACGACGGCAGCACCGCGTTCGGAAAGGCCACGCACGACCAACCCTTCGACGGTCTTGCTGCGCTCGGCCTCCTCGAGCGCGAGGACCGTGGCGCATCGACATGCTCGAGAGCTTCGAGGAGCCCGCCGAAGCCCGGCGGCGAACCGGGCCTGCCGGGTCGAGCAGCGCTACCAGCACGCGGTGATCGGCAAGGAGTCGGAGCGCGAGGTGGCCGTCCGCGAGGCGGCGCGTGAGCGCGTGGCCGAGGCCCCCGAGGTGCCGAGTGTCGAGTTCGAGGGACGCTCGGACGGGGGTTAGGGTTGCGGGGTTGCGAGCTGACGACGCCGAGCGCCGTGAGCTGCTCGGCGTGCTCGAGAAGATGGTGCAGGGGATCCCGCCCAGGGCCCTCGACGACGGCCAGGGCGACGAGGGTGCGGTCCAGCCCGTCCGCCGTCTCCTCGCGGAGGAGGGATGCACCTGTGAGAGGCACTGGCCGCCGCCGAGGGAGGCCTCAGTGACCGACAGCGTGACGAGCTGGTCCCGTCGGCCAGTGACGTGGTCAAGCACTGGCCCACCAACGTCACCCCCGACGCTCGGCGTGGTGGGAGCCACGGCTTCCTCGCCCGGCTGCGCACCCTCGTCGACCACCTGCGTGACTCCCCACGGTGCGCAGCGAAGAGCACTTCTCGAACGTTGCCGACCTGGTGAAACGGCGTGGTGCGCCCGGCAGCCCGGAGCATCGTGAACATCATGTAACGAAGAAGTGTCGCCCGACCCGGAGTTGGGCTAGGTTCACGCTTGCGGCCTAGAGGGGTGGGCCCGGTTGACACAGGGGGGGTCCTGATGACCACGACGACATCGAGTGCGGCGGCGCCCGCAGACGCCAAGCGGCACAGCTCGCTCTTCCGGTTCCTCTTCGTCCACGAGATCGACGAGTATCCCGAAACCGGGCACCGCATCGGGCTGCTGAGCCTGGCAGTCCTCGCCACGATCGTCCTCTACTACACCTATTACACGCAGACCGGTGTGACGCCGAACATCCTGGCGACCTATCACATGTCGTTCTCCTTCTACGTGTGGATCGTCATCATCTCGAACGCCATCGGCGCCTTCGCCTCCCTGGCCGCCAGCCTCACCGACCGCCTTGGACGCTCGAACGTGGTGATCTACGGCCTGCTCATCGTCGGGCTCCTCGTGGCCATCGGCATCCCCGCCACGACCTCGGAATGGTCCTTCGCCGCCGTGGTCTCCGTGCTCGGCTTGGTCGAGGGGGCGATCCTGGTCGCCACCCCCGCCCTCGTCCGCGACTTCAGCCCCCAGATCGGCCGTGCGTCGGCCATGGGCTTTTGGACCCTCGGTCCCGTGGTCGGCTCCCTCGTGGTCAGCGTCGTCGCCGCCCACACGCTCGACCACTTCGTGAGCACCACCAACCCCAGCGGCTGGCACAGCCAGTTCTACTTTTCGGGCATCACGTCGCTCGTGGTGTTCGTGCTGGCGCTCTTCTTCTTGAAGGACCTCTCCTCCAAACTGCGTGACCAGCTGATGGTGTCGATGAACGACGCGGCGCTCCTCGAGGCGCGTGCGCTCGGCATCTCCGACGAAGAGGTCATCAAGGCGACGCAGCGGCCCTGGGCGCAGATCCTCAAGTGGGACCTGGTCGGCTCGGCCCTGGGCATCTCCCTCTTCCTCCTCGTGTACTACGCGGCCGCCGGATTCTTCACGATCTACTGGTCGACGGTATTCAAGAACCCCGACGGCTCGAACTTCACGGTGACCCAGGCCAACGGCTTGAACGAGTGGTTCTGGGGGGCGGAGATCGTGGCCCTCATCGTGGTCGGCTTCGTCTCGGACAAGTTGAAGGTCCGCAAGCCTTTCATGGCGGTCGGTGCCATCGGGGCCATCATCTTCTTGATCATCTTCCTGCTCCAGTCGACGCACCCCAACACCGGCTACTCGACGCTCGCCTTCCTCGGCGTGTGCCTCGCAGTGTGCCTGTCGATCTGTTACGCCCCGTGGATGGCGGCCTATACCGAGACGGTCGAGGCGAAGAACCCGGCCCTCGTGGCCACAGGACTGGCCCTGTGGGGCTGGATCCTGCGCCTGGTGGTCGCCGTGTCGTTCATCTTCTTGCCGGTCGTGATCAACACGGTGAACCCGATCGTCGACAACGATCCCTACGCCACGCCCCAGATCCAGACCTTCTTGAAGGACCACGCAGCGTCCGTGGCGTTCGCCGAGAGCCACGCCGCACTGCTCAAGGTCATCTCGGCGAACCAGGCCGTGGTGAACGCGGTGGCGGCGAACCCGTCGCCGGCGAACATCGCGGCGGTGACCAAGGCGATCGGGCCTGCGAACTTCGCCCAGCTGGTGGCCAACCAGAAGAACCTGACCACGCTGGTGGTGCCCTACACCAAGCAGCTCAACTACCTCTCCGCTCACTCGGCGCAGCTGACCGCCCTGCAGAAGGCGGTCGGCGAGACGGCCAAGCAGTGGCAGCGCTGGTACTGGGTCTGCGTGGGTGGCATGGTCCTCTTCTTGCCCACGATCTTCTTGATCAAGGGACGGTGGAGCCCGGGCAAGGCCAAGCGCGACGAGGAGGAGTACGAGCGGCTCGTCACCGAGGAGCTGGCCCGCCTCAGCAGCTCCTCCGGGCAGCCCACTGCGTCGGTGTAGCACCCGATTGCCCAGCCCAGCGCATGCTGGGCCATAATCCAGGCCACATCTGTCACGACGGCACGCCGAGATCTCGGCGTGCCGTCGTCTGTTGCGGAGGTTCACGATGGCAGAGGTCCCCGCGTCATCCCGGTCGCCGAGGGCTGTCCCCTTCGCCATCCTTGCCGTGCTCACGGTCCTTGCCCTGGCCGCCGCCGCGCTGGCGATCGCCACGGCCCCCTCGACGTCGAAGGCGGCTGTCGCCAGCGAGGCCCAGACCACGGTCATCGACGGCGACACGGTCCCGACCGTTGGGGACCTCGGGCCGACCACCTTCACCAAGCCCGGGCCCTTCGCCGCCGGGGAGGCCACGCTCACCCTGCCGAGTGACGGCGCCCAGGTCGAGGTCTGGTATCCGGCCTCGCCGGGCTCGGTGAAGGGCGTCGCACCCGCCACCTACAACCTGTCCGACTGGCTCCCCACCAACCTCAAGGCGCTCCTCCCCGCCGGCTACAAGGGGGTCATCTACCCGACGGGCGCCTACCGCGGCGTGCCCGCTGCCCAAGGGCGTTTCCCGCTCGTGGTCTTCAGCCACGGCTACTCGGGCTATCGCGACCAGTCGAGCTTCCTCACGTCGCGCCTCGCCACCTGGGGCTTCGTGGTGGCCGCCCCCGACTTCCTCGCCAGCGACCTGACAGCGCTCCTCTCGGGCAAGACCGGCACCGCCGCGTCCGACGAAGCCGACCTCGCCGAGCAAGCCGACACCATCTCGCTCATGGGCTCGGAGAACGCACGGCACTCGAGCACCCTGCACAACAAGATCGACCTGTCCAAGGTGGCAGCCGTCGGCCACTCGCTCGGCGGGGCGGTCTCCGAAGCGGCCGCGGCCTCTGACGCTCGCATCACGACCTTCATCGGGCTCGCCGGGGCGACCGTCGGCTCGTTCGGGCAGACCAGCACCGGTGCAGGGAGCAAGGTCCCCGACAAGCCGGGCATGCTCATGGTCGGAACGAGCGACCACGTCGTCGGGGCAGGAACCATCGCCAGCGCCTATCGCGCCATGGTCATCCCGAAGCGCCTGATCACCCTGACCGGTGCGGGCCACCTCGTGTTCGCCGACATCTGCCAGCTCGCGCCGGGCCAGGGTGGCCTGTTGGCCGCCGCCGCCGCCATCCACCTGAGCGTGCCTGCGTCCCTCGTGCCGCTGGCCAGCGATGGCTGCTCGGCGCCGGACACCCCGGTCACCGACGAGTGGCCCGTCGTCCGCCAGGCGGTCACCGCCCAGCTGCGCTGGGTCTTCGGTTTCGACGCGACCCAGGCGGGCCTCACCGGGCTGGTTGGGGCGTTCCCAGGTCGCGTCTCGCTCAACGTCTCGTCGGGCTGAGATGACACAGGGGCGGTCGATGACGGGAGGCTGGTGAGCGAGACGCTGCATGCCGTCTGCCTGGTGGCCGGCATCGTGGTCGTCGTGGGCACGCTGTGGAGCGTCTTCAGCACGCTGATCGTGCCACGCTCGAACACGTCGCACCTGCTGCGCGCCGTGGCGGAGGTCATCACGGGCGTGGCGCGGCCGATGCGCCGGCGATTGCGCACCTATGAGGCACGCGACCGCCTGATGGCCATCGTCGGACCGCTCTCGATGATCTCGCTGTTCATCGCCTGGCTGGTGTTGCTGATCATCGGGTTCGGGCTCATCACCTTCTGGGTGAGCGACGGCACCGGCTTCGGCCACGCCCTCGCCATCTCGGGCTCATCGGTCTTCACGCTCGGGGTGGTCTCGGGCCGCCGGGGCTCGACCGAGTCCCTCGAGTTCATCGCCGCGGGCTGCGGGCTCTTGGTCATCGCCATGGAGATCGCCTACCTCCCCACCCTCTACAGCGCGTTCGCCACGCGCGAGTCCCAGGTGACCCTTCTGGCCACCCGCGGCGGGATACCTGCCTGGGGGCCCGAGATCCTGACCCGTTCGCAGTGGTTCCACACCATGGCGGAGCTGCCCGAGCTCTACGCCAACTGGGAGCGCTGGGCGGCTGAGGTCTCCGAGAGCCACACCAACTACCCCTCGCTCATGTGGTTCCGCTCGCCCGCATCCGATCGCTCCTGGCTGCTCGGGCTCCTCGCCATGCTCGACGCCGCCGCCCTCCACGACGCCACGTGCCCGGGCTCCTCGCCGCGCCAGGCGCGCCTGTTCCTCCAGATGGGCACCAACTGCCTGCGTTCGCTCGCCGGCGCGCTGCGCCTCGAGTACGACCCCGACCCGGTGCCGCTCGCACCCATCCGACTGACCTATGGCGAGTACATGGAGGGCATCACCCGCATGCAGTCCGTCGACTTCCCGATGGAGCGCACGCCCGACGAGGCGTGGCGCCACTTCCGGGGCTGGCGGGTCAACTACGAGTCCATCGTCGACCAGCTGACCGAGATCATCATGGCCCCAGTCGGGCCCTGGGTCCTCGAGCGGCCCGAGCTCGGGCCGCCCCGTGCGCCGCGCATCTTCGACCGGACCCCCGACCAGCCCTACCCGGACCGGCCAGCGGCCGACTAGGCGCTTCTAGCGGCGAGGGTCGAGCAGGACCTTGAGCACCCCGTCGCGCCGCTCATCGAAAATGGCGTAGGCGTCCCCCACCTCGGAGAGCCCCAGATGGTGGGTGAAGGTGCCTTCGGGGCGAAGCCGCCCCGACTCGAGGAGCGGGATGAGGGCGCCCCATGTGCCCGGGATGGCGGCGATGGTGCTGCGCACGGTGATCGAGCGCAAGAAGGCAAAGCCCATGGGGAACGGCAGCGCCATGTTGAGGTTGACCCCGATCACCGAGACCGTGCCGTTGACCGCCGTCATCGAGATGGCGTCGATGATGGTCTGGTCGAGGCCGACAGCCTCGATGACGGCTTCGGCACCGCGTCCCGCCGTGGCCTCGGCGACGGCGGCCACCGCCCCTCCGTCGCGTGCGTCGATCGGTTCGGCGCCGAGTCGAGCAGCACGCGCGAGGCGGTCGGGGACGACGTCGACGGCGAGGATGCGCGCCGGGCCGAAGAGCCCGGCGCACTCGAGCGCCATGATCCCGACCGGCCCCAGTCCGACGACGACCACGGTGTCGCCGGGCGTGATGTCGGCGCGCAGCGCCCCCAGGTAGCCGGTGGGCAGGATGTCGGTGAGCAGCACCGAGTCCTCGACGCCGATGCCGTCGGGGACCTTGGTGACGAAGGCGTCGGCGCCGGGGACGCCGATGGCCTCGGCCTGGCCACCGGGAAGCTCCGGCGTGGTCCCGAGGACCGCGGTCTGGCCGTTGCGACAGCCCACCGGGTCGCCGCGCCAGCAGGAGGTGCAGTGCCCGCAGGCGATCACCCCCGAGATGAGGACCCTGTCGCCGACCGAGAGCGTGTGCACGTCGGCGCCGACCTCGGCGACGAGGCCCACGGCCTCATGGCCGAGCTGGACACGCTCGAGGCCGAGATCACCGTGGTAGAGGTGCAGATCCGATCCGCAGATCGCCGCCTGCTCGATCGTCACGACCACCCCGTCGGGGCCCGGGAGTCGGGCGTCGGGGACCTCCTCCATCCCGACGGATCGCTCGGCGAGGAGGACGGCGGCGCGCACCGCCGCACGCTACCTGCTTCGTTCTCGGCGCGCCCGGTGCGGCGTCAGGACTTGGCCGCCCCCGCCGCCGCCGCCCCGGCTGGCTCGGACGGCCGGGGCCCACGGTCATGGCTCACCACGAAGTCGCGCTGGCGCACGAGGGCGAAGGCTGCGACCGCACCGACGAAGGCGACGCCCGCGGCGATCCAGGCCAGCTCGTTGATCGTCGAGGAGAACCCGCTGCGGTAGGCGTGCAGGAGCGCCGCGTGGGGAGCCTGGGGCAGGGCGGCGGCCGCACTGCGCACCGCCCCTGCCTGGAGGGCGGTGCCCAGCTGGGCGGAGTGCCCGAGCAGGCTCTGGCCGGTGGTCGTGGTCGAGAGCGCGGCAATGGTCTTGTGGAGGATCTGGCTCTGGAAGAACGCCCCGAGCGCGGCGATGCCCGTGGCGATGCCCATCTGGCGGAAGGTGGAGTTGGCCCCCGAGGCCATCCCGCTGCGCTCGGGCGGGACGACGCTCACCGCGGCGGAGGCGACGACCGGGTTGACCATCCCGACGCCGATGCCGGTGACGATGAAGCCGGGCAGGAGCTGCGTCCAGCTCGAGGTGGGCGACGTGGTGCCGATCAGGAGGAGCCCCCCGGTGATGAAGGCCATGCCGAGGCCGATCAAGAGGCGCGACGGCAGGCGCACGGTGGCTCGCCCGGCGAAGGGGGCGACGGCGAAGGACAACAAGGTGATGGGCAAGAAGCGCAGGCCGGCCTGGAAGGGGCCGTAGCCGAGCCCGTCTTGGAGGTACAAGGTGAGGTACAAGAACAGCGAGAAGATCGACGCGGACAGACAGAACACGGCGATCGAGATGCCGTTCATGGCCGGTCGCCGGAAGAGGCTGAGGTCGAGCATCGGGTCCGAGCCGAACCGCTCGGCGGCGATGAACACGCCCATGAGCACGACCGACCCCACCAGCATGGTCACGATCTCGGTGCTGCCCCAGCCGAGGTCGTTGCCCCGCACCAGGGCGAAGACCAGCAAGAAGAGCGACACGGAGAAGCTGACGAAGCCGATCCAGTCGATGCGTCGGTTGGCCGGGTCCTTCGACTCGGAGATCTTGAGCAGGGTGACGACGATGGCGAAGACCCCGATCGGCACGTTGAGGAAGAAGATCCAGCGCCAGCCGATCGAGCTGGTGATGGCCCCCCCGACCAGGGGCCCGACGGCGACCGCGGCACCGGTCACGGCCCCGTAGATGCCAAAGGCCGTGCCGCGTTCTCGCCCCGAGAATGCGGCGGCGATCAGCGCGAGCGACGTGGCGAACATGATCGCCCCTCCCACGCCCTGCACCGCCCGAGAGAGGTTGAGCATCAACGATGTGGTCGAGAGCCCACAGGCGAGCGAGGCCAGCGAGAAGACGGCGAGGCCGATGGCGAAGACCTCGCGGCGCCCGAAGATGTCGCCCACGACACCGGCGGTGAGGAGGAAGGCAGCCAGCGTGAGGGCGTAGGCGTCGACCACCCATTGCAGGTCGCTGAAGGACGAGTGGAGCGACTTTTGGATGTCCGGCAGGGCGACGTTGACGACGGTGATGTCGAGCAACAACATGAAGATCGCGGTGCAGACGGCGATCAACGTCCACCACTTGCGCTCGAGTGCGG
The DNA here is from genome assembly GCA_003155135.1 of Acidimicrobiaceae bacterium. Taxonomy (GTDB): domain Bacteria; phylum Actinomycetota; class Acidimicrobiia; order Acidimicrobiales; family RAAP-2; genus Bog-515. Next base: position 7,384 of record PMFN01000028.1, on the reverse strand, counting down.
GCATCAGGGTCCTCCGGGACATCGCGAGCTTGCGCGGACCATCGCAGTGTAAGGGCCACAACGGCCGCCCCGGCCGGGCTCAGGCGGCCGGTGCGGGGTCGAGGCCGACCACCTGGCCGCTCGCTGCCGAGCGAAGGGCGGCCTCGATGATCTCGAGCCCGAGGATCGAGTCGCCGAGCTGCACCGGGGGTTCGGCCCCGTCGTAGAGCCAATGGGCGACACCCCCGTAGAAGAGGCCGTAGTCGCCGGTGAGGCTCGGGACCGGCTCGCTCGACTCGGGCGTGCCGAGCACGCCCCAGGATCCAGCCGGCTCATCGCCGAAGCCGGGGCTGCGGGGGAGTGCACCGGCAAGGAGGGCATTCTCCTGGGTGTCCATGCCGTACTTCTCGAAGCCACACACCGAGCCGAGAAGGCGAAAGCGAGGGCCGGGCAGGGCCGCCGCCGCGTTCATCCACAGGTGGGCCTCGAGGCCCCCCGGGTAGCTGAGCGCGATGAACACGTCGTCATTGACCCGTGCGCCAGGCCGGCGGGTGGCGATCTCGGCGTAGACGCGCTCCGGGTGCCCGAACAGCACCACCGCCTGGTCGACGAGGTGCGCCCCGAGGTCGTAGATGATCCCGTTGGCGGCCGCGGGGTCGGAGTCCTCCTTCCATCCCCGTGGGCTCGAAGCGTCGACCTCGGGCTTCCAGCGCTCATAGCGGGACTCGAACCGTGCGAGGGTCCCGAGCGGGCCTGCCTCGAGCAGGCGCTCGACGGTACGGAAGTCCGCGTCGTAGCGCCGGTTCTGAAAGGGGACGACTGCCGCCCCGTGCTCCTCGGCGAGTCGCCCGAGTTGCCGGGCCTGCTCGGCGGTCGGGGCCACCGGCTTGTCGACCACGAGCGGGATGCCCCGGGCGAGCAGCGTCTCGGCGATCGGCACGTGGGTGGCGTTGGGTGTGGTGACGACGGCCAGTGAGTAGTCGACGTCGCTGGCCAGCGCCTCGTCGAGGTTGACGGCGACCGTGGCGCTTGGGTGGTGTTCGACCACCTCGTCTCGACGCCGGAGGTCCGACGTCACGACCGTCGCCAGCTCGAGCCGTGGTTCCGCGTCGATGAACGGGGCGTGGAACACCGAGCCGCCGAAACCGAAGCCCACCAGCAGGACCTTGGCCGGTGGGCCGCTCAACGGTTCTGGGCTCACGGGGCGAAGAGGTGGGACGCGGACCTCGGCACAGGGCGAGCATCCCAGCCGCGACGCGCGCGCGCAACCGCCGAGAGACCGCGCCCGTGTCGGCTCAGGACGCCTTGCGCCGCGGTGTGCTCCCGGTGGTGGCCTTCTTGGCGGCGGGCTTGCGAGCGGTGCTCTTCTTCGCCACCGTCGCCGGTACTGCACCCACGCGGTCACGCTTCGCACTTGAGCGTGCAGGAGCCTTGGACGCAGCGGTGGACCGCTTGGAGGCCCGTTTCGCACCTGCTGCGGGCTTGGTCCGGTCCGACGCCGGGCGCCGCCCGGCGTCCTCGACGCTCGCTTGGAGCGCTTCGAGCAGGTCGACGACGTTGCTCGAGCGCGCCGGGCGAGGTGCGGTCTCGATCACGCCGCCCTGGCGCTTGGTCTCGACGAGCTCTTCCACTTGGCGCCGGTAATCGTCGTGGTACTTGGTCGGATCGAAGTCCTGGGCCAGCGAATCGATGAGCAACTGGGCCATGTCGAGCTCTTTGGCAGTGAACTTACCGTCGGTCGACAGGTTCGGGAGCTCTTCGCTGGGCGTGCGGATCTCGTCGGCGAAGTACATCGTCTCGAGAGCGATCACCTCGTCCTCGGGCCGGATGGCCACGAGGTACTCCTTGTTGCGCATGACGAAGGTGGCGATGCCGACCTTGTTGGACTCTTGCATCGCTTTGCGCAGCAACGCGTAAGCCCGGCGCGCGGCGTCGCCCTCCGGAGCGAGGAAGTAGGTCGTGCGGTAGTAGATCGGGTCGATATCGGCGAGGTCGACGAAACCCTCGATATCGATGGTGCGCGACTTCTCCGGCGCCGCTGCGTCGAGTTCGTCGGGGGTCAAGATCGCGAACTCCCCGCCGCCGAGGTCGACGCCTTTGACGATGCGCGCGTAATCCACTTCCTCGCCGGTGCGCTCGTTAACCCGCTTATAGCGGATGCGGTCCGACGTGCCCTCTTCGAACTGGTTGAAATGGATCGTCTTGTCCTGGGTGGCCGTATAGAGGCCGACCGGCACGTTGACGAGCCCGAAGCTGAGCGAGCCCTTCCAGATTGCGCGTGCCATCGTTCCCTCCTGGTTGTCCGACTTCTACCCAGGTGAGCGGTGATCCACCACTCCGTTACACCCCTTTGAAACTATTGGAAAGATGAGTTCAGTTCCAGCCCCACGTCGACAGAGCGCGCAATTTGCACACGCCGCCGCCCTCGGACTGGCCGTCCTCGAGCCCGAGGAGCTGCTCGAAGGCTGCCTCAGCCTGGAGCTGGGCCTGAGCCTGTGGATGGCACAGGCCGGCGCCGACGTCGACCGGGCGACCGCGTCGCTCCTCGACGTGCGCGACGCACTCCTTCGGGTCTCGGCCCTCGATGGCGCGAGTGAGCCGGTGCCCCTCCTCGCAGGCGACGAGCGCACCGCAATCCTGGGACTCGCCATCTATCTCGAGGGACTGGTCGGGCGCGCGGCGGACTCGCTCGGCGTGACGCGGCAGGCGGTCGTCGACCTCGCCGTCGCCCCCAGCGCGCTCGACTGAACGGCGCCTCGCCTCGGCCAGCGCATCGCCGACGGGCGCCCTAGCCCCACCAAAAGGCGGTGGCGACCACGGCATAGAGACCGACCAGACAGGCGCCCTCGAGCCAGTTCGACTCCCCGTCGAAGACCACGAGGATCGTGATCACCGCCGAGAGGGCGAGTACGACGACCAGCAGTGGCGGCAAGACCAGGGTCAGGGTCGCCCCTCCGATCACCGGCGAGAACAGCACCAGGATCGGGAAGAGGGCGAGTGCGATCTGTACCGGGCTCTGCAGGATGATCGACAGCGCGTAGTCCATCTTGTCCTGGGCGGCGAGTCGCACCCCCACGACGTTCTCGACAGCGTTGCCGGCGATGGCCACGATGACGAGACCGGCGAAGGCCTCGGAGATGTGGAGCACCTTGATGGCGGGAGTGAGGGCGTCGATGAACCATTCCGAGACGAATGCGGCCGCCACGCTCGAAACGAGCAGGGCGGTGAGCACCACCCACAGGGGCCACGGGCTGTGCGGCGCCTCGCCGCCACCTGCCACCTCGCCGCCACGGCGCCTCGACAGCACCGATGCGGCGATTGAGAGCCCGTAGACGCAGAGGAGCACCACCGCCGCCACGTTCGAGAGCGCTACCTCGTGGTGTGCCGCCGGCGCATTGAGCTCCGAGGTCACGGTCGGGACGATCAGCACCGCGACCGCCAAGAAGAGGAGGAGGGCAACGGTGCGCGCCCCTTCGGCCGCGAATCGCTGGGTCCCGTGCCGGAGACCACCGGCGACGAACGCGATGCCGAGCACCAAGAGGACGTTCGCCAGGATCGAGCCGACGAGCGCCGATTGCACGACCACCAACAGCCCGGCGCGCAACGCGAACACCGAGATGAACAGCTCGGGGAGGTTGCCCAGCGCGGACTGGACCACACCGGTCATGCCCGGGCCGAGGCGGTCGCCCAGCCCGTCCACGCTGCGCCCCACGACGACGGCGAGGATGGCAAGGCCGACGGCGGAGATGACAAAGGCCGCAACGCTCGGCGCGTGCAGGAAGTATGCGAGCGCAGAGCCGACCGTCAAGACCGCACCGGCAGCGAAGAGCCGGTAGTCCGAACGGGTCAACCCGCGTGCGTCAGTGGGTCGGTTGTCCATGGGTCCGCCAATGATGGCCTAGTCGGGATGAGGTCGCGACGCTCGGAGTGCTGCCGCTGCGAGGCGGCGGCGGGGAGCCGGGCTCTCTTGGATGCTGCGATGCCCGCACAGGCGCTCCGGCGATGCGCGCTCGGCGTGTCGGCATGACCTCCCGGGCTCGGCCTTCCCCGCCGCCTCGGGCGACGAGCCGGACGTGGTCGGGCAGCTCGTCCTCGGTGACGCCGTGCCCGGCTAACTCGTCGATCAGACGCTGGTCCCGAGCGGCGTCTGCGCCGAACTCGGCATCCTGGCTCGCGTCGGGCACCTGCACGAGAGGCTCGTTCAGGCGCGCTCGACGTGGGTGAGCGCGCGGGCGCCGAAGACGATGCCGCTCCTGAGCGCGGGCTCGAGGTCCCCGAGGCCGTCGCCCATGTCGTGGGCGGCGATGTGCTGAAGCTCCTCGTTGGCCTCGACATGGGCGTCGTAGAAGCCTGCTCCGCTTGCGCCGACGCCGAACCCGGCGAGCGGCGGGATCCCGAAGGAGTGCGGGTCCGCGCCTCTCAAAGCTGGTACGCCGAGCGGTGGATGGCGAACTCGCAGAAGCCCTCGGCCGTCCCGCGCTCGGCCATGTGGCGCGACAACGACGGGGCACCGCCGGCGGCACCCAGCCCGAGTTCGCCGCAGACACAATGACGGTTGCCCGATGGATGCCGGCGGATCGGGTTGCGTGGGCTTACGCTTTGCCTGTCGTCGTACCGGCTCGGTCACTGCCGGGGACGCGAAGCCCGGACGGAAGCGAGGCCTCGTTGCCCAGACCCACCCACCGACGCCGGTCGCATCGCCGACCCCGATGGGCCGCGTTGGGCGTCACCCTCGTGCTGCCCGCGCTGGTCGTGGCTTTCCCCGATGGGACGCTCGCGTCTGCTGCCGGCGGCGTTGCCCTCTCCATCGACCCCACCGCAGGCGTGCACGCCATCAGCCCGCTCATCTACGGCATGAACAGCTATGGCGTCGACCAGGGCCTGGCCACCGAGCTCAAGATCCCGGTCGAGCGCTGGGGCGGCGATGCGACCACGCGCTACAACTGGGAGCAGGACTCATCGAACTCGGGCGGCGACTGGTACTTCATGAGCGGCAGCGGGAGCGCCGACCCGGTACCAAGCGCCTCGGCGGACGCACTGGTCGACAAGGACCGGGCCTCGGGCGGCCAGACGATCATGACGATCCCGATCATCCCGTGGATCAACAATGCAGCGGCCACCAATTGCTCCTTCCCGACGTCGGTCTACGGGGCCCAGCAGTCCGTCAACCCGTATGTGACGCTGCCCGGCGGTGGGCAGTGCGGCAACGGGCTCACCACCTCGGGTGCGACCATCGCCGACACCGACATCGCCTCGAACAACCAGGCGAACTCGCCTGCTTTCGAGGCGCAGTGGGTGCAGCACTTCGTGGACAAGTACGGCACGGCCGCCCAGGGTGGCGTGGGCATCTACGAGATGGACAACGAGCCGTCGGGGTGGGACAACACCCACCGCGACGTCCACCCCGCCAAGACGGGCTGGGACGAGCTGGTCGGGCTCACCGAGCAATACGCCGCTGCCGTCAAGTCGGTCGACCCGACAGCCTCGATCGACGGTCCCGGCGACTTCGGCTGGGCGGCCTACGTCGACGCCGGGCCGGCCGGCGACAACCAGGCGAGCCACGGCGGCAGCATCTGGGAGGCGCAGTACTACCTCCAGCAGCTCGCCCTCTACCAGAAGCAGCACGGGACGAGGCTGCTCGACTACTTCGACGAGCACTACTACCCGACGACCCCGTCGGGCTTGCCGAGCCCGAGCGACTGCATCGCCCTGTGCGAGGAGGGTGACGCCGCCACTCAGGCCGCCCGCCTGCAGGCCACCCGCTCCCTCTGGGACCCCTCGTTCGTCGAGAACGACTGGATCGGCCAGTACTACGGCGACATCGACCTGATCCCGCGCATGAAGAGCTGGGTCAACCAGTACTACCCGGGCACGAAGACGGCCATCACCGAGTACAACTTCGGTGCGCTCGACTCGATGAACGGGGCACTGGCCCAAGCCGACGCGCTCGGGATCTTCGGCGCCCAGGGACTTGACCTCGCCACCTTGTGGGGCCCGCCGACCACGTCACAGCCCGGCGCGTACGCCTTCCGCATGTACCGCGACTACGACGGACAGGGCAGCACGTTCGGCGACACGTCCGTGCAGGCGACGAGCACCGACCAGGGCCAGTTGTCGGTGTACGCCGCCACGCGCAGCTCTGATGGGGCGCTGACCGTGATGGTGGTCAACAAGACCGCAGGTGCCCTCGACGCGCCGGTATCCCTGGGCGGGTTCGCGAGCGGTCCCAGTGCGCAGCTCTACACCTACGACGGCAGCAACCTCTCGGCGATCGTTCGCCAGCCCGACCAGGCGATCACCGCCGGTTCGCTCACGACCAGTTTCCCCGCGAACTCGATCTCGCTCCTCGTCATCCCGCCGGCGGGGACGCACCCGGTGCCCGCCCCGGGCGCACAGGGCTACTGGGAGGTGGCCGCCGACGGCGGCGTCTTCACCTTCGGCGACGCCGCCTTCTACGGCTCGATGGGCGGTCGGCCGCTGGACGCGCCCATCGTCGGGTTGGTGGCGACCCCCGATGGCAAGGGCTACTGGGAGGTGGCCTCCGATGGGGGCATCTTCAGCTTCGGCGACGCCGCCTTCTACGGCTCGATGGGTGGCCGCCATCTCGACGCGCCCATCGTCGGGATGGCGGCCGCGCCCAGCGGCAAGGGCTACTGGGAGGTGGCCGCCGACGGTGGCGTCTTCACCTTCGGCGACGCCGCCTTCGGGGGCTCGATGGGCGGCAAGCCGCTCGCTGCACCGATCGTGGCGATGGCGCCCACGGACGATGGCGGGGGCTACTGGGAGGTGGCCTCCGACGGCGGGGTGTTCTCCTTCGGCAACGCCGGGTTCCACGGCTCGATGGGCGGCAAGCCGCTCAACGCGCCGATCGTGTCGATGGCACCGACCAGCGACGGCGCCGGCTACTGGGAGGTGGCCTCCGACGGTGGCATCTTCAACTTCGGTGACGCCACCTTCCACGGCTCGATGGGCGGGGCGGCGCTCAACCGGCCGATCGTGGCCATGACGGCGACCAGCGACGGCGGGGGCTACTGGGAGGCGGCGTCCGACGGCGGCATCTTCAGTTTCGGCGACGCACAGTTCCACGGCTCGATGGGCGGTAAGCCACTCGATCGAGCCGTGGTCTCGATGGGTTAGGACGCCGGCGACCACGGGCGTTCGTGGCTCGTCCTGACCGCCAGTGCTCGCAAGGCGTCACGGGGTGCTGCGATCTGGTGCGCGCAGCGCGCAGCGGGCGACCCGCACCGCCAACCGGCTCAGGCACGCCGCTGAGCTGGGCTGACGAGCAATTGAGCATCGTGACGGCCGCACCTGACGCTCACGCCTTGGCTCGTCGGCGCCAACGGCCCGGGGTGCTCCTCTGGACAAGGGCCGGTTCGACGCACCTACGTCTCAACCCCGCCGA
>PMFN01000015.1 GCA_003155135.1 Acidimicrobiaceae bacterium | reverse complement strand
CATCTAGAGGCTGGCGGCGCGCTCCATCGAGGGCATGAGCGCGTCGAAGGCGCCGGGCAGGTCGTCCACGCTCGTGGCGTAGAGCAGCCCCGAGACCGCGTCGGCCCCGGCCTCGGCGTACTGCTCGACCGTGGTGGGGGAGAGCTCCTGGAAGTACGGGCTGACCGTGACGGTCACCTCTGCGCGGTTCCGGCCGTGCTCGCCGAGCAGCTCGTCCAGTCGACGGAGCGGCGCCGCCAGCGCAGCGGGTTGCCGGTTGAACGTGTGCCAGCCGTCGCCGAAGGCCGCGGCCCGGCGCAGCGCGGCCTCGCTCTCGCCACCGATGTGGATCGGAGGGTGTGGGTGCTGGACGGGCTTGGGGGCCATGATGCACGGGTCGAGTCGGTAGAACTCGCCCTCGAAGAAGGAGACCGGGTCGCACCAGAGCGTCTTCAGCACGGCCAGGTACTCATCGGTGCGCGCACCGCGCCGGGCGAAGTCGACCCCCACCGCCGTGAACTCCTCGCGCAGCCAGCCGACGCCCACCCCCAGGTCGAGGCGCCCGCCGGAGAGCCAGTCCACGTTGGCCGCCTCCTTGGCCGTGTAGACGGGGTTGCGCTGGGGCAGCAGCACGACGGCGGTGCCGAGCCGCACCGTGGAGGTCTGCGCCGCCAGGAAGGCGAGGGTGTTGAGGGGCTCGAGCATCCCGCTGCGGCCGTCGACGGGAATCCGCCCATTGTCGGCGTAGGGGTACTCGGAGCGGTAGTCGTCGAAGAGGACGACGTGCTCGCCGACCCAAATGCACCCGATGCCGCGGGCCTCGGACTCCGCGCAGAGCGCGGCGAGGATCTCGGGCGTCGCCATCTCGCTGACGGTCGGCACGAAGAGGTCGAATCGCATGGTCGGGCTCCTTTCGGTGGCACCGGTCTCCTGTGGTGCTGCCTTCAGGTTGACAGCGCGCGCAGGATGAACGTACAGACCTGGTCGGCGGCCTGGCCAACGTCGATGGGGGAGGGGTCGCCGGCGCGCACCGAGATGGCCCCGTAGAGCTGCTGGCCGATCAGGGTGGCGGCGAGGGAGGGGACGATGGGGCGGAACGCCCCGCTCGCAACTCCGGCCACCACGATCTCCTCCAAGAGGCGAGCCATGTCCAAGCCAATGCCGGCCAGCTCACTGTCGACGGCAGCCGCGGCGAGGCTGCCCGAGACCTGGGTGGCCATGGCCAGGCGGAAGAAGGCCGGGTACTCGTCGATCAGCTCCAAGAGGGAGCGCACCAGGGCCTCGAGGCGGGTCACCGGGTCCTCTTCGTCCTCCCAGAGCGAGGCGACGGTGCCCTGGAACTGCTGGTACATCGAGTGCAGGCAGGCACGCAGGAGCTCCTCGCGGTTCGCGAAGTACACGTAGACCGTCGAGCGGGCCACCCCGGCGTGGGCGGCGATCTCGTCCATCGAGACCTCGGTTGTCGCGCGCTCGCCGAAGAGCCGGCGGGCGACGTCGACGATCTGGTCGCGCCGGTAGTCCCTGATGACCTCACGGAGGCCCTCTGGCGAGCGGCGGGGCACGCTAGGCGCCGACTGGCGCCGAGGAGGTGAAGCGCACGGGGAGGTGCTTGACCCCGTTGATGAACGGGGAGCACAGGCGCTGGGCCGGACCGTCTTGGGCGATGTCGGGCATGCGGTCCAAGAGGTGCTCGAACATCACGCGGATCTCCATGCGAGCCAGGTTGGCACCGAGGCAGAAGTGGGGCCCGCCGCCGCCGAAGGCGATGTGCGCGTTGGGCTCGCGGCCGATGTCGAAGACCTGGGAGTTCTCGAAGATGTCCTCGTCCCGGTTGCCCGAGGCGTGGAAGAAGACCACTTTGTCGCCCTCGGCGATGCGCTGGCCACGCATCTCGACGTCCGCGGTCGCCTGGCGGCGGAAGTTCATGACCGGCGACACGTACCGCAGCATCTCTTCGACCGCGCTCGGCAGCAGGCTGCGGTCCGCCAGCAGGCGCTGCCACTGGTCGGGATTCTCGAAGAAGGTGTGCATCGCTCCCGACATCAAGTTGCGCGTCGTCTCGTTGCCCGCCACCGTGAGGAGGAGGAAGAACAGCTCGAGTTCGAGCTCGCTCAGCCGCTCACCTTCGATCTCCACCTCGGTGAGGACGCTCATGAGGTCCTGGTGGGGGTCGATGCGCTTCTTGGCGAAGAGCTCGGATGCGTACACGTAGAGCTCCATGGCGGACTGGGCGCTGATCTCCGGGGTGATCTGGTACTCCGGATCGTGGTTGCCGATCATCCGGTTCGACCAGTCGAACATCCTGTGGCGGTCCTCGTTGGGCACACCCAGGAGCTCGGCGATCACGACCAGGGGGAGCTCGGCGGAGAGCTCGGTGACGAAGTCGGTCTCGCCCTTCTCGCAGACCCGGTCGATGATGGCATCGGTCGAGCGGTGGATGCTCGCCTCGAGGTCGCGCACCATGCGCGGCGTGAAGCCCTTGTTGACGAGGCGCCGGTAGCGGGTGTGCAGCGGTGGGTCCATGTTGAGCATCATCAGCCGCTGCTGCTCGAGCTGGTCCTCTTCCATGTCGAAGGGAAGGGCGCCCTTGGCATAGGAGCTGAAGTGCGCCCAGTCACGGTTGACCGTCACACACTCGTTGTAGGTGGTGACCGCCCAGAAACCGGGGTGGCCCGGCTCCTCGCGCCACTCGACAGGGTGCTCGGCGCGCAGGTACGAGAAGTACTCGTGCGGCACGGCCGGCACGTAGGTGGCCGGATCCATCAGCTCGATGTCGGTCAGCTGCATTCGGACGTCTCCCCCTGAGAATCGGACAGCTTGTCCGATACCCCGAACGCTACGTCCTCGACCCGTCCCGGTCAACGAACCCCGGAAAAAACTTACCTACCAGTAACGGAGCATCAGCTGGTGGGACCACGCGGGCTGGCGCAGCTCACCCCGAGGGGTGAACTCGGCGAGCACGGGCTTGATGTCGAGGACCGGCGTGCCGGCGACGGCGTCGAGGCCGCGGACGGTGAGGGCCGTGCCCTCGACGGCGAGCAGCTCGGCGACCGAGACCCCGAGGCGGTTCGGCCGGTCCTTCGCCCGCTGGGCGAAGATGCCCACCTCGGGCCAGTCCGGATTGCCCCTCGGACGGCGCGCCCCGCGGCACACCGACCGTGGGTCGACGCGGTCGAAGAGGAACACGACCTCGACGTGGCTGAAGCCCTCGAGTCCGGCCAGCGCGGCGGGCCCGAAGCCACTGGTGAGCTCGATGCGGCTCTCGACGAGGCCCCACTCGTCGTCGATCGCCTCGTCGCGACCCGACACGACGGTGCCGACCTCCTCGACGTACCAGCGCTTCGATTCGGCGGTCCGCGCCATGCGTGCTCCCCTCGGGGCCGCCGGTGCGGCCCGGTCGATGAGTCTGGCTTAGGTTCGCTCGGCGCGCCGTCCCATGTGCCATGACGAGCAGTAGTCGCAGCGGTAGACGCCGAGGACGACGCCCGCCTCCCGAGAGCGGTCGGCGGCGGCGGCGGCGGCCGCAGCCTCGCTCGGGTAGCCGACCTTGGCGATCCCGTCGGCGCGCCAGTGCGACGAGTTGACGGCCAGTGGCCGGTGCGGTGCTCGTCGGTGCCGGGCCATGCCCACAGTCTGTCGCCCCGGCGGCGACCACCGTGCACCTCCCGGACCTATCGTGGGTGCGTGACCACGCTTGAGCCGACCGTCTCCCCCCAGGTCACCGATCCGGCCCTCGACGAGGGCGACCACGACAGGATGACCCACATCGTCCTCGAGGGCTACACGAAGAAGCGGGGCAAGTTCGTCTCAACCGGACCGAGCGTGGTGGAGGGCATGGTCAACACGGTGCCGGTGCGGGCCCTGTGCGGCAAGGAATGGGTGCCGGGCCGCGATCCCAAGCGCTATCCACTGTGCCCCACGTGCAAGGAGATCGCCCAGTCGATGGGCTGGAAGGTCCCCGCCACCTGATCAGCCGGCAAGGCGCTCGCTCAAGAAGTCGAGCACCTGGTCGAGGGCAGCACGTGTCGGGGTCCCGGGGCGGTCGTCGAGGTGCTCGGTGAGGACGGAGTGGGCGCTCTTCGGGTGGTCGGCCGCGTTGCCCGGGGACGAGTCGAGCTCGACCGAGATGAAGCCGTCTCCGAGCTCTTCTCGCAGCCGCTCGAAGCGCTCGGGGCGCGAGGCCAGGTCGCCGGTGAAGCGCAGCCCGAGCACACAGGTGCCTTCGGCGACGCGCTCCTTCACCCGGTCGAGGTCGGCGTCGGAGATGCCGAGGTCGGCGCGTTGGGCTTTCGTGAGCGGCAGGGGCAGCGAGGGCTGGCTCAGCACGGGTGCCACGACGACATCGTCAACCATCATCGCCAGGGCGAAGCCCCCGGTGAGGCACATACCGATCACGCCGACGCCGGGGCCGCCGCACCGGTCGTGCTCGGCGGCAGCCAGTGCGCGCAGCCACACCGTGATGGGGCTCGTGCGGGCGAGGGCGAGCAGGGAGAACTGGCGCGAGATGCAGATCGGCCCCATGGCCTTGGCGATGGCCGCCCCCGAGGGCTCCGCACCCGGCTCCCCGAAGAGGTGGGGGAGCACCGCCGTCAAGCCGCGCTCGGCGACCTTGCGGGCGAAGCTCGCCACCAGTGGGGTGATGCCGGGGATCTCCGAGATCACGATGACCGCGGGCCCCTCGCCGATGCGGTAGAGGTCCCGGGTTTTGCCCTGCGCGGTGAAGGGCTCCTTGGTGAAGCCGGCCAGTGCGTCGGTCGTCGCGCTCACGCATCCTCCGTGTTCTGCCGGTGCTCCGGCGAGTTCACGGCGATGCTAGGTCGAGCGGGCTTCGCGCGGGCGCCCGAACCGGACCCGGGCGTGACCGTGCAGCGCTCAAGCCTTGGCGGCCACCGAGTTGATGTGGTCCATGCGCAGCTTGTCGAGGTCCTCGGCGGCCGTCTCGTCGTTGGCCATCTCGGCATCGAGGTCGCCGTCGGCGAAGCCGAGCACGCCCATGTCGGTGAAGGCCTTGACGATGCGCGGGCCCCAGAGCCCGATGTCCTTCAGGATCGGCACGATGCGCATGAACAGGTAGCTGCGGAACACGCGCTGCGACTCGCTGTCGCGGACGTAGGGCCCCACCTCGTCGGGCAGGTCGAGGCGCTCCCAGACCTCCTCGCCCAAGAACCGGTCACGCATGCGGTAGCAGGCGTCCACGCAGAACTCCTCGCGCTCGTCTCGCTCGGCGGCGGTGAGCTGGGGGTAGTAGTCGCGAAGCGCCAGGCGACCAAACATGACGTGGCGTGCCTCGTCTTGCATCACATAGGCGTTCACCGACTTGGCGAGCGGCTCGCTCGCCATGTTGCGGATGGTGCCGAAGGCGGCAAGGGCCAGCCCCTCGATCAGCACCTGCATGCCGAGGTAGGTCATGTCCCAGCGACTGTCACGAATGACGTCGTCGAGCAGGCTGGCCAGGTTGTTGTTGAGCGGGTAGACGAGCTGGACCTTTTCGTGGAGGTAGCGGCTGTAGACCTCGACGTGGCGCGCCTCGTCGATGACCTGGGTGGCCGCGTAGAACTTGGAGTCGATGTCCGGCACGGTCTGGACGATCTTGGCCGTGCAGATGAGCGCACCCTGCTCGCCGTGCATGAACTGGCTGAAGCGCCATGCCTCGAGGTTGCGCCGCACCTCGCCCTTTTCGGCCTCGTTCATCTTGTCCCACCACGTCGTGCCGAAGAGCGGGTTGAGCTCGTCGGGCATCCCGACCGGGTTGGTGGGGTCGACGTCTTGGGACCAGTCGATGCGGTCGCTGCCGATCCACTGCTTGCGTGTGCCCTTGTCGTAGAGCCGGAGCAGCTGCTCCCGGCCGTCGGTGTAGTCGAAATCGAACATCGTCATCGCCGGGGAGGGAATCTCCCAGGACTCGGCATTCGGATCGAGTGAGTACTGCCCCGCATCGATGGCCATCGTTCCCCCTTGTCCGCGCGCGGACCGCTGTCCGCCGCTCCCAAAGTGCAGGCTACGCCCGCTGCTCTCGATGTCAAGCGTCGACGAACCGGCACCGTGCTCCAGGGAGGCTCGGACCCCTGGGGTGCACCGGAGTGTCGCAGTTAGGTGTTCGCGTCATAGATTCACCTGCGTGACCACCACCCCCACGAAGATCGCACAGGCAAACGGTATCGAGATCGCCTATGGGACGTTCGGGGCCCCGACCGGCACCCCTGTGCTCTTGATCATGGGTCTCGGCGCCCAGATGATCGCCTGGCCCGACGCCTTCTGCGAAGAGCTGGCGGCACGCGGGGACTATGTCATCCGCTACGACAACCGTGACGTGGGCGAGTCGACGCACCTCTCGGACCTGCCCGCCCCCCATCCCGTCGACTCGCTCCTCCGCCGGGGCAAGCCGCCCTACCGCTTGGAGGACATGGCCGACGACGCCGCCGGGCTCCTCGGCGCGCTCGGCGTCGGCTCAGCGCACGTCGTGGGTGCATCGATGGGCGGCTTCATCGCCCAAGAGCTGGTGATTCGCCACCCGGCCCGGGTCCGCAGCCTGACGTTGATCATGACGTCGACGGGGTCGAGGCGCGTCGGCCACCCGAAGTTGCGCGTCCTCGCCCGCATGGGGCGCCGTCGGGCGGTCACCGACCGGGCGGCTGCGGTCGAGTCCTCGGTCGAGACGTTCCGCATGATCGGCTCGCCCGGCTTCCCCTATGACGAGGCGTACATGCGCGACCTCGCGGGGCGAGGTTATGACCGCAGCTACGACTTCGACGGTTACCGCCGACAGGTTGCGGCCATTGCGGCCCAGGCGGACCGCAGCAGTTCCCTCGCCCACGTGCGGGCACCGACGGTCGTGCTGCACGGGCTCGCCGACCCGTTGGTCTCTGAGAATGGCGGCCGGGCGATCGCCCGTGCCATCCCGGGCGCCCGATTCGTCGGCTATTCGGGCATGGGCCACGACCTGCCGCGTGCATTGTGGCCGTCGTTCGCAGACGAGATCAGCTCCGTCGTCGCGGCCGGCGAGGCTCGCCTGGGTGCCACGCGCTGAGGCGGGCCGGCGGCGTCACTCCTTCTCGCTGCCGCCCGGCGCCAAGGGGGCGTCGAGGTCCCAACCCTCACCCTCGTCGTTGACTGGTGCACCGGTCGGCGCCCCGACCCCGTCAGGGTCATCCGCCGCCCCCTGGAGGAGGCCACGCTGCTCGGGGTCTTCGAGCAGCGCCCCCACCTCGTCGAGCTCGGTGAGGTCCACCATCGAGTCGGGGCGGAGGTCGTCATCGCCCTCGAGGTCCTCTTCAAAGTCGGGGTTCAGTCGGTCGGCCTCATCGCGGGCGGCGTCGTTGCGTCCCGAGGAGTCGCTCCCGAGGTACTCCTCGGCGGGGTACTCGCCTGACGTGGTCATCGCAGTCCTTTCCGGCGCAGCGAAGCTGGTGCGCCCGTGTGTGATTATGCCCGTTCCGACCACGCCCCAAGCGGGCGAGCGGCCTCGACCCCGCCGAGCGGGCACCTACCTCGCCCGAGGCCCAGGTCTATCGTGAGCAAATGGGCGGTTTCGGGCGCTGGCGGGTCGGCGACGTGCTTGGGACCTGCCGGTGACGGCTGCATCGATCACCACCCTGGTCGTGATCGCCATCGTCGGCGTCCTCTCGCCGATCCTCGCCGAGTTGAGTGGCCGGCTGGCGGTACCCGAGATCGTGATCCAGCTCCTGCTCGGCATCATCGTTGGGCCGGCGGTCCTCGGTCTGGCCCACCCGGACACCATCGTCAACGGTCTGGCCGATCTCGGGCTCTCTTTTCTGATGTTCCTGGCCGGCTACGAGCTCGACTTGCTGCGCATACGCGGCCGGCCACTCCGGTTGGCCGCCGTCGGGTGGGTGCTGTCGCTCGCCCTGGCCCTCGGCATGGCTTTCGGCCTGGTCTCGACCGGGTTGGCCCGCGACACGGTCATCATCGGCCTCGCCCTCACAACAACTGCCCTTGGGACCCTCCTGCCGGTGCTGCGCGACGCCGGGGTGCTCAAGACGCCGTTCGGTTCGTTCTTCCTGGCCGTCGGCACCGTCGGTGAGTTCGGCCCGATCGTCGCCGTGGCGCTCTTGCTCACGAAGAAGGACCCGCGTCTCACGACCTTGCTCCTGCTCATCTTCGTCGCGGTGGCGGTCGCCACTGCGTTGCTCGCCACCCGGCCCCAGCCGCCACGTGTCGTGTCGATCCTTCGCCGTAATCTGCACTCGAGCGCCCAGCTCCCCGTTCGGGTCTCGCTGCTGCTGATCCTGTTGCTCGTCTATCTCGCCTACCAGCTCGGCCTCGACGTTCTGCTCGGCGCTTTCGCCGCCGGCATCGTCGTACGACTGTTCACCGAGGGGGAGCAAAGCGCAGTCGTGCGCGGCAAGCTCGAAGCCGTCGGGTACGGGTTCTTGGTCCCGATCTTCTTCATCGTGAGCGGGATGCACTTCGACCTCAAGTCTTTGACGGACCGGCCGAGCGCGCTGCTGCGTGTCCCCCTCTTCCTCGCCCTCATGCTGGTCGTGCGCGGCACTCCTGCCCTCCTGCTCTACCGAAAGGTGCTGCCGCGCAACCAACGGGTGCCGCTCGCCCTCTTCTCGGCGACGGCCCTGCCGATCATCGTCGTCATCACCGCCATCGGGACCGCCGAGGGCAGGATCCGCCCCGAGAACGCCTCAGCTCTCGTTGCGGCGGGCATCCTGTCGGTGTTGCTCTTCCCGGCCCTCGGGCTCGGTCGGCTGCGCGCAACGCGCTTTGCGTTCGTCCACGAAGCGTCGACCGATGAGGATGCATCGGGCAGCGGCTCGACCGACATGCCGCCACCCGATGCTCTCGGTGCACCGTGAGCCCACGTCGAGGAAGGAGGTGCGATGATGCACGCAAGCCGCGACGTTGCCGCTGAGGGCCGGGGGGAGAACAGGGTGGGGACGTATGCCAAGGCGATCTTCGACGCCGACAACCACATGTACGAGACGAAGGACGCGCTGTTGCGCTACCTGCCCGAGCAGTACCGCTCGGCCATACGTTTCGTCGAGGTCGAGGGCCGCACCCGCATCGCGCTGCAGAACCGCATCACCGACTACATCCCGAACCCGACCTTCGAGGTGGTGGCCGCGCCCGGCACGTTCGGGGATTTCTACGCGGCGCGCAACACCGAGGGCCGCACCTTGCGCCAGATGGCCGGCGACCCGATCCGGGCACGTCCCGAGTTCCGCGAGCCCGCTCCGCGCCTCGCCCTCATGGACGAGCAGGGCATCGAGAAGGCCCTCATGTACCCGACGCTGGCCAACCTGGTGGAGCAGCGGATCGAGAACGACCCCGAGCTGGTGGGGGCGGTGATCCACTCGCTCAACCGCTGGATGCTCGACACCTGGACCTTTGACTACAAGGGCCGCATCTTCGCCACGCCCGTCCTCACCCTGGGCATCGTCGAGGCCGCCATCGACGAGCTGCACTGGGTGCTCGAGAACGGGGCGCGTGCCGTGCTCATCCGCCCCGCGCCCGCCTTCGGCTACCGGGGCTCACGGTCGTTCGGACTGCCCGAGTTCGATCCCTTCTGGCGCGAGGTCCAACGTGCAGGGGTTCCGGTGTGCTTCCACGCGGCGGACACCATCATCGAGGCCTACGTCAACCTCTGGGAGCCGCCGGGCGCCTCCCAGAGCGCCTTCGGACGCTCGCCGTTCCGCATGATGGCCGAAGGCCACCGCGACATCGAAGACACCATCGCGTCGCTCGTCTGCCACGGGACGCTCAGCCGGTTCCCGGATCTGCGGCTCGCCAGCGTGGAGAACGGCACGGGGTGGCTGCCCCACCTCATGGAAAACCTCGACCGGGTGGCGCACATGATGCCCCAGGAGTTCAGCGGGGACCCCCTCGAGCAGCTGCGGCGCAGCTTCTACTTCAACCCGTTCTGGGAGGACGACTTGCGACAGCTGATCGAGCTGGTCGGTGCCGATCGGGTGCTCTTCGGGTCGGACTACCCGCATCCCGAAGGCCTCGCCGAGCCCCGCGACTACCTCCAACGCGTCGACGGTCTCGACGCAGGCGAGCTCGACCTCGTCATGCACGACAACGCGACCGCCCTACTGGGGCTGGCCGCCACCGCCTGAGCACGGCAACGCCGCGCCACCAACTGGGGCAGCGGTAGCGTCAGGTCCCGGGCCGCACGACGAGGAGGGGACCATGGCTGGAGATGTGCTGCGCATAGAGGTGGACGACCGCATCGCGGTGCTTACCCTCAACCGCCCCGAGGTCCGAAACGCCCTCAGCATCGAACTCCTGCGCGCCCTCTTCCGGGCAGTGGCCGACCTCGAGGCCGACGACGGCGTCGATGCGCTCATCCTGACCGGTGCCGACCCCGCCTTCTCCGCAGGGGTCGATCTCACCGACTTCGCCCCGGTGTTCGGCGGCGTCGCTGAGACGGCGGCGGGGTCCTCCTCCAAGCGCGGCCCCTTCCCGGCGCGCACGAAGCTCCTGATCGGGGCGGTCAATGGCGCAGCGGTCACCGGCGGCCTCGAGCTGGCCCTCAACTGCGACTTCCTGGTGGCCTCCGAGCGTGCCCGCTTCGCCGACACCCATGCCCGCGTGGGGGTGATGCCCGGCTGGGGGATGAGCGTGCTGCTGCCCGAACGCGTCGGCGTGACCCGGGCGCGCGAGATGAGCGTGACCGGCAACTTCGTCGACCCCCACACGGCCCTCACCTGGGGGCTGGTCAACCATGTCGTGCCGCACGAGGAGCTGCTCGCCTTCTGCCGTGGCCTGGCCACTGACAGCCTCAGCATCGACCAGCGGGCGGTGCGCCAGCTCCTGGCGTCCTACGAGCGGATCAGCCTGACCGACGGCGAGGAGGCCTGGGCGATCGAGGGCGAGGTCAGCCGCGCCTGGGAGGGTGACGGCTACGACGCGTCGGCGATCGCCGCCCGGCGTGCCGGCATCGCCGAGCGTGGACGCAAGCAGTCGAAGGACGCGGCGGGCGGCTAACGCCCACCCGGAACGAGGAGGAACGTTGCCCGAGTACAAGTACATCACCGTGGAGACACTCGACGAGGGCCGCATCGTCCGGGTGCTGCTCAACCGCGAGCGCAGCCGCAACGCTCAGAACCGGGGCCTGCTCGTCGAGCTCGACGAGGCGCTGCTCGCCGCCGAGGCCGACGACGAGGTGCGCGTGGTCATCCTCGGGGGCACGGGCCCGATGTTCTCCTCCGGCCACGACCTCGGCTCGAAGGAGATGCTGGCTGAGATGCGCCCCGGTCCAGATCAGCACCCGACGTTCGCCGTCGACGGCGGCACCCGGCTGGGTGCGGAGAACCGCATGCTCCAGGAATGGCACTACTACTTCACCAACACGTTGCGCTGGCGCAACCTGCGCAAGATCACCATCGCCCAGGTACACGGACCAGTCTTCGCGGCGGGCCTGATGCTGATGTGGGCGTGCGACCTGATCGTGGCGGCCGAGAACGCCGAGTTCGCTGACGTGGTGGGAACGAGGCTCGGCATGTGCGGCCTCGAGTACTTCGCCCACCCGTGGGAGTTCGGACCCCGCAAGACCAAGGAGCTGATGCTCACCGGCGACTCGCTCGGCGCCGAGGAGGCGTACCAGCTCGGGATGGTGTCGAAGATCTTCCCCGAAGCCGAGCTGTCCGAGCGCACGCTCGACTTCGCGCGCCGCATCGCTGAGCTGCCCACGATGACCGCCCTGCTGATCAAAGAGTCGGTGAACCAGACCATGGACAACATGGGCTTCTACACGAGCCTCCAGGCATGCTTCACCCTTCATCAGCTCAACCACTCGCACTGGGCCGAGCGTCATGATGACGGCTTCCCCGCGGCGCGCCCCGAGGACGGGATTACCGCCTGGCAGGACGCACCGCCCATTGTGCGGGCAGCGAAGACCAAGGTGCGCGAGTAGCGCGTCTCGCCCCTGGCCGCTCGCAGCCGGTGACGTCCATCATTTGGCGTAGGAAGTTCGTGCCGCTGCCGGTTGGCGGCAACCCCGGCTGTGCGCACACTGGTCCGATGGTGGGGCGTCGGGAAGGGGAGCGGTCCGCAACGGTCTCGGGTTGCAATCGGCCGAGGCGCACGGCGCAGGGCCCAGCGCCCCGCGTCCCCGAAGCGATCGGGCCGGCGCAGCTGCACCCGTGGCAGGCCATGGCATAGGCCGGTGAAGGCGCCCCCGGCCGAGCGTTGGACGCCCCACCCGGGGGCATCGACCGCGCACGAGCAGAACGTGCCCTATCGGGTCGCGAAATTCGCCGAGTGCGTGCGCGGGTCCTGGCTCGACTTCGGCTGTGCCGACGGGGGGTACGCAGCCGAGCTGCTCGCAGCGGGGGCGGAGCAGGTGACCGGCGTCGATGTGCGGCCCGAGCGGATCGCCGAGGCCCGTGCCCGGGGCATTTCGGCTGCGACGTTCCAGGCCCTCGACGGCGAGAGCCTCCCCTTCGACGCCGACAGCTTCGACGGCGCGTTCGTCAACGAGGTCATGGAGCACGTGGTCGACGAGGAGACGGCCCTCGGCGAGCTGCGGCGCGTGCTGCGCCCCGGGGGCATGCTGGTCGTCATCAGCCCGAACCGGTGGTTCCCGTTCGAGGGGCACGGCATCCGCATCGGAGCGTGGCGCTCGTCAGCCCCGACCCCGTTCGTGCCCTGGCTGCCGACGCGGGTGTCACAGCCGATGATGGAGGCGAGAAACTACTGGCCCGGCGAACTCGCCGGGCTCGTCCGAGAAGCGGGCTTCGACGTCGAGCGGATCGGATTCGTCTGGCCCGTCTTCGAGCAGTACGCCTGGCTGCCGTCACGCTGGTCCGACTGGTACCGCGAGCGCATCGCATGGTTCGATTCGGCCCCCGTGATCCGGCGGTTCGGCGTGTCCACTCTCGTGCTCGCCCGGCGAGCCCCCTGACAGGTGCCGCCGCACGGAAGTGGCAGCGCCGATCAGGTGCGATGTCGGCGTGGTCATGCCGCGTGCGTCCCCGTGTGGGCCGGCGACCCGGGCGGCTCGGTGAGAGGACCGCTGGTCGAGCTGCGTGCTCGGCGCACGCGCGGCGTCGACGGCTACCGTCGAGGGGTGCAGTGACGCCAGTCCCGGGACCCGGATGCGGGCCCGCGAACGACGGTGGGTCGGCCCGTCCCGGGACCGGTGCGGGCCGGCGGAGCGGCGGGGCGAGGAACGCAGCGTGCGGATGAAGACCTGGCAGCGGGTAACTCTCGGAATCGTCGTGGTGCTCGTGGTCTTCGAGGTGCTCTTCATCACGAACTCGTTCCACCGCACGCACCCCGGGGATGTGGCGCCTCCTGCTCCCACCGCGCCGGTCCGCGAACCGTCCGGGCCCTCGACGACTGCCACGTCGGGCACCCCGGCGCCCACATCGACCTTGACCACCGTCCCGGCCACGCGAGCTGCTCCCGCTCCGGGTTTTGCCACCATTGCTCGGCGCGTCCTGGTGCGCTACCCCGTCCTGGCCCAGGCCGCGTCTACGGCGCCGTCGGTGTCGTCGTCTCCGGCGGCCACCTCGCAGGGGTCGGCTGGTGACCCGACGACCACGCCGGTCCCGATCACCGCCGCCCCGAGCACGTCACTTCCTCCGAGTACGACGTCGACCGCCCCGGGGCCCACCACCACAACGAGCCCTCCGACGACCACAACGAGCCCTCCGACGACGACCACCGTTCCTGCGTCGTCGGCGGCGCCAGCCGCCGACGGTCGGTTCGGCTCGGTCGCCTAGAGCCCCAGCGCCTCGTAGGCAGCGGTCACGAGGCTGAACCCGCGCAGGTCGCCCACCAGGCCGCCCGCCATCTTGTTCATCACATAGGCGATGGTCAGGTGGCGCTCCACGTCGACGATGATGACCGACCCGCCCCAGCCACCCCAGTGGCAGACGCGCCCCGACGGCAGGAATGCAAAGGTCTCCGGGTCGGTGAGGCCGTAGCCGATCCCGAAGCGCAGCGGGAGGCCGAGCACGAGGTCCACGCCGTTGGACTGCTCGCGGAAGATGAGGTCGACGGTCGACGGCGAGAGCAGCGAGACGCCGTCGAGCGTGCCGCCGTTGGCCACGACGGCCTGGATGCGCGCCACCGAGCGGGCATTGCCGTGCCCGTTCGCCGCCCCGATCTCCGCCCGCCGCCATGCGGTGGTGTTGGCCACCGAGGCGTCGGGGGCCGGGCCGGTAAAGGTCTTGACCGCCACGCTGTCCATGTCGAGCGTGGCGAGGTCGATGTCGAGCGGCGGGGGCGCGATGACGTCGGACACCCGGTGGTCGTCGCTCGGGTCGAGCCCGATGTGGAAGTCGCCCCCGAGGGGGCCGGCCACCTCCTCGGCGAAGAAGCGCCCGAGCGAACGGCCATCGATGCGCCGCAGCACCTCGCCCACCAGATGTCCCTGGTTGAGGGCGTGGTAGCCCGAGGCCGTGCCCGGCTCCCACCACGGCGCCTGGGCGGCGAGCATGGCGGTGGAGCGCTCCCAGTCGAAGATGTCCTCGACGGTGACGGGCTGGGCCCATCCCGACACGCCCGAGGTGTGCGAGAGGACCTGGCGGACCAGCACCCCCTCCTTGCCGTTGGCGGCGAACTCGGGCCAGTACCGGGCGACCGGCGCGTCGACGTCGAGGAGCCCGCGGTCGGCCAGCACGAGGGCGCAGAGATTGGTCATGGTCTTGGTCGTCGACCACACATTGGTGATCGTGTCCTCGCCCCACGGGGATTGGCGGCCTTCGTCGGACCATCCACCCCACAGGTCGACCACCGGGTGGCCTTCGACGGTCACCGCCACCGACGCCCCGAGGTCCTCGCCGCTCTCCAGATTGGCGGCGAGAATGTCGCGCAGCGCCTTGAACCGCCCGTCGAAGCTGCCCTTCACGTCTCCCGAGTCGCTCATGCGTCCCCCTGTGTCGGCCGGTCCCCAGACCTTAGGGGGATGGTCGGCTGCCGTGGAGCGCACGGGGGACCGGGCTCACGGCGTGCTGTGCGTCGAGGTCGTCTCGAACGTCGGCGTACCCCCGGGCGATGTCACCGGGGCCAGCCCCTCTTGCTGGGCCATGATCGCCGCCTCGACGACCTGGAGGTCCGAGGGGTCGATGGCGAGCGGGCCGCCGGCGACGGGGACCTGCCACACGTGGGTCATCATCGGTGTGGTCCCCTCGGGGGTGAATCCGGGAGCGCAGGGCTGGAAGCCGCTGATCTGGCCGGTGCTGAGCGACCGGCACAGATTGGTGTGGGCGTGCCATTGCACCAAGCACCCGTAGGGCATGGGCCCGTCCCCCGGGCCGGGCATGAGGAACATGGCGGCCACGAGCACCGGCCCGTTCGGTGTGGTGGCGTAGACGAGTGAGTCGACGTGGTTCGGGTCCAAGATGTCCTGGGTCTTCATGTCGGACACGTTGAGGTAGTGCACGACGGGGTAGGCGGGGTTGGTGATCGGCACGTAGCCCGCAGCGGTGGCGTCGGCCAGCACGGCGTACTTGGAGACGGCGGCGCTGACGGCCTGGACGTACTGCACCGCGCCGAGGGTCTGCGCGGCGGTCGGGGTCTGCGTGCAGTCCGGGGTCTGCATGGCGTGGCCCTTGTCGGTCGCCGCGCTCACCGTGGTGAGGGTGGCGACCTCGGCGGCGGGGAGCGGGGGGCCGGTGTACTTCCATCCCTTCGCCGTCACCCCGAGGCCGGCCATGCCCGCCATCGTGACGTTCGACGCCATCCCCGAGCCCTTGGCCTTCGCCTTGGGTGACACGGCGCCGCCTGACATGTTCATCCCCGGCACCGAGCTTGACGAGTTCGAGGAGCTCGATGACGACGAGGCCGTCGCCGCCTTCGCCGCCGTCGTGGACGTCGTGGGGACGGTCGCGACCTCGGCGGCGACCGGGTACGTGGCGCTGAGCAAGAGCGCGGCTCCGATGCCCGCAGCGAAGCCCCACGTCGCCACCGGGTTACGGCGCACGAGCGCACCGATCGGCGCCCGGTCCGACGCCTGCACCGGCACCTTCTTGGGCAGCATGGCGACTGCCAGGAGGACCACCAGCGGGGCGATGCTGGGGTCGGTCCCCGTACCGCTCAACATCGATCCGAGGCCCATGCCGGTCACCCAGAACGCGAGTTGGAGCACGCTGCCCCCGAGGAGGAAGGCGCTCGGGCGGCTCGAGAGGAGTGGCCCGAGACCGATGGCGACCGACACGATGGCGAGCACCCACGCGCTCTGGGGGCCGATGGAGCCGAAGTGGCCCGCAATGGAGTGCAGGAAGCTCGAGTACCACCCCGGGCCCATCGCCGACATCGAGTTGATGCCACCGGACACCGCGCCCGGCGCCCGGTTGGCCGGGAGCAGCCACAGCACGGCGGAGCTGACCCAAAACGCCACCCAGACGGCGAGCGCCCCGAAGGAGCCGAGCGGTCCGACAGCCGCCGCCGACGATGCCACCCCGACGGCGCCGGGTGCGTCGGCGGCAGGGGTGCGCCGCGGCCAGACCAGGATGCCGATGGCGGCGTAGAGGAGCACGGCCCCCGGTGCGCCGGTGAGCGGTGAGGCGGTGCCCGTGAGCAGCATGCCGAACCCCTCGCCGAACCACCAGACCATGGCGCACCAGACGAACATGAGGACCATGGCGGGCCGGACGGTCGAGCGCACGAGCAGGCCCACGCCGATGGCGAGCTGGGCCATGGCGAAGAGGAAGTTCCACACCCCGACATCGGGTCGGATGAAGTGGACCATGGTGTTGATCGACCAGGCGATCGGGGCCGGCTGGCCGACCGAATTGGCGGCCAGCATGCTCGTGAAGGTCTGCGAGAACATCTTGGGCTGGAGCTGCAGCGCAGCGTCGAGGAGCCAGATGCAACCGAGCGCGATCTGCACGGCACGAGCCGTGATGTGCAGGCGTGCACCGAGTGCGGGCACGTTCAGGCCACGCACCGACCCGGGGGTGGCAGCCGCCCCGTCGCCGTCGTCAGCCCGCGAGACGCCGGGTCCGCCCGTTTCTGGCGCCATGTCGTCGCTCACCGTGTCCCCCTCATGGCCGGGTACCCCTCCGATCCCGGCAGGAACACGGTAGTGGAGGGCGGCGCCACTGCACCGGCGGCCTTCGGTCGGCCCATGGGCACGACGCGACGGCGGGGCTCCGCAGCACTAGCGTTTCAGCACCGATGCGCATCCCGGCCGGACACCCCACGTGACCACGATCCGTGCGGTAGCACACGCCCTGCGGCCCGTTGCGGCCGCTGCCCTGGCGGCAGCGGCGGTCACCGGGGCCCTCGTCGCCGGAGCGGTCGGGCAGGGCACGGCGTCGGCTGCGACGTCTGCCACGGTCATCGAGGCGTCGAGCCTCGAGGCGCACCCGACCGTGTGGCTGTGCCGACCCGGCGCCGCCCACGACCCGTGCCTCACATCACAGACAACGACGGTCGTCGGCGCCGACGGATCGACGAAGGTGGTCACCACCGAGCCGGCTGCCGAGCCGAAGGTGGACTGCTTCTACGTGTACCCGACCGTGAGCGCCCAGCCCACCACCAACGCCAACTACGACATCGACCCCGAGGAGACAGCCATCGCCGTCGCCCAGGCGTCGCGCTTCTCGTCGGTCTGCCGGGTGTGGGCTCCCGTCTACCCCCAGCTCACGCTGTCGGCAATCGGTGGCACAGGTCTGAGCGCCCAGGCGGTGAGCACCGCCTATGAGGGGGTGCAGAGCGCGTGGCTCGACTACCTCGCCCACGACAACCATGGCCGACCCGTCGTGTTCATCGGCCACTCGCAGGGCGCCGCCATGCTGATCCAGCTCCTCAAGGCCCAGGTCGACCCGGTGCCGTCGGTGCGAAAGAAGCTGGTCTCGGCCATCATCTTGGGCGGGAACGTCACGGTCCCGGTGGGGAAGACCGTCGGGGGTGACTTCGCCCACATCCCCGCGTGCCGGTCCGCAGGCCAGACCGGCTGTGTGATCGCCTACTCGAGCTTCTCGACGCCACCGCCGGCCGACTCGCTCTTCGGTCGGGTGGGGACGGGGGTGAGCGCGCTTTCGGGCCAGCAGCCGGCCAGCGCCCTCCAGGTGCTCTGTGTGAACCCCGCCGCCTTGGGCGGGGGCAGCGGCACACTCGAGCCCTATTTCCCAACGGCCGCGTTCCCCGGCCCGCTCGGCGCCAACGACCCCGGCCTGCCCTATGCGACGCCGTGGGTGAGCGACCCCGACCTCTACCGGGCGCAGTGCGAGTACCGCGGCGGCGCCAGCTGGCTGCAGGTGGACAGCGAAGCCGGCCCTGGCGACCACCGCCCGATCGTGCCCGAGAGCCTGGGGCCCACCTGGGGGCTGCACCTCGAGGACGTGAACCTCGCGCTTGGCAACCTGGTCGGCATCGTGCGCAGCGAGGCCGCCGCCTACCGCGGCTGAGACCGGGGCACGTCAGGCGAGCGCGCCGCCCCTTCGAAGTCCGGCCGCAGGGGCATCCCGGACCGACCGGCGTCGGGGCGAACCGCCAGCACCTGGTGGATCTCGAGGTTGTGGCGTTCGAAGCCGACGGCTGAGCCGGCCATGTAGAAGCGCCACACCCTGGCGCGCCCGGCCCCGACCTGGCGCACCGCCTCGTCCCAGTTGCGATCGAGGTTGGCCACCCACTGGCGGAGGGTGAGGGCGTAGTGCTCGCGCAGGCTCTCGAGGTGGCGCACCTCGAAGCCGTTGTCCTGGAGCATCGAGACCACCACGCCGACCTCGTGCAGCTCGCCGTCGGGGAAGACGTAGCGGTCCATGAAGGGGCTGTGGATCTTGGACGGCGCTCGTAGCCCCGCGGCGACCGCCATGCGCCGCGACGCCGCCCGCACCCGACCCGTCGGTGTGGCGGGGAAGGGATGCCCAGGCTGGGCGATGGCGTGGTTCAAGAGCCGGCCCCCCGGTGCCAGCAGGCTGCAGAGGTCCGAGACATATTCCTCCATGCGGGCGCGGCCCACGTGCTCGAACATGCCGATGCTGCTGATGGCGTCGAACGGACCGTCGGCGACCTCGCGGTAGTCCTGGAGCCGGATCTCGACCCGGCCCCCCAGACCCTCGTCGGCCACGCGCTTGGTGGCCCACTCGTACTGCCGTTCGGACACGGTGACCCCGACGGCGTCCACCCCGTAGTGGGTGGCCGCATGGCGCACCATGCCGCCCCACCCGCAGCCGACGTCGAGCAGGCGCATGCCGGGCTCCAAGCCGAGCTTTGCGCAGACGAGGTCGTACTTGTTGGCCTGCGCCGTCTCGAGCGGATCGTGGGGCGAGCCGAAGACCGCGCACGAATAGGTCATGGACGGCCCGAGGACGAGCTCGTAGAAGGCATTGCCCACGTCGTAGTGGTGCGACACGGCGTTGTGGTCGCGCCGGCGCGAGTGGATGGCGCCCCGCACACGAGCCTCTTCGGGCGGTGGAGGGAGGAAGCGGATGGCGGGGCGTCCGACGGCCCTGAGGATCTCGAGGGCCCGGTGGGGGGCGATGCGCAACTTGTTGGCGTCCACGTTGAGGGCGAACAGCGAGTAGATGTCCCCTTCGAGGTCGAGGTCGCCCGCCACATACGCCCGGCCGAGGCCGAGCTCCCCTGGGCGCGTCAGGATCCGGGCGAGAGCGTCGGGGGAACGGAGGATGACCGTGGCCGACGCGTCGGGCGGCCCGGCCTCGCTGCCGTCGTAGGCGCGCAGCCTGACGGGCAGGCCCCCCTTCAGCGACTCGTCGAGCAGTTGCGCGATGGCCATGACACCCGTTCCCTTGCAGCTCGGACCCGGGGATGGTCCCCCGGGCGCTCTTCGACGGCCGCCGTGGGGTTCTCGACGGACGTCAACCTCTCTCGGTACAGCCTTGCCGCGCACAGTGCAACGTGCCAGCTGTCCACGACCGTAGGGGTGCGGACCGCCGCCTCGCCGCCCCTCGGCCCGAAGGACACGCCGAATATCGCCGATATCGCTACGCTCGCTCCCATGAAGGCAGCCGTCTACTCCGTCACCGGTCCCCCCGACGTGTTCTCCTACGAGGAGGTACCCGACCCCACAGCTGGCCGCGGCGAGCTGCTCGTCGCCGTCGAGGCGGTGAGCATCGAGGGCGGGGACACCTTGAACCGCGCGGGCGGTGAGATCACCCGGGCGCCCCACATCGTCGGCTACCAGTGCGCCGGCACCGTGGTCGGCCTCGGCGAGGGCGTCGAGTCGTTCTCGCTCGGCGATCGCGTCGTGACCGTCGGGGTCGACGGCTCCCACGCCGAATTGCGGGTGGCCGGCGAGGCATTCGCGTGGAAGGTGCCCGACGGCCTCGCCACCGAGGAGGCGGCGTGCGTCCCCGTCGCCTTTGGGACCGCCCATGACTGCCTCTTCGAGTTTGGCCGACTGCAAGCGGGCGAGACCGCCCTCGTGCACGCCGGCGCAGGGGGTGTGGGGATCGGCGCGATCCAGATGGCCAAGGCGGCCGGGGCCCGGGTGCTCTCGACCGCCTCGAGTGCCGAGCGGCTCGAACGGCTCGCTGCGTACGGGCTCGACGACGGCATCAACTACGCCGAGGTGGACTTCGTCGACGCGGTGCGGTCGCTGACCGGCGGGCGCGGGGCCGACGTGATCGTGGACTCGGTGGGGGGTCGGACCCTGGAGCAGAGCCTACGCGCGCTCGCCTACCGCGGCCGCTGCGTCACCGTCGGCGACGCCGGGCGCCATCCCTCAGAGCGCGTCGACATCTCGGGCCTGCGGCCGAACAACCAGACATTGTCGGGTTACTTCCTCGGTGCCGAGCTGTTCATGGCGCCCCGGGCGCACGCCATGATCGCCGGGCTCCTCGACGACGTCGCGCACGGCAGCCTCCGGGTCGTCATCGACCGCCGGTTCCCGCTCGCCGAGGCGGCTGCCGCCCACGCCTACATCGAGAGCCGCCAAGCGTTCGGCCGCGTGGTGCTCGTTCCCTAGAGCCGCCCGTCAGTCGTCGATGTCGCTCGCCGGCAGCGCGAAGAGGTGCAGCTCGCCGATGAAGGCATCGGGGCCGCCGGCACCTACCTCGCATTCCCAGTTCGCGGCGTGGATCTGGTGCAGGCTGCGGCGCCCGAAGACCATGCGGAGCCACTCGTAGGAGGACATCGTCAAGGTGGCGTCCGGTTCCCCGTCGCCGAGCACCCTCTCTCTGCGTTCGGTCACCACCAGCAGCGCGGGTGTGCCGGCCGCGCGGAATCTCCCGTCGAAGACGTCGAGGGCCGACTCGGCCAGCTCCGGCACGAACCCATCGTCCAGCCGGCCCCAGCCGAGCGCCGCGCGGACGTCCTGCTCATGGGTCCATGTGTCGAAGGCCACGAAGGTCATGGCGCCAGGGTCTGCCGATCGCAGCAGTGCGTCAAGCTCGGGTGCGCGTGCCTCCCACTCCTGGGCGGCACCCTCGATCCCCGCCGGGCGCCGGGACTCAACCTGGGCTGCGGTCCACTCCGGCGAGCCCGCCCCGTCCATGCGACCGTCGAGGGTGTCGGCGCAGACGCCGGCCAGGTGGGCGTAGA
This sequence comes from Acidimicrobiaceae bacterium, assembly GCA_003155135.1. Lineage (GTDB taxonomy): Bacteria > Actinomycetota > Acidimicrobiia > Acidimicrobiales > RAAP-2 > Bog-515. The sequence goes on along the minus strand of PMFN01000015.1, from coordinate 67,618 downwards.
TGTCGCGCACGCGCCACGCCGGGGTCGGGGCCACGACGGCGGCCGCATCCTCAGCCGTGAGCTCGAAACAGAGCTCCAGCAGGCGCTGCCGGGACCCGGAATAGACAGCTGCGGTGTCCATATGGCAACCCTACGTCGGCATGCGGGAACGGCACGGCCGCACGATGCCAACCGTTCCTCGTGTTGAATGGCGCCGGACACCGAGAGCCGCACGGACAGAGGAGAGAGCAGCGTGAGCAATGCCATGAGCTATCGCGCGGTGCCGGGTGCGATGCCTCGGGACCGTGCGCACACGCTCTTCGCGCAGACCATGGGCTACGTGGCCCTCACCGCCGGCCTGTTCGCCCTCGGTGCCTATCTCGGCCGTGACCTCTCCTACAAGTTGGGGTGGGTGTGGTTCATCGCCGCGTTCGTGTGCCTGGTCGCCATGAACTTCGCCGCTCGCAAGAGCAACTCGCTCACCGTCGCGCTGCTGCTCGCATTCGGACTGCTGCTCGGTCTCGCCATCGCCCCCACGCTCGCGTACTACGCGAGCGTGGACCCCCAGGCCCTGTGGCAGGCCGGCGGAGCGAGCGCGCTCTTCGTGGCGGGCTTCGGGGCGATCGGCTACGCCACCCGACGCGACCTCTCGTGGCTCGGGAGGGCGTCGTTCTTCGCGCTCTTCGGACTCATCATCTTCGGGATCGTGCTCATCTTCGTGCACATACCGAACGGCGACCTGATCTACTCGGTTCTCGGTCTTGTGATCTTCGCCGGGCTGATCATGTTCGACTTCCAGCGTCTGCGGCGCTCGAAGAACATCGCGTCAGCACCCCTCATGGCGGCGTCGATCTTCCTCGACCTGCTCAACGTCTTCTTGTTCTTCCTTCAGATCTTCTCGCGCAACTGAGCCAACCCGTTCAGAGCGCCTCGCTCGCCTCATCGATGGTGAGGTCGGCAGCGGGGTCCGCCTCGAGCCGAGCGTCGGGGATGGGCGCCCCGCTGCGCACCGAGCGCCCATAGGTGCCCTCCTCGATCCGCTCCATGGCCCGGTCGAGGGCGGCGAGGCGCTGGCGGAGCGACTCGGCCACGGCGTCGGACTCCTCTTCGAAGGTGAGAGGCTGCGCCGGGTCGGCGGCGTCGCCGGGCTGGCGCGCCCATTCGCGGTCCTCGCGGCCGGACTCGTTGACGTCGCGCAGCAACTGCTTCACCCGGCCGCGTTCAGCCTCGACGAGCTTGCGTGCGGTCGCTTCATCCATGGGTCCTCCTCGAAATGGCCTGGTCCTAACACTGCCATGCCCGCGCCGGGCCGCCGGTCAACCACCGCTCGCTACGCTCGGCATGTGGCCGACTCCTTGAGCCCAGGCGCCGCCCGCTCGTTCGGCAGCGAGGCAGATCGTTACGACCGATTCCGGCCCGGCCCGCCGGACGAGGCTCTCGACTGGCTCGTGGGGGAGCACTGCGGTGCGGCACTCGATGTCGGCGCAGGGACCGGCGCGATGAGCCGGCGCCTCGCCGAGCGGGCTGGGCGGGTGGTGGCCGTCGAGCCCGACGCCCGAATGCTGGCGGTCCTGCACCGGCGCTCACCGGCCGCCGGGGCGGTGGTCGGGGCCGCCGAGCACCTGCCCCTTGCGAGCGGCCAGTTCGACGTGGTCGTCGTGTCCTCCGCGTGGCACTGGATGGAGCCTGCCGCCGCTTCGATGGAGATCGCCAGGGTGCTGCGGCCCGGGGGTGTCTTCGGCGTGCTGTGGAGCGGGGCCGACCGTTCGGTCGACTGGGTGGGCGAGGTTCTCGCGGCGCCCGCCGGTACTCCCGTTCGGCACCACCGCCGCACGGTCGACCTGCCACCGGGGGCGCCGTTCGAGCGCCCCGAGCTCGCCTCTTTGCAGTGGACGCTGCCGCGCACCGGTCCTGAGCTGCTCGGTCTGGCGGGCACCTACAGCTCGGTCCTCATTCGCACCCCGGCGGAGCAGCGCGCGGCGCGTTCCCGGGTGGAGGGCGCCATCGACTCGATCATGCAAGGGGCCGACGACGGGGTCCGCGAGCTCCCGATGCGCGCCCGGTGCTGGAGGGCGGTGCGTACGTAGACGGGGCGCGCGCACCCATCCCGGGCGGCGAACACCCCGTTGCTACTGTTCGCCCAGATGTTGCACCTGCACACCGCCGGGAGAGCCGATGTCCTGGCCGGCGCCCTCGCCGACGTCCTGGCGAACGCCCCGAGCGACCCGATGACCCCCGAATGGATCGCCGCGCCGTCGCTCGGGGTCCACCGCTGGCTCTCGCTGGAGCTGGGCCGTCGCCTGGGGGTCGCCGCTCCTGGGCAAAGCGACGGCGTGTCGGCCAATGTCACGCGTGCATTCCCTGACACCTTGCGTGACCGCGTACTCGAGGCGGGGCGCGGTAGGGATGGCGACCCCTGGGAGGTCGAGCGCCTCGTCTGGACGGTGCTCGCCGTGGCCGCCGGCGCGGCCGGCGGCGACCGCCTCACCGCCTTCTCACAACCGGATCTCGGACCCTCGCGTTACGCCCGGGCGCGCCGCGTGGCCGACCTGTTCGACCGCTACCACCGACACCGGCCGGCCATGGTCCGGGCATGGCGCGCCGGGCTCGACATCGACGGCCTCGGGCAGCCGCTCGGGGGGCACCAGGCCTGGCAGCCGCACCTCTGGCGGCTCGTCCGCCGGGCGATCGCACTCCCGAGCCCACCCGAGCGCACCGAGGAGCTCCTCGCTCGCCTGGCCGACGGCTCGCTCGAGCTCGGGCTTCCCGATCGCCTCAACCTGTTCGGGTTGGCCGTCCTGCCCGGCGGAGCGGACTTCCTCGATCTCGCCTCGGGGGTTGCCGCCTCCCACGAGCTGCACCTCTACATGCTCCAACCGAGCCATTACGACGAAGCGACGCTGCGCAGCGTGCTCGACCGGTCCCGGCGGATCGGACCGTGGCCCCGGTCCGACGATCCGAGCCTGGCCCTCGACTGTCACCCGTTGCTCGCCTCGTGGGGTGCGCTGCTGCGTGAGACGTCGGTGCTGCTGGCTGCGTCGACGTCTTTGCCCGCCCCCCAGCCGGTGCCCGCGCCGGTGGAGGGTCCTGCGTCCACACTCCTCGGACAGCTGCAGGCGGATCTGCGGGCGAACCGCCGACCGGGCGCATCGTTTGTGCCCGACCCCGACGATCGCACCGTCCAGTTCCACGCGTGCCACGGGGAGCGTCGCCAGGTCGAGGTGCTGCGCGACGCGCTGCTGCACCTCTTGGCCGACCCGAGCCTCGGGCTGCGGGAGGAGGACATCGTCGTCCTCTGCCCGTCGCTCGAGCGCTTCGCCCCACTGGTGGAGGGGATCTTCGGGCCCTCGGCCGACGCCGCCGCCGCACCGGTGGCGACCACTGCAGCACCGCGCCTTCGCTACCGCATCGCGGACCGATCGCTGCGGTCGGGGAACGCTGTGCTCAACGCCATGGCGGTGCTGGTCGACCTCATCGGTGGCCGCTTCGAAGCGCCGGCGGTCCTCGACTTCCTCTCGCTTGCGCCCGTGCGCCAACGCTTCGGGCTGACCGACGTGGCGGTGGCTGCCATTGAGTCGTGGGTGGTCGAGACCAACGTGCGGTGGGGGCTCGACGACGGCCACCGGGCCGCGCACGGCATCGCCGTCGGCGACGCGAACACGTGGCGAGCAGGAGCCGATCGCCTCCTGCTCGGCGTGGCCACGCAGGACGGCGACCTGCGCATCGGCCTCGGTGACACCGTGCCCTACGGGGTGGAGGGCGACGATGCCGAGACCCTCGGCAACCTCGCCGAGATCCTCTGGAACCTGGCGGAACTGGCCGGCGAGACGACGACCGAACGGCCGATCCGCCACTGGGTCGACCTCTTCCGCCAGGCTGCGGTTCGGCTCTTCTGCCCGCCACCGGACGCGCAATGGCAACTCGACGCCCTCGACTCGTTGCTCGCGAAGCTCATCGAGTCGGCGAGAGAGTCCGTGGGGTCCGGCGAGACGGGCATCTCTTACGGCGACGTGCGCGCCGTGTTCTCGGAGCGACTCGCCGCCGAGGCGGGACGCCCCGACTTCTTCCGGGGCGGCATCACCGTCACCTCGCTTTCGTCACTTCGCTGGGTCCCCTTCAGGGTGGTGTGCCTGCTCGGGATGGACCAGGCGGCGTTCGGCGCCGCCAACGTCGACGGCGACGACCTCGTCGCCGAGCGGCCGGTCGTCGGCGACCGGGACCCCCGCGCCGAGGTGCGCCAACAGCTCCTCGAGGCCGTCCTCGCACCGTCGGATCACCTCGTCCTCATCCGAGACGGCCACAGTGTGCGGACCAATCAGGAGATCCCACCGGCCGTGGTGGTCGCTGAACTGCGCGACGCCCTGCTGGCAACGGTCGAGCCGGGAAGCGGGGCGTCACTCGCCGGGCGGCTCGAGGTGCACCACCCCCGCCAGCCCTACGACGAGCGGTGCTTCGAACGCGGCGGCCTGCTCGCTCGGGATGCGTGGAGCTTCGACCCGGCCGAGTTGGCCAACGCCGAGGCCCGCCGCACCCGGCTGACGGAGCCGGCCCCGTTCCTCGGCGCTCGTCTCGCCGACCCCGGGGCCGACCTCGTGGACCTCGTGGAGCTGCACCGCTTCTTGAAGCACCCGGTCGAGTACTTCATGGGCGAGCGCCTCGGCCTGCGGTTCCCCCGCGACGAGGACGACCCCTCAGGGCTCCTCCCCGTGGAGCTGGACGGGCTCGGCCGCTACGAGGTCGGGGACCGGCTGCTCCAGGCGGTGCTCGACGGCGCGGACCTCGAAGCATGCACGAGGTTCGAGCGTGGGCTGGGCTTGTTGCCGACGGGGCCGTTGGGTGACGCCGTGCTCGTTGCGCTCGTACCGACGGTCGAGGCGCTCCGCCGAGGTGCCGAGGCCGCCGGCGTGCAGCGCCAGGCGATCGACGTAGAAGCGGTCGACGTTGTCCTCCCCGATGGGACCCGCCTGGTGGGCGATGTGGTGTGCGGGCTGGCCGGGGCTGTCCGGGGGCCGGCACGGGTTCGCTACGTCCGTTACAAGCACCACCAGAAGCTGGCGGCTTGGCTGGACCTCGTGGCACTCACCGCCACCTTCCCTGCCACCGAGTGGCACTCGGTGGTGGCGAGCAGGGCGGTCAGCGGCGACGCGCCCAAGGTGGTCAACCTCGCCGTCGCGCCAGGCGATCCGCACCAGCTCGCCCTCGATGCACTGACGGTCATCGTCGACTGCTTCCGTCGCGGCTCGCGCGAGCCCATTCCCTTCTTCCCGGGGCTCAGCTACGAGCTGTTCCGCGGCGCCGAGAACGAGGCCGTGAAGGCGTGGGAGGGCACGGACTTCCGGCCGGGGGAGCGCAGCAACCCGGCAAGTGCACTCGCCTTCGGCAGGGTCGCCGCCCAGGAGCTCCTCGACACGCCGGCGCAACCTGGCGACCCACCAGGCCGGGGGGGCAGGGTGCGGCGATTCGCCCACTACCTCTACGCCACGATGGAGCAGACGACCCAAGAGCTCCCACCGCCGGGAGGCACGCCATGAGGCCCGAGCCGTTCGATCCGGCGGCGCCGCTGCCGGCAGGCAGGATGGCCATCGAAGCCAGTGCGGGGACCGGCAAGACCTACACGCTGGCGGCGCTGGCCACGCGGTTCGTGGCCGAGCGCGGGATCCGGGCGAGCGAGCTGCTCATGGTCACCTTCACGCGGGCGGCCGCCGCGGAGCTGCGCGACCGGGTCCGCTCCCGTCTGACCGAGGCGGCGGGTGTGCTCCTCGAGGGGGAGATAGCGACGTTCGCTGACCCCGTCCTCGCCCACCTCGCATCGAGCGACCGGGGACTGCGCGCCGATCGGTTGGCGCGGGCGGTCACCGAGTTCGACTCGGCGACCATCACCACCATCCACGGTTTCGCCACCCAGGTGCTCGGCACGCTGGGCGCCAACAGCGCGACCGACCCCGACGCCACCCTGGTGGACGCGGGCCAGAGCGAGGTCGCCGCGGCCTGCTCCGACGTCCTCGCCTGGGCATCGACCCAGCCACAATTCGTTGGCGCCCTGCCGACCTACTCGAACCTGGTGAAGGCCACGTCGACGGCGAAGTCGATCCCGGACCTCTCCCTCGCCCCGCGGTGGGGGGAAGAGGGCGCGCCGCTCGAGGCGCAGGTGCTGAGCTCGTTGGTGGGGCGCTCGCTCGCCACGCTGCAATCGCGGCGCCGGGAGGCCGGCACGCTCAGTTTCGACGACGTGTTGACCGAGCTGCGACGCGCCATCGAAGGACCGGGCGGCCGGGCGGTGCTCGCTGGCCTGCGCAGCCGATTCGGCGTGGCCCTCATCGACGAGTTCCAAGACACCGACCCGGTCCAGTGGTCCATCTTCGAGGCGGCCTTCGGTGACCCGGCATCGACGACCGCCCTGGTGCTGGTGGGCGACCCCAAACAGGCCATCTACTCCTTCCGAGGCGCCAACGTGGCCACCTACGTGGCCGCGCTCGCCGACCCGGCCACCGACCGACGGTCACTCGAGGTCAACCGGCGTTCCGACGGGGGCCTGCTGCGCGCCCTGGAGGTGCTCTTCGCCGACGCCACGTTCGGCACCGATGCGATCCGCTTCGCTCCGGTCATGCCCGCGCCCGATCTCGAGCACCGGTCCCTGCTCCGAACGGACGGGGCGCCGTGGCCCCCGCTGACGCTGCATATGGCGACGGGGCCCGACATCGCGCGCAAGCACGCCAACGGGGTCATCGTCGACGACGCAGTCCGTGCCATCGCCGAGGACCTGGTCGCCCACGTCATCGCCCTGCTCGACGGTGCCTGCATGCCGGACCCGCTACAGCCGGCCGGGGGGACCCGGGCGCTTCGGCCCTCGGACATCGCGGTGCTGGTGCGCCGGAACGACGAGGCCGCGCAGTTCCAAGCCGCCCTGCGCCGTGCCGGCGTGCCGGCGGTGCTGGTGCGCGGGACAAGCGTCCTCGAGTCCGAAGCTGCGATGCACTGGCGGTGGCTCCTCGAGGCGCTGCTGCGTCCCACCGACCCCCGCCGGGCGCGCACCATGGCGATCTCATGGTTCGGGGGATGGGGCGCTGCCCAGCTCGCTGCGGCGGCAGACGATGACCTCATCGAGGTCCAACGGCGACTCGGCGAGTGGTTGGAGGTCCTCGCCAATGACGGCGTCGATGCCCTCTTGGCTCAAGTGCTGGCCGACAGCGGGGCGGTCGCCAGGGTCCTTGGGCTCCCCGACGGCGACCGTGCCGCCACCGACCTCGGCCATGTGGGCGACCTGCTCCGTGCCGGCGCCCCGAATGGTCGGGCCAGCATCGCGTCCCTGCTCGCCGTACTCGACGCGCCTGCGGACCCCGAGGCCGAGCCCGACATCGAGGGAAGCGTGCGGGACCGGCGCATCGAGACCGAGTCCGAATCCGTCCAGATCATGACGGCATGGGTAGCGAAGGGGCTCGAGTTCCCGGTCGTCTGCTGCCCCACGCTCTGGCGCCAGCCGCAGGCACCACCGGTCATCTTCACCGAGGGAGGGCGTCGGACCTTCGACGTTGCCAACGGATCGGCCTGGCCCGACGCCGCGACTGCCAAGCGTCGCAAGGACGCGGCGTCGAGCGACGCGGCCGGTGAGTACCTGCGGCTCGCGTACGTGGCACTGACCCGCGCGCGGCACGCCACCGTCATGTGGTGGGCGAAAGCGGCAAGTGGAGACAGCTCGCCGCTTACCCGCCTCCTCTATGCCCGGCGCCCCGACGGCACCATCGACCCTGACCTCTACGGTGCGACGACGGTGAGCCCTCCCGCCGACGACCAGCTGCTGGTTTCGCTCGCACCGCTGATCGAGTCGGCCGACGGTCTCTTGGCAGTGTCGAGCCACGGCCACGTGCCACCGATGACCTGGCACGACTCGCTCGGGGGCCGTGCGCGTCCCGAGCTCAGCACCGCGTCGTTCGACGTCCGTCTCGACCGCTCGTCGAGTCGGTGGTCGTTCACCGCCCTGAGCCACGGGCCCGAGGCGCCGGCGGCTGAGCCGATGGACGAGAGCGCGGCCGACGGTGGCGCGGCCGATGAGGGGCCCACCGACACCATGGGTGCCGAAGGAGGGAATGGCGCCGGCCGGGGCGGGGGAGCACTCTCGCACCTGGCAGCAGGGACCGCATTCGGCACACTCGTGCACGCCGTGCTCGAGGGCATCGACTTCGCTGCGGTCGACCTCGAAGGGGAGATCCGCTCGTCGCTTGGCGCCCAGCTCGCCCGCCGCCCGTTCCCGCTTCTCGACAACGAGGGCGGTGACGGCACCCCCCTGTTGGTCGAGGGCCTCTCGGCCGTCCTCACGACAGCGCTGGGCGCGCCGTTCCACGGTCGCTGCCTGGCACAGATCGCCCGAGTCGACCGCGTCGACGAGATGGGCTTCGACCTGCCCCTCGGAGGTCCTGAGGCCACGACGCTCCGCCAGATGGGAGCGGCGCTACGGGCCCACCTGCCCGACGACGACCCGATGGCGGCGTGGGCGAGCCGGCTCGGCGCCGCTGGCTCGCAGTCCTCGCTGCGGGGTCACCTCACCGGTTCGATCGACCTCATTGTCCGAGTGCGCGACGCCGACGGTGCAGCGCGCTTCGTGGTGATCGACTACAAGACGAACCAGCTCACCCCCTGGGGGGCGGCCGCGAGCGAGCGCGACTATGACCGCTCGTCCATGGCATCGGCCATGAGGGAGCACGACTACCCGCTGCAGGCACTCTTGTACTCGGTCGCCCTGCACCGGTACCTGCGCTGGCGCCTGGCGGACTACGAGCCCTCTGTGCACCTCGGCGGTGCGGCCTATCTGTTCCTGCGCGGCATGACGGGACCAACCGTGCCGGTCGTCGGCGGGCACGTGAACGGCGTGTTCGACTGGGCGATCCCGCCGGCCGCCGTCGTCGAGGTAAGCGACCTGCTCGCGGGCCGTCGGAGCGCCGAGGTGCCCGCATGAGCGCCGTTGGCGCCGGCGGGCTGGCAAGCGCGCCGGCCGGGACCGAGGTGCTGACCCCGTTCGTGCGCGCCGGCGTCCTCGGGCGGTTGGAGGTCCACTGCGTGGCCGCCATCGGTCGTCTGGCCGGTGGCCTCGGGCCCGAAGAGCAGCTGGCGCTGGCCGCTGCCGTCCGTGCCACGCGTCTCGGCCACGTCGGGCTGGAGCTCGAGGCGGTCCACCGCCTGGCGGCCGACGCCGACGATGAGCTCGCGTCCACGCTCGACTGGCCCGAGACCGGCCAATGGGCGGCAGTACTCGAGGACAGCCGCATCGTCGCCCAGCCGGCCGACTACGAGGCCCAGCCCCTCCGTCCCCTCGTCTGGGACGGGCGACGCCTGTACCTCCAGCGCTACTTCGATTTCGAGCGCTGCACGGCTGCGGTCATCGCTGCGCGCTGTTCGACGACGCCTGTGCTCGGGGAGGCGTCGCCGGCTGAGCTCGACAGCTGTCTCGACGCGGTCTTCGGGCCCCGGCCGAGCGGGCGGGACCGTCAACGAGAAGCAGCTCGACGCGCCCTCACCGAAGCGGTGTCGGTCATCGCCGGCGGCCCGGGGACGGGCAAGACGCACACCGTGGCGCGTGCCCTGTCGGCCGCCCACCTAGTGGCGAGCCGGCGGGGAGAGGGGCTGCGGGTTGCGCTGGCCGCACCCACCGGCAAGGCGGCGTCTCGGATGCTCGAGGCCGTGCGCCAGCAGGTGGCGGCGCTCGAGGGCGCCGGTGCCATCACCCCCGGGATGGCGGCGCTCATCGATGCCACGCCCGCACTCACCGTGCACCGGCTACTCGGGGCGGGCGGTGGCACCAGGTTCCGTCATGGCCGGCGAAACCCGCTTGCCTACGACATGGTGGTGGTCGACGAGACGTCGATGCTGTCGCTCCCGCTGCTCAGCCGGTTGCTCGAAGCACTGCCGCCGGCCGCCCACCTCGTGCTCGTTGGTGACCCGTTCCAGCTCACGAGCATCGAAGTCGGGACGGTGATGGCCGACCTGGTGGGTCCGGACCCGCTGTCAGGCACGGGACCGCTGGCCGGGCACGTCAGCGTCCTCGAGCACGTCCACCGCTTCGCCGCCGACTCGGCCGTCGCCGCCCTGGCCCGGGCCGTGCGCACCGGTGACGCCGCTCGTGCAATGGCGGTCCTCGACGGCGAGTCGCCTGACGTGTCGTGGGTGCGATCCGACGATGCCGCAGCGCTCGCCGAGGTGGAGCGAGTGGCAGTCGACGGTGCCGTCGACGTGGCGACGCGCGCCATCGCCGGCGACGCCGCGGGGGCGCTGGCAGCCGCAACTGGCGTCAAGGTGCTGGCGGCCCGCCGACTGGGTCGACTCAGCGCCGCCGACTGGTCCGAGCGCATCGAGGCGGCCGTTGCCGAGCGGGTTTCCGCCTTCTCGCGCTACCGCAGGTGGGCGCCCGGCCGGCCGGTGATCGTGACGGCCAACGACGCATTGAACGGGCTGTCGAACGGCGACGTCGGGGTCGTCGTGACCGACGGCGACTCGGTGGCCGTGGCCATGGCCGGCCCTTCGGGCATCGACCTCCGTTCCACCGCACAGCTGGCCGAGTTCGAATGGTGGTGGGCCATGACCATCCACAAGGCACAGGGATCGGAGTTCGGCCACGCCGTCGTCTCGCTGGCCGACGCCGCGTCGCCCGTGTTGTCGCGCGAGCTGCTCTACACCGCGGTCACGAGGGCACCTCGGATCACCGTCGTCTCGAGTGAGGCTGCGCTGCGTACGGCCATCGAGCGTCCGGTGGCGAGGGCGTCGGGGCTGGGCGAGCTGTTGTGGCCATAGCCGGTGGCCCGCGCGGTCCGAGGCCCTGATCCGCTCCTGGCTCTTCAGTCCGGCACCTCGACGGTGACGCGCTGGGAGCGGGGATCGCCCACGTGGCGGGCCATCTCGAGGTCCACACGCCCCTGCGGCAACACCCAGCGCGCTGCGGCGGCGTCACGTGCCGCCAGGAGCGAAAGAGGCACCCGGATCGTTACCTCCGCACCGGCGCCCGGTGCCACCTCGAGCCGGGCGAAGCCCACCAGTCGGCGCGGCTGGTCGGGGAAGCTCGCGGCGGCGCCGTAGACCTGGACGACCTCGGCCGCGGTGTGGCCGCCGGTGTTCGTGACCGACCCGGTGACCTCGAGCACGCCGTCCGCCACGTTGGCGGAGAACTCGCCCCACTCGAAGCCCGAGTAGGTGAGGCCCCACCCGAAGGGGAACCGCGCCGGGTGACCGTCGCGCTCCAACTTCCACCACCCGTGCCAGCGGTCGTAGGTGCACACCGTGGCCTCGTGGTCAAAGGGCGGAAGGTGCGCCTCGTCGGTCGGCACACTGAAGGGCAGCCGGCCGCCGGGGCTGCGCCGGCCGACCAGCACGTCGGCTAGGCCGTGGCCGCCCTCCATGCCGCCGTAGAAGCCCTGCAGCACGGCCGGGACGTCGTCGGCCCACGGGGTGAGCACAGCGCTGCCCGCCACGAGCACCACGACGGTGCGGGGGTTGGCGGCGACAACCGCAGCGATGAGGTCCTCGTCGGACCGGTGGAGGCGAAGGGAGGACCGGTCGCCACCGGTCGAGAAGGTGAGTGGGCCTGCCGCAGCGAGGCCGGCCGGCGGCTCCGGCCCGGGATTCGCAGCGACCGAGTCGGTGAAGCGGGCGGCGAGATCGGGATCGTCGGGGCCAGGCATCAGTGCCTGGAGGGCCGTGTTCGTCCCGCCGGCACCGATGAACTCTCCTTCGTCGTCCTTCGTGTAGCCGACGACGACCACCGCCACGTCGGCATCGGCCGCCACCACGCCGGCCCGGGTTGCGTCGGTGCCGTCGTCGAGGGTGAGCTCGACGCCACCGAGCGCCAGGCGCAGTCCGGCGGCCGGGGTCACCACGCTCTCTGCCCACACGTCGCTCGACCCCCCGTCACCGAGATTGCGGATATCGGCCAGCGCGCCGAGCAGGGCCACGCGCTGGAGCCGGGCCGGGTCGAGGGGGAGGACCGGCACCCCGTCGACGGGCTCGTTGCGCAGGAGCACCACGGACTTGGCCGCGGCCTCCCGTGCGAGGGCCCGGTGCGCCGGGCTGGCGAGGACGTCACTGCCGGGCCGCTCGGCAGCGAGCACCCCGCTGAAGCGCAGCAGCGTGGCGAGCACGTGGGCCACGGAGCGGTCGACGTCCTCCCAGCTTGTGGCTCCATCCGCCAGTGCCGCATCGAGGCCCCCGGCGCGCACCATCTGGTAGGGCATCTCGACGTCGAGGCCCGCAGTGAGCGAGAGTCCGGCGTCTCGCAGGCCGAAGATCCAGTCGCTGATCGCGAAGCCCGAGAACCCCCACTCGTCACGCAGTATCTGGGTGAGGAGCGGGCGGTTCTGGCCGCACCACTCGCCGTTCAACGCGTTGTAGGCAGTCATCACGACTGCCACGCCCTCGTCGACGATGCGCCGGAACTGCGGCAGGAACACCTCGTGCAGCGCGACCTCGTCGACGGCCACGTCGACCTCGAAGCGGGCGTTCTCCATGGAGTTGCACGCCAGGTGCTTGACGCACGCCATGGCGTGGCGCTGCACGCCGCGCACGAGGGCTGCCCCGAGCTCGCCCACGTGGAAGGGGTCTTCGCCGTAGGTCTCCTGGGCTCGGCCCCACGCCGGGTGGCGCAGCACGTTCACGCACACACCCCCGAAGAGGTCGGCACCCACGGAGCGCAACTCGGTACCGATGGCGTCGCCGATGCGCTCTTCGAGCTCGAGGTCCCAGGCCGCCCCGCGGGCCATCGAGACCGGGAAGCAGGTGGCCGGGCCGATCACCACGCCGCGCGGCCCGTCGGAGAAGGCGAAGCCCGGGATGCCCAGACGCTCCACGCGTGCCGCTGGGAAGGTCCGCTTGTGGTAGCCGCCCTCACCCAGGTCGCCGAGCCCCGCCCAGAACGGGAGGTCCCCGTCGAGGCACCAGAGCTTCTCATCGGGCGTCATGGCCTCGAGCAGGCCGGCGACCACCTCGGCGACCGGTGTGCCCCCCTGCACCGAGCCCACCGCCGCAGCCCATGTCCCCGCCCCCTCGACCATGGCCCGCAGGGTAGTGGGCACCCCCGGCACCTGCGCTCTCGAGTGCCGCGCAACCTGCGGCGACGTCGGGGTAACGGCTTGCCGTTCGCCGGCGACTGGCGCAAGCACGGGCGCTCACACGGAGAGCAGCGCACATCGCTGAGATCGGCCTCTTTCTCTCGAGCGAGGAGTACGGGCCAGGCGAGCTCGTCGAGTACGCACGCCGGGGAGAGGAGGCAGGATGTCGCTCGGTCTTCATCGGAAGCGGCGGGAAGGGCCGGGCCATCGGCGTGGTCACGATCTGCTCCGGGGAGGACGCGGCGACGGCGCGGACCCTCGCCGCCAGCCTGTGGCCGAACGAGGCGCTTGAGGGCCAGCTGGCCCAGGAGCTGCCCCTGCCGTGGCAGTTCGCCCGCTGTCGCGCCGGTGACAGAGGGCATGGTGGCCGAGGCGATCACCTGGGGCCCGAGGGCCACGTGGCGGCGATCAGTGTGGTCTTCGACGCCGGCTTCGACCGCGTCTGCCTGAACCAGGTGGGCGCCGGCCAGCGTGGGTTCTTCGAGTGCTGCAACTGGGTGCTGGCGCCCGGCTCGGCAACTGAGTGAACCGCTCAGGCCGGCCCGATCGCCCCGATGGCGCGCCCGAGTGCCTCGAGGTGGCCGTCCACGCCGACGAGCCCCGCGCCCATGGTGTTGATCGAGACGTGGCTGGCCCCGGCGGCCCGCCATTTCTCGACGTGGCCGACCAGCTTGTCGAGGCCCTCGGGTCCCCACGACACCCGGCCCTCCATGCCGAGCGAGGAAGGGTCACGCCCGGCGTCGCGCGCGGATTGCTCGACGAGCGCCCTCGCCTCGTCGAGCCGCTCGCCGGGCGGCACCTGGGGGAACCAGCCGTCGGCCAGGCGCCCCACCCGACGGTAGGCGGGGGCCGACTGGGCGCCGAACCACACCGGGATGGGGCGCTGCACCGGCAGCGGTGCGAGGCCCGCGCCGGTGACCGTCTCGTGGGCACCGTGGAACGTCACGCTCTGCTTGCTCCACAGCGCCCGGAGCAGCTCGACCTGCTCGTCGATGCGCGCCCCGCGGTTGGAGAACTCCTTGCCGAGGGCCTCGTACTCGACGGCGTTCCACCCGAGGCCGACGCCCAAGCGGAAGTGCCCGCCGGTGAGGAGGTCGACTTCGGCCGCCTGCTTGGCGACTAGGGCGGTCTGGCGCTGGGGGAGGATGATGATCCCCGTCACGAGCTCGAGGGCGGTGCACGCGGCGAGGAAGCCGAAGAGCACGAATGGCTCGTGGAAGGTGGTGTGCAGGTCGTAGGGGCCCTTCCAGTCCTTGTGCACCTCGGCGTCGGCGCCGACCACGTGGTCGTAGCAGAGCACGTGCCCGTAGCCGAGCGCCTCCACCCCCTGTGCGTACGCACGGGCGGCTCCGGGGTCGCCACCCAACTCTGTCTGAGGAAAGACCACGCCGATTTGCATGGAGGTGTTCTACCCCCGCTTGCGACGCCCCCGCACGTGGCGGGCGCGTTGCGTCGCCGGCGGGGCCGGTCAAGACTCCAGGCCGTGACCTCCCTCGAGCGCCGTGCCCGGCGGAGCGCCGACGGCGAAGTCGTCCTCCCGCTCACGTTCGGCCAGGCCGTTCGCAGCGAGTTCCGCCGATGCTTCCAGCGCCCCTACGAGACGCCGATCGTGGTGGCGGCCAATGCCGCGCTCATGCTGTTCGCCTGGTACCTCATACCGTTCGGCCTGCGCGAGTTCTTCTTCAGGCTCCATGGCTCGCTGGCGCTGCCGATGGTGCTGGCCGTGTGGATGTACTCCGACGTGCCCGCCACCAACGTCATCGCCCCCGACCGCCGGCGGATGCTGGCGGCCCTCGAGGAGCCCGACGAGCTGCGCCTCTTGTGGTCGGCCAAGAACGTCGCGCTCTGGCTCCTGGTCTCGCCCGTGTGCCTCCTGGTCGCCACCTTCGTCATCACCTCGAGCGGCAACTGGCGGTCGGGACTGCCGACCATGGTGTGGATCGCCATCGTTCCCTTCGGCGCGCTCGGGATCGCCGGGTGGTTGGGCATCGTCGCGCCCTACCACCCGATCCCGCTGCGCACCCGGGCCATGAACCGCCGCCCCTGGAGGCACATGATCTGGCGCTGGCTGGCCCTCGCCCTTCTTCCGTACGGCTTCGTGCCTGCCCTTGCGACCGCACTGACGTTCCCCTCTGCGCTCCTGTGGGACATGTCGGCCAAGCACGGCCTCTCGGGCCCGCTCAGCCCGGTCGAGTTCACCGAGGGGGTGGCCCTCACGTGTGCGGTGGCCATCGCGGGCTGGGTGGGCGGCCACTTCGTCGGCTTGGGCCTGCTCGAGCGCCGGCGCGCGGCGCTGCGCGGGTACCTCTCGGACCCCCTTCACGGCTGAGTGGGTCGCCGTGTCACCCGATGATGTCGAGCATGGACGGTCCGAAGATCGCAGGCAGTCGAGGACGGGCCCGGGCGGCTCGACCGGTGCTCCACCCGGACTGGCGGAAGGGCACGGACCGCCCGGCCCCGCGACTCCAGCCGGGGTGGTCCCGGTCTGCGCGCGCGCCGAGGACGGTTAAATGGGTGCATGCCCACCGCACCAGTCCTTCTCGCCGGCCATCCCGTCCACCGCATGGGGTTCGGGGCCATGCAGCTCCCAGGGACGGGCGTGTTCGGCCCCCCGAAGGACCACGACGCCGCCATTGCCGTGCTGCGGGCGGCGAGGTCGGCCGGCGTCAACCACATCGACACCGCGCAGTTCTACGGGCCCGATGTCGCCAACGACCTGATCAAAGAGGCCCTCTTCCCCTATGACGACGAGCTCGTCTTGGTGTCGAAGGTGGGCGCGGCCCGCGGCGCCGACGGTGGCTGGCTCCCGGCGCAGCGCCCCGAGGAGCTCCGCTCGGGTGTCGAGACGAACCTGCGCAGCCTCGGGGTCGACCAGGTCCATGTCGTCAACCTGCGGCGCCACCCCGAGGGGACGGTGCCGTTGGATGAGCAGTTGGGCGAGATGGCTGCGCTGCGCGACGAGGGGCTGATCGGTGGCATCGGGCTCAGCAACGTCACCCTCGACGAGTACCGCACTGCCCAGGCCACGACGGAGGTCGCCTGCGTGCAGAACGCGTACAACCTCATCGAGCGGGCCGAGCAGGACCTCTTCGACGCCTGCGTCGAGGACGGGACACCCTTCGTGCCCTTCTTCCCCCTCGGGTCGGCATTCGTCGCCGAGAGCCCTGTGCTCAACGACCCCGTCGTCCAGGCGACCGCCGCTCGCATGGACGTCACGGCGCCCCAGGTGGCGCTCGCGTGGCTGTTGGCCATCGCGCCGCGCGTGCTGCTGATCCCGGGCACCTCGGCGCTCGCCCACTTGGAGGAGAACCTCGCCGCGGCCGATGTCGTCCTCGACGAGGAGGCGCTCTCGGCCCTCGCCGACGTGCGCCCCTGAGCGGCCCCCTCGGGCCGACCGAGCACCCGGACGCATTGACAACGCGCTGGTCTCGGCATTAACTGCCGGGAGAGCTGTTGCATCCGATAGGGGGAGATCCATGTCCGACGTCGTCATGACCATCGCCGGGGACACTGCGCACGCGGCGGCCACGTTCGGGGTTCGCAACCCGGCCACGGGGGAAGTCTTCGCCGAGGCGCCCGAGTGCACGCGCTCCCAGCTGGACAGCGCCTTCGAGTCCGCCGCCAAGGCCTACCGGGACTGGAAGTCCGACGAGGCGTTCCGACGCACGACGCTGCTCGGGATGGCCGACGTGCTGATGGCCTCTGCCGGCGAGCTCGCGCCGGTGCTCACCGCCGAGCAGGGCAAGCCCCTCGCCGACGCCAACGTCGAGGTCTTCGCCGCGGCCATCTGGTGCCAGTACTTCGCCAACCTGGAGACGCCGTCGCAGATCATCCAGGACGACGAGAGCGCCCTCGTGGAGGTGGTACGCCGCCCGCTCGGTGTCGTCGCCGCCATCACGCCGTGGAACTTCCCGCTCACGCTCGCCTTCTGGAAGATCGCCCCCGCGTTGCTCGCCGGCAACACGCTCGTGATCAAGCCCTCGCCGTTCACGCCCCTCAGCACGCTGAAGGCGGTCGAGCTTCTCCGCGACGCCGTCCCCCCCGGGGTGATCAATGCGGTCAGCGGTGGGGACGAGCTCGGCGCCTGGATGACCAGTCACCCGACGCCGCGCAAGGTGAGCTTCACTGGGTCGATCGAGACCGGCAAGAAGGTGGCCATGTCGGCCGCACCTGATCTGAAGCGCGTGACCCTCGAGCTGGGCGGCAACGACCCGGCGATCATCTTGGACGACGCCGACCCGGCGGTGGTGTCCCGGGCGATCTTCGCCGGCGCCTTCAACAACAACGGGCAGGTCTGCTCGGCCATCAAGCGGGTCTATGTCCCCGAGGCCCTCCACGACGACGTCGTCGAGGCGCTGGCCGGCTACGCCTCGACGGTCAAGGTGGGGGACGGGACCGACCCCGAGTCCAAGCTCGGCCCGATCAACAACGAGCCGCAGTACGAGCGGGTGAAGGAGCTGGTGGCCGACGCCATCTCGGGCGGGGCTCGGCCGGTGACCGGCGGCCACGCCATGGACCGGCCCGGCTACTTCTTCGAGCCGACGATCCTCGCCGACATCACCGACGGCACGCGCATCGTCGACGAGGAGCAGTTCGGTCCGGCCCTGCCGGTCATCTCTTACCGAAACCTCGACGACGCACTGGAGCGGGCGAACAGCACCCACTTCGGGCTCTCGGGCTCGGTGTGGAGCGCGGACCCCGAGCGGGCGGCCCAGGTGGCCTCCGAGCTCGAGTGCGGGACCGCGTGGGTCAACACGCACCTGGCTCTTGCACCCCAGCAGCCCTTCGGCGGCTTCAAGTGGAGCGGCGTGGGCGTGGAGAACGGGCCGTGGGGCCTCTCGGAGTTCACCGAGATCCAGGCGCTCTACCGCTCGCGCGCGGCCGATGGGCTGAACGTCACGACGGCCGGGCTGGTCTCCTGAGCCCGCTCAGAGCGCGAAGCGCTTGAAGAACGACCACATGGTCGTGGTGGCGTCCACCTGGAAGGTGGTGAAGCCGGTGATGGCGCTGATCGACCGGCTGAAGGCACTGCCAGGCCATGCGTGGCCCCCGCCGAGGATGATGTAGAACACCACGCCTGCACCCGGCGGGCACCGGTAGGTGCGCTGGACGACCTGGCTGTCCAGCCTCGTGTTGGTGGCCCTCCCGTCGCAACCGTCCTTCTTCGCCCAGCCGCGGACGGTCGCCGGGATGCCCGCACCATTGAGGTTGGCCAGGGCGGTGGTGGTTGTGGTCGCCGGGGCGGTCGTCGCCGGGCTTTGCCCGAACAGGCGGCCGAGCGTGGCGGTGCCGATACCCCCGTTGAAGAACACGATCGGGTCGGCGGTCCCGTGGAACGTGATGACGGGGACCCTCCGGGTGGTGGGGCACGGAGTCGGTAGCTGCAGGCCCGACACAGCCCCGATGGCGGTGATGCGACGGGACATGGTGCAGGCGAGGAGCGACACCATGAACGAGCCGTCCGAGAAGCCGCTGGCGTAGACCCGTGAGGTGTCGATGCACGTGGTCGACTCGATCTGGTCGAGCAGGGCTCGCACGAACTCGAGATCGGGATTGGTCGCACGCTCGTCGCCCGTGTCCCACTGCACTGGGGTCCCCGTGCCGTTCGGGAAGGCCACATCGAAGCCGTCCCTCTGCCCGAGGGTCCCGAAACCCGAGGTCGTCGCGTGGAGGATGGCACCCTCGCCGAGGCCGTGGAAGTCGAGCACGAGGGGCCTCGCCACCGGCGATCCCTTCTCAGCGCGCAGCGGGCCCGGCGTGGGCGGCGACGGGGTGCTGAGGAGGTACCAGCGCGCCACGCCCCCGACGTCGATGCTCTGGCGGCTCTCGGTTTGCTCGGGCCCCGCAGGTTGGGCGCAGCCCGCTGAGCGAACCGCGATGCCGGTCGCCGTGACCGTCTTCGCAGAACCGGCACCACTCGCCGACCCCGCACAGCCCGCAGCCAGCAGGAGCACCGCAGCGAGGCCGAAGAGGAGGGCGGGTGAGCGCCGGGGGGCGGAAACGGGCACGGCATAGCGAAGCACACGCGACGACGGCTGGGCTTTTGCATGAAGTATGACTAATCTGGTCATCTATAGCTCTATGAGTAACTTCCTCGGTTCACGCGCCCGCGTCCTTCCCTCCTCCGCTGTCGGCCTCCTCGTGGCGCTGTTCGCCACGTGTGCAGCGACCCTGCCTGCTGGAGCCGCCGGCGGGAACGTCGCCCTCGTCGCCTATTCGACGCCCAAGCCCGCCTTCGCCGCCCTGATCAGCGCATTCGCGAAGACCTCCTCCGGCACGGGCGTGTCGTTCTCGCAGTCCTACGGGCCGTCGGGTACCCAGGCAACGGACGTGGCGTCGGGGCTGCCGGCCGATGTCGTCAACTTCTCGCTCTCTTCTGACATGGACAAGGTCGTCAAGGCCGGTCTGGTGTCGCCGTCATGGGACTCGGGCCCGACCAAGGGCATGGTCACCGACTCGATCGTCTCGTTCGTGGTGCGCAAGGGGAATCCGAAGCACATCACCTCCTGGGCCGATCTCGTGAAGTCGGGCGTGAAGGTCATCACGCCGAACCCCTTCAGCTCGGGGAGCGCGAAGTGGAACCTGATGGCCGCCTACGGCGCACAGCTCGCCCAGGGCAAGAGCCAGACGGCGGCCACGTCGTACCTAAGTGACCTGTTCAAGCACGTGGTCGCCCAGCCGAGCAGTGCATCCAATGCGCTCCAGACGTTCCTCTCGGGACAAGGTGACGTGCTCCTCGACTACGAGGACGACGCCCTCTACGCCCAGCGCCAAGGCGAGCCGATCTCGATCGTGACACCACCCCAGACGATCCTCATCGAGAACCCGATCGCCGTTACCACCAAGGCAGCCGACCCAGCCGCCGCCAAGGCGTTCGTGGCGTTCCTCTTGACGCCGGCCGGCCAGAAGATCTGGGGCCAGCAGGGGTACCGCCCGGTGCTGGCGAGCGTGGCGAAGCAGTTCTCGTTCCCGAAGCCGGAGAAGCTGTTCACGATCGAGAGCCTGGGCGGCTGGACCAAGGTCAACGGCTCGTTTTTCGACCCCGAGACGGGCAAGGTGGCCAAGATCGAAGCAGGCCTCGGCGTCTCGACGTCGAGCGGCTGAGCCTCGGTGAGCACGCGACTCGAGGAACGGACCATCACGAGTCGCCCGGCTGAGGCCGCGAACGGACCGGCGACCATGCCTCGGCGCATCCGCCGGATGGCTGCACGGCTCGCCGGGCCGGGGCTTGCCGTCACCTACCTGAGCCTCCTCGTACTGTTGCCCTTGGCCGCGGTGCTCTCCTCGGCGTTCAGCTCGGGCCCGGGCGCCTTCTGGCAGGCGGTCAGCCAGCCCGAGGCCGTCGCCGCCCTCCGCTTGACCCTGCTCTGCTCGCTCGCCGTCGCTGCCGTGAACTCCGTGCTCGGGCTCGTCATCGCCTGGATGCTCGTGCGCGACGACTTCCCCGGCATCAAGGTCGTGGGCGCGCTCATCGACCTCCCCTTCGCCCTCCCGACCATCGTGGCCGGGCTGACGCTGCTCAGCCTCTACGGCCCCAACAGCCCCTTCGGGGTCAATGTGGCGGGGACGCCGGCGGGGATCCTGCTGGCGCTGGCCTTCGTGACGCTGCCCTTCGCCGTCCGTTCGGTCCAGCCCGTCCTCGCCGAGCTCGACCGCGAGACCGAAGAGGCGGCGGCGACCCTCGGCGCGTCGCCCGCCGGCGTGGTGCGCCGGGTGGTCCTGCCGAGCATCGCGCCGGCCCTCCTCGCCGGCGCGGGCCTCGCGTTCGCTCGGGCGGTCGGCGAGTTCGGCTCGGTGGTCCTCATCTCGGGCAACCTGCCGTTCCACACCGAGGTCGCCTCGTCGTGGATCTACTCGCTCTCACAGAGCGGCGACCTCTCGGCCGCCGCGGCCGTCTCGGTGGTGCTGGTGCTCATTGCCCTGTTCGTGCTGGTCGGCATCGGCCTGGTGCGCCGCCGCTTCGGCGTGGCGGAGTCGGTATGACCGCCAGGTCGCGCTGGCCGGTGCGGGTGGTGGCCCTCTCTTACCTCGCACTGCTCATCGTCGTCCCGGTCGGCTCCGTCTTCTACCGTGCCTTCGCCCACGGCTTCGTCGCCGCCTGGGTCGCCATCACCACGCCCGACGCCCTCCATGCCCTCTGGCTCACTTTGGTGGTAGCCCTCATCGCCGTGCCCCTCAACACGGTCTTCGGGGTGGGCGTAGCCCTCATCCTCGCCCGCCACCGATTCCGCGGTGCGTGGCTCTTGGACGCGCTCATCGACATCCCGCTCGCCGTGTCGCCGGTGGTCGTCGGTCTCGCCCTGGTCCTCGCCTACGGTCAGACGGGCTGGTTCGGCCGCCCCCTGGCCGCCGCCGGCATCACCGTCATCTACGCAGTGCCGGGGATCGTCATGGCGTCCGCGGTCGTGTCCCTCCCCTATGTGGTGCGCTCCGTCCTGCCGGTGCTGCTCGAGATCGGCACCGACCAGGAGGAGGCGGCCGCCACCCTCGGGGCAGGGCCCGCGGCCGTCTTCTCGCGGGTCACCCTTCCCTCGATCCGTCGGGGGCTCGCCTACGGCGTGACGCTCACGACGGCACGCGTCCTCGGCGAGTTCGGTGCCGTGGTCGTCGTCTCGGGGAATATCACCGGCAAGACCCAGACGATGACCCTGTTCATCTCCAACAGCGTGGAGAACCTGAACTCGACGGCGGCCTACGCCGGGGCGGTCCTGCTCGCCCTGCTCGCCCTGTTTGTCCTTGCCGTCATGAGTGCCGAGAAGAAAGAGAGGGGACCCCGATGGCGATCGCGATCAGATCGGTCTCAAAGCGATTCGGAGCCACACCTGCTCTTGACGGGGTGACCCTCGACGTCCCCGAGGGCTCCCTCACCGCGCTGCTCGGGCCGAGCGGCGGCGGGAAGTCGACGCTGCTGCGCGTGGTGGCGGGCCTCGAGACGCCCGACAACGGCTCAATCGAGATCGACGGGCGAGACGTCACCGGCCTCCCCGCACGCGAGCGGGGCATTGGGTTCTGCTTCCAGCACTACGCGCCGTTCCGCCACCTGAGCGTGCGCCGCAACGTCGCATTCGGCCTCGAGGTCCGACGGCGGCCCAAGGCCGAGATCCGCCGGCGGGTGGACGAGTTGCTCGAGCTGGTGCACATCGAGCATCTCGCCGAGCGCTACCCGTCGCAGCTCTCCGGCGGCCAGCGCCAGCGGATGGCCCTGGCCCGGGCGCTGGCCATCGAGCCCACGGTCCTGCTCCTCGATGAGCCGTTCGGCGCCCTCGACGCCCAGGTGCGCGAGGAGCTGCGCTCGTGGCTGCGCGACCTCCATGAGCAGATCTCGGTCACCACGCTGTTGGTCACCCACGACCAGGACGAAGCCATGGAGGTGGCAGACCAGCTCGCCGTCATCAACGAGGGGCGCCTGGAGCAGGTCGGGGCACCGACCGACCTCTATGACCGCCCGGCGAGCGACTTCGTGCTGCGCTTCCTCGGCCCGGTCACCGAGCTCGACGGGGTGGCGGTGCGACCCCACGACCTGGCACTGCACCGCGAGCCTGTGCCCGGCGGCCGTCGGGCCTTGGTGCAGCGGATCACCCATCTGGGCTTCGAGGTGCGGGTGGACCTGGACGTCGAAGGCGCTGGCGCCGCGTGGGCCCAGCTCACCCGCCCCGACGTCGGAGTGCTCGGGCTCACCGAGGGCGAGCGGGTCTGGGTGTCGCACAGCGCAAGCGCACAGCAGCGGCGTCGCGGTGGCCTGCGCGACGTGGCGTCGCTCTCGGTCTCCTGAACGCCCGGGCGGTGGGTGCCTACACTCGTGCGGTGACCAGCGAGGGGGGCGAGGACTTCGACGTCGTGATCGTCGGTGCCGGGCTGTCGGGCATCGGCGCCGCCTGCCACCTCCAGGCAGAGTGCCCGGGCAAGCGCTTCGTGATCCTCGAGGCACGCGCCGAGAGCGGTGGGACGTGGGACCTGTTCCGCTACCCCGGCGTGCGCTCGGACTCGGACATGTTCACGCTCGGCTACTCGTTCCGCCCGTGGCGCGAGGCCAAGGCCATCGCCGACGGCCCCTCGATCCTTCGCTACATCAGGGCGGCCGCCCACCAGCACGGGGTCGACCGCCGCGTCCGCTACCACCGCCGGGTGGTGCGTGCCGCCTGGTCGTCATCCGACGCCCGTTGGACCGTCGAGGTGGAGAACGCCGAGTCCGGCGAGCTCGAGCGCCTCACGTGCCGATTTCTCTACGGGAATACCGGCTACTACCGCTACGACGAGGGCTACAGCCCGCGCTTCGAGGGCGCCTCGGACTTCGGTGGGCGCATCGTCCACCCCCAGCACTGGCCGGCCGACCTCGAGTGGGAGGACCGCTCGGTGGTGGTCATCGGCAGCGGCGCCACCGCCGTCACGCTCGTCCCGGCGCTGGCCGCGCGCGCATCGCACGTCACGATGCTGCAGCGCTCACCGAGCTACGTCATGTCATTGCCCGAGCACGATGGCATCGCCGACCTGCTGCGGCACCTGCTGCCCGAGCGGCTCGCCTACCCGTTGGTGCGGTGGAAGAACGTGGTGCTCACCACCTTCGTCTACCAGCTGTGCCGGCGTGCACCCAGGCTGATGGCGCGGCTCTTGAAGAAGGGTGTGGCGAGCCAGCTCCCGGCCGACTTCGACGTGGAAACCCACTTCAGCCCCCGCTACAGCCCATGGGACCAGCGGCTCTGCTTCGTTCCCGACGGCGACCTCTTCAAGGCATTGAGCAGCGGGCGGGCGTCGGTCGTGACCGGGCAGATCGAGCGGCTGACCGGAGACGGCGTGCTCCTCGACTCGGGCGCGACCCTCGACGCGGACATCATCGTCAGCGCGACCGGGCTCAACATGCAGATGCTCGGGGGCATGGCCATCACCGTCGACGGGCGCCCCCTCGACCTCGCCGAGTCGGTGGCCTACAAGGGCATCATGCTGTGCGGTGTTCCCAATCTCGCCTTCACGATCGGTTACACCAACGCGTCGTGGACGCTCAAGGCGGACCTCGCCGCCCGCTACGTCTGCCGGCTCCTCAACTACATGGACGAGCGCGGTGCCCGCTCGTGCCGGCCCATCCCACCCGATCCGCAGGTCCCGAGGATCCCGTTGATGGACCTCACGTCGGGCTATGTGCGTCGCTCGGTCGACCGGTTGCCCAAGCAGGCCGCCACGATGCCTTGGCGCCTGCACCAGAACTACCCGCTCGACATCATGATGCTCCGCCGCGGACCGCTCGACGACCAGATGGCCTTCGACGACGGCGACGGCGACGGCAGCAGCGACATGGACGATGCCGCCCGCGGGGTGGCCGTCGTCAACTGAGCGGCAGACGGGGCGGGGATCAGGGTCCAGCGCCCATGGTCACAGATCAGGGCCTTTTGGCCCTTCTCCTGGCCGGAGGGGCACGGTGAGGTAAGAGTGCGCGAGGCCCGGTGGGGCCGGTGTCCTTGGCGACGCGTCAACCGAGGAGGTGCACCATGTGTCGATTGTTCGGCCTCCATGCCGGGAGGAGCCCCGTCACGGCGACCTTCTGGTTGGTGGGGGCCCCCGACAGCCTCGCGGCGCAGAGCCGTCGCAACCCCGACGGCGCGGGTATCGGCGTCTTCGACAAAGACGGCGCGCCCGTCGTCGACAAGCAACCCCTGGCGGCTTGGAACGACCCCGCATTCGCCGAAGAGGCCCACGAGCTGCACGGCACCACCTTCGTGGCCCATGTCCGCCACGCCAGCACGGGTTCGAACACTGTGGCCAACACCCACCCGTTCCTCCAAGACGGGCGGCTGTTCGCCCACAACGGCGTGGTGCAGGGGACCGACCAGCTCGACGCCCACCTGCGAGAGCTCGGCGCCGGCGCGCTGGTGCACGGTGACACGGACAGCGAGCGCGTCTTCGCGCTGGTCTCCGCCGAGACGGCCCGGCACGAAGGCGACGTGGGGGCGGGCCTGCGGGCCGCGCTCAGCTGGGTGAGCGAGCACCTCGGCGTGTACTCGCTCAATCTCGTGCTCACGACGCCCCACGAGCTGTGGGCCCTTCGCTACCCGTCGACCCACTCGCTCTTCGTGCTCGAACGCGACGCCGGGGGCACGGGTGGGGGGGGCCTGGACGTGACCGGCAGCCGGCTCCGGGCACGCGCTGAGCACCTCGAGCGCCGGAGATCGGTCGTCGTGGCGAGCGAGGCAATGGACGGCGAGCAGGGATGGCGGCTCCTCGAGTCCGGCGAGCTGGTGCACGTTGGTGCGGACCTCTCGGTCACCTCCGAGCTGGCCTTCCCCGAGGAGCCCGGGCACCTGCTGACGATCTCGGACCTCGACCCCGTTGCCGCCGCATCCCAGCACCCCGACGGTCCGCCCGCTGCTTGAAACCGAGGTCGTCACCGGGGCGGCCAGCCGCGGGGGCGGTGAACGCACGGTGACGACCACTCGGACAACGAGTGTCGAACCGTGCGAGCCGTCACCCGCGAAAGGACCTCTCAAACGGCGAGGGAACCTGCGGCGGCGGCAAAGCGCTTGTCGTCGGCGCCTGAGCCCCTCGCGCCACGCGTCCGCCGTGTTACGCCGAGCGCCGCGAGTGTTCACCGGCGGATTCCCGGCCCGACGCGCGCTGCACTCGGTCTGTTCACCTTGCGTCGTTACGTTCGCGTTGTCGGGACAAGTCGATTCCACCACAAGCCCGAGAAACGGAGACCGGATGCGCAACGCAAGGGTGGCCAGGAGCAGGAAAAACCGAGTCGCCCCGGCACTAGCCGGGGTCGCTGCTGTTGCCATGAGCTTCGTCATCACACCCACCGTGGGAGCGTCGACCGACGCTGCCACAGCCACGTCGGTCGCCGCCTTCGGTGGTATGGAAGGCCTTGTCGCCGCCGCCAAGAAGGAGGGCACGCTCAACGTGATCACCCTCCCGGCGGACTGGGCCAACTACGGGAACATCATCAAGGACTTCTCGAAGAAGTACGGGATCAAGGTCAACTCCGCCAATCCCGACGGCACGAGCCAGGACGAGATCAATGCTGTTACCGAACTGAAGGGACAGAGCCGAGCCCCCGACGTCTTGGACCTCGGCACGTCGTTCGCCATCACCGCCGACCAGGACGGCCTGCTCGCGCCGTACAAGGTTGTCGAATGGAGCGACATCCCCGCCATCGCCAAGTCGAAAGACGCAACCTGGTTCGACGACTACGGCGGCTACGTGGCGATCGGCTACAACTCGAAGGTAGTCAAGCACGCACCGACCTCATTCGCCGACCTGCTCAATCCCGAGTACAAAAACCAGGTCGCCCTGAACGGGAATCCCACGCAGGCGGGTGCCGCTTTTGCTGCGGTGTACGCGGCGGCGCTGGCGAACGGCGGCTCGTACGACAACATCGAGCCGGGAATCGAGTACTTCCACAAGCTGAGCAGCGAGGGCAACTTCGTCCCGGTGACCGGAGGGCCGTCGACCGTCGAGAGCGGCCAGACGCCGATTCTCATCTGGTGGGACTACCTCGAAGCATCAGAGGTGGCAAAGCAGTACCCGGGTTGGAAGGTCGTGATCCCCTCGGACGCGAGCTACGCCGGCTACTACAGCCAGGCCATCAGCAAGACGGCGCCGGACCCGGCGGCGGCCCGACTGTGGGAGGAGTACCTCTACTCGGCCACGGGGCAGAACCTGTGGCTCCAAGGTGAGGCCCGGCCCATCGAGCTTCCGTCGATGGTGAAGAGCGGCTCGGTGGACGAGGCGGCCTACAAGGCACTGCCTGCCGCCCCGTCAGGACCGCTCACGTTCCCGACGGAGGCGCAGATCACCCAGGCCGAAGCCACGGTGGCGCAGGGCTGGACCAGCGCGATCGGTGGTTGAGCGGGTGGGTGAGAGCGCCCAGGTCTCCGCTGCTTCGCACCGTTCGATCCCTGCCGGCGACCCCGGGCCCGTTGCCACCAGGCGCGGGGCCGGGGGCGCCTTCGAGGACGACGTGAGCGGGCGGACCTGGCGCTCGAGGGTGTCGCCGTTCGTCGGGCTGGCGCCGTTCGCCCTCTACACGCTGGTGTTCCTGGGCATCCCGGCGCTGGCGATCGTCTACGGCGCTTTCCAGAAGCCGAGTGGCGGCTTCACGTTCGAGAATCTGAGGCTGGCCACGACCGGCATCTATCGGACCGGCTACGAGACGAGTCTCGAGCTCGCCGTCATTTCGTCGGTGGTGCCCGGGATCATCGGCCTGCTCCTCGCGTATGCTATCCACACATCGAAGAGCACGAATCTCCGACGCATCGTGTCGACCTCCTCGGGCGTCTTTGCCAACTTCGGGGGCGTGCCGCTGGCGTTCCTCTTCATCGCCACGCTCGGGACGACCGGCGTCGCGACGACATGGCTGCGCGACCTCGGCATCGACCCCTACCAGCACGGCTTCGACCTCTACACGCTCTCGGGTGTCGCGCTCGTCTACATGTACTTCCAAATCCCGCTCATGGTGCTGGTCATCACGCCGGCCCTGGGGGGCATCCGCTCGACCTGGCGCGAGGCCGCGAACAACCTCGGCGCACGGAGCTGGCAGTTCTGGCGCCATGTCGGTGGCCCCGTGCTCCTGCCCTCGGTGCTCGGCGCGGTCCTGTTGCTCTTCGGCAGCGCCCTGTCCGCCTATGCGACGGCCCAGGCGCTCACGAGCGGCAGCATCGCCCTCACGCCCATACAGATCGGCACGTTCCTGAACGGCAATGTGCTCGCCGGCGAACAGAACGTGGGCAAGGCCCTCGGATTCGGCATGATCGTCATCATCATGGTCGTCATGCTCCTCTACGGCATCCTCCAGCGGAGGGCGTCGAAGTGGTTGCGCTAGTCGCCGAGCCGCTGGACGAGCTCGAGGTCCCCGCCGAGGAGGAGGGCACGGGCAAGCACCGCCGTATCAGGTGGTGGCGCGGCATCGTGCTCTTCGCGGTGGGCGCCTACTTCATCATCCCCTTCTACGCCGCTCTGCGGTTCTCGCTCGAGGGGTCCAACGGCAAATTCACCTTGTCGGCCTTCACGAGCATCCCGAGCCAGCCCGGGTTCGGTGCCGCCTTCGCACTCTCGGTGCGCCTGGCGGTGATCACGACGGTCATCACCATGGTGCTCATGGTGCCGACGGCGGTCTACGTGCACCTGCGCGTCCCCAGGCTTCGACGGCTATTCGACGGCATCACGGTCCTGCCGATCGTCATCCCGCCGGTCGTCCTCATCGTCGGTGTCCTGCAGGTGGCACCGACCGTGCTGAAGGGCACCCCCGACCTGCTCGCCCTTGTTTACGTGGTGCTCGCCATGCCGTTCGTCTACCGGTCGCTCGACGCCGGGCTGCGGGCCATCGACCTCAAGACCCTCGTCGAGGCGTCGCGCTCACTCGGAGGCCGCTGGTCCAGCACGCTCTTGCGCGTCGTGCTGCCGAATCTGCGCGCTGCGCTCCTCTCGGCCACCATCCTCACCGTGGCCCTGGTGCTCGGCGAGTTCACGATGGCGAGCCTCGACCAGTACCAGACCTTCCCTGTCTGGATCGTCAACTTCGAGCAAGACGACGCCCACGTCTCGACCGCCGTGTCGCTGCTCGCGTTGGTCGGCACCTGGCTGCTCTTGCTGCTGATCACATCGTTCGACCGACGCCAATCGCGGCGATGGCTTCGGAAGGAGTCGAGGTGAAGGTGCTCGGGAACCGGGCGAAGGCCGATTGGAGCGCTCCACTGCCGGCCGAGCGGGCGGGTGCGTCGGTGCGTCTGTCTGGCCTTCGCCGCTCCTTCGGGCCCACCAAGGCGCTCAACGGCCTCAGCCTCGACATCGCTCCGGGCGAGCTGGTGGCGCTCCTCGGCCCCTCGGGTTGCGGGAAGACGACGGCTCTTCGGGTGCTCGCTGGCTTCGAGACCCTCGACGCCGGTCACGTGCTCGTCGACGGCCAGGACCTGGCAGGCACTCCGGCCCAGAAGCGCGACATGGGCATGGTCTTCCAGAGCTACTCGCTCTTTCCCAACATGGACGCCGTCGACAACGTGGCCTTCGGGCTCCGCATGCGTGGCCACGCCGCCCGGGCCCGGCGGGACAAAGCGGGCGAGCTGCTCGACCTGGTGGGCCTCGCCGTCGAGGCCAAGAAGTTCCCCCATCAGATGTCCGGTGGTCAGCAGCAGCGGGTGGCCCTCGCCCGGGCGCTGGCCATCGAGCCCCGGGTGCTGCTGCTCGACGAGCCGCTCTCGGCCCTCGACGCGAAGGTGCGCCTCCAGCTTCGCCAGCAGATCCGGTCGCTGCAGCAACGACTGCAGACGACAACCGTCTTCGTCACACACGACCAGGAGGAGGCGCTCTCGATCGCCGACCGGGTCTGCGTGATGCGCGACGGCCGGATCGAGCAGGTCGACGCCCCGGCTGATCTCTATGCCCGGCCGGCGACGCCCTTCGTGGCCGAGTTCGTCGGGACCATGAACCGGATCCCCGGCGTCACCGAGAGCGGGGGAGTGCGGGTGCTCGGTCGGCTCTTGGCCATGCGCGGGGAAGGCACCACGAACCCGGGGGTCCCGGTCGATGTGCTGGTCCGGCCCGAAGCACTCTCGCTCAGCGATGCTCCAGGTAGCGACGGCCGAGGCATCGTCACCAACAAGACCTTCCTCGGCGCCGTGACGCGCGTTCAGGTCCTCGTAGAAGATGGGCTGGGCGTCCAGGTCGACCAGCCGAGCGAGGAGGTCGCCACCCTTGCGCTCGGCGCTCCGGTCGGCGTGTTCATCGCCGCGCCCGACGTCCTGACCGCCGAGCGGCGCGCACCCGCCGCATTCCACGAAGCGCCCTCGAACTGAGCGGACCCCCGCCTCAGCCCACGGCTCGTTCACGCAGGAGCTGCTGGAGGTCGCCGGCCTGCAGCGTCGCCGGCTCGGTGGTCTCGAGGAAGTCGACCAGCACCTCCAAGAAGCGATCGGGTGCCTCCATCTGGGGGAAGTGGCCCGCCCCCTCGATGATTTCGAGGCGGCTGTTGGCGATCGACTCGTGGGCCGCGTACGCATGGGTGACGGGGATGATGCTGTCTCGGTCCCCCCACACGATCATGGTCGGAATGGCCTCGGCCAGGTAGAGGCGGTCCAGGGCGCTGACCGTCTGTCCACCGGGATCGATGACGGACCGGATGGTGCGGATGAAGGACTGGCGGTTCTCGGACTCGGTGAGCGATGCGTAGGCATTCCACATCTCACCAATGCGGGGGAGCCGCAGGCCCTTGGCCTGCATGGTCCGGCTGACATCGTTGCCGATCTGGCGGGCGAAGGAGGGGAAAAGCACCGGCATCAGGTACTCCGACGCGGGGAGCGTCATGAACCTGAGCAGCCAGCTCACCTCGCGGCCCAACCCGCCGCTGTCGACGAGCACGAGACGGTCGCAGTACTCAGGGTGCTGGTAGGCGAGCTGCATCGCCACCCCGCCGCCGAAGGACTGGCCCACGACCGTCGCGTGCTCCACGTCGAGCACGCCGAGCAGATCCCTGATGCCGCTGGCATAGGCGCCGAGTGAGTAGTCCCCCATGGGCTTGGAGGACTGGCCGTGGCCGATCAGGTCAGGGGCGATCACCGTGTAGCGCTCGGCGAGGACGGGCATGACCGCACGCCACGCCGAGGAGCTGCCGGCGATCCCGTGAATGAGGAGCACGACCGGTCCGCTGCCCGCCTTGCGGAAGCCGACGTCGTGGCCGTGGATCGTCACGTGTTCGAGCTCGAAAGCCATGCTCCATCCTTTCCTACCCCCGATCTGAACGCACAGGGCCTTTTGGCACGCCTTCTCCCGCTCGCTTCGGCGGGCGGGGGGGCGTACGTTGATCAGGGCAAGCGATGGAGGGAGAACGGATGCAGCGGCTTCCGCGCGATCCGCGTGACGACTACAGCCCCGAGGCAGCCGAGTCGCGCCGTCGCGTGGTCAGTGACGCGACCGGGGCGTCCCTCGAGCACCTGGCTGCCTTCTCGTTCGACCCCGAGATCCTCCCGGGGAACATGGAGGGCTTCGCCGGCGTGGCCCAGGTGCCCGTGGGTTTCGCCGGACCGATGCTGGTGGACGGCGAGCACGCCCACGGCGAGTACTTCGTCCCGATGGCCACAACAGAGGGGACCCTCGTCGCGAGCTACAGCCGGGGCATGCGGCTCACCCGCGAGGCGGGGGGGATCACGACGACCGTGCTCGATGACGCGATGCAGCGGGCACCGATCTTCGTGTTCGACGACGCCAGGGCGGCGCGCGATTTCGGGAGCTGGGTGAGCGACAATTTCGGCGCCATCAAGGCGGAGGCCGAGACGACCACCCGGGTCGGCAAGCTCCGCGACATCGAGCAGTACGCGGTGGGGGCGATGCGCTGGCTCCGGTTCAACTTCACGACCGGCGACGCCGCCGGGCAGAACATGGTGACCAAGGCCACGCACGAGGCGTGTCGCTGGATCCTCGGGCAGCGGCCGCGCGGGCTCAGGGACTTCGCGCTCGCCGCCAACCTCGACACGGACAAGAAGCATTCGGCGCTCAACAACCTCCACTCCCGGGGGAAGCGAGTCGTTGCCGAGGCGACTATCCCTGCTCGACTGATTCGAGAGGTGCTGCACACGACGGGCGAGGACCTCTACCGGCTCCGTCAGCTCTCGAACCTCGGGAGCCTCCTCTCGGGAGCAGTGAGCAACGGGGCCCATTACGCGAACGGCGTCGCCGCGGTCTTCATCGCGTGCGGCCAAGACGCGGGCAACGTGGCGGAGTCCTCGGCTGGCTTCACCTTCGCCGAGCTGCGCGACGACGGGAGCTACTACTTCTCCATCACGATCCCCTCACTGATCGTCGCCACCTATGGCGGGGGCACGGGCCTGGCCACCCAGCGCGAGTGCCTCGAGGTGCTCGGCTGTTACGGGCCCGGCCGTGCATTGGCCCTGGCGGAGATCGTCGCCGCCACCGTGCTCTGCGGTGAGCTCTCGCTCGGCTCGGCCATCGCCGCCGACGAGTGGGTCTCGAGCCACGACGCCTTCGGCCGGAACCGGCCGACGGACGCCACGACGTGAGGGGTACCGAGCGTTGAGCCTGCCGCGGGTGGGGGTGGTGGCGCTCGGGGGGACGATCGCTTCGACTCAGCACGCCAACGGTGCGGGCGTCAGCCCCGGGCTCGAGGCCTCCGACCTGGTCGGCTCGGTTCCCGAGCTCGCCGAGGTGGCCGTCGTCGAGGCGGAGGGCCTCGTGACGAAGCCATCGGGTGACCTCGAGTTCTCCGACATCTCCTTGTTGTACGACCGGCTGACCAGCCTGGTGGAGCGGGGCTGCGATGCCGTTGTCGTGACCCAAGGCACCGACACGCTCGAGGAGACTTCGTACGCGCTCGATCTGTTGTGGGCGCGCGACGAGCCGGTCGTCTTCACCGGTGCCATGCGCAATCCACTGCGCACCGGGTCCGACGGGCCGGCCAACCTGCTCGCCGCGGTCCAAGTCGGTGCCTGGCCCGCCACTCGGGGTCGTGGCGTGCTCGTGGTCATGAACGACGAGGTCCATGCGGCCAGGTTCGCGAGCAAGGTCCACACGTCGAGCCTCTCGGCATTCTCCTCGGCGCCGAACGGTCCGATCGGGTCGGTGAGCGAGGGGCGCCCCTATTTCACGGTGGAGCTCGCTCGTTCCGAGCCACTGGAGGTCCCCGACGAGTGGGATGACAGCGTCGAGCTCGTCGTGGCGACGCTGGGTGGTGGGGCGCGGATCCTCGAGGGTTTGGCCTCCACGCGGCCCTCGGGGCTCGTCATCGCCGGATTCGGAGGTGGTCACGTCCCGCGCCACCTCGTCCCGGTGATCGAGGACCTGGTGGCCTTCGCACCCGTGGTGCTGGCCTCGCGGGTGGAGGCGGGCCGCACACTCGAGTCGACTTATGGCTTCCCGGGTGGGGAGATCGACCTGCTCTCGCGTGGCCTGCTGGCGGCGGGCGGACTCGGGGCGCTCAAGGCCCGCATCCTGCTCTCGACCCTGCTCAGCTCGGGTGCCTCCCGAGAAGCGGTCGAACGCTCGTTCCGATGCTGTGTGCAGCGCTACGACGGATCCGGTGCGGTCGATGTGCACAGGTAGTCCGGCCGTCGATTGCCATTGCCCGGCGCCGGCGGTCCTGCCAGGCGGTGGCCGCCGATGAGCCCGACCGACGAGGGCCAGGCCGACCCGGGACCCGGCCCGGGCGCTCGCCCCGGGGGTGTCGGCCTGGTGCTCGGCGCAGGGGGCGTCGCCGGCAGTGCGTTCCACGCAGGCGTGCTCGCGGCGATCGAAGAGGTGACGGGCTGGGACCCACGACGAGCGACGGTGGTCGTGGGCACATCGGCCGGGTCCATCACGGCCACGTCGCTGCGTGCCGGCCTCAGCACGGCCGACCTGCTTGCCCGCTCCGAGGGTCGGCCCATGTCGCCCGCAGGCACGCACCTCTTCCAGGCGGTCGGACCGCTGCGCGCACCGCCCCCGCTACGCCCCGCCACCACGATGCGCAGCCCGGGCGACATCGCCGCCCGGCTCGGGCGCGCGGCGACGCGACCGCTCGAAGCCCGCCCCCTCGCCCTGCTTGCCGGTCTCATCCCGCAAGGGACCGTCGCCACCGACGTCATCTGGGAGGGGATTGCCGGCATGGCCCTCGGTGCGTGGCCGGCGAAACACCTGTGGGTGTGCGCCGTGCGCGAGCGCGACGGGCGCCTGGTCGTGTTCGGCCGCGACGCCCGCCCTGCCCTGCCCGATGCGGTGGCGGCATCGTGCGCCATCCCGGGCTTCTTCGCGCCCGTCGAGATCGGGGGGGAGGCCTTCGTCGACGGAGGTGCGCACTCGCCGTCGAACGCCGATGTCCTCTTGGGTGCAGACGTCGGCCTCGTGCTGGTCAGCTCCCCGATGTCGGAGGCGGGGCGACGGGCGCGTGTGGCACTCGACGAGCCCGGTCGACGATGGGCACGGCTGGCCCTCGGATCCGAGGCGCGGCGCCTCCGCCGATCAGGCGCGCACGTGCTGGCCTTCCAGCCGACGCCCGAAGATCTGGCGGTGATCGGGCTCAACCCGATGGACCCGACCCGGCGAGGAGCCGTGGCACGCCAGGCGAGGGAGTCGACCCTTCGCCGGCTTGCGCACGCGGACACCCGGACACGACTGCGCCCGCTCATGGAGTGAACGTCGGGCTGTCGTCGCCTGGCACGGGGCGCCTGGCGCCTGCACGGGCGTCGTCGGCGCCGAAAGGGTCCTTCGGCCCTGTCGAGGGTGCCCCGAAGAGCGTTGACTTCGCGGCAGCGGGACCGGTGCCGGGGGCCGCGCCGCGACGACAGAGGAGCAACGTGCCGTACCAGTTCACCGACGAGGGTCTCTCCATCCAGGCCGAGGTTGCGCGCTTCCTCGACGAGCACGTGTACCCGGCCGAGCAGCAGTTCTACGCCGAACTCGAAGAGGTGGGCCCTGACGGCTACCCACCGATCCTCGACAAGCTCAAGTCCGAGGCCATGGTCAGGGGGCTGTGGAACCTCTTCCTGCCGGACCTCGCCGCCGACCATCTCGGCACGCGCCTCACGAACCTCGACTACGCGCCGGTCTCCGAGATGCTCGGGCGTGTCAGCTTCGCCGCCGAGGTCCTCAACTGTGCAGCACCCGACACGGGCAACATGGAGATCTTGAATCTCTACGGCTCCGACGCCGTGAAGCAGCAGTGGCTCGAGCCCCTGCTGGCCGGTGATATACGCAGCGCCTTTTCGATGACTGAGCCTGACGTCGCCTCCTCGGACGCCACCAACATCGACCTCACCATCGAGCGCGTGGGCGACGGGTATGTCCTGAACGGGCGGAAGTGGTTCAGTTCGGGCGCGCGCAGCGGGCGGTGCAAGGTGCTCGTGGTGATGGGAAAGACCAACCCCACAGCGCCGCGCCACCTCCAGCAGTCGATGGTCGTCGTCCCCATGGACACAGAGGGCGTCTCGGTGGGCCTCGACCCGCACGTGTTCGGCTACGCCGAGCGAGGCGGTCATCCCGAGGTCATCTACCGGGATGTCCGTGTGCCGCTCGACCACATCCTCGGCGAGGAGGGTGGCGGCTTCGCCATCGCCCAGGCACGTCTCGGGCCCGGGCGGATCCATCACTGCATGCGCTCGATCGGGGTCGCCGAGCGCGCCCTCGATCTCATGGTCACCCGCTCACTCGAGCGGTCCACGTTCGGGACGAGCCTGGCGCACAAGGGGTTGATCCAGGACTGGATCGCCGAGTCCCGCATCGAGATCGACATGGCCCGCGAGTACGTGCTGCATGCCGCCTATCTGATGGACACCGTCGGCAACAAGTCCGCGGCGGCCGAGATCGCCGGCATCAAAGTCGCCGTCCCGAACATGGCGCTCAAGGTCATCGATCGGGCCATCCAGGTGCACGGCGCCGCCGGTGTCACGCAGTTCACGCCGCTGGCGCACATGTACGCCGGCATGCGGACGCTGCGCATCGCTGACGGGCCCGATGAGGTCCACAAGATGACGATCGCCCGTCGCGAGATCCTGAAGCACCACCCGGGTTTCCGGATGCACCCGCTCGGTGAAAGCGCGTCGTGAGGTGTCCGACTTCCGGTTAGTGGGTGAGCCGGCCCTGATGAACAACATCAAGACCGAGACGGAGAGGCGGAGCCGGCACGCCGAGGGGGGCGACCCCCACCATTACCCCTATGCCCGTCACGTCCGGACCGGATGGAAGCAGGACGCGGACGGCGCCTGGTCACACGAGGGCGAAGACGCACACCTCTGGGAGGTCTTCTGCGCCGAGTGCGGCGATACCGACGGCCCGGCACAACTGCAGTCCCCCGAAGTGCAGGCACTGCGCGGCCCCTACCAGGGGGAGCACCGGGCGAAGCACGCAGCCACCCGGCACTTCAAGTTGACCTAAATCGTCGTTGGGCGATGGCGACCTAGTACTCCGAAACGACGGCATCGGCAGCCGGCCGGCGGGTCGTGGAGTTCTGGCTCCGCAGCTCGCCGACGCGCTCGATGAGCGTGGCGTTCAACTTCGTGAGCACCCGGCCGAGGTCGCGCCGGTCACCGTCGCCCCACTCTTTGAACATCTCTTGGAGCACCTGACTGCGCTGCTGCTCGACGCGGCGCATCACCTGTCGGCCCCCCTGGGTCAGCACGAGCAGGGAGGAGCGCCCATCGGTCGGATTCGGGCTCCGGGCCACGAAGCCCGCTCCGACGAGAGCGGTGACCTGGCGTGTCACGGTGGAGGCGTCGAGGTGCAGTTCGTCGGCCAAGACCTGGGTCGGCACCGGCCCGAGGCGTTCGAGGGTGCGAAGGGCCAGGTAGCCGGCCCGGTCCACGTCGACGTACAGCGAGCTCTTTCGGCCGAGGGTGTCGAGCTGGCGGACGAGCGTCATGAGCTCGATCTCGATGGTGGCGATGGATTCCACGGGCGCTCCGATCGGATGAACCTGCGTCGTTTCGTCCCCTATAGACTGGGAAACTAACTGTACGGTACACGTAGTTTGCGGCGCGGGCGGCGTCGGCCCGACAGGGAAGGGACGAAGGATCTTGCGAGGCACGCAACGAGCGAAGACGGCGCCCCAGGGCTCTGACCGGACCGGCGACGGCCCGCTGGGCAGCGGGCGGGTCAGTCGATGACGACGGCTGCCACCGACGTGGCCGTGCCGAGCGCGCGGCCTGACCACTACAAATGGGTGGCCCTGTCCAACACCACCCTCGGCATCTTGATGGTGACGATCAACCAGTCGATCCTGTTGATCTCGCTCCCGGCCATCTTCAAGGGCATCGACCTCGCGCCCCTGGCTCCCGGCAACACGTCGTACTTCTTGTGGATCCTGATGGGCTTCATGCTCGTCTCGGCCGTCCTCGTGGTCAGCTTCGGCCGGGTGGGCGACATGTACGGCCGGGTGAAGATGTACAACCTGGGGTTCGCCGTCTTCACGGTCTTTTCCATCCTGTTGTCGTTGACCTGGATGAAGGGCGCCGACGGGGCCCTGTGGATCATCTTCATGCGGATCGGCCAAGGCGTCGGCGGCGCGTTCCTGTTCGCCAACTCGAGCGCGATCCTCACCGACGCGTTCCCCGAGAACGAGCGCGGCAAGGCGATGGGCATCAACGGCGTCGCCCTCGTCACCGGCTCCTTCCTCGGCCTGATCCTCGGCGGGGTGCTCGCACCGATCGACTGGCGGCTCGTCTTCCTCGTCTCGGTGCCCTTCGGGATCTTCGGCACGGTCTGGGCCTACCTGATGCTGAAGGACAACGGGGTGCGGATCAAGAGCAGCCTCGACTGGCTGGGCAACATCACCTTCGCCATCGGCCTCATCGCGCTCCTCACCGGCATCGTCTACGGGATCCAGCCCTATGGCGGGCACACGATGGGCTGGACCAACCCCGGCGTCCTCGGTGCGGTGTTCGGCGGCCTCCTCTTCCTCGTCGCGTTCGTCATCATCGAGACGAAGGTCGAGAACCCGATGTTCCAGCTCCACCTCTTCCGTATCCGGGCCTTCACCACCGGCATCATCGCCTCGCTGCTGTCGGCGCTCGGGCGTGGTGGCCTCCAGTTCATGCTGATCATCTGGCTGCAGGGGATCTGGCTGCCCCAGCACGGCTACAACTTCTCGCAGACGCCGCTGTGGGCGGGGATCTACCTCATCCCCCTCACCATCGGCTTCCTGCTCT
Source organism: Acidimicrobiaceae bacterium (assembly GCA_003155135.1). Taxonomy (GTDB): domain Bacteria; phylum Actinomycetota; class Acidimicrobiia; order Acidimicrobiales; family RAAP-2; genus Bog-515. Next base: position 29,946 of record PMFN01000015.1, on the reverse strand, counting down.
CGGGGCCGGCCTCGGGGATCTTCGCCGACCGCCACGGGGCACGGGCCATCGCCACGATCGGGCTCATCGGTGCAGGCATCTGCTATCTGTTGCTCGAGACCCTGCCGATGAACTTCAACTACTGGCCCTTCGCCGTCATCGTCCTGTTCTTCTCCATCTTCTCGGGCATGTTCTTCTCCCCGAACCAGATGGCCGTCATGAACAGCCTGCCGGCGGAGCAGCGCGGTGCCGGCGGCGGGATGAACGCCACCTTCATGAACTCGGCCCAGGTGCTCTCGATCGGTGTGTTCTTCTCCATCGTCACCTTGGGCCTCGCCGCATCGCTCCCGGGCCAACTCCTCCACGGCCTGCTCGCTGAAGGGGTGCCGAACGCGCAGGCCCAGAAGCTCTCGCACCTGCCGCCCATCGGGAGCCTCTTCGCGGCGTTCCTCGGTTTCAACCCCATCCAGACCGAGGTGCCCCATCAGGTCCTGGCTCACCTGGGCCACGCCCGTGCCGTCTACCTGACCGGGCGGAGCTTCTTCCCGAAGCTGATCGCACCGGCGTTCGAGAACGGACTGCACCTGGCGTTCGACTTCGCCGCCGCCACCACCTTCATCGCGGCGATCGCATCGTGGCTGCGCGGCGGCCGCTACATCCACGGGACGGCGTCGGCCATCGACGAAGCCGGTCTCGGCACGCTCGAGGTGGGCGAGCTCGCATCCGCCGAGATCGGTGCCGGCGTCATGAGCGACCGCTAACCCACACCGACCCCCGGCGAGGTCGCCGAGCCGAAGGACGCCGGCAGCGGTGGACGCCCTCGGCGGTGATCCTCGTGGCGGCCGAGCTGGCGCCGACAAGGGACGTGCGCCTCTCGCTCCAGGCGATCGGGTTCATCGGCCTCGTCTTCGGCTCGGTGCTGTTCGTGCGCTCCGTTGCCCAAGTGCTGCGACGAGAGCGCACCAGCATCGACTGAGCCAAGCGGTGCGCTCAAGGAGCCGGGAACGGCGGCGCTGGCGGGCCTGGGCGCTCGCGCTGGAGGAACTCGTAGCCCCAGACCTCTCCGATGCCCGGCCAGCCGGTGAGCGCCAGCGATGCCAGCTTCCCCGACATCACCGCCGCTTCGAAGCTGCCCACGTTCCAGCCGGTGTGGATCCAGTCGCCCGCCAGCACGAGGTTCGAGAACTTGGAGTCCCACGCATCGAGCCGGTAGACGGTTGAGCCTGCGACGTTCAAGGTGTAGCGCTCGTTCGGGTCGACGTTCGCGCGCCAGTACTGCTGGTCGAACTGGTTGACCCCGCGCCCTCGGCGGTCGGGGTCGTAGGGGAACAGCATGTCGAAATCGAACGAGCGCGGGTCGATGGGACTGCTCGACGCCTCGGGGAGCAGGCCGTTGATCGATCGGAGGAACTGTACGCTCATCCAACGGACCCGCTCACGTTGGCGAGCGGGGTAGCCGTGGTCGTCGAAGCCTGGGATCTCGTCGGGGTCCGACAGGGCGCCGATCAGGTAGATGAGCCCTCGGGGACGGTGCTCGGCCGGCCAGCGCTCGTGCTCGATTAGGTCGCTGAAGTCGCAGTACGAGGTGAGGTCCTGGGCGAAGATGCCGCCGAGATAGCGATCCGTGCCGGTGAGCGGGGCGTTCCAGCCGAGCTCGGTGGTCGGCCGGTCGACCCAGAGCTGGACCGCCTGGGTGGCGGCGGACTTGAGGTGCTCGGTCATCGCCCTCCACGCCGTCGAGCGCTCGAGCAGTGCCTGGCAGGTGTGGGGGAGCGTCGCGATGGGCGTGGCCAGGATCACGTGGTCGAAGCCTTCGCCGTGCGTGAGCGTCAGGCGCTCGGGAGGCGACCAGGCGCTCCACCACGACTCGAGGTCGTAGCCGCCGCCGGGCAGCTCGTCGCCGCGCTGGAGAGCCTCGCCCTCGCGGAGCAGTTCGTAGCGCGGACGGTCCGGCCAGACTTGCTCACCGTCGTGAAGGCGGCGCAACGGGTCATAGGTCTCGGCGAGGACCGTCGCCTGGCGATCGAACACGAGGGAGGTCACGAGCCCGCCGTCGCCCGGCCCCTCTGCGGTCACCGAGACCAACTTGTGGAAGAAGTGGAAGTGCACGCCACGTTGGACGAGTGTGCGGTAGAGGGGCTTGATGATGGTGTCACCGGTGCCCTGGCGGAAGAAGTAGGCGCCGGACCCCGAGCCCATGATCCACCGGGTGAAGAACATGACGAAGGCGGACGCCGACATCGTGGGCACCACCGTGGTGTCGCCGTACTCATAGCCGAGAGCGGTGTTCGGGATCGACTGGGGCCAGCCGGAGGAGAGCGTGACGTTGGAGGCGCCGTGACGCTCGAGCCAGTCGCGGTAGTTCTCGTTGTCGATCGAGTCGACGCCCACCTGCGCGACCTCGTCCTCGATGAGACCCCGGAAGAGCGTCATGGCGAGGTCGGCCGAGATGTAGACGGCGCGAAGCACGGCGTCTCGGGGGAGGAGCCTGTTGACGGCGCCGAGCTGTCGGACCTTGGCGCTCAGTTCGGCGACGACGGCGCGGTGGCGCTCTCGGCCCGGTGGCGCCGGATCCTTACGCTCCGACTCGATGGCGCGCTGCACCAGCCGGCGGAGCCCGCGGAGCCACTCGTCGATGAGCTGGCGCGGGATCCGTTCGAGCGCTCCGAGGGCGCCCTTCGGCGGCTGCGCGTCGATGGCGCGTTCGAAGATGTGGATCATGTGCTCGAGCAGATGGCCGACGATGTCGCGCCCATCGATGCGCACCTCGCCGGTCCACGGATCGCCACCCGAGCTCATCATCGGCGTGAGTGTCTGCTCCCAGCGGCCCTCGACATAGTCGGTTCCCGATGACGCCTGCGAGGGGAGGAGCAGCTCGTGCATCGTACGGAACCGGTCGTGCACGTCCCACGCCACCTCGTCGAGGACGCCCGCCAGCATCCGGGTCGAGTTGAAGTAGAAGTTGCCGAAAAGGTGGATCCCGTGCTCTTCGACGCGCTCATGGGCGTGCGGGTTGCGCCCAGTGGCCCCCTTGCCGCCTGCCCGCCAGCCCATCTGGTAGATGTGGACCTCGTAGCGGTCCCGCCAGTTGGGCTGTCTGACCGGGTCGGTCAGGTGCAGCGCGGCGGAGAGTCCGGCGGGCCCGGCGCCCACGATGGCGATCCGTGGCCGCCTGTCCGTCACGGCAGCGGCGCTCGCTCCGGGTTGGGTTTGGCCCGGCGCACGGCGTCGGCGATGTCATTGAGCGCCCGTCCCCGGCCGCGATCCGCACCGGCTTCGAACGCGTCCGGCGAGCGGCCTTCGACCAGTTTTCGCTGGGCCGCGCCCTCTTGCTCGATGAGGTCCCACCACCCGTACCAGCGGTCGGCCGCGGTGCGGTCGACGCACGCCCAGATCTCCGCAGCGCGCGCATCGTCGCCTGACCCGGCCGAGGTCCAGGCGGCGAACTCGAGTCCGACCAGCGCGGTCCACATGTTTCCCATCTCGAGCCCGATGTCCAAGAGGCGGCGCCACCAGGGTTCTGCCGCGCCCGTCAGGCCGGCACGGTGCAGACCCAATGCCGTGTCGATGGTCGCCAGCATCATCCGGAAGCGGAGTCCCCTCGAGTCCACGGCCAGCGCCCCGGCGACGAGTTCGTCGGCCCCGCCTCTGCCGGTGTAGATGTCGATCAATGCCCGGTTCACCCGCACCAGGTCCGGGAACCAGCCCTGCACCGGCGGGGGCACGGCCGTGGCCTCCTCCAGGTAACGGCGTGCGTCGTCGAAGCGCCCGGCATGGGTCGATGAGTGGCCCGCGTTGAACAGCGCGTGGCGGGCGAACGGGTTGTCCACGCCGACCAGCATGCGGCCGGCCTCGGCCCAGAGATCGCTTGCTGCTTCGAGATCGCCCCTGGCCGAGTGGACGAAGGCGAGCGTGTAGCGCAGCTGGCCGGCCTGGCGGGGCGTCAGTTCCCGTTCGAGCGCCGGGGTGAGGGCATCGGCGAGCTCGACCGCCTGGCGCAGGTTCCCGCACATGGGTGCATACGCCAGCAGGACCGCGATCCCCCGAAAGGTCATGGGATCCGACAGGTCGTCGCCGACCAGGGACTCGATCAGCTGGCTGGCCTCGGGGAGGTTCCCTGTCTCCTCCCAGAAGGCATGCAGCCCCAGGGCCAGCACGAGCGCCCGGTCGGCATCGCCACCGGCCGCTGCCCGGTGGATCGCCGCCACGAAGTTCTCGTTCTCGGCCTTCAACGCGCTGAGCTCTGCAGGCTGGAGTTCGCCGCTGATCGCAGCCTCGCTCCTGCCGCCGAGCTCGGCAAAGAACGAGAGGTGGGCCCCCTCAGCGTCGGGGCGCTCGCCGAGCCGGTCCAGCCGGGTGGCGGCGAACTCGCGGATCGGCGCCGCCAACCGGTAGCGGATGACATCGGTTCTGAGCTCGGGCGTCACGAGCGACTTGTCACAGAGCGACTCGAGGATATCGAGGCCGTCAGCGGAGGCGCCGGCGGCCTCGGCCAGGTGCTCGAATGCCTCGAGGGAGAAGCCGCCGACGAACACCGACGCCCAGGAGAGCAGTCGTTGTTCGATGGGCTCGAGCAGGTCGAACGACCAGGCGATCGCCTGTTCGAGCGACTGGTGGCGCTGTGGCGCCCCGGAACGGGGCTGGCGGAGCAGGCTGAGCAGGTTGGAGAGCCGGTCCGCCATCTGTCCGACGGTGATCGTGCGCATGCGGGCGGCCGCCAGCTCGATCGCCAGGGGAAGGCCGTCGACGGCTCTGCAGATTCGCTCGATCAACGCCAGGGTCGTGGCCGACACCTCGAAGGCCGGGTTGGCGCTCGACGCCCGGTCACAGAACAGCTGTGCGGCCGGCGAAGGCCCGATCGGTCCGGCAGTGTCCGCAGCACCGTCACCGTGCGTGTCGGCAGCGACGGGAAGCGGGCGGAGGGCGACGACGAACTCCTCGGGCACGCCCAGCCGTTCACGGCTCGTCGCCAGGATCGAGAGCGCGTCGCAACGGGTGCACAGCGAGCGAACAAGCCCGGCCGTCTCGCCCAAGACGTGCTCGCAGTTGTCGAGGATCAGGAGTGCGCGGCGAGTCGAAAGATGATCGACGAGCGCGGCCAGTGGGTCGTCAGCACCCTCGGCGCGCGCGAGCGGCGAATCCCCGAGGACGGTGGTCGCCACATGGGTCACCACGCCGGCGGTCCCGACGTCTTCGAGGGCGACGAAATGAACGTCGCCTCGGAACGTCCCGGCCAGTTCGACCGCCAGCTCCCGAGAGAGCCTGGTCTTGCCGGTGCCTCCTGCGGCAACGAGCGTCACGACCGCACCGCCGAGGAGTTTCGCTCCCACCTCGGCAAGTTCGGCCCTCCGGCCGACGAAACTGTTGGACGTCCGCAGGATCCTGACCGTGGAGGGGTCGTGCGACTCGAGCGGCGGAAACTCGTCGCGGATCCCCCGGGCGGTGATCTGGAGGATGGTGACCGGCTCGGGCAGATCCCCCAAGAGGAACGTCCCGAGCGTGTGCCCCGATGCCGCCGGTGCCAGCAGCGACGCTTCGGGCACTCCTTCGGCGGATGTGACGATCTGTCCCGGATTCGCGCTGGCAGCCAGGCGAATGACTCGCTCGACAGCTGACCCGCTGCCCGCTCGGCTGCGAAGGACGCCGACGTCGATGCCCACGCGCACCGCCGGTTTCCATCCCTCGGGCCATCCTTCCTCGGCGACGGATTGCTGGATTGCCACGGCCGCCCGAACGGCGTCGGCGACGGATGCGAAAGCGCCGAGCGAGCAGCGCTCGTCGCTGGCAAGGGGGGAGCCTCCTGCCGCATCGATCGTGCGATCGATGATCCCTCGCAGGCGCCGTGCGACCGAGTCGGCCGTCTCCGGTTCGACTGCCTCGGGCACAGTTCCCGGATCGGCCGCGAGGACGACTGCGATGTCCTTGCCCGGCGTACCACCAACAGGGGGGAGTGCACCCACCTCCTCGCGCGACACTGGCCTTTCTGGCTCGCCTCCGGGTGGATTGAACCCCGAGCCGCCAGACGGTCGCAGTGTCGGCACGGCCGCCAGGGAGGGGTCATGACGCAGGATCGCCGCTTCGAGCTCGAGCGTCGTTGGATCGGGCTCGAGTCCGAGATCCTCCACGAGTGCCTCACGGAGCCTGCTGGCGGTCCGCAGCGCAGCAGTCTGCGAGCCGGAGCGGTAATGGGCGAGCATCAGCTGCCGCCAGATTCGCTCCTGGTAGGGCTCCTGGCGGACCAGCGCCTCGAGCTCGGGCACGACCAACGCGTGCCGCCCGGTGGCCAGATCGGCGTCGACGCGCTTGGAGATCGCGTCAAGACGCGCCGCAGCCAACCGCACCGATTGGGCGGGCACAAAAGGGATGACTTCGAGGTCTGCGAGGGGAGGCCCCTGCCACAGGGCGAGCGCCTCGGTGAGCAGTTGGCGTGCGACGTGCTGGTCACCGTTGCGGGCGGCCGAGCTCACAAGCGATTCGAAGCGGCAGGCGTCGACCTGCTGGGGCTCGATGGCGAGGCGGTAGCCGCCGCCCGCCGACTCGAGCAGGGCAGACGCCGGCCCGAGCGACCGTCGGAGCCGGTAGACGAGGGTCTGGAGGCTCGAGTGCGCGTCCCGGGGGCCTTCGTCGCCGCCGCCCCACAGATCAACCACCAGCTGACTGGCCGGCACTGCACGGCCAGGGTCGAGCGACAGGCGCGCGAGGAGGGCTCGTTCGAGTCGCCGCGACAAGACCAGACTCTCGCCGGACCATGTGGCCTGCAATGGGCCCAGGAGCTGGACGGTCAGCACCTAGAAGCCTCCCCGCCTCATGCACGGATGGTAGCGCCCGGCGGGTTGGCCCCGCCCTTGCGACCTGCCCCTTTACCTCTGTGCCCAACGGTCGTTCGGCGATGTGGGGCCGTCGCCGCCACTTCGGGTTGCCCACGTGGACGCCGCCGGCAGGTGCACGGCGGCGCGAGCCTCGTAGAAGGCTCCCTGCGGGGCGAGCGTCGACGCGTAGAGCACGACGCGGCGAACGTCGAATTTCCCCTGCAGGATGGCACCGGCCAGGCCGCGGGGCCCGGGCGCGCCTCCGCGCGTGCGCGCCAGGGTGAGGTGGCCGACGAACGGCTGCACCGTGGCGGTGCCCCACGCGGCGGTGAGTCGTTCCACCTCCTTGGCCACCGATTCGAGCCCGGTGACCGGGGCGTGAAGAATCCGCCGGCCAGGGAACCACGCGGTCGCCGGCCCCATGCGCGCTTCGGTCGCAGCGCCTGCGACCTGCGCCGGCAGCCGAGCGAGGGCCTTGATGACCGGCCCGTCGTCTTCCACGTCACCGAGGAACCGAACGGTGACGTGCCACTGGTCCGGGGTGGTCCATCGGAGGTCGTGCGACGTGGGCCGGGGGAGTGCGCGCAGTGCAGCCTCGGCGGTGGGGGAGGGGTCGACGGCGACGAACAACCGCATGCCGCCAGTGTGCCCCGGCGTCGACACGCCATCTCCGTCGGACCGAGCGGGTCGGCGGCCAGGCTGCTCGGTGCCCCTGTTGGTGGCCCGGACCGGCCGAACGTAGGCTCCCTCCGTGGCGACCAATGCGCAGCTGTGGGCGATGATCGCAGGCGAGCGCGTCGGTCTCGCCGACATCTTCGATGGTCTCTCGGCGTCGCAGTGGCAGACGCCCAGCCTCTGTGAGGGCTGGACTGTGCGTGACGTCGCCGCCCACCTGGTGACACCGTTGAGCCAGAGCTTGCCCCGCCTCGTTCTCACGCTGGCCTCGTACCGCTTCGACTTCGATCGCTATTCCTTCACCGAGGCTCGCAAGAACACGATGACCGGCGCACGGCTGGCTGCGGTGCTGCGGGCGAAGAAGGACCACCGGTTCGCCCCGCCGGGCTTCGGGCCGATCGCACCCCTGACCGACGTCGTGGTCCATGGGCAGGACGTCTGCATACCTCTCGGCATTGAGCGCGAGGTGGCACCCGACCGCGCTCTTCCCATCTTGGATTTTCTCGTCTCGGCGAAGGCAACGCGAGGCTTCGTTCAGCGGGGACGACTCGATGGTGTCACGTGGGTGTGCCCGGACCTCGAGTGGTCATTTGGCGAGGGTGCCGTCGTCGAAGGGCCGGCCCGGTCGGTAATCCTCATGATGCTCGGTCGCCATGAGCTCGCAGGATTGACCGGAGACGGCCTCGAGCTTCTCCACGGCCGCTGACGACGAGGGCCCCTTGGCGCACACACACGCCGGCCCAGGATGGGCCTGCATGAGGCCACAACCCCGGTCGGTATGTTGAGGGGATACCTCGTCGGGCGTCGCGCGCCCGATCACCCGGCAGCGAGTTGGCACCCCAGCGAGTTGTCCCCCACCCAGGAGGCATCGATGAGTCCACCGACCACCGCAGAGCCGGTCGTGACCAGCGACGGGGCGGCGAACCACGCCATGCGCTGGTGGATCCTGGCCGTCCTCGGCACCGCGCAGCTGATGGTCATCTTGGACAACACCATCGTCAACATCGCCCTGCCGACCGCTCAGCACTCACTGGGCTTTTCGAACGCGGACCGTCAATGGATCGTGACGGCTTATTCGTTGGCGTTCGGCAGCCTCTTGCTTCTTGGGGGGCGGATCGGGGACATCTTCGGCCGCAAGCGCACCCTCATCGTCGGTCTGGTGGGTTTCGCCGGCGCGTCGGCAATCGGCGGCGCGTCGGTGAATTTCGTGATGCTGGTGACCGCCCGGACTGTCCAGGGCGCCTTCGGCGCTTTGCTCGCACCGTCGGTGCTCGCCCTTTTGACCACCACGTTCCGCAACCCTGCGGAACGGGGCAAGGCCTTCGCTATCTACGGCGGGATCGCGGGAGCGGGTGGGGCGCTCGGGCTGCTGCTCGGCGGGATCCTGACCTCGTATGCGTCGTGGCGATGGACCCTGTTCGTCAATCTGGCCTTCTCGGCCATCGCCACCACCGGGGCGCTGCTCTGGCTCAAGAACGACAAGGCCGCCGACCGTGACCCGATCGACATCCCTGGTCTCCTCCTCGTGACCAGTGGACTGTTCTGCCTCGTCTACGGGTTCTCGCACGCCGAGACCACCGCGTGGGCCAATCCGTACACAGTCGGGTTCTTGGTCGTCGGCGCCCTCCTCCTCGTCGGCTTCGCGCTCCTCGAGACGCGTGCGTCCTACCCTCTGCTGCCGCCACGCGTGGTGCTGAATAGGACCCGCGGCGGCTCGATGCTCGCCATGCTGTTCGCCAGCATCGGGATCTTCGGGGTCTTCTTGTTCCTCACCTACTACCTCCAGGGGACGCTCGGTTTCAGCCCGGTCAAGACCGGCGTGGCGTTCCTCCCGATGGTGATCGTCCTGGCCGGGACCGCCCAGGTCTCCAACCGGGTCCTCCTCCCGCTCATCGGGCCGAAGGTGATCGTTCCGATCGGGCTCCTCGTCGACGCCGCCGCGCTGTACTTGCTCCACCTCGTCGGGCTCCACAGCTCGTACGTCAGCCATGTGCTGCCCTACCTGTTGCTTCTCGGCCTCGGCTTCGGCCTCAGCCTCGCCCCGTCGTTCAGCACCGGGACGCTCGGCCTCGAGCCACATGATGCTGGCGTCGGATCGGCGACCCTCAACACCACCCAGCAGGTCGGGGGCTCGATCGGCACGGCTCTTCTCAACACCCTGGCGGCAGGGGCCGCCACTGCCTACCTCGTGGGCAAGGCCCTCAATCCCGAGAACCTCAAGACCGCGGCCCTGCACAGCTACACCACGGCGTTTTTGTGGTCGTCACTGATCTTCGTGGCCGGCGCCGTCATCGCCGGTCTCGTCCTCAGGAGCGGTAACCTCGCCACGCTCGCCGGCGACGTGCGCATGCCAGAGGCCGAACCGGCGCCGGTCTCCTGACGCCCCAGGTGCCGGCCGACTCACTGGCAGTTGCGAGAACCCGATCGTCAACCAGCGGCGGCGAAGGGGGCGGCGAGGCCGACGACCGGCTCGTTCAAGTGCTGGCCGCCCATCGAGCCCTGGAAGTCGGCGCTGCCGAAACTGAAGACACCGCCGTCGGAGGCAACTTCCCAGTACCCCTGTCCGTCGGGTGCTGTCGCCATGCCCACGACCGCTCTGTTCAGGTGCAGGCCACCCATCGAGCCTCGGAACGGTGCACTGCCGTAGCTGAAGATCCCCCCATCCGAGGCGACCAACCAGTAGCCGGTGCCGTCGGGCGTGGCGGCGATGCCGACGACCGGCTGGTTAAGGTGGCTCCCACCCATCGAGCCGTCGAAGTGCGCATCGCCGAATGCGAAGACCCCTCCGTCGGACGCCACGAGCCAGTAGCCGCCGCCGTCCGACGTGGCTGCGATGCCCACGATCGGCGCGTTCAGGTGCTTGCCGCCCATCGAGCCGTGGAACGCGGCGCTGCCGAAAGCGAACACGCCGCCGTCGGATGCGACCTCCCAGTAGCCCTGGCCCTGCGGATCAGCGGCGGTACCGACGACAGGTGCGTTCAGGTGCTTGCCGCCCATCGAGCCCTCGAACGCGGCGCTGCCGAAAGCGAACACGCCGCCGTCGGATGCGACCTCCCAGTAGCCCAGTTCGCCCGGAGCGGCCGCGATGCCAACGACGGGCTTGTTCAGGTGACGCCCACCCATCGAGCCGAAGAACGGCTCGTTGAAGGAGAACACGCCCCCATCTGATGCCACCTCCCAGTACCCCTGGACGAGTCCGGGACCGTGTTCGGGCAGGACGGTGAGAGTGAACGACCACGTCCCCACATCGCCGGCCGCGTCGGCGACGGTTCCCGACGTCGTATACGTGCCGACGGGTGCTGTGGCCAACGAGCTGACCGCGCCCTGGCTGCTCACGCTCACCCAGGGCGAGCTGGCCGTCGTGGCGTACGTCACCGCGCCGGTGGCGCCGCCCGTCGTCAGCTGCCCGGAGTAGGACTCCGAGGCCGTCACGGATCCCGTACTCGGCGACGTGATGCCGAGGGAGAGGTCGACGACGCTCACCGAGTTCGATCCGTTGTTGACGACATAGGCCGTGGTGCCGTCAGTGGTGAAAGCCACACGGTAGGGGGCAGAGCCGACGTCGATCGGCGCCCCTACCACGGTGTTCGTGGCAATCGAGATCACGTCCATCGAGCTCCCCCCGCCGTTGACCACGTACACGGCAGCGCCGTTAGGCGCCACGGCCAGGCCGTAGGGGGATGCACCGACATCGATCGGCGACCCGACCACGGTGTTCGTGGCAGTCGAGATCACGGTGACGGCGTCTGCGTCGGCCTCGCTGACGTAGACGAATTCGCCGTTGGGTGTGATCGCTAGTCCATCGGGGCCGCCGGGCGCTGAAATTGTTTGCACCACCAAATTAGTGGCGGTCGAGATCACACTCACATTGTCCGAGACATTGTTCGCGACATACGCGTACTGGCCATTGGGCGTGATGGCCACCTCCCGGGGAGTGTTCCCGACGTTGATCGGGCCGGCGACCACGGTGTTGGTGGCGGTCGCGATCACGTTCACGGTCCCGGTGTATTCGCTCGTCACGTAAACGTACTGGCCGTTCGGGGTGATGGCGACGCCATAGGGCGACCCAGTGACGCCGATCGGCGTGCCGACAACCGTGTTGGTCGCGGTCGAGATAACTCGGACATCGTTCGTGCCCGGATCGGCGACGTAGGCATGTGAGCCGTCCGGCGTGATTGCAATGTCCTCGGGATAGACCCCGACGGGGATCGGCGTACCGATGACCGTGTCGGTGGCCGTCGAGATCACACTCACGGTGTTGTCGCCGAAGTTGGTCACGTAGGCGTACTGGCCATTGGGCGTCACCGCTACGCCCCACGGCGCCTGACCGACCGGGACAGAGCCGGTGACCGTGGCCGCACCGGCACTGGCCCCGACGCCCGAGAGTCCTGCGAGAGCCGTCAGGAGGCTGAGAGCCAGGCACGTCGCACTCAGCCTCAAGAAGCGCGTGTGTGCTGCGGTGAAGAGAGGTTTCGATGGCATTTGGGCCAGATGCTAAGTGACGACGAGACAAACGCGATGTCATCGAGGCGCCCGAGAGCGGCATCGGCGCCACCCGGCGCCCGCTCCTACTCGGCGGCGGGCTTCAGATTCTGGAGCCTGACCTCACCGTGAGCGAGGAGCTTTCCTGCGCCGTCGTGGATGTCGACACTCCACAGCTGTTGCGTCCGGCCCTGGTTGATGGTCGTCGCCTCCACCAGCACCTTCCCTGAGCTGACCGAGCGCAGGAAATGTGTCGTATTGGTGAAACCGACGGCAACTATGCCACGCCCAGCCACTGCCGCACTTGCCCCGATGCTGGCTGCGCTTTCGATGGCGCTCGTGTAGACGCCCCCATGCACGATGCCCCAGGGGGTCTGGTGCTCGGGTCCGAGCTCGATGCGCCCGGTGACCCGGTCGTCGCCGATCTCGTCGAGAACGAGGCCTGCCGCAGCCACAAAGGCACTGGCATTCTCCAGCGATCCGACGTCCAGCTTGGGCGTTCCGGGCACCGTGGTCGTTGTCGTCATCCTGGGCCCTTTCTGTTCGGTCCCCGAAGTGAGGCGCTGGGTCATGAGTTCCTACGTTGGGAAACTCAATCTACCGAAGTGCGTTCTATCACACAACCCACTAGGCTCACCTTGTGCAGCGAACCAGCTTCGAGGACCTGAACTGTTCGGTCGCGCAGTGCCTCGAAGTCGTCGGCGAATGGTGGAGCCTCCTCATCGTGCGCGACACGTTCCTCGGCGTCACCAGGTTCGACGATTTCCAGACCCGCCTCGGGATCTCCCGCAACATCCTCACCAACCGCCTCAACCACCTCGTGGAGGCAGGCGTCCTCCAGCGCGTGTCCTATCAGGACAACCCGCCGCGCTCGGACTACCGACTGACGGACAAAGGTCGCGATCTGTGGCATGTGATCACGGCGATGCGCCAGTGGGGTGATCGGTGGGCCGCCCCGGGCGGTGAGCCCTTGGTGCTACAGCACAAGGCGTGCGGGCAGATCGTGAGCGCTGTCAGTGTGTGCTCGTACTGCGGCGAAGCGCTCGACGCGAGATCCGTCACCGCCTTGCCTGGGCCGGGAGCGAGAGATCGCGACTACGCCCTGACACGACTGTCCGACGTGTTGCCCCGGTCCTGATGGGCCCGAACCCCCGGGAGTCGTCGTGTGCCTGCTGATTGTTCTGTCGAGAGTGGTGCCGGATTGGCCGCTCGTCCTCGCCGCCAACCGCGATGAGCGCTTTGACCGCCCCGCCGTGCCCGTCGGCCTGCTCCGCACCGATGCGCCGAGGACACTCGGCGGTCGGGACCTCCTGGCCGGAGGCACATGGCTGGCGGTCAACGAAGACGGGGTCGCAGCCGGACTCACGAACGCTCCGATTCCCGGGGGCCGTGACGGCTCGAAGCGAACGAGAGGCGAGATTCCGCTCCAGCTGAGCGCCTTCACGACGGCCGCCGAAGCCGCTGCAGCGTTCGAAGCCTGGTCGATCGCCGGTGCGTTCAACCCATGCTGGGTCCTCGTCGGGGACCGGACCGGGTTGACCTCCTTTGACTTGACTGACCCCGACCACGCTCGGCGCGTCGAGTTGGCATCCGGCGTGCACGTACTCGAGAACAAGCCGCTTGGCGCGCCGAGCACCAAGGTCGAACACGTGCGGCGACTTCTCGGCGACGTGCGAGGCACGCCAGTCAACGAGCTGATGGCCATCTTGCGGCGGGCGCTCCGTGACCACACGCCCACCCAGCCGACTGCCGACGACACCGAGGAGGCCAGGCTGGCTTCGCAGCTCTCGGCGTGCTGTGTCCACGCGGACGGCTATGGCACGAGGTCGTCGTTGCTCCTTCGGGTGCCACGAGCGGCAGATGAGCTTCCCGAGGTGTGGGCCTCAGAGGGACCTTCCTGCGAGGATCCACTGGTCCGAATCGACTTCGGTTCGTGAGCGAACGGAGTACGTACGATCTGCACTCGTGCGGGTCTGCTTGGTGGACAGCCCCCCTCGCCATCCCGAGCCGATTCGAGGGTCATCGTCACGCGCCACACTTGTACAGCATCGCCGTCGGCGCCCGGTGCGGGCGTCGACACCTTCAATGGATCGGAGAGCACCATGACCGCAAAGGCTGACTTCACGGACGAGGAGTGGGATCTCCTACTCGAAGCGCCGCCGAGCGCCGGCATGATCGTGGTCACCGCGCAGCGCGGTGGATCGCTCCGCGAGACCATCGCCATGGCCAAGGCGTACGTCGAGGCCCGCCAGCAGCACGGCGAGAGCGAACTCCTCGACGACATCGTCTCGGCCAAGCCCGAGAGGGACCACACCCACTACCACTCCGCCGAGGAGCTCAAGCAGCACGGATTGGCGCACGTGCGCGACTCGGTCGCACTCCTGGAGCGCAAGGCGACGCCCGCAGAGGTGGACGAATACCGCCGGTTCATCATCACCTTGGCGGGCAAGGTGGCGGCGGCCCATCGCGAGCACGGTCAAGCCGTCAGCGCTTCCGAGCAAGAGGCCATCAACGAGATCACCGCCGCGCTGGGCTAAAGGGCGGCTCGGGCGACAGCTCGAGGTGCGTTGCAGGCGTCAGCCAGATAACGCTGCCGAGCCCGCGCCCAGGTCGAGGGTGAGCAGGTCGTGCGCCAGGACGACCTCGCCGTGGAAGCGCTCCGTCTGGTCGAGCCAGTCCTGCTCAGTGCCGGCGGCGGGCGGCGGGACGAGATGGGTCAGGACCAGCGTGCCCACGCCGTTTCGCACCGCCGTTTCAGCGGCCTGTGGGACCGAGGAGTGGTAATCAAGCACATCGGTGAGCCGGGGGAGCCCGATCATCTCGATCAGGTCGCGCCGCACGACGGTCTGCACGAGGACATCGGCGTCCCGGCAGAGCTCGTCGAGGCCGGCGCAGGGAACCGTGTCGCCGGCGATCACGACCGAGTGGTCTGCGTCATCGATTCGGTAGCCCACGGTCGGCCTGACCGGTGAATGATCGGTGGCTGCAGCGGTGACCCGCACCGCGGCGCGCTCGAAGACCACACCTTGGGTGTTCTCGGCCACTTCCGCGGAGGGGCGCCACGTCAGATCGTCGTGGTGGCCGAGCCGGTAGCCGATGTCAGGGGCGAGCATCGCTTCGACGGCTTCGAGCGTCGAGGCGGTCCCAGGTGGGCCGAACACGGAAAGAGGGCTCGGTGCGAACGATGTCACCCAGCGCATGGTGAAGACGTCGTTCAGGTCGGTGATGTGGTCGCTGTGCAGGTGGGTCAAGAACAGGCCCTGGAGAGCGGCGGCGCCGGACGCGACGGCCGCTGCGCGCATGAGAACTCCTCGACCGCAGTCAAAGAGAAGGTCCCCGATCGACGTGCGGAGCAACGTCGCGGGCCCGGCTCGATCGGCATCGGGGATCGGACTCCCGCTCCCGAGGATGATCACCTGCACGTAGCACCTCGAATCAAGCAGCGAGTCGAGCAGCGTAGCTGGCCGGGGGTCGAGGGGACCGAGTGTTCGATTAGCCCGGAGACGGGGTGGGCCCATATGCCCGAGGCAGGGCCTACGGGACGAGAACGATCTTGCCGTGCGTGTGCCCGGCCATCAGTTCGCGATGAGCGGCGGCCGCGTCACGCAGCGGATAGACGCCGGCGACGTGGACATGGAGCTTCCCGGCTCGGGCCAGGTCGACGAGCTCGAGGCGAGCCGCCGAGCGGATCTCGGTTCCGGGATCCGCGCCGGGCGCCGCGCCGATGACCTTGATGCCGAGCTCGATGCCCTGTCGGGAGGCTGCAATGGTCACGATCCGATCACGGTCCGCGACGAGGGTGATCGATGACTGGAGCGCTTCCTCGCTGCCAACGGCGTCGATGGCGGCGTCGACGCCGTTGGGGGACACGGACCGCACCCGGTCGACGAGCCCGGCACCGTAGACGACCGGCTCGGCACCGAGCGCTCGAAGATGGGCATGGCTACTCTCGCTCGCCGTGCCGATCACCCGTGCCCCCGACGCCACCGCGAGTTGAACCGCCAGAAGGCCCACACCACCGGACGCGCCATGAATGAGCACGGTGTCGCCTGGGCCCACCGCGGTGACCGCGAGCGCATGGACGGCGGTCGCCCCTGCCAGGAGGAGCCCGGCGGCCTCCTCGAAGGTCAGCGCTTCGGGCTTGGGCACCACTGACGACGCCGGCACGATGACCCGCGCGGCGTAGCCGCCACCGATGGGGTAGGCGATGACCTCGTCGCCGGGGCGGATGGGTCCCGCAGGTCCTTCGGCGTTTGCGCCGACCGCCCTCACAACACCCGCAGCCTCGAGGCCGAGGTGCAGCGGGAGCCGTGCAGGGTCCTTTCCGTAGAGGCCTCCGTAGAACTTGTAGTCAATGGGGTTGGTGCCAGCCGCCTTCACCTCGAGCAGGAGCTGCCCAGGACCCGGCTCCCCGACGGATTCGTCGATCACGGTGAGGACCTCAGGTCCACCGTATGCACTTGCCACCACGGCGTCTGTCACGTGGGTTGCAACCTGCGCCCTTCGCCGACTATTCCTGGAATCGGCGATATGCCCTGGGCGGCGTACTCCGGCGCCCGGCCGGCCCCTTGTGGGGTCGGGGGTTGACGCCGGCGAAGAGCCCCGGCTCTCGCTGCTTGTGGTCGGGCTTCCCTACGAGGAGGTGATCTGGTGAAGGTCCTCGTCACCGGCGCGACTGGCGTGCTTGGCCGAAGATCGCTTCCCCAGCTCGTGAAGGCCGGGCACGCGGTGAGCGCGCTCGCTCGGACAAAGGAGAAGGCCGATCTTGTCCGTGCCGTCGGAGCCACGCCGGTTGGTGTCAACCTGTTCGACCGCGCGCAGCTCGTGCGAGCAGTCGACGGCCAGGAATGCGTCATCAATCTCGCCACGACGATCCCTCCACCGTCGCGGGCGATGCCGGCCAGCGCCTGGGCCGAGAACAACCGCATCCGGTCCGAGGCGTCGCGTCGCCTGGTCGAGGCCTCGCTCACGGCGGGCGTGGTCCGCTTCCTCCAGGAATCCATCGCCTTCATGTACGCCGATGCAGGCGAGGCATGGATCGACGAGGACGCACCGCTCGAACCGCCACCCGTCGGCATGGCGTGCCTGGTGGCAGAAGCGCAGGCAGAGCGCTTCAACGAAGGGGGCGGTGTCGGCGTCGTGCTCCGGTTCGGGCAGCTCTACGACTGGTACTCCGCTCACACTCGCTTCATGCGCGCCATGGTCCGCCGGCGCCTGCCGGCGCTTCCCGGACCTGCGTCGGCCTACAGCCCCACGATCGCCGCCGATGATGCCGCAGCGGGGATCGTGGCCGCACGGGAGGCCCCAAGCGGGGCATGGAACGTCAGCGACGACGAGCCGATGACGCGGCGGGCATCCAACCTGGAGGTGGCCGAGGCGCTGGGGGCGAAGCCACCGATAACCACGGGGTCGGCCCTGCTTCGTCTGAACCAGAACACTCGATTCTACCTCCGGTCTCAGCGGGTCTCCAACCGGCGGTTGAAGGAGGCAACGACCTAGTCGCCGCGGTTCTCAAACGCGGGCGAAGGCTGGCGAGCGATGGTGGCCGCAGCCCGTGAGGAAGCGCTGCCCGATCGGTGAACCCGACAACATCCTGTCGCTTCCGATCACCCGCCCCGCTTGCCGGCTGCGGTGACCGAGCGAAGCTCTAGCGCGACGGGAACGTCGGGGTCGAGTGCGTGCCCCAGATGCACGACGAGGCCGTGGTCTGTCGTGTCGAATTCGAGCATCCCGCTGCCGACGGCGCGCACCGCCGTTGTCGGGGTGCTCGCCACGTCGGCGAGGAGCACGGTTCGCGTCACCTCGTCGCCCGATCTCGCCCGCAGCAGGGCATAGACGACGTCAGCGCGGGTGGTGTAGCGGACCTCGGGTCCTGTGGCATCGGCGCCTGACGCGACGACCCATGGGCGGGTGGCGAAGAGTGAAGAGCCGGCCACTCGGGCGAAATGGCCGAGCCATTCGAGTCGGCGGAGCTGCGTGTCGGGAATCTGCGCGTCTTCCCCTCTGGGCCCCACGTTGAGCAGCAGATTCCCTCCCTTGGCCACGATGTCGGTGAAGGACCAGAGCAGGTCGCGCTTTGTCAGGAAATGCGCCTCGCCGGACGCCCTGTTGAAACCAAAGCTGTGGTCGATGCCGCGGACGGACTCCCATGGGGTCCTTTGGAGGTCGGGGAAGGACGTGTACTCGGGTGTGCGGACATCGAAGAAGGGCGCCCGGGGAGGAACGAGGCCCTGGTCACCACCGGATCCCCGTGCGACCGCGAGAT
This sequence comes from Acidimicrobiaceae bacterium, assembly GCA_003155135.1. Taxonomy (GTDB): domain Bacteria; phylum Actinomycetota; class Acidimicrobiia; order Acidimicrobiales; family RAAP-2; genus Bog-515. The sequence continues at coordinate 11,736 of PMFN01000015.1, read as the reverse complement.
CGAGCAGTGGCCGCAGCGCCGCTGCTGACGCAAGCTTCCACGGCACGGTTCGGGGAAAGAAACGGTCGTTCACCACGCCATCTGGGACGGCCGTGTAGTAGTCGGCCAAGAGGCGGGCGAGACGACTGATCGACGTCGGCCAGGATATGTCGTTCCACAGGATGCTCGGCTGGTAGCGGTCGATCAGTTCGCGGACCTGCGCCTCGGCATAGTCCGGATAGGCGCCACCGGGCTGGGCCACGAGCAGGTCGCTCGCCTTTCCGATCGGGTGTGCGTCGAAGGTCCAGTCGAGACCGCCCGAGTAGTAAAGACCGAACCGCATCCCACGTCTGCGCACCGCGGTGGCCAACTCACCGACGACGTCGCGTCGTGAGTGGAAAGAGAGCTTGTTCGGGTTCTCGACCTCGGTTGGCCAGAGGCAATAGCCATCATGGTGCTTTGCGACAAGGACCACGTAGCGGGCTCCGGCCGACGAGAACTGCTCCACCCACGCAGACGGGTCCCATGTCGAAAGGCCGTCTTCCCAATCGGCGACGAACGATTCGTAGGTGCGCCCCCGGAAGTGTTCGGCGTGGAACCGGGCTGCGGGGCTGGCGTCGAACCGCAGCGAATTCTCGTACCACTCGGTGTACGGCATCCAGGCCAAGGCGTCGTGGTCCCGGCGGGCCAGACGGACGCCGACCTCGTTGCCCGTCGGGGCGTAGCCGGGGACCGACGCCGGCGTCCAGTGGATGAAGATCCCGAGTTTGGCGTCACGCCACCAGGCCGGGGCCTGGTGGTTGCGTAGTTCTGCTGCGGAGGATCGTCCGCGGCCCACAGCGGTTCAGTCCCGGCTGGGCCACGCAACGCTGAGCGAGCGGGCAGGCCAGGCCTTCTGTCGAGCGACCTCGTTGCAGGTCATCACCGCCAGGACGCTATCTGCCGGTGCGAGCCTCGACCGAGATGATCTCGTGGCAGCATCTGCGCCCGTATCAATAAGGTGGCCCGCACTCGATTCGACGTGGGCGTCATGGGTCACTTCGGCGAGATCGGGCGAGTCCCGCGGCGGGTCCATGCCAGCCAGCGGCAACCCTTGCGCAAGCCGTACCCAGCCGGCGAGGTGGCCTCCTTCGAGCCCCCCGGAACCGCCGGAGGGGCCCTCAATTCCTGAGCGACTCCTGCGCCCAACCAATCCGGTTTAACCGGTTCTGCGCATCGAGCCACGCGGTGGAACGGGACACGCGGCCCTCGTTCGGAGCATGTGCGTGGCCTTCGAGGTCGTTCGTCTGCGCACCGCATCGCCGACAGACCGCCATTCGCCCGTTTGTCTCCGGACGATGGTCCTCATCGAGGCGAGTTGCCACAAGCCGAGCTTCTTCAGATGTCATGGTGCCCTCCTGGCGCTGGATGTCTCCTTATGACTGACACCGAGCCGAAGGGCTTGCATCCCGTGGTGGGCAATCTTGCCCTTCGCTCCACCGTACTTCGCCCAGCGTCCGGAGGTCGCCGGTGACCTTTTCGGCCCAAAGGGGACTGACACCAGCCTCGCCTGAGCGGGCGAGGATCACCGGCTCGGTAGCGTGGGCGAATGGAACTGGGTTCGGTCGGGGTCTGGCGCAGCGGCACGAGAAATCCGGGCGGGGTGCTTGATGAAGGGGTCGCACGGTCGCTCGAGGACCTCGGCTATGGGGCGATCTGGATGTCCGGTGGATTCGAACCCGGGCTCTCGCCCCGCTTCGCCCAGATCCTCGACGCCACTGACGACATCGTGGTCGCGAGCGGCATCGTCAGCATCTGGGTGACCCCGCCTGACGAGATCGCACTGGCGGTGGCACAGCTGGCGGAGGCTCACCCCGGTCGATTCCTGCTGGGTCTCGGGACCAGTCACGCACCGGCGGTGCAGCACTATGAGCGTCCGTATTCGAAGATGGTGGCCTACCTCGACGGACTTGATGCGGCTACGCCCGGTGTTTCGCCGGAGCACCGGATTCTCGCCGCCCTGGGGCCGAAGATGCTCGAGTTGGCCGGCGCGAGGTCGGCCGGGGCGCATCCGTACTTCATACCCGTCGAGCACACGCGCTTGGCGCGCCAGATCCTCGGGGAGGGACCGGTGCTGGCACCTGAGCTGACGGTGGTCCTCGACGCCGATCGTGACCGGGGCCTCGAGCTCGCTCGCACGTTCACCTCCCGGTACCTCGCGCTGCCCAACTACGCCAACAACCTGCGCTCGCTCGGATTCAGCGAATCGGACCTCGCTGGTGCCGGCAGCGACCGTCTGGTCGATGCCGTGGTGGCCGTGGGAGATGCGCACGCGGCGGCCGAACGAGTGAATGCGCACCTCGACGCGGGAGCGGACCACGTCTGCGTCCAGGTGGTCGCAGCCGGCGAAGGGTTCCCGATGGCGGCATATCGGGCGCTCGCCGACGTCCTGTTCTGAGAACGCGGTGGATTCGCCGGGCCCGCTGGCACAACCGGTTGGATCGCGATGGATTCTCCGCCACCTCGATGCGCGCTTTCGCCCTTCGGGGGCGCACGCACGCCTGTAACGTCGGGGTCATGGCTGAGCCCGCCAGTGAGGAGTTGGTCGCTTTCCTGCGGTCCCTCGGTGCGACAACCGGACAAATCGAAAACGCCCAGCGGGAGAACTCTCTGAACCAGCTCCCCACGGATCTCATATTCGCTGCCGACGCGCGACTGAGCGCCGCCGAACTGGCATCGCTCCTCGGCGTCGAGGTGAGCCTCATCGTCGCGATGTGGCGAACGCTCGGCATTGCGGTCCCGGATGAGGACCACGCCATGTTCTCCGAGCGCGATGTTCGGTTCACGACCCTCGCCCTCGAGTTCAGACCGGTAGGCCACTACGCCGAAGAGCTCTTCAGGGTCCTGGGTAGCTCGCTCACCAGAGTGGCGGAGGCCGCCGTCTCTCTCTACGTGCAGACCATTGAGCCGGAGATGGACTCGCCCCACGTCGATGTGGTGGCGTCGCTCAAGGATCTGGTGGAAACCACATCGCTGGCAGTCCAACTCGGCGACTCGATGGGAGCGATCTTCGCCCATCACCTGCACGACGCGATCGACCGGCAGAGAAGCGCACAAGACGGAGTTTCCGAGCGGTCGCTCTTCCGGCTGACCGTCGGCTTCGTCGACCTGGTGGGATTCACGCCGATTTCGCTGCACGCGACCCCGTCCGCGCTTCTCAGTCTCATCGGCGGGTTCGAGGCCCGAGCATTCGAGGTGGCGGCCTCCCACAACGGTCGAATCGTGAAGCACATCGGCGACGAAGTGATGTTCGTCGCCCTCGACGTCAGCGCGGGCTGCGCGATCGCACGCGATCTCACTCGTGCCTATTCCGACGGCGTCGAACCACGTGGAGGCGTGGCCTTTGGCGAAGTGATCACACGACACGGCGACTACTACGGGCCGGTTGTGAACCTGGCCTCTCGTCTTGCCGACCTGGCCATTCCACGGGAGGTGCTCGTCGACGCGGTGACCGCGTCGGCGGGAAGCGGGTCGTTCGCGTTTCGACCAGCGGGCCATCGCCTCTTGAAGGGATTCGACGAGCCGGTCGAGGTGTTCTCGCTTGCGTGATGCAGGGCGAGGGGAGGGGTGGGCATCGTCGTTCGACGGCCTGGCGATCGATCAGGTCGCTGAGCGCGATGAAATGACGGCAACGCTCACCTGAGCGGTCGCAATAGGGAGGCGTTCTCCCTTGCTGCCCGCCGAATGCTCGCAGCCGGCATGGCATGATCTGGGTGGGTCGTCGCGGCCCACTGCCTGGGAGGCCAACCATGACCGACGCCAACGAATCGCCCGCAGCTGAGGGCCTCGAAGTGATCGAGGTCGAGACCGAGGACGTCGACGAGGACGGCAACGTCGTGGTCGACGATCTCGTTGCCGTCGTCGACGCCGACGGAAACGTCCTTGCGACGGACGAGACCGTTGCTGTAGTGACCCCGGAGGGCACTGCCGTCGTGGACGAGACCGTGTCCGTGCTCGGCGACGACGGCCAACTGCACCCCGTCGAAGAGGACGTCACCGTCGTTGAAAGCGACGTAGAGGACTGACCGTCCGCCGCTTCAGGCCCCACTGTCGGTCACCTCATGGGCGGGCGGTACTAGCTGTCGAGGTACCCGCGTACCGGCGAGACCGGCTCGTGAAGGTGGCGGACGAGGAATCCTGACTCAGGCGTGCCGGCTCGCAGTTGCACGAGCAGTTCCTCGGGATCGTATTCGACACCGATTGGATTCGAGCCGAATCCCGCACCGTGCATGAACGCAGTGGCGTCGTCGGCCGAGGGGTAGCTCTCGACCTGGAACTCCATCTGGTTCCCGTCGGGGTCCGCGTAGTACATCGAGACCGTGATCCCGTGATGGACGCACCAATACGGTGTGATGCCCTCTTCCTTGAGCGCTGCGTAGTTCTCAAGCAGGCCATGCAGCGACGCGAACGTGTACGCCACGTGGTCGACCCCGACGGCAGCTCGTTGTTCCCTTACGTCACCATCCGGCTCGAGCACATCAAGGTTGGCGAAGGCAAAGCGGTGGTGTTCGTCGTCATAGGTCAAGAAGGCGAGAACAGGGTCCTGGAACTGGATCCTGGCGTCGAACACGGTCTGGTACCAGTGCAACATCTCATCGAATCGGTGGGTCCGGTAGACGACGTGGGAGAAATTGGTCGGTGGCATCGACGTTTCCTTCTTGCTCGCACCATGACGAAACCGCTGAGCCGGGACTGTAGCCAATTTCTCGCACCGAAGCCCCGGTCTCACGCTGTGCGAATCCCACACGGGGCGGGCTGAGCGCACTCGCCCGAGACTCGGCACAATGGTGCTCCGCAGATCTCTTCGGAAGGACAGGTCATGATCCGAGTCAGCACGTATCTGAACTTCATGGGCGACACCGAAGAGGCATTCCTCTTCTACGGTTCGGTCTTCGGCACTGATCTTCTCGGCCCGATCATGCGCATGGGTGACATGCCGAGCCAACCAGGCGTGGCGCCATTGTCCGCTGAAGAGAAGAACCTGGTGATGCATGTGGAACTGCCCATTCTCGGGGGTCACGTCCTCATGGGGACCGACATGCTCGAATCCCAGGGCCACCAGCTGAGAACCGGCAACAACATCACGATCAACATCGAACTCGAGGAGCGGGCAGAGGCGGAGCGCATCTTCGGCCAGCTCTCCGACGGTGGGAGCGACCAATTCGGTCTGCACGACATGCCGTGGGGCTCGTACTGGGGAACCTGCGCCGACCGCTACGGAGTCCGATGGATGATCAACTGCGCTCCAGCGACTTCATGAGGACCGACGGCCGTTCAACGAAAGACCGTTGCTCGGGCGGCGCGCTACCAGCCGCGCAAATCGATAACCCAGCGGTCCACAATGGTCGTTCCGTCCGTGACCCATGCGGCCTCGTGGTACGCCATCGTTGGGTCGATGTGCGCCGGGAGCACGCTGACGCGCTCGCCGATCGCCGGCAGCGGGGCGCCATCGGGCGGTGAGAAGACGATGTGCTCGTCTGAGCAGTACCAGACTGAGGAACCGTCGAGCATCGAGGGATTGCCGTGGTCCATGCCAAGGGCCTTCAGGCCGCAGTCGGCGACGGCCCAGCCGTTTCGGTTCACCGAGATCACCGTGGCGGTGATGGTGAGCGCCGTGGCGAACGGCAGGCCGAGCTTGGCATAGGCCGTGTCCATGAGGGCGTACGAACCGGCCTGGATCTCGTTGGCGGCCGTATTGAGATCCCAGCTGCCGGTCCCCCCACCTGAGCAGATCGGGCCACCGACGATCTGGTGCGCTGCCGCCAGGATACCCATGCTCTCGGCAACTTTGCCCGCCCTCGTTGCCCGGTCCTCGATGCCGATCGCGTGACCTTCGTAGCCCATCACGCCGCGAACTTCGAGACCAGACTGACGGGCCAGTTCCGCCAACCGGGCGGCGTCGTCGAGCTCGCAACCGCAACGGGGGAGGCCCACGTTGATGTCGATCAGAACCTCTCGGATGCCGCCGGACACTGCTGCTTCGATGGTGGCGACGGAGTCGACGGCCACGGTGACACGAGCACCGTCTGCGACGAGCCGTCCCAGCCGAGTGGCGTCGAGCACCTCGTTGGCGAGCAGAAGGTCGTCACCGAGCCCGGCAGCCACCATGCCCTCGATCTCGCGGATGGTGGCGCACGTGAACCCATGGTGTCCGAGTTCGTGCTGGAGCCGGGCCAACTCGGTGCACTTGTGGGCCTTCACATGTGGGCGCAACTGGCCGCCCGGCAGGTGCGTGGCCATGGTGCTGAGATTGCCGTCGAGCAGTCCCGAGTCGATGATCAGCGCCGGGGTCTGCAGCTGCTCGATGTGGCTGGGGATTGGCATAGGAGCTCCTGCCTTGCGGTGCGCTGCAACGTAGCCCAGCCATCTCTGTCGGTTGCCTTCACTTGCAGGTGCGTCCGGTACGTGGGATAGCGTGCCATCGTCGAAGTGTTTTCGGGGGGTCCTGCGATGGGTTCACCGCGCGATCCACAGACTGGCCGCCAGACCGAACCTCTGAGCGGCGCGCTCGCCAGGCGGTGTCCGCCGAGTGGGCGCCTGATCCGACTACTGCGGGACAAGTTCAGCGCAAGCACCGAATCGAAGCTTCGGAGGACAGGCCGGAGTCGCCGGCTCTGTTCGACCTCGGTGAGCTCGATGCGGGTCGCAGCTGTTCCCTGCTTCAGACTGGTCGTCGCACTGTCGGCAGCGCTTCCTGCGCTTCCAGCCGCCAAAGCGGATGCAGCGACGCCGAAGACTGGTCATGGTCCGACGTCGATCGCCCAACTCGGCGATTCGGTTGCCGCCGGCGAAGGGACCCTCTACGGCTACACCTATGACGGGAGCACCCGGACGTGGACCGGGGGGAACGTCGACGCCAAATGGCCCGGGCCCTACCCGCTCTGCCATGACTCGCCTGAAGCATATGGACAGCTGCTGGCCACAACCTACGACGCAAAGTTCTCCCAGTTCGCCTGCACGGGATCGACCTTTACCAATGGCATCACCATGCCACGGGTCAATCCGGGCTACTTCTCCAACACCACGCTGCGGCCCGCCGAGTTCGGCGATTGGAGCACCAAGAGCGATCTCAACGCCGATTACGACGCAGCCAAGCCCGACCTCACGTTGGTGACGCTCGGCGCGGACGACGTGCAGTTCGTCGCCATCGTCGAGGCGTGCATCGAGAACGCATATCAGTATTACTTGAACGTTGCCGATCTCGAGTGCGTGGCCTCGAACCCGGGCTCTACGGTGAACGCGGACTTCACGTCCTACCTGCCGACGTTCAAGAATGATCTTAAGACGCTGGCGGGCTGGATAGAAGCAAGGGGTGAAGCGGACGGCATCGTGCCCAAAGTGGTCTTCACCGATTACTACGACCCGTTGCCCGAGGGGAAGACGACCTGTCCGGACAGCAACTACCTCTACCCGTCGCAAACCGAGTACCTGTCATCACTGTTGCACAAGCTCGACAGCCTGATCATCTCGACCGTCGAGAGCCTGGACAATCCCGATATCGCCGTCGCTGATCTTTCGCATGCTCTCGACGGCCACGAGTGGTGCACCGCCGACCCCTGGGCGTACGGGCTCTCGATTTACTCGGTCTATGACCCGTCGAGCTTCGATTCGCAGGCGCCCTTCCATCCCACGCCGAAGGGGCAGGAGGCGTTGGCCAAATCCATCGCGCCGGTCATCGACCAGCTCTTCTCGCGCGGCAAGGGTTGAGGCTGCTCGGACGGCGGGGAAGTGAGCGGAGACTCACTTGCCAATCTCCCTTGCTGCTTCCTCGCTCGTTCGGCGCTACGTCGCGTCGCTCGCCCAGTTGCCGTGGAAGCCGTAGGGCACGCGAACAGGAAGGTGGACGGTCGCCACCGGATCCCCTGTGAAGTCCTGGGCGTGGAGCACCAGGAGATCGCTTGCTTCGCGCTCGCTGTCGTACACGAGGCTGAGGACGAATCCCTCGTCCTCACCCGACGTCGGGCTCTCCGGGACGAAGACCGCCTCGCCGGCACCGCCTTGGAACGCCCGCACCTCGCTGGCCCCGGTGACGAGGTCGTGCTTGATGAGTGCGCCATCCATGGTGAATCCCGCTTCATCCTTCTCGTCGTTCATGAGTGCGGCGCTGTAGCCGTAACGGTTTTGGCGCCCCACCGTTCGCTCGTCGACGCGCGGAAACTCTTGGGGTCGGTCGTCCAGCAGTTGGGTGACGACCTTGCCGCCGGCAGGGTCGATGCGCCAGCGTTCCAACACCGGGGCGCCCTCGTCGGGTCCGGTCAAGTGGGTGGCGAACATCTTCGGATGCCGGACAAGGTCCACCACGACTGCGCCGTCCTCGTCGTACGCGTTCATCGGATGAAAGACGTAACAAGGGTCGACATCGCACCACACGACGTCCTCGGCGCCGCCCTCGAGCGGGAGCAGGCCGACCCTGCTCTCGTAGCCTTCGGCCCAACGGTATGGGAACGACGAGCCTGCAGCTGCAGCCTCGAGGCTGAAGACGACGGGAAGGTCATAGATCACGGCGTAGCTGGTTGTGAGGGACATGTCGTGAATCGACACGGGGCCGCCGACTGGGATGTCGACGGTCCGCCGCACCTTCCCGTCGACGCCGACGACGCTGTACTGCACCTGGTTGCCCCATGCCCAGTAGTACGAGATGGCATGGAGTTCGCCGGTCACGGGATCGCGCTTGGGATGAGCGGTGTAGCCGCCCGGCAGTGTGCCCTGGAAGTCGGACGCCCCGACGGTGCCCAGTTCGTAGGTCAACTCGTAGGGGCGGGCACCGGCTTCCACGATGGCGTACGTCCTGCCGGCGTGCGCGATGACGTTGGTGTTCGGAGCGAAGTCCATCCATTCGATCGCGGGGCCAGGCCGAGGTGGTTCACCCAGCACGGTGGCGACCTGCGCCGATCGGACCCAGCGGTTCCGGTACCAGCGGGCCTCGCCGTCTTCGATCCGGATGCCATGGACCATCCCGTCGCCGGTGAACCAGTGGTAGGTGGCCGGGTCAGGGGGAGTGACCGGATTGGGGCCGTTGCGCAGATACCGACCGTTGAGGCCCGAGGGGAGGCGCCCGGTTACCGGCAGTCCCGTCACAGTCTCTTCGGCTCCGACGGGTGCGTAGTTGCCGAGAAGGTAGGGATTGGCTGCGGTCATGACTGCCTCCAGTCGCTGAGCTATCGGCTGTTCTATCTGATTTCTGTCGGATTGTCAGCGGGTGACTGCCTCGGCGGGATCTGCCCGGAGCCAGTGACTCGTGACGGATGGACAGGGCCTGGTAGAGCACGATGGGTTCATCTTCATCCCGCCGCTGCGAGGCGCGGTCGGGCACGCGATGTCGGTGGGTGAATGGTCTGGGAGAGTCATATCAGGGAGTGACATCACTCTGTCGAGGCGCACGGCTTCGCCGCTCGGCCCTGAAATGGCCTTCGGGTCAAACCTTGCAACGGCGAACCGTCAACGGCTCGGCTGAGTTGTCGCGTGCGTCTCGCTGGATGGCGATTTGTCGAGCACCGGGAGAATGGTCGCCCTATTCTCCGCTTCGATGGGTCATGCGTCCCTGACACCTCACTCCTCTGGACGGCAGAACTTTGATGCACTTGGAGGGACCCAATGGACGAATTTGAGATGGACGATGGGGTGCGCAGCTACATCGAGGCGATGGCGCCAGAGCAACGCCCACTCTTCGATCGGCTGCACCGTCTCGTTCTGCGGTTGCACCCTGAGGCGACCTTGGTCCTCTCGTACAAGATGCCGACTTACAAGGTCGGTAAGCGCCGCCTCTATATCGGAGCGTGGAAGCACGGCGTCTCGATCTACCGATGGCAGCAGGGCAAAGAATCCGCCTTCTCGTCCAAGCACCCTCAGGCGAAAACGAGCAAGGGAACGATTCGACTGAGGCTCGCGGATTCGGACGCCATCTCGGATGACGAACTGGGTGGGCTCGTCCGCGCGGCCCTGGATGGCTGACCGCAGCAGTTTGTTGACCCGCGACGGGAAAGCCTCTTCTCGCCACCTGGGGGTGAGAAGGTCGACGCGTGTTCTGACGCCATTCCAAGCATGCCAATCAATTTCGAGCCATTGCTCGCCAATCATCGACCGCAGCACGAATGTGTCGACCGGTGCAGTCGTCCAGCGCCCCCGATCCGATGCAGGCAACCAGCTCAGCGGACAGCTCCGGAGGAGACCAGAGGTCTGGGTCGTTCCAGTCGTCTGCGAATGCCACCCGCGTCATATTCGTCTTGACCGTCCCTGGCGAGATAGAGAACACGCAGACCCCATGGCGGCGAGTTTCCGCTGCCAGTGCCTCGGTGAAGCGATTGATGGCGGCCTTGCTGGCCGCCCTGAGCAGATGCGCATGAGGAAGCCGAGAGATTCGACATCTCGGCGCATGCGGTGCCGGGCCATCGCTTGTCCCCGTCCTCGACGGCATGAACAATTCCCTCGTGAGTGCGGAGCACCTCGGCGGCGATCTGCTCCTGCGTCGGCAGGGTCAAGCGCTCGATCTGGTGCAGACGACTGTTCGCTCCGAAGCGGCTCCTCTCTGGCCCGCCTGGCGGACTGCTGGCCCTGGATTGGGCGTCCGTCGGCATCCAACCGCCGCACATGACGACGACCTAGCCTCGCCAGGCACCTACGGCGCCCGGAGTCGAGGAACTGGATGGACGAAAGTCAGTGGATCGGAGTGAGATCGCCGGAGTTCCGCGCCATTTCCGAGCGAATCAAAGTGGCGACCCGACTCTCCTCCAAGCTGAGTGGATACTGCTGGGACGAGCCGGAGTCGATCCGAGAAGTCTTCGAAAAATTGATCGGCAAGCCCGTTGGTGACTCGTTCCACCTCATCCCACCCTTCTACGCGGACTACGGGCTGAATATCACCATCGGTCGGGCCGTCTTCATCGGCTACCAGTGCATGTTCACTGGTCACGGAGCCATCGACATCGCGGACGAGGTCATGATCGCGAACAAGGTCAACCTGGTCACGGCCGGTCACCCCGTCGAGCCGGACAAGCGACGGGCATACATCACCGTGGAGCCGATCACGATTGAGAGGAATGTGTGGATCGGAACCGCCGCCACGGTCTTACCCGGTGTGACCATCGGAGCTGATTCCGTCGTCGCAGCGGGTGCAGTCGTGACGCACGATGTCCCGCCGGCGACCCTTGTGGCGGGTGTGCCAGCGACTGTCATCAGGCATCTCTAGCGGAGTAGGGCCCCCGCCCCAGATCGCCGGGTCGGCGGGTCGGCGGGACAGCGAGGCAAGGCAATCGACGCTGGCCAGGCATGAGGAGATCCGTCTCGGGCTTGTTTCTCGCTACGCCTTTGGATAGATGATCCCGAGGAGTGTCAGAGCTGCAATCTGAATTCCAATTTCAACTTCCACGTGGCTATCTCGACGGCGATGCCACTCTCCATCGGGTCGGAACCATGCGGTTGGCGACAGCCCGCGACGAACTGCTGCCACTCCATGACGATCGAATCCGGGCCAATCCCGCCTACCTGACCGTGGTGTTCCTCGCTCGCGTGATTGCCTCACTGGGGAGCCTCCAGGGCGATGAGGTTGGAGCGCACGTCGTCGAGAGCCTCTACGCCTCGGATCTCGCCTTCTTGTAGGACTTGTACAGGCGGATCAACACCGTAGGGCGTCCCCTTGCGGAGGTGGAATGTCCGGCCTGTCACGAGCGATTCGCGGTCGATATGGCGAACGGAACTATGAGGACGAGCGAATAGGCGTCC
>PMFN01000001.1 GCA_003155135.1 Acidimicrobiaceae bacterium | reverse complement strand
GATCGGCACTTGCGGGCGTGTGGATAACCTTCCTGAGGCGGGATGGGAGGGACCTACTCGGCCAGAAGGATCGGTGCCGGTTGATACTCCTCGATCAGAATGGGCAGTCGGTTCGTCTCACCCCTGTTGATTACGAGTTCAGTGACGTGAACGAGGTGACGGCGGACTGGATCGTTATCGACGCCGAGATCACGTCGGACAACGGGGACTGGAGATTCCGAGACGCCTCTCTCTTAGCGGTGGAGTGTGTGGAGCTAGGCAGTTGGTTGTCGGAAGCCGCGGAGTCCCAGGTTCCAACAACGGGGCCGGATGAAGATCCGGCCTTGACGTTCATCGAACCGTCTCTTGGCTTCAGCGTCGCTTCATATGGTGACCGAACCGTCAACCTCCGAGTTCATCTCAGCCACCTGGCTGCGCCGCCCTGGCAGGACATCGACGACAAGTTGAACACCTGGACCTTCTTCGTCGAGCTATTGATTGGACTGAACGATGTACGGTCAGCGGCCTCATCATGGAATCGAGAAGCGGCAGCCTTTCCTCCTCGTACTCAGAGGTGGTGATGACGTAGAACTGCCTCATACCGCCGGTCGAGGGTCACTGTGATCGAACGGCGTATCGGACCATTGTCCAGGACGACTCGTGCTTCTCGACAGGGACGAAGCCCACTGACTCATAGAGGCGGCGCGCTGGATTCGCTTCTGCCACGCTGAGACTCAGCGCTGGATAGCCCTGGCTATCGCTGGCGTTGATGAGATCAGCCAGGAGCCGACGGCCAATCCCTTCGTGCCGACGGGACGCGGCTACTGCGATCGACAGCTCGGGGATATCTTCGGCGATAAAGCCGATGCCATGGCTCACTTCGGTGTACGTCCGATACCAAGCCGCGCCCACCGGTGCGTCTTGTTCTGCAATCAGTCCATGATCGCCTGGCCTCGGCCATCCAGCGAGATACATCGAATAGCGCGGATTGGCAAGCACCTGGTCAGCGGTCGGCGTTGGCTTGTCAGGTCGCCAAACTGCGGCCTCGCCAAGCATCGTCGCCAGAAAGGCGAAGTCCTCGGACCCTGCCGAGCGATACTGAACGTCCTTCATTGTCAGCAGTTTGGCAGACGGTTTGCCCGTAGCAAGGCCCTGCCAGACCATCCGGGATGTGCTGACTCTTGTCAGTTCCGGGCTGCCCCACACCGCCGGGTCGGTGGGACAGTCCGGTGCTCAATCCGTGGTCGATGCCCGTTCGAGAATCAATGCAGCACACGACTCGGAAGTGGCACGGCTCGTATCGACGAACAGGTCATACTCGACGCCTTCGTGGACAACGGGCGCCTGAGAATCGGCCTGACCCGGCACGCGATCCGCCCGAAGTGCTTCCCGTGCCCTCGCGATGTCGCGATCGCAGGTCACCCCGACCCACAGGACCTCTAATCCACCGAGGGCGGAACGCAGTCGTCGCTGACCGGCTCCACCGTCGAGGAACACCTCGTCGACGATGACGCCCGTCCCACTGGCTGCGATCGTCGCAATCCCCGTGTACCAGGAAGCTTCGAGACTTCGCCACCCTGGACCGACCTCGACCTGTCCGGTCTCGCTGACGTGTAGGAGTGTCCCGTCATCGATCCCCTTGTCGGGAACGGCCCTGGTCAGGTCATCGATCCCGAGCAACAGCCACGGCGTGCGCAACATCGATTGAAGGCACCGACCGATCGACGTCTTGCCCGCCGAGGATGTGCCGTTCAGGACGATCACCTGAGTCCCCACCGGCGCAGGTTACCCGTGCCCCCGATCGCCGGGTGGGTGGGACACATTCTGACCTCACAGCGATCGAGTGCTTGCTCTCGCGAGCGGTACACCCCGCTTAGATCCGAAGAGCCCCTTTTGTGCGACCGAGGCCACCGCCTTAGCCCTCCATCCCCCGCCAGGGTCGTCGGCGCGGTCAGACGACGGGGTCCTGTTCCAAGGCCCAAGACGAGCGCATCCCCGACACCACCACTGTCGGCGGACACGAGCGGCTGGTGGCCCCACGCCCTACTGTGGCGAGGAGTGAGGGTCGATTGCGTACGCCCACTCCTCGGCCCGGACGTGGGGGTAGACCCCGCTAGAAAAGTATCGACTCGACGCACACCCCGCAGGGTGTCTCCTCTGTCGTGACACATCCACACTGTGTCGCCGTTCGCGAGCGCGCGGAGCGTCTTGGTGCCGGTTCAGCGCTCGCCGGGGAATTGCCCCGGCGGCAGGTACTCGGGAGGTGCCTGGTCGCCGGTCGTGACGGGACCACGGTGCCTACCGACCCTGCGCACCAACGACCCGACGAGACCGACGAGCACGGCGAGCACGACCAGCCCGGCGACCACGAAGGCCGCAGTGAGAGCAACTGCGAACAGGATGCCGAGCACCACCACGACGCCGAACGCCACGAGTACCGAACCAATGCAACCCAACGGTGCAGGCGCCGTCCCCCTCTGCGTGACGACCACGCGCGGCACGTCAGCGCCCCCTAGGTTCGGGATCCGCACCTCGAGCAGGGTCCACTGCTTGCATCCTTCCCACCCCGCCAGCCTATGTTCGACCACTGCGGGGCCGGCCGCCACGGAGGGTGCTGCGGGCGACCCGGTGAGGCAAGGTGATCGGGTGCACGAGTGGAATGTGGTGGGAGCGGCGTGACGGTGGACCCCGTCGGCCCTGGCGCCCGCTTGCGGCCCCTCGCCGCCCTCATCGCCGTCTTCGCGCTGGCCGTCGCCGGGTGCTCAATGACAACGACGGCGAGCCGCCACGGCCACCTCCGGGCCCCGACAACGCCAGCTCGCGTCACCACCCCCCCGACCGG
>PMFN01000026.1 GCA_003155135.1 Acidimicrobiaceae bacterium | reverse complement strand
GCACCCCCCGCACGCGTCTCGGGCGCCGGTCCGAAGACTGCGAGGTTGCGCCCGTCGGTCAGCGGCTCCCATGACACGACGACTTCCATACCGACTCGCACCTCCTCGGGCCGACAACCCACGATGTTGGTCATCATGCGCACGCCGTCGGCGAGATCCACCAAGGCGATGACGTAGGGCTCGTCGGCGAAGGAGGGCTGCGGACGGTGCTCGACGGTGAAGGCGTCGATGCGGCCCCGGCCTTGCGAGTCGCGCCACTCGAGCGAGGAACCGAGGCAGACCGGGCAGACCTCTCGTGGGTAGAAGATGGGCCTCTCGCACGCCGTGCACCACTGCACGACCAGGCGCTTCGCGCGGGTCGCCTCCCAGAACGGGGCCGAGGCCTCGCCGACCGGCGGTTCCACCGGGCGCGGCGACGAGATCATCCGAGCGTCGCCTCCGTGCCGAGCACGGTCGTCGACATGCACGAGAGGACCATGCCCGAGCCGTGGGCTACAGCGATCTCGGCCCCGTCGACCTGCCTCGGGCCGCACTCGCCACGCAGCTGGCGGACAGCCTCGACCAGGAGGAACATGCCGTACATGCCCGGGTGGGTATAGGACAGGCCACCGCCGTTGGTGTTCATCGGCAGGGAGCCCCCAGGGCCGGTCTTCCCGTCCTCTACGAACGGGCCCCCTTCGCCTTTCGCACAGAACCCGAGGTCTTCCAGGTGGAGCAGTGCGGTGATGGTGAAGCTGTCGTATCCCATCAGGACGTCCACGTCGGCCGGGGCGATGCCCGCCATGGCGAACGCACGGGGCCCGCACACCGCACCAGGTGTCACGCAGAGGTCGGGCATCTGGGAGATCATCATGTGGTCGTGCGCGGTCGCAGCACCGAGCACGTAGACGGGTGGGCGAGCCAAGTCCTTCGCGCGCGCTGCGCTCGTCAGGACGAAGGCGCCGGCACCGTCGGTCACGAGGCAGCAGTCGAGGAGGTGGAGCGGCGCGCACTGCAGCGGCGAGTCGAGGACCTCCTTGACGCTGAGGGGCGATTGGTACCGGGCGCGGGGGTTCCGGCTGGCCCATTCACGCGTGCTGACCGCGATCTGCGCCAGCTGCTCGGAGGTCGTGCCGAAGCGCGCCATGTGACGGCTCGCCGCCATGGCATAGGGGCCCATCGGCATGCGCAGCCCGAAGGGCCACTCCCATTCGGCCGCGGGGTTGGGACCGGCCGGCAGACGGCGGCGGCTCGGTCGTCCCTGCGTGCGGTCACTGCGCGGCGTCGCCGCGTAGACCCCGACTACGACCTCACAGAGGCCCGCCGCGATGGCGGCCGCCGCGTGTTCCACGTGGACCTCGAAGCTCGACCCGCCCGTCATCGTTGACTCGGTGAAGCGGGGGTGGACGCCCAAGTACTCGGCCACTGCCATCGACGACTCGGCGTGGCAGACCCCATCCACGTCGCTCAGCTCGAGCCCGGCGTCGTCGAGCGCCTCTTTGACCATGGCGGCCTCGAGGGCCCGGCCGTGCAGGTCGAGCTCGCCCGTCGGCGATGCAGCGTCGGCCACCCCGACGATCGCGCTCGCCGCGCGCAGGGTCCGCTCGGGGCCGCTCACCGGAGGCCGCAGTCGGGCTCTTGCACCTCAGAGGTTCTTCGGGAGCTCGGAGAACGGCGTCGTGCGATCGGCATTCGGCTCCTTCGGCAGCCCGAGGACACGCTCGCCGATGATGTTGCGCTGGACCTGGTCGGTGCCTCCGTAGATCGGGGGCGCCGGCGAGAGCAGCGCCAGCTCGGAGACCATCGAGATGAACGGGTTCCCCGTCTGCTCGGCGAGCGCCTTGGAGGAAGCTGGGTCATAGCCGTGCAGGGTGCCTGCGGGGCCGAGGATGCGAAGCCCGAGGTCACGTGACAGGCCGATGATCTGGCTCATCGACAGCTTGGCGATGTTGGGCATGCCGGGGATGTCCGAGCCTGCCTCCTTCGCCGCCTTCAGGCGCAGCGCACTGAACCGCCCGAGCTCGCCCAGCGTGTAGAGGCGGGCGAGGTCCTGGCGCACACTCGGGTCCGAGCCAGCGCCTGCCGACTTGGCCAGTGCCATGAGAAGGTCGGTGCCGGCCCGCAGAGGGGACGTCCCCGACGAACGCTCGGCGCCGGTGCCCCCTTGTGCGACGAAGTCGCCCGCACGGTGCTCAAGGTGACCGGCCACCGTGCCGGGTAGCGCACCCGCACCCATCGGACCCGCTCCCGCGCCGAGACCGGTCCGCTCGTTCATGAGCGTCGTGTTGGCCACCGCCCAGCCGCGGTTCTGGCCGCCGATGAGCGCATCATCGGACACGTGCGCGTCTGTCATGAAGACCTCGTTGAACAGTGAGCGCCCCGTCATCTCGCGCAGCGGGCGAACCTCGACGCCGCTCTGGTGCATCGGGAAGGCGAAGTACGAGATGCCCTGGTGCTTCGGTACGTCGGCGTCGGTCCGGGCGAGCAGCATCCCGTAGTCCGCATACTGGCCACCCGACGTCCACACCTTCTGCCCGTTGACCACCCACTCCTCGCCGTCTGCGACCGCGCGGGTCTGGATCCCGGCGAGGTCGGAGCCGGCGGACGGCTCGCTGAAGAGCTGGCACCACGCACGCTGGCCGGTCACGATGTCGCGCACATAGGCGTCAATCTGTTCTCGTGTCCCGTGGGCGGCGATGGTCGGCGCAGCCAGCAACAGCCCGAGGCCGGCAGGCGGCCCGAGGGCCCCCGCCGCGGCGATGCGCTGCTGGACGAGCTGGGCATCGGTGCGCGAGAGGCCGCGCCCGTAGGAGTCCTCGGGCAGCGCAGGTGCAGACCACCCGGCGCTGCCCAACCGCTCCCACCACTCCGCCACCGTCAAGTCGGGATCCCAGTTGGTGGCGAGCCACTCGTCGAGCTCGGCGAGCAGCTGGTCGTCGGCGTCGATCACGTTGGTCGAGGACACGGGCGTTCCACCTTCCGGTCACAACAGCTTCGAGCCCCGAGAGCCCTCGGGGCGACTCGAGGTCGACGGTACCATCGCAGCACTGGTCGTGCTTGGTACTGCGTCCCTGCTCAACGGCCCGTACGGCCGTCGTTCACACCCCTGGCGACCCACCTGCGGCACGCCCATCCGACGCCTCGTCGGGCATGACCACAGGGACAGCCTCGGCCGGCCAGAGGTCCTCGGGCTCCTTCCCGCGCGTCTCGGGCACCAGCCAGAACAAGGCAGCGAAACACGCCGCCGGCAAGAAGGTCAGCACGGCGGCCACTGCGAACCGGTTCCCGACGTCGGCGACGACACCGAACGTCACGAGGCCGGCGACCGCGCCGAGGACGCCGGCGGCCACCCACCACCCGGCGACCGATGCACGGACTGTGGTCGGGAACAGCTCGGCGAGCAGCGACCCGACCGCGGGTGCAAGGACCGAGCCCGAGAGGACTCCGAGGACATAACCGACGATGAGCGCGGGCCGCGACCCCCCGTAGGCGAGCGCTCCGAAACCAGCCAGTCCCACCATGGCCACCGCGGCGGTCGGTCGCCGTCCGACATGGTCAGCCATCCAGCGCCCCACCAAGAGCCCGGCGAGCCCGGCGAGCCCCGCCCCCGCCACCATGGCGGCCGTCAGGTAGCCGGGCTGGCGGAGCACGTTCTGTGCGTACAAGAAGACGAAGCTGTTTGCAGGTCCGGTGATCACCGAGACGGCAAAGGCAATCACGACGATCACGGCGAGTCGACGGCGGAAGCGTGGCCCGACGGCGCCGAGGACCGGCAACGGATGGTCGGACTCTGCCTCGGCCACCGTGAACCGGTCAGGCTCTTCGATCCATTTCCGCAAGAAGGGGACCGCACAGAGCGGCACGATGGCGAGCGCCATGATACCGCGAAAGCCAAGGAAGCCCGATGCGAGGCTGTGGATCACCGCAATCAGGCCGGCACCGACCCCGTAACCCGCCGCCGTCAGGGCAACGGCCGCCGAGCGGTCACGCGAATTCGTTTGCTCCGCCGCGCTGACCTGGGAGAGTGCGTTCGTCGCGCTGAGCATCGGGCGTCCACAGGCGTAGATCGCCACGAACCACCAGTACCCGGGGCTGACCGCCGATGCCACGGTGAGCAAGAGCCCGAGCGAGACGGTGCCGAGCAACATCGCGCGCCGCCCGAACCGGTCGGCGAGCCCGATGAGGGGCAAGCTTCCGAGCGATGCCAGACGGATGACCGCGAGCCCGATGCCGAGCTCGCTGCCCGAGAGGCCGGCTTGATCCACCAGGGAGTGCCCGGGTGCGACACGACCGAACTCCCGGGCAACGTCGCCCAGTGCCGCCACGACCCCGAACTGCCCGAAGCCCGACGCCAAGGCGATCAGCGCAACCGCGACGACTGCCCTGCTGTTCCAGCGGTGGAGGTGAAGCGACGCGCCCTCGTCCTCAGCGGTGCGCTGCGCACCTTTCACGGCATGCCCTGTCGGTGGGGCCGCCCGGCACCATCGCCCTGCTTTCGCTCGATTCGCTCGACACCGATGGTTGCGCTGCTCGGCGAGCCGGTCGGCGAGTCACCCGCGGCACGCGCCCGTGCGGCCCGGCGTGCCGGCCAGAACGGCATGTCGAGGAGCGTGATGAGGGCGAGGGCCACAACGGTGGCGCTCAACAGGTACCAGGGCCACGGGCCGAGGAGGCGAAGCACCGTCCATTCGCCGGGCGGGCGGGCCAAGAACATGTAATTGGCTCCGATCAGCCAGTCGACGAGGCCGACGAACGCGGTGTACGCGAGGGTGATGCCGAAGACCCGCGGCACGGAGCCGGGCCTCGGCACGATGCCCATCCCGACGACCAGGAACAGCGCAGCCAGCACGATACCGAGGTGGCCAGCAAGATATTGGAAGAAGACGAGGTGTGGGAAGCCCGCATTGAGGTCAGGGGTGAGGACCGCCTGAAGGGTACCGGCCAATCCCCAGAAGTAGGTGAGCTCGACGAGGAGCTGTACTTGCCACCAGCACGCGATGGCGGCGACGACGACACCCACGTTGCACAGCGCAAGCGGCAACGACGTCGTGGCGGACCAGGTCCCGTTCGCCAGCTCCGCGGCGATGTAGCTGAGCGCATCGACGACGAGGACGATCCCGATGAACCTGGCCACCCAGAGCCGCCAGCGGCCCGGCCGTCGGCGGGCCGCCACGCACACCACGACGCAGAACGCCGCTGCGAGGGCCACCGCTGCCCAATAACTCACCGGGCTGACGGTCGCCGTCATGGGAGTGCCGAGTCGATCGCGCCACCCGGCGAACGTCCCCCCACGGCCACAAGCTGACGCCGCCTCCCGCTGCGAGGCCCGCGGGTCATCCCGGAACCGTGTAGCGGGCGAAGACGTGCCAACCGACGAAGGCCCAGACCAACAACAGGGCGGCTCGACCCGTAACCGAGCCCCATAGACGCGCCCCGAGACCGGCAAGTGACGTCCATCGGCTGGGGTGGCGTCGACACACGAACTCCCAGGTGAGGAGGAGGACCAGGAGTGCCACCCAGACGGCGATGATGGGCATTCATCGCCCCCATCGGACACGGCCAGCCCGGACGAGCGGCCACGAGCCGAACGCCAGCCAGGTCACGAACAGGGCGAAGCGGACGCCGTGCCAGGCCAACGCGTGGTCAACGACCGTGCTCAACGTGGGCACTGCGGACGAACGGCCGCCGAGGGCGAGGGCCGCGACTTCAAGGCCGAGTGCGATGAACAGCAGGGTCGCCCAGGGCCAGGTGCGCCGCCATGTCGCCGGCTCGAGTGGATCCGCACCCGGTCTGTGCAGGGGCTGGCGAAACGAAAGGAGGGCGACGAGCACCACGGGGATGGCGAGCGCGACGTCAGCAGGCGCGCTGAACGGTGCCACGCCACTCGCCCACCACGAATAGGCAACGACGAGGACGAGCCCGATCGGCACAGCTGCCCGAATTGCCGCACGATCCCTACCCGACGACTCAACCATGCGCCACTCGCCTCCAGGCCCGGACGGGTCGCCCGACCGAGTGGCGAAGCCCGCTCGAGCCCGCGCCGCCCGTCCGACCCGATGCTACGGCGCCACGCCCCTTCGCCGGGAACGACGCGGACGCCCGGGCAGATGTCAGTCGCCGTGCTCCCCCAGCGAGCCGAGCACGGTCGCGACCAGTACCCGCGTGCCACAGGCAATGGCGCGCTCGTCGACGTCGAAGTCCCCGCGGTGGAGGTCGGGGGCACTGTGGGTGCCGGGTCGGCGGACGCCCAATCGTCCAAGCACCCCGGGGAGCCGCTCGAGGAACCACGCGAAGTCCTCTGCCCCCATGCTCTGCGGCGTGTCCAGCACGTGCGTCGGCCCGAGCACGCCTTCGGCGGCCGCCCGGAACACCTCTGTTGCCCCTGGCTCGTTCACCGCGGGAGGCACGCCTTGCACGTAGTCGATCTCGACGTGGGCCCCGTAGGGGGCTGCGATCTGGTGGATCAACTCGGGCACGAGCGTCGCCGCCGCTTCCCAGATGTCCGGGTCGAGCGCACGCACGCTCCCCGCGGCCACCCCACGTTCGGGAATGACGTTGGCTGCCGACCCAGCGGCGACCCTGCCCCATACGAGTGACAACCCGCCACGGGGGTCGACCCGTCTCGACAGGAGCATCGGCGTACGCCCCACCACGTCGGCAAGCGCCGCCACCAGATCGACCGTCAACTGCGGGCGAGCAGTGTGCCCGCCCGGGCCCGACAGGTGGACCGTGACCGAGTCGGTGGCGCCGGTGATCGGCCCGGTGCGTACCGCGACCGAACCCGCATCGACTCGCGGGTCGCAGTGCAGTGCGAACACTCGCCCCACTCCGTCGAGTGCGCCAGCCTCGATCGCCTTCAGTGCGCCACCGGGGAGGACCTCCTCGGCTGGCTGGAACACCAGCCGCACCCTCCCTGGTAGCTGGTGGTCGTGCGCCAGGCGAGCGAGCGCCAGACCAGCGCCCAGCACCACCGCCGTGTGGACGTCATGACCGCAGGCGTGGGCGACACCGGCATTGGTCGAGCGGTACGAGACATCCTTCTCGTCGTCGAGCGGCAGGGCGTCGAGGTCGGCGCGCAACGCCACCATCGGTCCCGTCGGCTCACCCATGATGTCGCACATGAGTCCGGTGCCGCTCGGGAGGCTGATCGGCTCCAATCCGGCGCCGGCGAGCGCCTGCGTCACGACCGCCGAAGTCCGGACCTCGTGCCACGCAAGCTCAGGGTGGGCGTGGATGTCCCTGCGCAGCGCCACCATCATCTCGTCCACGCCGGCAAGCGAGCTCTCGATCCGCTCGATCTGCGTGGCCCCGCGGCCGCTCATCTCGTCCGCGCCGGGTGCCCGGCGCGCATCTCGTCGACCAGCGAGTCGACCACGGCGTGGAGGTCGCCTCCGTGCGCGGCCGCCACCCGGCGCTGCCGTTCGTAGCTCGGCCCGCACGCGAGGATCTCATAGGCCGACGCCAGCTCGTTGGTGCACTCCAAACGGTCGGCCACCGGGCCAAGGTCCTCGAGCAGCTCCTGCAGCGACGTGCGCAAAGGCTGGGTGCGGCCGTGCTCGTCGACGATGATGTCGGTCTCGAGCCCGTAACGAGCGGCCCGCCATTTGTTCTCGCGGATGATCCAGTCGTGGGGAACCGGCAGCGTGTAGCCGCGGTCCAGCTGCGTGCTCAACATCTCCACCAGGCACTGACTCATGGCCGCCACGGCTCCCACCTCGAGCAGTGTCGGGAGGCCGTCGAAGATGCGCAGCTCCACCGTCCCGAAATCCGGGTGCGGGCGGATGTCCCACCAGACCTCGCGGATGGACGAGATCGTCCCTGCCGACATGAGGGTCTCCATGAAGTCCTCGAACTCGTGCCAGCCCGAGAGCAGGTAGGGCGGCCCCGCGGTGGGTAGGCCCTCGAAGACCTTTGAGCGGTAGGAGGCGAGGCCGGTGTCAGTCCCGATCCAGTAGGGCGACGAAGCGGAGAGCGCAAGGAGGTGGGGCACATATGCGGTCAGCGCATTGACGATCGGCACCGCCTTCTTCCCCGACCGGACGCCAACGTGGACATGCACCCCGAAGATCTGCAGCTGGCGCGCCATCCACTGCATCTGGTTGATCAGGTTCACATAGCGTGTCTCCGGGCTGATCTTCTGCGTCGACCAGTCGGTCGTCGGGTGTGAGCCTGAGCACATCAGCTCGAGGCCGAGCGGCTTGGCGACGTCTCGGACCTCATCCACGGTGCCCTGAAGATCAGCGAGGGCTTCACTCACCGTGGCACACACGCCCGTGATGACCTCCACGCATGACTCGAGCAGCTCATGCTTGGCCTTGGGGTGCGCTGCGCCCCGTTGCCGCTCGAGCTCAGCAAGGATCCCCGACGCGCCCGAAGTGAGCTCGCCGGTCTCGCTGTCGATGAGCTCGAGCTCCCATTCGATCCCGAGCGATGACCTGGGCGAACCACTGAAGGTGATCTCCACCGGCACACACTACCGAGACGGGTTCGGCTGCCGGTGCTACGAGGGGATCACACCAGCAACGAATGCCGCACTTCCATCGGGGCAGACGGCGGCGCCCCTGGACTGCAGACTCAGGCCTTCACGCCTTCGTCATCACCGCATAGCGGGCAGCGACAAGCTTCCCGATCAGCGTGTAGCCCTTGGTGGTGGCGTGGATGTTCCCCTTCGCGCAGAACCACGTCAGCGTGCAGACGCTGGCCACCGGCACGGGGATAGTGCCGTACGGCTTGAGTTTCACGGTCCGCGACAGCGACGTGTACGCCCCGGTCGCGGCAGTGACGTCCACCAGGACGCCGCCTGCCTGCGAGTACGCCTTGCTGAGGGTCGGGTTGATCAGCGACTTGAAGGCCGTGACCGAGAGCTTGGCCAGGGTGATCGTGCTGGCCGGTGCCGGCTGGGTCGGGTAGACGTACGAGCCGAGGATCACGTCGGGATAGGTGAGCCCGATGATCGGCACCTTGCTCCCCGCAGCCGAGCGAAGGCCCGACGCCAGCGCCGTCACGTTCGTCGAGATGCTCGACACCGCGGCGGCGACACAGGGGATCGGGCTCGCACCCGCGGCGCACGACGTCACGTCGTTGCCGCCGATCGACACGGTGATGAGGCCGATGTGGCCCTTGTGGGCGCTGAGAAAGGCCTCTGCGGCAGCGGCCTGGGTAGTTGTCGGATAGGCCACTCCCCCGGCTGTGTGGGGCAGCACATCGGGGCAGCCGATCGTGTTGATGATCGACGAGGTCGTGGCACCGCCACAGCCGAAGTTGACCAGCGTCAGCTTCGTCTTCTTCGCCACGTACCCGGTGTAGCCCGAGGTGGCGCCGAGTCCGGGCTGGTAGCCAACCGAGTAGGAGTCGCCGACCGAGACGTAGTAGGTGGGGCTGCTCGCCGCTCCAGAAGTCCCGGGCGTCCCGAGGAGCATCGTCGCGAGCAGGCCACCGGTCGCAAGGAGGCCAACTACCGCGCGCCGCAGTCTGATCGAGCCGCGTTCTCGCATCTCATCCCTTTTCTCTTCGAGCCCCGGCCTCTCGGGGCCGGCCTTGCATCGTCCCACAGACAGCCGCCTCTCCTGGGCGCGGGATGGGCGCGCTGACGCTGGTCAGAGCACGAAGCGACCATCCGCCCACCCCGGGCCACCCCCCGTTCAGCGAATTTTCAGTACCTCCTCTCTACAATTGGCCAGCAAGCCCGTCGAGGACAGGACCCCATGGCTACAACGACTCTCATCGAACGCGTCCACACAATGACCCGAGTGAACTTCGCGCCCATTGATCGAGCGCCCTCGTGGGCCAGGGTCCTGGTGGCCACCGTCGTCTCTGTCATCGGGTCACTGGCCGCGGACGCCGCGCTCGTCGCCCTCGGAACCGCCGTGTTCCCCTCGACCAAGGGTTTTGTCCACTTCCAGTTCTCGGATTACGCGAAACTGACGGTCGTCGGCGTGCTCATCGCCTGTGCTGCGTGGCCCATCGTGGCCCGGGTCTCCTCTGCCCCCCGGTGGCTCTTCCTCCGGCTCGCCGTGCTGGTCACCCTCGTCCTCCTCCTGCCTGACGTGTGGATCCTGCTGAACGGCGAGGCCCTGAAGGCGGTGGCCGTCCTCATGGTGATGCACCTCGCCATCGCGGTGGTGACCTACAACGCCCTGGTCAGGATCGCTCCGACCCGCCCACGGCGGCCGAGGGGTCGCCACGTCGCCCGGGCCCAGCTGGTCGACGACCGTTCCCGCTGATCGTCCCTGGAGCTGAGCCGCCGTTCAGCCCGCAACCACCCCCACCTGCACGGTCGGCTCCACTCCGTTTCCCCGGGGGAATGAGGGCTACGGTTGCCCCGTGGGCACTGACCCCGAGCTCGAGTTAGCAACAACATTCGGTGAGATCGCCCGGGTGCTGCTCGCCGAGGATATCGAGACCACCCTCCACCGCATCGTGACACTGGCGGTCGAGACCATCGAGCACTGCGAGCACGCCGGCATCACGGTGGTCCAGGGGCGAACGATCTCGTCACCCGCTTCGAGCGACGAGATTCCTGCCATCGTCGACCGGCTCCAGGCGGAAACCGGCGAGGGGCCCTGCGTCGACGCCATACGGGACCGGACCGTCTTCTATACGGGCCACCTGTCCGAGGAGCTCCGCTGGCCCAATTTCTCGAAGCGAGCGAGCACCGAGTCAGGCGTCGAGAGCATCCTGTCGTTCCGGCTCTTCGTCAAGGAGAAGACGATGGGGGCGTTGAACCTGTACTCCAAATCGCCCGACGCTTTCGACGAGCACGACATAGCCATCGGTGCCGTCTTCGCCGCACACGCGGCGGTGGCGTGGTCCACGTCGGCCATGATCGAGAATTTGCAGATCGGCTTGGAGACCCGCCAGGTCATCGGCGAAGCAACGGGGATACTGATGGCCCGTGAGAACATCTCCTCAGAACAGGCGTTCGACGTCCTACGACGGTCGTCGCAGCGGCTGAACATCAAGCTGCGGGTCATCGCAGAGCGCGTCGTGGGGCCCAGGGACGACGCCGCAGACTGAGGGTCGGTCGCCGGCCACCGCTCGGCACCAGGCGACGGACAAGGAGGATTGCAATGAGCGGCGCACTTGTCCTGGCAGGCGGGGATGTGGCGGGCATCGCGTGGGAGCTCGGCGTCCTCCAGGGACTGCGCGACGTCGACCCAGAGCTCCAAGAGCGCGTGTGCACGGCGGACGTGATCGTCGGGACATCGGCCGGGTCAGCCGTGGCAGCGCAGATCACGACACCCACCCCCCTCCCGTCCCTGTACTCCGCCCAGCTGAGCCCGACGTCGAGCGAGCTCGACGTGGACCTGGATCTCGAAGAGCTCACCGCACGCTTCGCGGAGGCGACCGCCGGGGCAACGAGCCCTGAAGAACTGCGACGCCGAGTCGGAGCGCTGGCGCTCGAGACGTCGACGGTGAGCGAGGACGAGCGTCGGCGTGCGGTCGCCGCCAGGTTGCCCCGCAGCACATGGCCGGAGCGCCCACTGCAGCTCACCGCGGTCGATGCACACACGGGTGCGCTGACGGTCTTCACGAAGGACTCGGGCGTCGAGCTCACCGACGCCGTGACGGCGAGTTGCGCGGTGCCCGGCGTGTGGCCGCCGGTCACGATCAATGGTCGCGGCTACATCGATGGAGGCGTACGCTCAGGCAGCAACGCCGACCTCGCGCAAGGCTGTGACCGGGTGCTCGTCATCACCCCGTCCCTGCCTGGTGGGCCGGAGCTCTTCGGGAGCCTCACCGAGGACGTCGAGGCGCTCAAGCCAACTCGGGTGGAGGTCATCTACGCCGACGATGCCTCGGTGGCAGCCTTCGGCACCAATCCCCTCTCGCCCGCAACGCGTGGGCCCGCCGCCCGTGCGGGGCGCCGCGTCGGTACAGCCGAAGCGGGGAGGGTCGACGCCCTCTGGCGCTGAGGTCCGCGGCCGCGTCCGACGGCTACCGGTCCGGCTACGGGATGGCGGGCGACGAGAGGATTTGCGCGACGGCGACGAGCAGCATCAGTGCGCCGAGCGAGACCAGGGCCAGCCGGATCCGGAAGTAGCGGAAGTGCCCGCTGATGCCGATCAGGAAGAGAATGGTGGCGAGATAGATGGTGTCTCGCACGTAACTGTCTGAGTTGGCTCCGGCCTGGACCCCAAGCTGGTACTCCTCGTCGGCCTTCGCGTCCAGGGCGTTTGCGACCGCCAGCTCCGGCTGCTTGTACTGCTTCATGTAGGTGGGGCCCGGAGGTGCCGACGAGTTCGTAAACGGGTCCGTTGCCATCCAGGCATCGAACGCCACCTTGAAGGCGGGGCGGAAGCGCCTCTCGGCGACGTTCTCAGCACTCGTGTTCCCGGCCAGATACGCCGAGAACCATGTGTTGAAGGTGGTCGAGTCGAAGTTGCGGGTGTCCATCGCATCGAGGGCGGCTCGGTTCGCCTCCGTGCGAGCTGCGGATGCGGTTGCGAGCTTGATGGAGGACTCGGTTCCCCACTTCGCCGACGCAAAGCCCGTGTAGGCAGCCAAAAGCGCAACGATGGCGAGGAGGATCGCCTCCACGATGGAGATGGCCCGGTCGTGCTTGCGGAGGCCGTCGCCCTCCCGTTCCTCGGAGGGCGGCGGGCCACCGCCGGAGTCCTCGCCCGTGTCGTGCTCCTCGTGGTGCCCGCGGTGCCTCGAGATCTCGCCTGCCACGTCGCCTGTCGTGAGCCCGTCGGGCATCGAGGCCTCCTGGTCGTCTCCCGCCACGCGCAGGGGGAATCAGGACAGAAGCTACAACGCGAGCACCTTCGGCCAGCACGACACCGACTCGAACGATGCGTGCAACGAAGCAGGCGCTGCGGGCAGGACGCGACTGCTGGCGAGCCACTGCACCCAGGTGTCCGAGGCGAATGGGCCGTCGTCGAGAGGTGCCGTGCGGTAGGTGAGAGCGAGCGCGATTGGCCCCGGGTGCTTGCTAAGAAGGAGGGGCCGAACGAACCGAAGCGTCACCGATACTCATCCGGCCAAGGGAAAAAGGAGCCCCGTGTCAACTGAGGCACTGCTGATCATGGACGTGCAGAACGGCATCGTGAGTCGACTGGGCGGGCGTGCCGACACGCTGCTGGCGACGTTGGCAGACGCGATTGGCTCCGCTCGAGCAGCAGGGGTCCCGGTTGTCTACGTCCGGGTCGCTTTCCGGCCGGGAGGTCCCGAGATGAGCCCGAAGAACCGCATCTTCGCTGCGCTCGCTGGTTCCGACGCAATGGACGAATCGGGCCCGGCCACCCAGATCCACCCCGCTGTGGCCCCCGACCCCGGAGAAGTACTCGTCACCAAACGACGGGTGAGCGCCTTTTCCGGCAGCGACCTCGACGTTGTCCTGCGGGCCATCGGGGTGGATTCGCTGGTACTCGCCGGCATCGCAACGAGCGGCGTCGTGCTCTCCACGCTCCGCCAAGCAGCCGACCTGGACTTCGGCCTGACCGTTTTGGAGGACGGCTGCGCCGATGCTGATCCCGAGGTCCACCGGGTGCTGATGGAAAAGGTCTTTCCTCGCCAGGCTTCCGTGCGAACGGCCGCAGAGTGGATCGACGGCCGGCCCGGCGAGGGCGGGGGCCGTGCCTAGAGCAGTTTCGAGACCGCGGCTCGCGTCCTCCATGCACCGGTGAGAGCGGGGGCACGGAGAACGACGCGACGATGCTGGCTGCGACCAGCCCAAGAGAGCATCCTCGGGTGTCGATGCACCGCCGGCGACGGCGAGCCCTCCGATCCGACCGGCCTTGGCGAACAGACCCAGAGATCCCTGACGCCACGGCCAGCCGTTAGGGTGACGCGCAATGGACCGGAAACTCGCCTTGAGTGCGCACCCAGCGCCCGACGATCTCTCCTCGTGTCGACTCCGAACCTGGTCCGGCGACGCACGAGGCCGCAACCTGACGTGATTCCGAGTGGTGGGAACCCAGCCTGATGCCTGCTCACGACGGCCCCCCTTCGGCCGTGCTCCTCGACGCCGGCGGGATCTTCGTCCTGCCGGATCCCGATCGAATCCTCGGTGCCTTTTCGCGAGCGGAGTGTTCGGTACGCAGGGACGTACTTTTTGATGCGCACTTCAGGGCTGCTGCGCAGTTCGGCACCCATCTCGATGTCGAGACGAACTGGGTGGACGCGTGGCTCGGTTACTTGCGGGCGTACGTCGAGGCGTGTGACGTGCCGCCGGACCGGCGGGAGGACGCCCACCGCCACCTCGACAGCGAGTTCGCCGATGCAGCACTGTGGGTCGACCCCTTACCGGGAAGTGGCGAAGGCCTCAAAGCGTTGGCCGAGACCGGCGTCCGCCTCGGCATTGTCTCGAACGCCGACGGGATGATGGCCCAGCGACTGGCTGCTCTCGAGCTTTGCCAAGTGGGTCCCGGACTCGGCGTGGAGATCGAATGTGTCGTCGACTCTGGGAACGTGGGGGTCATGAAGCCCGATCCTCGGATCTTCAAAGCAGCGGTTGACCTCCTCGGCGTCGACGCTGACCGGGTCTGGTTCCTGGGTGACATGCCCGCCATCGACATAGTCGGCGCCCGGCGGGCCGGGATCCGCCCGTTCCTCATGGATCCGCTTGAGCTCCATCTCGACGCCACCTACGAGCGTGTGCCCACGCTGGCCGCACTCGCCGAGCTCGTGACCCGGCTCTCCGAACCGAGGACGATGTGAGCGACGAGGAGGAGTTCTCACTCAAGTCGGCCCGGCGTGCGGCAGACGAGGGCCGTCTCGGCGAGTGGGTTGACGGCTTCCTCGCCAGCCCGGGTAGTAACAACGCCACCCTCGGCGCAGCCCTCGCCCTTCGCTCCACCAGGTACCTCGGCCCGATCCGCTTCGAGCTCGAAAGGCTCACCCGAATGGCCGGCCCCGAGGAGGACGAGGTCGTCGTCCCCATCGCCGAGGAGGACTGGGAGTCCGACGTCGAGGCGATGGAGCACAGCCTCGAGCGAGGATGGCACCCCCCGCCGTTACTCGTCTCACACCACGACGGAAAGTACTTCCTCGAAGACGGCAACCACCGCTTCGAGACACTCCGCCGCACGGGAGCGACCCATGCGTGGGCGATCCTGCTCTTCTCCAGCGAGGAGGACCGTGATCGTTACGTCCAAGAGCACGGTGGGGGCATCGCTGAGAGGACCTCGATGCCACCGTCGTGACGTGCGCTTGGTCCGGGCTGCAACTGTCGCTCGCCGGCCCCGTAGCACGGGGCATCGAAACTGCAGGTGCCGACGTCAGATGCCACGAGCCAGGAGGCACCAATCAAGGAATCCGAAGGTGTCCCGACCACCGGTACGTTGAGTGGCTTCCCGCCCGTCGAGCCGTGAGATGGCGAGGTGCCCTCGGTGAAGTTCCTCCATCTGAGGCGACGGACCAAGAGCGCCGCCGCTGGTGAGCGTTCAGCGAACATCCTGCTGATCCCCGGCACCTCGTCGGTCGCCCACCTGTGCCAAAACGTCGCGAGGGCCGCACTGACGGTCTCCGAGGCCAATGTGAGCTCGACAGCACCGGCGCATAAAGAAGCGCATAAAGAAGACAGCGCGACCCGCCGCCCGGCCCATCGACCTGAGCGAGCACGCCATCCTCACTAAAATCAACGACGAGGGAGCACCAGACATGACTGTGACGCTCATCACCGGAGCCAACAAGGGACTCGGGCGCGAGACTGCCCGCCGACTGATCGAAGAGGGACACACCGTCTACATCGGTGCGCGGAGCGTCGAGCGCGGAGAGGCGACAGCGTCCGAGCTCGGCGGTCGGTTCGTGCAGCTCGACGTGACCGACGACACGTCCGTGGAGACCGCCATGGGTGTGATCGACGAACGTGAAGGCCACCTGGACGTGCTCGTCAACAACGCCGGCATCAGTGCTCCAGCAGACGTCAACGGGCCGGTCGCGCTGAAGGTGTTCGACACCAACGCGATCGGTGTCATCCGTGTCACCCAATCCGCGCTTCCACTGCTGGAGAAGTCAGACAACCCGGTCGTGGTCAACGTCTCCAGCGCCCTCGGCTCGTTCTGGGCCGTCACCAATCCCGAGCGGCGCCAATTCCACTTCCCCGCCATCATCTACGGCGCCAGCAAGGCCGCCGTCTCGATGCTCACTGTTCAGTACGCCAAGGCGCTGCCAGACATCAAGTTCAACGCGGTCGAGCCCGGCTTCACCGCCACCGACCTCACTCCATTTAGCGGGGCTGGACAGCCGGTGGAGAAAGGCGCAGAAGTCATCGTGCGGATGGCGACCATCGGAAAGGACGGCCCCTCTGGCACCTTCCAGGAGGGCAGGGATGAACTCGCCTGGTAGTGCTTCACCGCAGGGCGCCGAGAGGGGCAATCGGCGACACGATGCACCTCCCTGTCCGTCCTAAATAAGAAGACCGCGCCGCGCAGCGTCGTCTCCGCAGCACGCAATCGGTGGATAAGCCGGTCACGAACCGGACCAGCATCCCCCCGAAGCACACCGGTCGAGTCCTCCACTTGGTCGTCGGGTGTTGGGTCGGACTCGGGATCAGACCCGAGCCAACACGACGACCGGTCGATGGTCACTTAACCACGCGGCCCCTTGGACTTGTTCAGGGTCACGGCGGAGCGAATGAGCGTCCTCAACGCCTCTTCGTCTATCGTCTCGCCGTCGTGGAAATCGATGGCACGCCTTGTGTTCCCTTCAAGACTCGAGTTGAAGAGGCCCGATGGATCCTTCAGACCCGCCCCTTTGGCGAAGGTCATCTTCACGACGTTCTTGTAAGTCTCGCCTGTGCAGATCAATCCGTCGTGCGACCACACCGGAACGCCTCTCCACTTCCACTCCTCGACGATTTCGGGATCGGCTTCCTTGACTAATGCACGTAGCCGGCTGAGCATCTTGCCCCGCCAGTCGCCTAGCTCCTTGATTCTCGCGTCTATCAGCTGAGAAGGAGACTTGCTCTTCTGCGGTCCGCTCTTCTCCATGCCCGCTTCTCTTCCTTGGTCCCGAGGCTTGACAAAAAGGACTTAACCCCGCCGGGGCGATTCTACCTGGAGCTGCGGATATCCGGCTCTAGGTCGATCCGGGGAGCTCCACAGTCGTCAACGGTCCGATGTCCGCTTGAACCGGGGACTCATTCGGGGCTCCCAGAAGCGACTGGACGCTCGGGTGAGCCATTCCCCTGGCGTGGGGCTCTCCCAGGCGACGTTGATCCACGACTCGCCCACAGACCGCTTTGCCTGGGCCACGGTGAGCCATCGCTCGTTCTTCCCGTGTCCGAGCAGCCACCTCAACGTGATGCCGCGGCCTTCGTCGATGCTCAACTTGGCGACGAGGTCACCGATCAACGCAGTGTGGTTATCGCCTCGCGACCTGCAGCAGGGACAGCCACACTCTCGCTCCAGTCGGAGCCGCAACTCGGACAGACCCAGTGCCGGTGCGGTCCTTCCCTGATTTCAACCCTGCACCCGTAGGGGGTGTACTCCTCGGGCCAGGGTTGGTTGCAGTTGGGACACTTCGGAGGCTTTTCCATCATGGCTCCCTCAAGACGCGTCGCAGAGGGGGTCTTGGGTCAAAGCCACGGGCAGCGACACCGCTGTCTCTAGCCTTACACGGAACGGCGGGCAATCCCAGTCGCCCGTTGAGGGGCCGGATTCCTCCACTGGGGTTGTCCTCGCCCAGCCGTACCCGCTCTCTGCTGACCCCAGGCGCTCGGCGAAGTGCTCCATGGGCCGAGGGTGGACCTTGGGCGCCCTGCCCCCAGGTCTACGCAACACCCCGCACCGTCCCCTACCGGGATAGTTCAGATCAAGTCCCGGCCGCTTCTTTGATGGCTTCGGTCAGCTGCTCCAACGTCGGCGCACCTGCTGGGCCTTCTGGGGTGGAGTACAGGCGGCACGTCAGCCCGAAGTCTCTGCGGGCTGATGGAAACGGGTCTCGTCCGTCGATCAGGATCGACGGAGAACCTGCGAAGCGATACCGGTCCGCTGCTTCCTGTGTGTCCACGAGGCAGTGCTCGATCGTTGTCGCGAAGCCAGACAGATCAAGAGCGTGCTGAAGGCAATCTTCCATCTCTGCCCAGTGCGGGCAGCCACCGAAGTAGAGGAGTTGGACCTTCACGGGACCAAGAATCCCACGTCCCGAGACCTCTGGAGGTCCCTGTCACGAGGCTCCCAACCGACGGGAGGCAAGCTCAACTCAATCGAGACATCGCTGCGGATCGGTCTTCAAATCCACGGATGTCGGCAACGAGACCATCGCTGATGGTCAGGATCTGCCAGCGCTCTGTCGAATTGTCAGATTGCGCGGAAGAACGTGCGTCCAACACATTAAGACCGACGAGGACCTTGTCGCCGTACACACCCGTCTCTGTGACGATCGCTCGGACCCCGTTCGCTCGACCACGGCGGTACCAGGCAAGCACTTGGTCACGGTTGCGGCAACCGGGGTTCGAATCGTCCGGTGCTCCCCAGGTGACGTTGGGATCGAGAAGTTCCCGATAGCCGAGAAGATCGGGTGACTGGAGAGCGGTGTGGATCTCTCCGGCGATCTCCTCCATCCCCGCTGGGTCAGCTGCCATAGTGGTGACCTCCCTGGGCATCTTCGTGCCAGTCTCGCACTGACATGACGGCTTTGGCGCTTCGTCATCCTGCCCCTGAACGCCTAATAC
>PMFN01000035.1:2809-10078 GCA_003155135.1 Acidimicrobiaceae bacterium | reverse complement strand
CTAGATCAGCGAAGCGCCGTTCGGTACGAACGCCACTTTGAGCGCGCCACTGTCCTCGGGATGGGCGAGGGCGCGCACCGCGTCCCACCAGTTCTCGAGCGCGAATCGGTGCGTGAGCAGACCGGACAGGTCGATGCGACCGTCCTCGACCATGTCGAGGTAGTGGGCGATGGCGTGCTGGCGGATGCCGCCCACCTCTTCGATTCCGAAGGCGTTCGAGCCGATAATGGAGAGCTCCTTGAAGTAGACGGGCGTCCACTCCCAACGTCCCGGCGTGGCAACGCCGGTGTAGACGATCTTGCCGCGCTGGCCCAAGAGCCGTGCGCCCATCTCGAAGGTCTCGGGCTTGGCCACCGTGTCGTAGACCACGTCCACGCCACCGGGATGGGTCATGGGCAGGCCGTCGAGTGCAGCGTGCAGGATGCCGCCGGACCACGCGGCGAGGACCTCGATCGACTCGGCACGCGGCTCGTGGTCCACGACGAGGCTGGCCCCGAACGCACTCGCCAGGGCCGCCTGTGCCGGGAAGCGCGCGACCACCGCCACGTCGACATCGGGGTAGAGGGCCCGCAGTACGGCGATGCTGTCGAGCCCGAGCGTGCCCGCCCCGTAGACGATCGCCCGGCCGCCCGGTGGGGGCGGGTTGCGGATGATGGCGTGGAGGGCCACGCAGAACGGGTCGGCCAGGACGGCCAGCTCGTCGGGGACGCCGTCGGGGACGGCGAAGAGCTGCGACTGGTGCACGGCCATGCGGTCGGCCCATGCGCCGGGGGCCTTCGTGGTCATGCCGACGTGGAGCCCGTTGCCGATCTCGCCGGTGGTGAAGTTCCAGCAGAGGTTGAAGTCGCCGGTCACACACGCCGGGCAGATTGGCTCGATGCCGCGTGGCGTGCACGACAGCCAAGGGTTGAGGACGACCCGCTGGCCCACCTCGAAGCCCTCCGCTCCCGGGCCGAGCTCGACCACGCGCGCCACTACCTCGTGGCCCGGCACGAGGGGCAGCGTGGCGAAGGCGGCCATGGGATTGTCCAAGTCCCCCTCGCTCAGGTCGCCGAGCAAAAGCTTGATGTCCGAGCCGCAGATGCCCGAGAGGATCGGCTCGGTGAGGACCCAGTCGTCGTGGGCCGTTGCATCGTCGACTTGGCGCAGGCCGAAGGGCAGCGAGAGCAGCATCTCTTCGAACTCGTCTGCCGGCACCGGCCGGACTTCGTCGGCATCGGGTTCGTCCCCGAAGACGAGGGCCCTCATGATGGTGGTGTCGCTCCTTGTTCACTCGCGGCGGTGGAGCGGGACGGCGAGGCCATCGCCCCGCTCGTGGCCTCGGCCACGCGGGCCGCATCGGCCTTCCCCTCGGCCATGGCCAACATCCCGGCGACGAAGCTGTCGAAATCCGCGGTCTTCATTTCGACCACGGCCTTCATGTCAGGGACGTAGTGCTCGAAGCGTTCGCTGTCGATGGCCGCGATGATGCCCTCGGCCACCTCCTCGGGGGGGCCGAGGGGTCCGTCGTAGAGGGGGGCGTCGTTGTCGGGCTGGTCCCAGATCTCCGTGTCGATGGCGCCGGGCAGCACCAGCCGCACCGTGACACCGGTGCCGGTGAGATCGGCCGCTGCGCTCTCGCTCCAGCCGGCGAGGGCGAACTTCGAGCCGCAGTAGGCGGACTCGGTGGCTACCCCGAGCCGGCCCCCCAGGCTCGAGACGTTGACGAGCACGCCCGAGCCGCGCTCGACCATTTTCGGGATGAGGGCGAGGGCGATGGCCACGGGGGAGAAGTAGTTGACGGCCATGGCCCGGCGGACCTCGTCCATCCTCAAACGTGTGACCGGCCGGCGAAGCGGGATCCCGGCATTGTTGATGACGGCGTCGATCCGGCCGTAGGCCTCCCAGATCTCGGCCGCCAGGGACGCGGCGCCCTCGGCGTCGGAGAGGTCAAAGGCGAAGCGCCGGGAGGCAGGGGAGTGGGGGAGGCACGAGGCGAGCACCTCGTCGAGCCGGCCGGCCCGCCGAGCGACGAGGGCCACGGTCCAGCCCTGCGCCGCCAACAGGCGTGCGGTGGCGGCGCCGATGCCCGAGGAGGCCCCGGTCACCATGGCCACCCGGCCATGGGGGCGCGGCGGTTGGATGTCGACGCTCATCAAAGCCGCCTCGCCTTCGGATCGCTGTGGTCAGCCAGCACCGTGGTGCCGGCGTCTTCGGGGTGAGCGAGGGGACTTGAACCCCCGGCCTCCAGGGCCACGACCTGGCGCTCTAACCTGCTGAGCTACGCCCACCGAGTCCGACCAGTGTGGCACAGCCCGGTGTAGCCTCGGAGCACGCGATCGGCGGGAACACCGTCGGGCGCGCTCGGGAGCCAGGCCCCTGTAGCTCAACTGGATAGAGCAGGTGGTTTCTACCCACCAGGTTGCGCGTTCGAGTCGTGCCGGGGGCGCCCACGAGGTCCAAGCACGCAGGAGCGCGCCGGTGGCCTGCTCGCCAACGGGGTTCTGGCCACGGCGTAGGGTGTGACCATTGATCGAGCGAAGGCGGGAGACAGCTGTGGCTGAGTTCTGGGGACCATTGGCGGCATTGGCAGGCGAGTGGGAGGGCGAAGGCGGCCTCGACACCGCCTACTCCCACTCCCAGCACAAGGTGCTCGGCACCCCCTTCCGTGAGAAGTGCACCCTGAAGTCGTTCGGCCCGGTCGCCAACGGGAGCCAGGAGCTCTACGGCCTCGACTACAAGAGTGCGATGTGGCGCAACGACGAGGAGAACCCGTTCCACACCGAGGTGGGCTACTGGCTCTACGACGCCGCCACCGGCGAGATCATGCGCGGCTTCGTCGTCCCGCGCGGGATCACCACGCTGGCCGGTGGGACGGCAGCGGCCGACGCCACCGAGTTCACCCTCCACGCCGCCAAGGGTGAGGCCAACTACACGATCGGGGAGAACCTCTACCTGGCGAAAGAGGCCAGCACGCTCAGCTACGACGCCACCATCACCATCGGCGACGACACGTGGTCCTACGACGAGACGACGATGCTCAAGATGGCCGAGTTCGCCGAGCCCTTCTCCCACACCGACCGCAACACCTTGCACCGCGTCGGCTGACCGCCGACGGCGGCATCACGCCGGCGCACCCGCCGCGGTGACGCACAGGAGGATCGGGCACCGGCGCACCGGGTCTGGCAGTCATAAGCTCGGCCCATGGCCGTGATCTTCGCCGTGGCGAACCAGAAGGGCGGGGTGGCCAAGACCACGACCGTCCAGTCGCTCGGTGTCGCCCTCGCAGAGAGCGGCTCGCGAGTGCTGCTCGTCGATCTCGACCCCCAGGCGTGTCTCACCTACTCCCTCGGCTTCGACCCCGACGCCCTCGAGTCCTCCCTCCACGACGTCCTGATCCGCCGCACGAAGGTCGACGACGTCATCCGGCCGGTGGCGGGGATCGAGGGGCTCTTCGTGTTGCCCGCCACCATCGACTTGGCCGGCGCCGAGGTCCACCTCCTGTCGCGCACCGGGCGCGAACACGTGCTCGCCCGGGCCTTGGAGGGCGTGGCCGGGGACTATGACGTCCTCCTCATCGACTGCCCACCGTCGCTCGGGGTGCTCACCATCAACGGCCTCACGGCCGCGGACTCCGTGCTGATCCCGCTGCAGTGCGAGGCCCTCAGCCACCGCGGCGTTGGCCAGTTGCTCGAGACCATCGAGGACGTGCGCACCTTCGCCAACGAGGACCTCTCGGTCTTCGGCGTCATCGCCACCATGTACGACGGCCGAACCCGCCACGCCCGCATGGTGCGCGAGGAGGTGTCCAGCCGTTACGGCCTGCGCCTGCTCGAGCCGCCGGTTCCCAAGTCGGTGCGCTTCGCCGAGGCCCCCGAGCTCGGGCGCTCGATCCTCCAGCACGCCCCCGGCTCGCCGGGTGCGGCCGCCTACCGCGCCCTCGCCGCCCAATTGCTGGCCGAGCCGGCTGCGGGCGTCCACGGCGAGGACGCTCCCCTGGTGCACGGGGTTGCCGATGGTGCGTGAGCCCGGGCCGGGCGAGCGCCGGTTCGGGACGGTGGACGGGTCCACCCCCCGCAAACGGCAAGGCCCTGACCCGCTCGGCAAACGGGCCCTGTTCTGGGCACCGGGCTCTGAAGCCGGCGACGTGCGCCGGACCGCCGGTTCACCGCTCGGGCGCCGTGCCCTCTTCTCCGACGCCCACGGCACCGAGGCCGCCGTCGCGGGGGACCTGGTGGCACGCAGGGGGCCGATCACCGTCGAGTGTGGCCGGTGCAAGGTGATCTCCAAGGTCGGCCTGGTCGACTTCGCGCTGTTCCAGCTCCCCATCGGGTTCTGGCTGCCGCGGGGCAAGTACTCCCACTTGATGACCTGCCCGGCGTGCCGGCGGCGGGTGTGGGCGAGCGTCACCCTTCGCCGCTGAACGACGCCGCGATCCTCGGGGTTCAGCCTGCTACGTAGAAGTGGGCCGGGATGCCGGGCTCGCGCCGGACGAGGCCTCGAGCCTCCAAGAGGACGAGGTGGGCGAGGGTCTCGCCATTGGCAGCGCGCTGCATGAACGAGGGGATCTCGTCCCAGGGCCTCGACCACGTGAGTGACCGGGTGAGGTCCCACGCCGTCATGCCCGGCTGTTCGGCGAGCACCTTCTCCATGATGTCGAGCCGCTCGCTGTGGTGCTCGATGAGCTGGTCCAGGCGGATGCCGAGGCCCTTGAAGCGGTACTCGTGGGCGGGGAGCACCTCGTCGGGATCGAGTCCCTGGAGCCGGGCGAGGGAGTCGAGGTAGTCGCCGAGCGGGTTCACGTGCTGCTGGGAGTGAAAGGAGATGTTCGGTGTGATGCGGGGGAGCACGTGGTCCCCCGAGAGCAGCAGGCGGTGCTCGTCGCTGTAGAGGCAGATGTGACCGGGTGAGTGCCCGGGCGTCCAGATGCAACGCAGGTCCCAGCCGCCGAGGTCGAGCCGTTCGCCGTCTTCCAAGAGCCGGTCGGGCTTGGCCATGACGACCGACTTGCGCAGCTGCATCGAGGCGTTGGCCAGGTCCTCTTGCTGGGCGGCGGGCACCCCCGAGACGGCGAGGAGGTCGGTGATCCGGCTGATCAGGTCGTCGGTGTCCTCGTAGCGCTCCACCAGGAGCGAGGCGTCGGCGGGATGGAGCCCGATCCATGCCCCCGACGCCTCCCGGACGCGCCCGGCGAGCCCGTAGTGGTCCGGGTGGATGTGGGTCACGACCACGGCGTTCACGTCGCCGATCGAGCCGCCCGCCTGGCCGATGCCGTCGTTGAGGGCAGCCCAGGACTCCTCGGTGTTCCAGCCGGCGTCGACCATGGCGACACCGTTGTCGAGCTCGAAGAGGTAGACGAGCACGTAGCGGAGCGGGTTGTTCGGCAGCGGGACCGGGATCGACCAGAGCCCGGGGCGGACCTGTTCGACCGGTGGGAGCACGTTGGCGTCCCATGCCGCCTTCTGCTCGGTGCCTGAAATGGTGATGGCGGCCATCGGAGGCACGGTACACGGTGCGTCGGTCCAATCGGGCGAACGTGACCGCTCGGACCGTCCGCATTCGAAAGCGCCAAGGAGGCGGCACGTGACCGTTGAACCGGGGAGAAGGCGGACTCAACCTGGTGGTTGCGGGTGGTAAGGGCGGCGAGCAACCATGTCACGGCGCGTTGACCACCCCTTCGGGCGCCCCGGTCTGTTCCGTCGGCGACGTCACCGGCCACGATGGTGACGCGGCGGCCATGATCAGCTCCGCAACCTCCTGCAGGGATGTGCGATGGGCAACGAGCAGAGCCCGGCTGCCCTCCTTGGTCGCCTCAGCCAAGCATTCGCCGACCTGGGGCGCTTGATACTGCCCTCGTGGTGCGTGTCGAGCGGAATGGGGATGGATAGAGGGTGCGCTGGCCGAATGCCGGCCATACTCCCCCCTTGCTCCGCAGGACGGTGGGGAGGTTCGAGTTCTCGATGGCGAAGCCGACTTGCGTCTCGGCGTTGATCCCTCGTCGGGACGAAAGCTGGAACTATCGGTTGGCTCGTCGGTACTCCTCTACGCCGATGGCTTGATCGAACGGCGATGCGAAAGCCTCGACGACGACCTCGGGCGATTGACCCAAGCGTTCGGCGCTGTTGACGGGGATGAAGCGGACGAAATTGCATAGCAACTCATCGAGGTGATGGTCCTCGACGAACTGACGACATGGCCATCTTGTTGCTGCTGCCGACCTAGCGTCGTCACGCTTCCTCGGACCGCACTGACGCGGTCGAGACACGCAAGGCACTTCGCAGCGAAAGTGGCTTACAACCGGTCGCGTGTGCTCTGATTCCGCTGCGAACGATGCTCGATTGGTTGTCGCACTCGACCGTTCTTGTGGGAGGGCCTGGCTGCACCGAGCAAAGGAGTCGCAATGGATGTCGCTGGCAAAGGTGCACGTCCATGCAGGTCTCGACTTGCGCGGCGCTCGTGTCTTCCAAGTCGCTCGATTGCCTCGTCGGCTCGAATCCTGCGTTGCAGCATGGTCTGGGCCATTCTTGTCGGAAGCTTCAGTGTGCTTGGAGCTACGAGCGATCAGCTCTCGTCTCCAGCGTCGGCCGACGGACCAGCCCCGTGTTCGACGGGCTCACCACCCTTCGCCTTTGCAGGCTTCTGCGCGACGTATGCAGGTGACAACACGTGGTACGGGACCTACGGCCCCGGCTTCCCGACGGCACAGGGTTGGGCGCTGTGCGCAAACCGACCCGCAAGTGGGGAGAGTTACCCGGCTCCGGGGTATCACTACGTCCCTGGTGGAGCACCGGCTGGAGCCGGCGGCGACTGGAACGCTCTCGGCTTTGCATTCTCAGAAGGCCAAGGTAACGGCTATTGGAGTGGGCAGGTCGGCGAGTACACCAGCAACCAGGCCGCCGCAGCGGCCAAACTCCTGTACGACCAAGTGGTGTGGGGATCTCCGACAGGATCCATGGATCCCGGCGTGAACGCCGCTTACGGGGCATTTGCTTCTTGGTACCGAGAGGCTCTTGGCATGTCAGCGAGTCCGCCTCAGCTCTCAGTCGGATTGGTGGGAGGTGGCTCCACCTTCGGCGGCTCCGCCACCGACGACATACATCTGCAATTCCCTGGAACGGGTGCCCCGTTGATCGGTCAGCCGCTCTTGTTGTCGATCACAAACGGAACGTTCAACTCGGCGACGGGGCCGACGACGATTGGGACGAGCACTGACTCGAACGGCAACGCACTGGCCACCATCTACGCCGCAGGGACTGGCGTCGTGGCAGTCACGGTCAAGACGAGCGTCGG
>PMFN01000035.1:0-2753 GCA_003155135.1 Acidimicrobiaceae bacterium | reverse complement strand
CGCGTCAGGCGCTTCGCCGCCGAGCGCCCAGCTCGACCCGGGGACCTACACGGTTCGAGAAGTCACCGCGCCGTTTGGCTACCAGCTGGCAGCGGACCAACAGGCGACAGTCGTGGGGCTCGAGAACACGGTCGTCAATTACTCGGGCGCAGATCAAGAACTCATCATCCCGGCAACCGTCACAATCGAGAAGCTCGATGCTGAAACCGATTTGCCACTCGCCGGAGCCGTGTTCGACGTCAAATATGCGACTTCGAATGGTGGTGCCTTCGACGAGGACCTTGGTGAGTGCACGACAGCAGCGACAGGAAGCTGTACACCTGCGGGCAATGATGGATCGGCGTTGCTTCCCGGCAAATACCAGATCTCAGAAGTAAGTGCTCCGACCGGCTACTACTTGGACCCCACTCGCGCCGTTCAAACCATCTCGCTGTCACCAGGGCAGAACGGCGCCGTGAGCTTCTCGGATGAAGTTCTCGGAAGCTTGAGCGTTTCGAAGACCGGCAACGACCCTGCCTACTACTCCGTTGCAGGAGCCGTGTTCACGGTCACTGGTCCCTCACCGTCATCGCTGCCAATAGGGAGCCTCGTGGTGGGGGCGAATGGCCAGAGCAACACGCTTTCGGGCCTTCTCGCCGGTTCCTACACCCTGACCGAAACAACAGTACCTTCCGGCTATCAGCCCATCGCACCGCTGACGGTCGTCGTTAACTTGGGGCACGCCACGACCGATGTGAGCGTGCCCGACCTCATTCAGCCATCGACGGTCACTATCTTCAAGGTGGACGCTGCAACCCAGGCTCCGCTCGCCGGAGCCGTAATGGACACCAAGTTCGACCCGGCGGGCTCGGGTGACTATTCGATCGACCTCGGTGACTGCACGACTGGGGCGAGTGGTCAATGCAGTCCCACCGGGAACGACGGCGGAGACTTGCTTCCCGGGGACTACCAGATCACGGAAATCACGGCTCCTCCCGGCTACCTCGTTGATCCCACGACTGCGAGTCAGACGGTCACCTTGGAGCCGGGTGTCGCATCGAGTTTGACATTCGATGATCACCTCCTTGTCCCCGCCAGCTTTAAGAAGGTCGCAGTGGGCAATTTCGACCCTGCTCAGGTTCTCTATTCAGGAGCAGTTCTCAACGTCTACCAGGGGAGCGCTTCCGGTCCGCTTGTCGCCACTTGCACCACTGACAGCTCTGGCCTCTGCGTGACGGGTTCGGTGCTCGAGTCGGCAAGCACCTACTGCTGGTCCGAGGTTCAGGCTCCTCCTGGTCTCGAGGCCGGCGCAGGCGGCTGCTTCGTGGCGAGTAATGCGCAGGCTGGAGAGCCCATCACGGTTGTGGACCCCGGACTGTTCGTGAACATCGAAGCCAAGAAGGTTGACGAGGCGAGCATTGGGACAGGGCTCCCCGGGGCAGTCTTGGACCTCTACCGGGTAGACGATGGCGCAGGACCAGATGCACCACCACCGCCGGCAAGCGCACAAAGAATCGCAGGGCAGACTTGGGTGGGTCGCGCGGTAACCAATAGCGAGGGACTTGCCGTCTATGCGCCCCAGTTTCCTGGCTACGCCTACTGCGTCATGGAGCAAAGCCCTCCGGCGAACTACGAGCTCAATCCGCTCGAGTCGTGTACATCAGTGCTCTCTGGATCGGCGATCGTCCCCGCTCCGATCGTCACCATCACCGAGACCGATCATGAGTCACTCGTCTCGCTGGTGGCGACGAAGTACAACTCGCTGATTCCTGACACCGGGATCCCCAACGCGATCTACGACCTCTTTATCCAGGGCGCAGCACCACCTTCAGGCATTCCGAGCACTCAACCTGCCGATGTTCAGCCGGTCACGGGTGATACGTGGTTTGCTCGCAGGACCACAGATGCCGACGGTCGCCTGACTTTTGCTTTGCCTGCTGGCTATGCGTGGTGCCTTCGAGAAGTGACCGCACCGCTCGACTACAACCTGGACCCGGCGGTGCATTGCACGGCAGTCATCAACTCGAGCGGTCCAAGTTCGGTCACGAACATTGCACTCCCCGAGATCCCTGCCACCGTGAACGTCAGCGCGATCAAATACGACTCGCTCCAACCAAACACCGTCATCGCGGGTGCCAGCTACGCGCTCTTCGCAAAGGGAACCGTGCCAGCGGGCTATGACCCCCCTGTCGCTCCTCCTTCGGTCGCTGTGCCAGCCGGCACGGCGTATTGGTCCGAGGGGAGCACGGACAGCGCCGGAAACCTGACCTTTTCGGTGCCTGCCGGCTATGCATGGTGTCTCCAGGAGACTCTCGCCCCTCCGGGCTACCAGAGGGACACCGCGCTTCATTGCACGGGCGTACTGACGACGGAAAGCATTGCTTCGGCGGCGAGCCTGGCGCTTCCCGAACTGCCGATTCCGCCACCAGGGCTGCTCGCCTACACCGGTGGACCTCCTGTTTGGATTGCTGAGGCTGGTCTGCTCCTTGTCGTGGCTGGGGGCGTCATCTGGGGCCGGAGCCGACGTCGCAGGCACGGATGAGGGGGTTGGGGTTCATGATTCGGCGCGCTGCGCGCTACGGTCCCCTTGTAAGACACAGGAGGACCGTTGGCCTTCAGGCGTGTACGAGCGTCCCGAACGTTATGCAGCGTCCTCCTCGGCACGACAGCTGCTTGCCTCAGCTCCCTCGTGGCGCTCAGTGCCCCCGCGTCCGCCTCTTCGCCG
This sequence comes from Acidimicrobiaceae bacterium, assembly GCA_003155135.1. Classification (GTDB taxonomy): domain Bacteria; phylum Actinomycetota; class Acidimicrobiia; order Acidimicrobiales; family RAAP-2; genus Bog-515. Next base: position 49 of record PMFN01000035.1, on the reverse strand, counting down.
ACATGTCCGAGTTCTGCGTGTCCCTACAGTGCTCCCACCCTCGTGGAGG
>PMFN01000019.1 GCA_003155135.1 Acidimicrobiaceae bacterium | reverse complement strand
ATCGACCGTGGCCCGGCTGGATGGGGACAAGCATCGACACTGGGGCGGGTTATTGCGATGACCGATGAGAAACAGCGACGGGGAACGTCCACTCAGGGTGCTCCCTACCGCCGGAAAGACACATGATGGCCTCTGTGAATTTCTCGGCCGAAGTTGAAGCCCAGCTCGTAAGGACCTTCTCTTCGGATGCTGTCGATCAGGCGCGAGTGATCTTGAATCCGGGTCAAGACGACCGAGTTCTACGAGCCGTCCTCACGCTGGCGGCAGGTCTCGTCGAACGGCTCCGCCTGGCCGCCCCTACCTAGGCTGCAGCGTCTGAACGATTCGTCGTGTGATCGCCCCATGTCCGATGATGTCGATTCCGAGCGAAGGGACGGTCCAAGTGATCATGGAAGGTGCGCCAAAGCCGATGCCGACCGTGATCCCGTTGACCTTCTCAACCTGCTTCGGGTTGCTGTCAGGAGCGTTGACGATCTCTAAATAGTTGGCCGACATGGGAATCAGCGGGCAGAACTGCGGAACTTTCGGAAGGCCGAGCAGCATGGTCCCCGGCGCTCGGGCGTCGGGGCAGTCGGAGTTTCGTTTGACGACCCAGTTCGACGGCACGGAGATTGCGGCGTGGCCGTAGGTGTACGTCTTCCAGCCGTTGGGGATCGAACTCGAACCCGATTGCGTTTGGGCCGAGATGTCTTGCTGGTTCGCAAGAGCGATGCCCATGCCGATCAGGGCACCGACTGTCAGCACTCCAAGTAGCACCCAAGGGACGAGTCGCCTCATCGCACGATGCTCTCACTGAGCGCCGTCGGGCCGGAGTCGGGAGGGGCCGGGGTCTGGGTTGCAAACCCAGAGGCAAGCTTGGGCAACGAGGATGGCTGTCCTCCTCNNTCAGTCAGGTGTTGCATTGATCAGTTGAGGACACAGCACTTTGGGGGCACCCCTCGGAGGACGCCGCTGACTACACGGCCGCAGCGATACGGTCTGCCCGCAGGCCGTCGAACATGACCGCAAGAAGTCGACGGGTCCGCTCGTCATCGGCTCGTGAGTGGCAAATCGCATAGGCGGCCCCCGTCAAAACGGCCATTACATCGTCGACGCTGATGTCGCTTCGCACGGCGCCAGCGCGCTGGGCACGGCACAAGAGCTCGGCCAGGACGTCAGTGAGTGCTCGGACGATCGGCGACTCTCCGAGCTGCAGGTGGATTCCGTCGTGGGCAAGCGCTTCGACGAGGTCGCGCTTTCGTGCGCCCTCGCGTGCCAAGCGCTCGACGAAGGACGAGAACGCGCGACCGGGGTCCGGATCGTCCGACAAGGCGCAGGCCTCCTCGACCAGCTCTTCCATTCGATCGAAGACGACGGCCTCGAACAGGGCTTCTTTGGTAGGGAAATGGCGGTACACCGTCCCTGCGCCAACGCCGGCGCGACGGGCTATCTCATCGAGCGACACGTCCGAGCCCTCGGCGCCGAAAGAAGTACGGGCGGCTTCGAGCACCCGGTCTCGATTGCGCCGCGCGTCGGCACGCAGCGGGCGAATCTCAGAGCCGTCGACGGCCGTAATCCTGGCGTCGGACGCGGGGGTATCGGATCGAGTCATTGGACGAATCTCCTTGCAGCCCCAGCAAACGGGGCGTGCGTTCCGTATAGTGAAAGCGGGGTCATCGTTCCGTTTCCGTCGAACGATAGTCCTCGACCCGTCCGAGAGGGATTGCAATGAACGAACAGGCAGGCCAGCAGGAACTTCGAGATCTTATTGAGCGGGAGCGGCTGGTGGCGCTTGTCGACCACTACCTCACCACGCTCGATGAGCCGAGCAGCTTCGACGAGGACTGGGCCCGCTCCTTGTTCACCGAGGACGTACGCCTGGAGCATGAGATCGCCGTCCTCGAGGGCGTCGAGGAGGTCGCTGCCGCGCACCGTTTGGTCATGGACCGCTGGGAGCGCACCTTCCACTTCAGCGCCAACCATCGCATTGAGTTCGATGGCGAACACGCCCATCTGACCGCCCGACTGATGGCGATCCACGTACACCCCGGTGAGAACCCGCCGGAGCCACTGATCGCCGCCAACGTCTTAGACGCTGATGCCGTTCACACAAGCAAAGGGTGGCGCTTCGAACGGTTCGCTCCTCACACCGTCTGGAGATCCGGACAATCTCCAGCAGAGTCCAGCGAGTCACTTCGCTAAGGCCATGCCAGCACTATCACCGGAACTTCGCGAGCTGATCGAGTCTGGTCCCATGGCCCACCTGAGCACCATCAACTCCGACGGGAGCCCACAGGTAACCGTCATTTGGATAGGGCTAGACGGTGACGATCTGGTGAGCACCCACATGCGGGACAACGTCAAACTCAAGAACATCAGACGCGACCCCCGCGTGGCGCTTTCGTTCGACGCACCGCGAGAGCCTGGAGTCTGGATCAATCCTTACGCAGTCGTGTATGCACGAGCTGCGGTAGAACCCAGTCCCCGGATCTGGGACCTGATGGACAAGCACGCGAAGGCCTACGTCTCGCCTGATGCCCAAGTCCCCGTTCCTGAGAGATCGGAGCCTGGCTTCATTGTGCGGTATTCGATCACCCGAGTTGGTGGCATCGGCCCGTGGGCGACCGGCCCCGCGATCTGACCTATCCAGTCGGTGAGTACCCCATGAGTAGTGGCCATACTGGATGCCATGTCGATGCTCGGTATTCGTGATGGCGAACCACCTATCGTCGATCTCCGCACAACTCCAATCTCCACATGGGGCGACGTCTTGATGCCCTGAAAGGTGTTGCGGTCGTCCCGAGTGGTTCGGACGGAACCTTGCCGCCTGGAACAACACCCTCAGCACCGGAGCGATCTCAGAAATGCTGGACGTCCACCCGCATCTGATCGTCCGAGTGAGAGGCCAAGGTCTCTTCGCCCCCGACAATGCTGACGGGCTGTCGTTCACAGAGGTGACGGCTCGAAAGGGAGAGGGTCGGATAGAGATCGAAGAGGGACGCCGAACGCCGGTTGGGCGCGCAGTGCTGATCTCCACCGAGCCCGCGCCGATGACGGCTGCGCAACGCGCAGACATTGTGCACTGATCGTCGTGCCTATAGGGTGCGTCCGGGCCGGACGGATTTCCCGACCTCCGCTCGACGAAGGGCTGGCCGATGACGAAGCGGCACGTGACGATGGGGTTCGGTGCCGTTGGCGTCGCTGCTGCGCTGGCGCTCGCACCGAGCGCGTCAGCCTGGGCGAGCTCGCACAAGTCGCACCACAAGGCGAAGTCGACCACGACGGGCGCCGCCAGCTGTCCTTCAGCGGCATCCCTGAGCGCAGCCGGAGGTACCGACTACACCGGCCCCACGACCGTGCCGGCGGCCGAGAAGGGGTGGGTCGTGTGCCAGTACAGCTCCCAGGGCGAAGTCGCACTCCTGGTGAGCCTCTACACGACTGATTACCCCCTGAGGGAGGTCAGCGCCAACGCCGCGGGACCCACGACCAAGATCTCGGGCATCGGGAACGCGGCGTCCTACGAGGGCACCATCGTCTTCGTCCAGCGGGACTCAGCCCCAAGCTTCAGCGTCATCGACCAGACGAGTGACCTCACCTTGAGCCAGACCGAGGCCGAGGCGAAGGCCATTGTGAAGGGCTGAGAGCGAAGCAACGCCGAGGCCGAGACAAGGCCGAGGTCGCCGTCATTTGCGACCAAGGGGCCGGGCAGAGCTGCCGGCGGCGCGTCCCCCGGATCGCTCACGCCCACCACTTCCGCCTTTTCTGCTGTGTCAGATCTGTGTCACGTGGCCCGGAGTGATTCGGCAGGAATCATCGGCCAACCGTCTGACCTGGGATTTCTGAGTGGGCG
>PMFN01000020.1:121791-167768 GCA_003155135.1 Acidimicrobiaceae bacterium | reverse complement strand
CGCAGCACAGGGCTGAGCGGTGTCGCTGCGCCAGCCCCTGTTTCCGGTCGCCCTCGAGGTGGGGGGCAGGGAGTGCCTGGTCGTGGGGGCCGGCCCTGTGGCGACCCGCAAGGCCGAGGCCCTCCTCGGCAGCGGCGCGGTGGTCACTGTGGTTGCCCCCGACGTCGACCAATCGATGCTCGCGTTGGCCCAGGGCCCAGTCGGCACGGCGGGAGGGTCACTGCAGATCGAGCAGCGTCCCTACCGAGCCGGCGAGGCAGCGGAGTACCGGCTCGTGATCACCTCCACCGGCATCCCCGAGGTGGACGGCGCCGTGTTCGCCGACGCCGAAGCCGCACAGGTGTGGGTGAACAGCGCCGACGACGTCGAGCACTGCACCTTCATCCTCCCCGCCGTGCACCGCGACGGCGTGGTGTCGATCGCCATCTCGACGGGAGGGGCGAGCCCGGCTCTCGCGTCGTGGCTGCGCCGTCGCATGGGCGAGGCACTTGAAGCGGGGCTCGGCACCATGGCGGCGATCCTGGAGGAGGCCCGCCTGGCGCTGAAGGCGGACGGGCGTTCCACCGAGGGCGCGGCGTGGCCCGCGCTGCTCGACGGGCCCTTCCCCGAGCTGGTCCGCCAGGGCCGGTTCAGCGAAGCGCGCGCCATGGTCGAAGAGGTCATCGGCGTGCGGCTCTGAGCCTGCAGCGCGGCGCACGGCGGCCTCAGCGGGCCCGAGCGAGCAACCAGGGTGTGCGGCGCTCCACGACGACGTCGGTGAAGTGCGCTGCGAGGAGCTGCGCCAACGAGCGGGGATTGAACTGCTGTATGTGCTCGGGATGGTTGCCCAGCGACGACAGGTGCTTCCCGCGGGCGAGCGAACCGAGCCGGAACCAGGGCTCCGACGGAACCGACACCACGCACGCGCCACGGCAGACACGGGCGAGCTCGGCCACGGCGAGCCTGGGCTCGACGAGATGTTCGAGGACCTCGATGCACGTCACCAGATCCATCGACGCGTCGCCGAACGGCAGGGCTAGGGCGTCGCCCTGAATGGGGTGAATGACGCCGACACGCTGGCGTGCGGCCTGCACCTTGCCAATGCGATACTCCACGGCGAGCAGGCGTTCGGTCGGGATCGCCAGTGCCTCGAGCGCGAACCCCGCGCCCGTCCCCACGTCGAGGCACGAGCCGACCGGCTCCCCCACCAGCACCCGTATCGAGCACACCCAGCGCTCGAGGAGGCGCTGCACGACCGGGTTGGACGACGCGAACTTCGCCTCGTCGTCCCCGTCGAATGGCCCGGCGTCGCCCACCGCTGCCGGCAGCGGCGCAGCGCTGTCCGACGGGGGCGCCCCGGTCCTCACGGCGCCGGCACCTTCTCGGGGACCACCGAGACGCTGTAGGCGCTGACCTGCCCGCCCGCCGGCGACCACACCCGCACCTCGATGACGTTGTCGCCCGGCAAGTCCGGTGCGATCGGCTGGAGGGCGAACGGGCCCCAACCGCCGTAGCCGGGCCGGCGCGGGTAGCGCGCGCTGAGGTCGAGCGCGATGGTCTGCTCCTCGATCCCGTTCGTGCCCGGCACCTGGCGCCGTGCCAGGACGTCGTTATTGGCGGCGTTGGACACCTCGATGATCACCGGCGTGCCCGCCGACAGCGAGACACCGATCTCGTACTCGCCCCTGGCCAGGGTCCAGTAGTCCTGGGCGAGCACGTAACCCGCTCGGCCGTCCGCTGACACGTGCCAGTTCTGGACCGGGCCGACGGTCACCGGCACCCCCGACTGCGAAGAGGCCGTCCACCCGCCGATCGTCTGGGGCGAGGAGGAGAAGCTGACCGAGTGCACGCCCGGCGGCCGCGCCCATTCGAAGGCCCAGATTCCCGCGGTGCTCGACACCAAGGTGGCGTGCATCGGCCCAGCCAATTCCGTGATGGCCCCCATGGCAGCGTTCACGGGCATGACTTCGATGCCGGCGTTGGGCGCGATGACGAACCACACGTCCGAGCCCGACACCGGGATGTCCGTCGTGCTCGCAAGCTGGATGTCGGACCGGTCAGCGAAGCGCCCCTGGATCCCCTGGGAGGCGACGACCTCGCTGGTCTCAGGGATCAGTGCCTGGATCCGGACCAGTGCCGCACTCTGGACGGCGGACACCCGCAGCCACTGGCCGGGCATCTGGGGCAGCCAGACGGCCGACCACGCCAAGGCGTTCACCACCAACAGGGCGACCGCCGCAACCAGGATCCGATGCGTGCTCCTCGGGACGAACCACGCCAGGATGGTGATCGTGCCGACCGCGCTGAGCGTGTAGACCGGCAGCGACTGGAAGAGGGGCACCGTGAACTGGGCGCCGCCTCGCAGCCCGTTCTCGATGAAGATCACCGCCGGCACCCCGATGCTCCAGGGAGTGAAGATCCCCACCCACCCGGTGGGACCGACATTGGCCGCCACGTTGACCTTCTGACTCCACAGATGGGCCGCCACGCGGCCCGGATGCGTCAGCGCCCCACGCACCAGCCCGCCCAGACCGAGATGGCGGGGGCCCGGCGACCCCGGCGAGGCCACCAGGTAGCTATAGCCCTCGGTGAGGTTCGAGCCGCGGTTCCCGCTGATCGCCGTGATGACCGCCGCCCAGGCGACGCCCACCCCCGCAAGCAGGGCGGCGTGGAACGCCAGCTGGCGGCGCCGGGCGGGGTTGACCAGCGCGGCGATGCCCGCGCTTATGCCGAGACCGACGATCCACGAGCCCGCCACGTCGCCGCACAACAGGGTCAAGGCAACCCAGACCCATGCCCGCGCCATCCTCCCGTCGCTGAAGTCCGACGCGGCGGCGACGATGAAGAGGGTGGCGAACACCTCCAGGTGGATGTCGAAGGAGAGCGCCCAGTAGGTCCACGGGTTGACCACCAGCATGAGGAGGCCGGCCCCCGCGAGGAGCGCCGGCCACCGGGTGCCCGAGAGAGCCGGCGCCGTCCGCAGGATCCTCACGATCCAGCGGAAGGCGACCGCCCCCGCCGCCACCGCCGCGAGGTCCTGGGTCCACAAGATGGTCAGGCCGTGGGGGTCCAGCAGCTCGAGGAGCGCCAGGGGCCAGTAGGCGAACGAGGAGTGGTCCTGCCAGAACGCATGGCCGAGGGCGCTGGAGGACGGGTCCAGGTGGCCGTGGGCGATCAGGTACGCGGCCTGGAGGTAGATCGCGCCGTCCCACGTCACCGAGTAGCGCGAATACAACAGCTCCGTCCAGGCGGCGGTCAGGACGAACTGGGCGCCGAACACCCACCACGAGAGGCGGGCGACGGCGTCGAGGGTGAACCGTGCACGCATCGACCGCTCGTCGGCGGGGCTCCCCGGTACGTCGGCTCGGGGGGCCAACGCGGGCGCCTGCACGAGGGCCATGGACGTCAGCGACCGAACCGGATGGGAAGTATTTCCGAGTAGCCGTAGGGGTAGTACTGCGTCCCGTTGACGAGGTTGGCCTCGAAGTAGACAGGGTCTTCGGTCGCCTGCGTGCCGCGGATCACGAACGTGGCGATGCCCTGATTGTTGGTATACGCGACCACCGGCGTCTGCCCCTGCTGCGCCTGGTTGATGACCGCCTGGCCGTAGACGAGGCCCTGCTGGCCGTAGATCACCTGGCCGAGGTAGACCGGTTGACCCGAGAGGGCCACCTGCCGGTTGAGCTTGTCCAGCACCTCGGCCTCGATGGTGAACGGTTGGCCCACCGGGACCACCTGGTTGATGGCGTTCGGGACCAAGCTGACATGCCATGTGGTGGGCGCGTAGCCCGAGCTGCGGCTCACGGTTCCCGGCGAGGAGGTGAAGGCGACCACTTGGAAGCCCCCGGTAATGGGCGGCTGGGCGAAGAAGTTGGGTGCTAACAAGGTGTAGTGGCCGGTCTGGCCGGGCGCCAGCACCGCCGGGCCCGACCCGCGGAGCCAGAAGGCGGTCAGCTGGCCGCCGCTCTCCACCGAGAACGCCGGCACCTGCGAGCGCCCGGAGGTGTTGGTGACCTGCACGCCCAGCTGGACCACCGTCGCCAGCTGCCCGGTGGTCCGCACCGAGGTCAGCTGGATGGAGAGCGGCGGCCGAGCCGCCAGTGCGGCCCCAACCGCGGCACACGACGCGAGCGCGCAGGCCACGACGATCGAGCGGCGATGACGACGGAACACCCCGCCTAGGACGGGCTGGTCCGCCGTCGGTGTCTCCGGCGACACCTCGCCGACCGGCAACATCCACTGGCTACGGGTGGTCGACGCCGCCACGATGGTCGCCGGAATCAGAGTCACCAGGTAGCTCCCAAAGGAGCGGGCCGAGAAGAAGAGCACAAGCGCCGGCGCCAGGACGGCCCAGGGCTTGAGGGCCGGGTAGGTCACGATGAAGGAGACGAGGAGGGCCAAGAAGACGACCACCAGCGCGACCGTGAACGCAGCGAGTGAGCCGCCTCCGAGGCCGAGGTAGAGGCTCAACCCCACCAGGCCCTGCCCGGCCGGGACCGTGTGGCTGGCGATGGGGGTCAAGACCCCACTCAGCCAGGCGTGGGGGTCAGCGAGGATGAAGGGGATGTTCGGCAAGAGGAAGGCCCCGAGCGCGATGGCCAGGTAGCGGCCGCCCGTCTTCAGCGCATGGACCGCGTCCTGGGTCCGCCGTGCCTCGAGGGCGATGCCGGCGACCAGGAACGGAAGCACGAGCCAGGGGGTCTGCTTTACCGACATGGCGAGCCCCAAGAGAATGGGCCCGCGCCAGGCCCAAGGACCCTTTGCAGTAGGAAATCGGTCCCACTGGTAGACCGCCCCAATCAGAAGAGGGACGAACAGTGCGTCGGTGACACCGCCAACGGCATACGCGATGTACACGCTGAAACTCCCGATCACTATCGCGAGCGGGCGAATCGAGCGCGGCAGCAGAACGTAGGTCAGAAGCATGCCCGCCGCCCACGCGAGCACGTTGATGGCGACGGCCATCTGGGTGCTCCAGCCGAAGAAGAGGAAGGGCACGTAGAGCAGGAACGACAGCGCCGGGTACGAGAGCGTGGTGACCGCGTGGCCGTTCAGCAAGAACGTGTAACCATCAGGCGACACGTGAAAGAGCGAGAACGCCGGGGCCATCGAGTGCGTGTAGGGATTGTGCCCGTGACGTAACAGAAGCGCTGCGTATTGGTCGAAGGCAATCTCGTCGGTCCCGTAGGCCGGAGCAGCAATGATCTGGAAGAAGCTCCAGATCAAGAAGGCCGCGATGCTCAGCGCCAATGTAGTTGCTGCGAGCAGTCTGCTGACGATCGGTCGCACGGTGTGGGGCTGCCACACGGCGAAGATCGTCCCGAGGCCCCAAAGCCCGAGCACGACGACCGCCACGCTGGCCAACGGGTAACTGTCCACGTAGCCGAACAGCTGAAACGCCCACATCACGATGGTGAGACCGGCGATGGTCCACCACACTCGTGTCACGGGTGCCATGGGCGCCGAGCGGATGGGCGGCTCCGCTGCCGGCGCGTCCTCGTACGAAGCCGGTTCGCTTTCGTCGTCTACGTGGTCGTCAGCGATGGCCTGTTCGGAGAGCAGGGAGGCGTCATGAACTGTGGCCACGAACTGTCTCGCTTAGGAACTGAGCGGGAAGACTTGGACGTTCCCGTACTGCGCACTACCAACGATCGCGTACAAGCTGCGGTTGTCCGGCGAGAGTTGGATGCCCACGGCACTCCCCGGCGCGGGAAGCGCTTCGGTCTGTTGCTCGGTCGCCACATCGACGACGGCGACGTTCGAACCGGTTCTCGTCGTCTGCAGTGCGTAGAGCGTGGCGCCCGAGTCGGACATGACGAGCGACGACGGGTCGGTCAGTTTGGCGAATTGTGCGGAGATGGTGCCGGTGACAACCGAGATAGCTCGCAGCGACCCGTCAGAGCCGAGCGCGTAGATCTGCTGTCCCAGCGGGTCGACCGCCACCGAGGTGGTGTCAAGGGGCACCGGTACAGATATTGAGGCCTTGGCTGTCTGCGCGTTCACCAGGGTCACACTGCTCGATGTGGCGTTGCCGTTCAGCACGTAGAACGTCTGACCGTCAAACCCGGAGGCGACGGCTTTCACTGGGGCACCGAGGGCCACCGTGCCGAGCAACGCCCCGCTTGAGCCGTTGCGAAGTTCAAGGGATCCGGTCGACGCAGTTGCAGCACCGACACCGATGACCCCCGACGAAAGTTGCGCGACCGAGACAGCGCTGGCCGATTCAGGGACGATCAAAGCAATTTTCCCGGTCGTCACGTTGAGCTCTTGGAGCGTCTTGGCTGTCGACGAGCCAGCGAGCAGCCACATCAAGCCGTTGGGCTGCGGCTGCGCCCCGCCCAGCACTCCAGACGGTCCGGAATAAATTGCCGCGGGCTTGGCGGCCGCTGCGGTGCTCGGAGTATTGCCGGCTGTGGCAGAACCCGCCCCACAAGCTGCAAGCAACAAACCGCCACCGACGAGCGCCGCTGCAAATGCCGTCGACCGTCGTCCAGATCGGCCTTCTGATCGAAGCAAAATGGTCAGCTGGTTCGACGACGGAGTCGGCGCCCCACGAGCAGCGTGGCCCCGGCCAGGATCAGTATTCCAGCAATGCCAAGCTCCAAAATGACTGGCTTTCCGGTCTGGGCTGAAGTTGCTCCGGGAACGACCGCGACAGGTGCCGCCGTCGTCGAGCTGGCAACCTCGATGACCGGGTCACTTGTGATCGAGAACGTTGCCGATCCGATGCTGACCTGCGCACCCGAGACTGCCTGGAGCCCGGAACCGGTCACGAAGTAGACCGTCGAACCCGCCTTGATGCTCGGGCTGCTCACCGTCACCGTGACAGCGGGGAAGCTTCCAGTGACCTTCGTGCCGTTCTCGTAGAATCCAATGCCGAAGACCACGATCGAGGTGCCCGACGGCGGCGTCAGTGACGACGTCGTGGCATCGGTGATGACGAGCTGCGTTGTGCCGGTGAACGCCCCTGCGGGAACGGTGGCAGTCACCGTCGTCGTCCCGAGGACGCCAGCCGCGGTCCCCCCTGTCGGCTGAATCGCCGTGCTAGTGATGACCGTTCCTGCAAGGCCGGTGGCACCCCCGCCAACCGTCGGATTACCGCCCGGGGCATAGCCAGCGCCGGCGCCGAACGCGGGGCCAGCCGCCACCGAGAGCGCACTCAGCGTCAATGCGGCTACTGCCACCAGACCACTTGCCATTCGACTACGTCGCGTCATCCTTCTTCCTTCATCGTCTTTGTACAGCCATGGACATAGTCTTCAAGACCCAAATGCTGCTCGACTTTCCCAATACTCAATGGCCAATCCCCTTGAGTTTTCGGCCGAAACTCCGGGCCAGCTTGGAATCGGCAAGTCCGATACGAAAGCCTTTTGGCGTTCACGGACCCGTACGGTAGTCCACTAGGGCAGCGAAGCGGTGGAACCTGGCAGAATCCGAATGACCCCAACCTCGTGCGCATTCTGCGGAGTTGCTCAGCGGACTCCTCGTTCCACTGTTCTCCTCATCGACAGGTGTACCTTCCATGCGTGGGCCTCCGCTCGTTCGCAGGATCAGTTGGGGTTGACCGCCGGCGTGCCATCTTGCGCGTCGGGTCTTGGGTCCTCATGGTCGCCGCCGTTGCATTTGTGGCTCTGGCACTGCTTCAGAACTGGAGCGAGACGGAGAAGGCGCTGAAGGCTGCGGATCCGTGGTGGATCGCCCTTGCTCTGCTCTTTGCCTTCGGGTCAATGATCTGGATGGCGTGGCGATGGAATGCCGCCATGAGGGCGGCGGGCGGTGAGGAAGCATCCAGCTCTCGGGTCATCGGTATGTTCTTCCTCGGAGAGCTCGGAAAGTACGTCCCGGGGGGGATTTGGAGCGTGCTCGGGCGTGCCGAACTCGCACGCCGCCACGGGCATTCACGCACTGTGGCCTATTCGGGCGTGGCGCTCTCGCTGGTCAGCTGCTACTCGGCCGCAGCCACCGTCGCCCTGATCCTCGCCATCGCGAGCTCGTCGACCAGCTCACCCCAGATTCCCTGGTGGCCGATCGCCATCGTGTTCGTCGGAGGGCTGGCACTCCTCCACCCATCGGTCCATTCGCCCGTAGTCACTGCGTTGAGACGAGTCTCCTCCCGGCCACTCGACGTGCAGAGTCCGGGTTGGCCGACGTCGCTCCGATTGACCGCTTCCTATGTCCCCGCGTGGATCGGCATCGCAGCCGCCTCCTGCTTCGTGACCCGCTCTTTTGGTCCACATGAGGAAATCGCCCGGATTGGCATGGCAGCAGTCACCGGATGGATCGTCGGGTTCATCACCCCTACGCCAGGCGGTATCGGAGTGAGAGAGGCCGTGTTTATCGGATTAGCCGGATTGCCGTTGGGGACGGGGGCAGCTGTGGCAATCTTGTGCCGCTTGGTCTTCATCAGCGTTGACGCCATTGGAGCTGCTATCGGCTGGACCGTACTTCGATACGCCAAAGAATCCCCCCTACCTGCGACCTCGGTTGGACTGGAAAATTGAGCAGCAGCATTCGATCGATCGAGTTTGACGAACTTTGGCCTCAAGAGGTTGCTGCTCCTGCAATCTCAGTCGTGATTCCTGCATTTAACGAAGCGGACAACTTGCCCGAGGTTGTCCCTGAGTTGGTCCGGACCCTGGAGGCCATGGCGGTCACGTACGAGGTTCTCGTGATCGACGACGGGAGCAAGGACGGTTCACGAAGCGTCATCGCCAAGCTCGAAGCGGATCACCCCCACGTGCGGAGCTTTCGACATCGCCGGAATTTGGGAAAGGCGGCCGCCCTCTCGAACGGCTTCGCAAGAAGCGAGGGCCGGATCGTCGTCATGATGGACGCCGACGGCCAGGACGACCCAGCCGAGATACCGCGGCTCGTGTCCGCCTTGAACGAGGACGTGGGACTGGTGGGAGGGCGGCGCCAGCTTCGCAACGATCGCTTCATCAAGCGGACGACGTCTCGCCTCTATAACCGAGTCACGTCGATCGTCACCGGGGTGAAGGGCGCGGACTTCAACAGCGGTCTAAAGGTCATGACCAGGGACGCTGTCGAACAACTCGACATCTACGGCGAGCTGCACCGCTACATCCCAGTGCTTGTTGCCTGGGAAGGATTCTCGGTGGAAGAGGTCGATGTCAACCACCGGTCACGACTCCACGGCAGCACCAAGTACGGAATCGCCAGGTTCTGGCGAGGCATGTTCGATCTGATCACCGTTCGCTACCTCCGGTCCTATCGCCGGCGCCCCTTCCATTTCTTCGGTGGTCTCGGCATCTTGAGCTTCATCGTCGGTGGATGCCTTCTTGCCTGGATGGCGATCTTGCACTTCGATGGCCAGCATGTCGGCACGCGGCCTGCACTGATCACCGGAGTGCTGCTTGTCGTTGTCGCCGTGCAACTGGTCTCCTTTGGACTCCTGGGCGAGCTCATTGTGTTCATCGGTCACCGTCGGGGCGCGTCGAGCTCTCAGAGTCCCGATCTCGCGATCGTGAGCACTCCGGCTCCGCTCCGGTAGGGCGAGTCGGCAGACGAATTGCCGTCAGTGGGGCTGGGCGACCATCAGCACCGAGACGCCGAGCAGCACGACCATCAGCGCAGCGGCAGTGGCCGCCACCGCCTCGCACCGGCGCTTCGCGTCGGTCGCGTCGTCGGCGAGGATCGAGCCCTCACCTCTCGCCACGGCGGACTGCAGCGCACGCTCCGCCGGCCAGAGCAGACCCTCGGCGGCGAGCGCGGCAGCGAACCACAGCCCGAGGCCGATGCCGACCCACAGGTCCGAGAGGGAGTAGTACCCGCCCGAGACGGCGAGGAGCGCCACCCCGAAGAGCGGCACCGCATAGAGCACGCGCCCGGCCCAGTTGACCCCCTCGGCGTAGTAACGCCGCAGGTTCTCAGGCACCGGCACGCCCGGGGCGACGGCTCGGAGCCGCCAGGCCTGCACCCCGCTCGCCACCACTGCGCCGGCGGCGATGATAACGCTGGCCACGTGGGCCAGCAGCAGGAGATCGAAACCGGGCCCCACCGGCTGGCTGGCTGCGGAGACGAGTTCGGCCGGCGTCGGGGACATCGTCGGTAGTCTCGCCCGGGGACCGCCGCAGGCACCAACCGGTGCCGAGGGTTCCCGGCGGGTCCGACGCGCCAGCCCGTGATCACAACCCAGCGGAGGGCCTGTACGGTGGTGCGGGTATGACCGCCGAGGCTGTTGTTGGTTGCCGACTCCCCCCCCGGGTCGATCGGACTGATTGGAAAGGGTCGCCCTCGAGATGAACCAGCTTCGCCTGGACCCGCTCTCGGGACGCTGGGTGGTCGTGAGCACGGAACGGGCCAACCGCCCGTCATCGTTCGTGCTCCGCTCACAACCGGTCCAGGACGACACGACGAGGCCGTGCCCCTTCTGCCCGGGCCACGAGGAGGCGAGCCCGCCCGCCCTCGAGACCTACGGCCCCACCGGTAGCTGGCTCGTGCGGGTGGTGCCCAACCTCTACCCGGCCTTCGAGGGCGACGAGCCGTTCGTCGTCGCCAACCGGGGCCCGGTGTTCACCCAGGCCACCGCCGGTGGCATCCACGAGATCCTGATCCTCTCCCCCGAGCACGACGCCACCTGGGCGATGATCTCCGAGGAGCAGTCGGGCCTCGTGATGGCGGCCCTGCGCGACCGTCTCGATGAACACTCCCAGCGCCCGAACCTCCGCTACACCCAGGCGATCGTGAACTCGGGGCGCGAGGCCGGCGCCTCACTCGAGCATCCCCACGGCCAGCTGCTCGGCATGTCCTTCGTGCCGCGCGAGCTCGCCGAGGAGCAGGCCCGCTTCGCCCGCTTCGCCGGCAGCTGCCTCCTGTGCACCACGGTCGACGCCGAAGAGGGCGTCGGGCACCGGGTCATCTACGCCGACGACCGGGTGGTGGTCGTCTGCCCGTTCTGGAGTGCGGTCCCCTACGAGATGCTCGTCATCCCCCGCGCGCACTGCTCGCAGCTGCACCACAGCCCCCCCGAGGACCTGGTGTCGGTCGGGCGATCGATCCGCGCCTGCCTCAACCAGCTCCGCGACCGGATCGGCGACGTGGCCTACAACATCGTCTTCCACTCTGCCCCCTACCGCCTGAGCGAGCCTTTCCACTGGCACGCCCACATCTGGCCGAAGGCCACGACGATGGCGGGGTTCGAGATGGGCACCGGCGTCGCCATCAACGTGATCGCCCCCGAGCTGGCGGCCGACGAACTGCGGGTGGCCGTCCCGGCCCTCTGAGAAGGGCACGCGCAGCCCCTCGGGCTCAGCCGAGGAAGGGTCCCGCCACCCGGTCGAGCAGGTCGAGGTCGAGGCTCTTGGACGTCCCCACCCCGACCTCGAGGGGGATGCGCACGATCTGGCCGCCCTGGAGCGCCACCATGATGTCGAAGGTGCCCTCGTCGAGTGCGTGGGCGGCCTCCACGCCAAAGCGCGTGGCCAGCACCCGGTCAAAGGCCGTCGGCGTACCGCCGCGCTGGGTGTGCCCGAGGGTGGTCTCTCGGCACTCGTAGCCGGTCCGCTCCTCGATCTCGCGCGCCAGCCAGGCGCCGATGCCGCCGAGCCGGGCGTGGCCGAACTGGTCGACCGTGCCCGATGCCGTCGCGAGCTCCGCCGCCTCGGCCTGGGGTCCGGCCACGGGGACCGCTCCCTCGGAGACCACGACGATCGACGACAGGCGGCCGCGCTCGCGGCGGCGCTCGAGCCGGGCGCAGAGGGCCTCGACATCGAAGGGCCGCTCGGGCACCAGGATCTCGGCCGCCCCCCCGGCGATGCCGGCGTGCGTGGCGATCCACCCGGCGTGGCGGCCCATCACCTCGCAGACGATGATCCGGTGGTGAGACTCGGCGGTCGTGTGCAGGCGGTCGATCGCCTCGGTGGCGATCTGCACCGCGGTGTCGAAGCCGAACGTCACCTCGGTGCCGCTCAGGTCGTTGTCGATCGTCTTGGGCACGCCGACGCAGGCCACGTCGAACTCGGCGAGGCGGTGGGCGACCCCCAAGGTGTCGTCACCGCCGATCGCCACGACCGCCTCGACCTCCATCTCGTCGAGCATCTTGGCCGCGCCCTCGCCGCCACCGGCCTCTTTGAAGGGGTTCGTGCGCGAGGTCCCGAGAATGGTGCCGCCGCGGGCGAGCAGGTCCTCGCACTGCGACGGCTCGAGGGTCACCGAGCGACCGTCGAGGACCCCGCGCCACCCGTCGAGGAAGCCGACGAACTCGTGCCCGGACCCGGACCCGGTGAGCACGACGGCACGGATGACGGCGTTCAACCCCGGGCAGTCACCACCACCGGTCAAGATGCCCACTCGCATTGCGCTCATGTTGGCACAGCCACGACAGCCGGGCACTTCGGCGCTCAATCGCCTGGGCGCGAACCCCGCTCGGCGGCGCGCTCGAGCTCCAAGACGCCGACCAGGTTGCGGACCATCTCACGGTCGGCCGGCACCAGGCCGCCGATGCCCGCCGTCGCCAGGTAGCCGACGAGAAAGGCGCGCCGGTTGCGGGCCTCCCAGGCCTTCGCCTGGTCGATGAGCGAGCCGAAGTCGCTGGGCTCGCGCTCGAGGGCAGCGGCGAGGGCGACCCGGTGGAACGACCAGAACATGTCGGCGACGTCTTCGAGCGGCGAGCGGAACTCGGGGCCGATGCCGCCCGGGCGGTAGCCGCCGGGCATGGTGTCGGCGACCATCCAGCCCTGGTCGGTGCGCGCCACCCGCTCGAGGCCGAAATCCCCGTGCGTGCGGATGGTGGTGAGCCGGGTCCCCGCCGTGCGCAGCGCCTCGACCACCGTGGCGAGGCCCGGGGTCTCGAGGAGGCTCGGGTCCTCGGTGCGCAGCCGGGTGGCGACGATGTCGAGGCGTGCGGCCACGTTCTCGGCGCGCCGACCGAACGCCCGCTCGAGCGACACGTGCATCCGGCCGGTCATCACGCCGAGGGCGCGTGCCTCGCTGGCGAAGTCGCCGCCCGCATCTTCGGGGGGCCCGTCGCCGGCGTAGAGGTCGCGCAGCGAGGTGAGTGCGAGCGCCCAACCCGCGGCCGCCCCGGCCATTGGCTCTTGGACCATGCCGAGGTCGCGACCGCCCCGCCGCCAGAGTGCGACGGGCGCCGCCAGGTGGTTGAAGCCCGCCTCGTCCAGGGCGACGAGGAGCTCGACGCCGGGGTGGGGACGGTCGAAGAGCCACGGGAAGACGGTGAGCGAGTAGCGCTCGGAGAACAAGAGGGTCAGCCCGCTGTCGTCGTCGGCGATGAGCGAGACCGCCCCGGGGTCGCCGCCGTCGCCGGTTACCACGGCGAGCACCAGGGGGGCGAGCTCGGTGTCGAGCAGCGCGTCGACGACCATCCCGAGGCCGAGGGCATCTTCGTGCAGGCCGAGCACCGCGTCGTCGCCGCTTCTGACGAAGCGAACCTCTTCGCCGGGGGTGCGCAACCCGAGCACCGCGTGGGCGAGCTCACCGTCCACGTTGGCCAGCACGTCGAGGATGCCCGGGCGGCCCTCGACCAGCTCTTCGACTTCGAGGATCTCGATGCGCGGCTCGGTGTCGCCGCGCGCCCCGCCGTGCTTCTGCACCCAGGTGGCCATCAACGACGTGAGCGACGAGCGCCACGCCGCATCGAGCTCGAGCATCGTCGTCGTCACATGCCAGCCGCTTCTTCGTCGTCGGAGGGTTCGAACAATTCGAACCACATATACCCGTATGGGCCGAGTGTCACCGTGTAGGGGTCCTCGCCGATGACCGGGAACGGCACGCGGCCGAGCACCTCGACGGGCATGTAGCCGCTCCAGCGCGAAAGCAGCAGCTCAGCTGGCTGGGCGAACCGGGAGAGGTTGTGCACACACAGCGCCGCCTGCGTTCGGCTGGGGGGGCGGGCCGCGGCTTCTGCGGCGCCCGCAGTGGCCGCCCACCCCCATTGGCCCCACCCGAGGCCGGTCTCGGGCTCGTCCCCGTGCCAGCCCCTCCAGGCGGTCGAGGTGCTCGTCACGTCGTCCACCACTCCGGTGCGCACGAAGCCGAGCACCGAGGGGTTGGGGCAGTCCAAGATTTCCATGGCGCCGTCGCCCAAGATCGGCAGGGACCGGCGTTGGATCAGCAGCTGGCGCATCCAGTGGAGGAAGGAACCGGGGTTGCGCTGCTGGGCCTCGACGTTGACCGCGGCGAACCCGTAGACAGGGTCCATGAGCGGTGGCAGGTACAGCTGGGCGAAGTCGGCCCGGGAAAAGCCGCCGTTGCGGTCAGGGGACCACTGCATCGGGGTGCGCACCGAGTCGCGGTCCCCGAGGTAGATGTTGTCGCCCATCAACAGCTCGTCGCCGTAGTAGATGACCGGGCTGCCGGGCAGCGAGAGCAGCAGCGAGTACAAGAGCTCGGCCAGGCGGCGGTTGCCGTCGAGCAGCGGCGCCAGGCGCCGGCCGATGCCCATGTGGCGCTTCATACGCGGGTCCTTTGCGTACTCGGCGAAGAGATAGTCGCGGTCCTCGTCGCTCACCTGCTCCAAGGTGAGCTCGTCGTGGTTGCGCAGGAAGGTCGCCCACTGGCAGCCGGGCGGGAGCTCAGGCGTCTGGCTCAGGATCTCGGTGATCGGGTAGCGCTGCTCGCGCCGCACGGCCATGAAGAGCCGGGGCATCAGGGGGAAGTGGAAGCACAGGTGGCACTCGTCCCCGTTGCCGAAGTAGTCGGCCACGTCCGAGGGCCAGCCGTTGGCCTCGGCGAGCAGGATGCGTCCCGGGTAGTCGGCCTCGAGCTGCTTGCGGATGCGGCGGATGAAGGCGTGGGTCTCGGGGAGGTGCTCTCCCGCGGTGCCGTCGGCCTGGAAGAGATAGGGCACCGCGTCGAGGCGGAAGCCGTCGAAGCCGAGATCAAGCCAGAAGCGCACGAGATCGACCATGGTGTCGGCCACTTCGGGGTTCTCGTAGTTGAGGTCGGGCTGGTGCGAGTAGAAGCGATGCCAGTAGTACTGCTGGCGGGTGTCGTCCCAGGTCCAGTTGGACCGCTCGACATCAGTGAAGACGACCCTCGCCTCGGGCCAGCGCTGGTCGTCGTCGTTCCACACGAACCAGTCGGCCTTCGGGTTGTCCCGTGACGAGCGCGACTCGATGAACCAGGGGTGCTGGTCGCTCGTGTGGTTCATCACGAGGTCGGCGATGACCCGGATCCCCCGGCGGTGGGCGTCCTCGAGCAGGCCGACCAACTCGCCCAGCGTCCCGTAATCGGGGTGCACGTTGAAGAAGTCGCTGATGTCGTAGCCGCCGTCGCGAAACGGCGACGGGTAGAAGGGCAGCAGCCACAGGCAGTCGATGCCGAGCCACTCGAGGTAGTCGAGCTTCTCGCGCAGCCCCCGCAGGTCGCCGGTGCCGTCGTCGTTCGAGTCGTAGAAGCCCCGGATCAGCACTTCGTAGAACACGGCGTGCTGGAACCATGTCGACGACGGGTCCTGCGGCCCGTCGCCGCGGTTGAGGGGGGTGGGGACGGTGGTCACCGACCGACGAAGCTGGCGTGCCCCGGGCCGTGCTCGAGGAAGGAGGAGACCCCTCTCCTGGCGTCCTCGGTCCGCAGCACCGCCGTGAAGTACCGGCGCTCGATCTTGAGCCCTTCCTCGACGCCGACATCGAGCCCGTCGTCGATCGCCGTCTTCGCCATCGACTGGGCCACCGGTGCGCCCCGGGCGAGCTCGGCGGCGAGCGAGATGGCCGAGAGCAGCACCTCGGTGTCGGGTACGACCCGGTTCACGAGCCCGAGGGCGAGGGCCTCGTCGGCGTCCACCTGGCGACCGGTCAAGATCAGGTCCTTCGCCCGCGACGGACCGATGAGGCGCGCCAGGCGCTGGGTCCCGCCGCCGCCGGGGATAACCCCGAGCAGCACTTCGGGCTGCCCGAGCTTGGCGCTCTCACCGCAGATGCGAAGGTCGCAGGCGAGGGCGAGCTCGAGGCCCCCGCCCAGCGCGTAGCCGTTGATCGCCGCGATGGTGACCCTCGGCAGGGCGGCCAGCGGGCGAAGTGCCGCATGGAAGTTGGCGGAGACCTGTTCGGGCTCGACCGAGCCGAGCTCGGTGATATCGGCCCCGGCCGCGAAGATGCGCTCACCGCCGGTGACGACGACCGAGCCGGGCGGGTTGGCGGCCAGGTACTCGACCACGGCGCGGAGCTCGTGGAGCACCTGGGCCGACAGGGCGTTGGCGCGTGGGCGGTCGAGGCGGATCACCGCCACGCCGTCGGCGCGGCTCTCCAGGGTCACGAACCGGTCGTCAGCCACATGGGGAAACTACCCGACCGAGCGACTAGGGAGTTTCTGCCACCATCTGGGGCCAGGCCGCGGTGAGCAGCCGGTCGGCCGCGTCGTAGGGGTCGAGGGTGCCTTGCTGGACCCCGAGCAGGGCGGCGGCGAAGTCCTCGCCGCCGGCCAGGTCCTCCACGCCCGCCGCCACGCGTGCCGAAATGATCCGGCGCAGCTCGCGGCTCAGCCGCTCGGCGCGCACCACCTCAAGGCGGCCCGAGGACTCGAGGTGGGCCCGGTGGCGGGCGACCTCGCCCCAGAGCACCTCGACGCCCTCGCCGGTCGAGCCGGTGGTCTCTACGATCGGCGGCCGCCAGTCCGAGGCGACCGTCAAGTCGAGCATCTGCTCGAGGTCGTGGCGGGCCTGGTGGACGCCGGGCCGGTCGGCCTTGTTGATCACGAAGATGTCGGCGATCTCGAGCAGGCCCGCCTTGTTGGCCTGCATGGCGTCGCCCCAGCCCGGGGTGACGACGACGGCGGTGGTGTCCGCCGAACCGGCGACCTCGACCTCCATCTGGCCGACCCCCACCGTCTCGATGATGGCGACCGGCAGGCCGGCTGCCCCGAGGAGGCGCAGCGCGTCGGGCACCGCCAGGGTCAGGCCGCCCAGATGGCCACGTGTCGCCATCGAGCGGATGAAGACGCTCGGGTCGGTGGCGTGGGCCTGCATGCGCACCCGGTCGCCGAGGATCGCACCCCCGCTGAAGGGCGAGGAGGGGTCGACGGCCAGGACGGCGATCGCGTCCACCGGCTCACGCCCGGCGCCGTCGCGCGGCCACCCACGGCGCACCTCAGTGATGAGCTCGTTGGTGATCGTCGACTTGCCTGCTCCGGGTGCACCGGTGAGCCCGAGCGTGTACGGGGGCGACGTCCCCGTGGCCAACCGGGCCACCGCACGCGCCCCGCTGCCGCCGCGCTCGATGGCCGAGATCAGCCGGGCCAGGGCACCCTGGTCGCCGGCACGGGCCGCGGCGAGGAGGACCTCGGGATCACTGCGCACGCCCACGCTCACTGGCGTCGCACGTGGGCGCCCAGCGAGCAGAGCGCCCCCGCCAAGTCCTCGTAGCCGCGGTCGACGTGGGCCGCGCCCGACACGACCGTCTCGCCGTCGGCGACGAGGCCCGCCAGGACCAGCGCGGCACCGGCGCGGATGTCCGAGGCCCGCACCGGCGCACCCGAGAGCCGCTCGACGCCGCGCACGACCGCGTGGTGGCCCTCGGTGCGGATGTCCGCGCCCATGCGCCGCAGCTCGTCGATGTAGCGGAAGCGCCCCTCGAAGAGGTTCTCGGTCACGATGGAGATACCGTCGGACACCGACAGCATGGTCACGAGGAACGGCTTGTAGTCCGTCGCCACCCCCGGGTAGGGCAAGGTCGCCACGTCGGCCGCGTGCGGGAGTCCGCTGCCCGCGGCGCGCAAGCCCTCAGGGGTGTGCTCGAGGATGAGGCCCATGGAACCGAGCTTGTGCAGCAGCATCTCCATGTGCTCGGGTCGGGCGTCGTCGATGACGATGTCGCCGCCGGCGATGCCGACGGCCGCCAGGTAGGTGGCGACGACCACGCGGTCGGGGATCACCCGGTGCTCGACGGCCATGAGCTCCTCGGTGCCCTCGATCTCCAGGTGTGATGTGCCCGCACCGCGCACGTGTGCGCCCATCTTGTTGAGCATGGCCGCCAGATCGGCCACCTCGGGCTCGCGCGCCGCATTCTCGATGACCGTCGTCCCCTTGGCGAGCACCGCCGCCATCATGAGGTTGTCGGTGGCCGTGTGGCTCGGGTACTCGAGCACGATGCGGCTGCCGACCAGCCGGGGGCCGGCCGCGCCCGGTGCCGCCACCCCCTCGACATAGCCGTGGCTGGTCTCGAAGGTGGCGCCCATCGAGGTGAGCCCGTTCACATGGAAGTCGATGGGGCGACCACCGAAGTCGTCGCCCCCGGGCATCGAGACCCGTGCGTACCCGCAGCGCGCGAGCAGCGGCCCGAGCACCACCACCGAGGCCCGCATCTTCTCGACGAGGTCATAGGGCGCGATGGGCACCAGGCCGTTCGTCGGTGGCACCTCGATCACGAGGGCGCCGTCGGGACGGCGCGCGACGCCGGCCCCCAAGGCGGAGAGCACCTCGCTCATGATGTCGACGTCGACGATGGCGGGCACGTTGTGCAGGACGTGCCGCCCCTCGGCGAGCAGGCAGGCGGCCATCAGCTTGAGCGCCGAATTCTTGGCACCGCCGGCGTGGGCGGTGCCGGCGAGAGGGCCGTTGGGTTGGATGACGAAGCGGTCCACGGCCTCCAGTATGGCGGCACCGGGCACCGGTTCCCGGACATCGGCGGTGCCAGGCACGGCGGCTATGGTCTGTGCTCGTGGACAGCCCCCAGCAGGCCCCGGACCGCAACCTCGCCATGGAGCTGGTGCGGGTGACCGAGGCCGCCGCACTGGCCGCCAGCCGGTGGATGGGCCGTGGCGACAAGGAGGGGGCCGACGGCGCGGCGGTCAACGCCATGCGCATCGTGCTCCAGACGGTGACCATGGACGGCGTCGTGGTCATCGGCGAGGGCGAGAAGGACAACGCGCCCATGCTCTACAACGGGGAGAACATCGGCGACGGCTCGCCGCCCCAGACCGATATCGCCGTCGACCCGATCGACGGCACGACGCCCATCGCGCTCGGCCGTGGGGGGGCACTGGCGGTCATCGCCGTCTCCGAGCGCGGCACCATGTTCGACCCCGGGCCGTGCGTTTACATGGAGAAGATCGCGGTCGGCCCGAGGGGCAAGGGCTCGATCGACATCGAGGTGTCGGCGCCGGAGAACCTCGAGTCCCTGGCCAAGGCGCTCGGACGACCGGTGCGCGACCTGACGGCGGTCATCCTCGACCGGCCCCGCCACGAGGAGCTGATCGCCCAGGTGCGCCAAGCAGGGGCCCGCATCCGGCTCATCACCGACGGGGACGTGGCCGGCGCGCTGGCGACGGTGCGTGCGGACATCTCGGGTGCTGACGTGCTCTTCGGGATCGGCGGGACCCCTGAGGGCGTGCTCGCCGCCGCAGCCCTCAAGTGCGTCGGGGGCGAGATCCAAGGGCGGCTCTGGCCGCGCAACGACGACGAGCGCGCCGCCGCCGTCGCCGCCGGCTACGACATCGGCGCCGTGCTCCACACCGACGACCTCGTCTCGGGCGACAACGTCTTCTTCGCGGCGACCGGCATCACCGACGGCGACCTCCTCCAAGGGGTGCGCTACCTCGACTTCGGCGCCACCACCCAGTCCCTGGTGCTGCGCTCGCGCTCGGGGACGATGCGGACGATCGACGCCATCCACTCGCTCGCCAAGCTGGCCGAGTACAGCGTCTTGTACTGAATCGCCATAACGGATCCGCTCAACGGGGGCCCGTGGTCCCGGGCCCGCTGCCGGCAGCTCAGACAGGCTGCTGGGCGCCGGCGATCTCGAGGCGCAGGTTTGCCCGGTCGAGCGACGTGGTGACGTCGAGCAGCTCGAGGTCGATCTCGGCTCCCTCGTCGGCACCGGCCTCGCCGCCACCCCGGCTCCCCGACCCGCGCAGCTCGCTGAGGCGTCCCTCGAGGGTCTCCTTGGACCGGGTCGCCCGCTCGACGTCGATCTCCTCGGCGAGCTCCGCCACGCCGGCGAGCACGGTGACCTTTGTCGACAGGTCGCCGATCGGTCCCGTCCCCTCCGCCAGGCCCTCGGCCGCGCCCGGGCGCGTGTCGACTTGGATGAAGCCGCCGTGGACGGCGAGGTGCACGACGGTGCCGTCCTCCTGCTCGACGCGCACCTCCCCGGGCACCACGTCGCCGATCAGGGGGGTGTGCCCGTCGAGGACGGTCAGGTTGCCGTCGCTCGTGCGCAGCATCACCGCCGTGGCCGGACCAGCCAGCAGGGCCCGCTCTGGTGTCACGACCTCGACGCCGAAGGCATCGGCCATCAGCTGTCTTCCTTCTCGAGGGCCCGTGCCTTCTCGAGGACCGACTCGGCGCCGCCGACGTTCAAGAACGCCTGCTCGGGCACGTTGTCGAGCTCACCGTTGGCCAACGCCTCGAAGGACTCGACGGTCTCGTCGATCGGCACGGTCACGCCCTTCAGACCGGTGAAGACCTCGCCGACGTTGAACGGCTGGGACAAGAACCGCTGGATCTTGCGGGCACGCGAGACCGTGATGCGGTCCTCTTCGCCGAGCTCGTCGAGCCCGAGGATCGCAATGATGTCCTGTAGCTCGCGGAAGCGCTGGAGGATGCCCTGCACCTGGCGGGCCACCCGGTAGTGGCGGTCCCCCACCACCTCGGGGGCGAGGATGTTCGACGTCGACGAGAGCGGGTCGACCGCCGGGTAGATGCCGAGGGCGGCGATCTGGCGGGACAGCTCCGTCGTGGCGTCGAGGTGGGTGAAGGTGGTGAAGGGTGCGGGGTCGGTGTAGTCGTCCGCCGGCACGTAAACCGCCTGGACCGAGGTGATGGACCGGCCACGGGTCGAGGTGATGCGCTCTTGGAGCTCGCCCATCTCGTCGGCCAGCGTCGGCTGGTAGCCAACAGCCGAGGGCATGCGCCCGAGGAGGGTGGAGACCTCGGAGCCGGCCTGGACGAAGCGGAAGATGTTGTCCACGAACAACAGCACGTCCTGGTTCATCACGTCGCGGAAGTACTCGGCCATGGTGAGGGCCGAGAGGGCCACCCGCAGACGCACGCCGGGGGGCTCGTCCATCTGGCCGAAGACGAGTGCGGCCTTCTCCATGACGCCCGACTCGCGCATCTCGAGCCACAGGTCGGTGCCCTCACGGGTGCGCTCGCCGACGCCGGCGAACACCGAGACACCACCGTGGTTGGTGGCGACACGGTTGATCATCTCCAAGATGAGGACGGTCTTGCCCACGCCCGCACCGCCGAAGAGGCCGATCTTGCCACCCTCGACGTAGGGCTCGAGCAGGTCGATGACCTTGATGCCGGTCTCGAACATCTTGGCCGAGGGCTCGAGCTGGTCGAAGTCCGGGGCGCTGCGGTGGATCTCCCAGTAGTCGTCGGCCTCGCCGATGCTGTCGGTGTCGAGCGGCTTGCCGAGCACGTTGAAGACGTGGCCCAGGACGGCGTTGCCCACCGGCACGGCGATGCCACGCCCGGTGTTGCGCACCGGCGCACCACGCACCAGGCCGTCGGTCGGCTGCATGCAGACGCAACGGACCCGGCCTTCGCCGATCTGCTGGGCGACCTCGGCGGTCACGGTGACCTTGGTGCCTTCGAGCTCCAGGTCCATTTCCACGGCGTAGTTGATCTCGGGCAGGGCGTGGGGCGGGAACTCCACGTCGACGACCGGCCCGGCGATGGCCACGACCCGGCCCTTCTCGAGGCGGGCCTCGCTCGCCTCGATCCTCTGGGATTCGGTGGTAGTCATTGTCTGCTCAGGCTCCTCTCGCGGGGCGGAGCGCTTCGGCCCCACCCACGATCTCCATGATCTCGGTGGTAATTGCGTCCTGGCGGGCCCGGTTCATGATCCGAGACAGCGTGCGCACCAGTTCGTCGGCATTCTCCGTGGCGGCCGCCATGGCCCGTTGCTGCGCCGTGTGGAAGGCCGCGGCGGCCTCGAGCAGCGCCGAGAAGACCTCGGACTCAACGGCTCTCGGGGCGAGCTCGCCCAGCAGGCGCTCGACCTCGGGCTCGAATTCGGTGTAGCCCTCGAGGCCGGGCTTCTCCTGGTTCGGCGACTCGTCGCCCTCCTCGGACTTCCCCGCGTTGGGGTCGGGCAGCGGCAGGAGCTGCTCGGTGGCGACGCTCTGGTTCCCCGCCGAGTAGTAGCGGGTGGACACGAGCAGGACCTGGTCGACCTCGCCCGCCACGAACGGGGCGGCGGCGACGGCGGCGACGGCACGGGCGTCGGAGAACTCGGGCCGGTCGCTGAAGCCAATGAAGGACCGCTCGACCTCATAGCCGCGGAAGCGCAGGTACCCCTGGGCCTTCTTGCCGACCGAGAAGAGCCGGACGGTGGCCCCGCCCGCGGTCAACTGGTCGACGAGGCGCTCGGTGGCACGTAGCACCGAGGAGTTGTACGCGCCAGAGAGGCCGCGGTCGGCCACGATGGCGAGGACCACCACCGAGTTGACCTGCTCGGGGGTGCCGAGCAGCTTCGCCGCCGCCGCCCGGTCGGCGCGAGCCGCCTCGACCACGATGCGGGCCATCCCCGCCCGGTAGGGGCGGTTGGCACTGATGCGGTTCTGCGCACGCGAGATCTGGGACGCGGCGATGAGCTCCATGGCCTTCGTGATCTTCTTCGTCGCCTGGACGCTGCGGATTCGCCGCCGCAGGACCCGTTCCTGGCCGCCTGCCATATCAGTCCTCCCCCCGGAAGGGCGCGCCGAGGCTGGCCGTGACCGGTGCGCGCACGCGCCGAGCGGCGCCGGGGAGGGCGATGGGGTGCCGGGCCACGGTCAGGCGACCTCTCCGGTGTCGAAGCCGTCGAGGAAGGACTGGAGCGCGCCGTCGAGCTCGCCCGCCTCGGGCATCGTGCCGGTCGTGCGGATGTGCTCGAGGATCGGCGCGTGGTTCGCCCGGAAGAACTGGCGCAGCTCGCCCTCGAAGCGCTGGACGTCGGGGACCGGGACCGTGTCGGTCCAGCCCTTGGTGCCCGCGTAGATGACGATGACCTGCTCTTCGACCGGGACGGGGGCGTTGAGGGGCTGCTTCAGCAACTCGGTCAGCCGGTAGCCACGGTCGAGCTGGGCCTGGGAGGACTTGTCGAGCTCGGAGCCGAAGGTAGCGAACGACTCGAGGTCACGGAACTGTGCAAGGTCGATCTTGAGCGTCCCCGACACCTGCTTCATGGCCTTGACCTGCGCGGCGCCACCCACCCGGGACACCGAGTTGCCCACGTTGATGGCCGGACGGATGCCCGAGTAGAAAAGGTCCGACTCCAAGAAGACCTGGCCGTCGGTGATCGAGATCACGTTGGTCGGGATGTAGGCCGAGATGTCGCCCGCCTTGGTCTCGATGATCGGCAGTGCGGTGAGCGAACCGCCACCGAGCTCGTCGGACAGCTTGGCGGCGCGCTCGAGCAGGCGCGAGTGCAGGTAGAAGACGTCGCCCGGGTAGGCCTCGCGCCCTGGTGGCCGCCGGAGCAGCAGCGAGATCTGGCGATAGGCGTCGGCCTGCTTCGAGAGGTCGTCGTAGACGATGAGGGCGGCCTCGCCGTCCTCCATCCACTGCTGGCCCATGGCACAGCCGGCGTAGGGGGCGAGGTACTTGAACGGTGCCGGGTCGCCGGCCGAGGCCACGACGACGACCGTGTACTCGAGGGCGCCGAACTCGGCGAGGGTGGCAACCGTCTGGGCCACCGACGAGTTCTTCTGGCCAATGGCCACGTAGATGCACTTCACGCCCTGGCCGGCCTGGTTCAAGATGGTGTCGACGGCAACCGTGGTCTTGCCCGTCTTGCGGTCGCCGATGATCAGCTCGCGCTGGCCGCGACCGATCGGGGTCATGGCGTCGATTGCCTTGATGCCGGTCTGGAGCGGCTCGCTCACCGGCTGGCGGCCGACGATACCGGGCGCCTGGACCTCCATGCGGCGGGTGATGTCGCTTTGGATCGGCCCCTTGCCGTCGATCGGCTCGCCGAGGGCGTTGACCACGCGGCCCAAGAGGGCGTCGCCGACGGGGACCGAGAGGATCTCGCCGGTGGCGCGCACGACCTGCTCTTCGTCGAGGTTGTCCACGCCGCCCAAGACCACGGCCCCGATGGTGTCCTCGTCGAGGTTGAGGGCGAGGCCCACGGTGCCGTCCTCGAACTCGAGCAGCTCGTTGACCGCCACGTTCGGGAGCCCTGAGACGCGCGCGATGCCGTCGCCGACCTCGACGATGCGCCCGACCTGCTCGGCGCCGACATCGGGGGTGTACTCGTCGACGTTGCGCCGGAGTGCCTCGGTGATCTCGTCGGCGCTGATCGTCAGCTCTGCCATCAGTGTGCTCCCTCTGTGTTTCCGCGTTGTCGTGATGAGAATGCCCCGTCCCACCCCTCGGGCAGGAGGGAGTCGTGCAGGCGGTCCAACCGCCCGCGGGCGGTGGCGTCGATGCGCAGGTCGCCGATCTCGATCAGCACACCACCGAGGAGCTCGGGCTCCTCGGTGATCTGCAGCTCGACCGGCGTGCCCGCCAGATTGGTCATCTCCTCGGTCAGCCGCTGCTGGCGATCCGCGTCGACCGGGCGGGCGGTGTGCACGCGTGCGACCCGCCAGCCCCGTGCCTCGGCCGTGCGCAGCACGAGCCAGTCGACCGTCCCGACGAAATCGCGCGTGCGCCCGCCCGTCACGGTGAAGTCCACGAGGCCGAGCGTCGCGGGCTGCACCTTGCCCTCGAGAAGGGTGTGGCAGAGGCCGTGGCGAGCGGCCACCGGAAGCTCGCGGTCGGTGAGGGCCACCCGCAGGGCCGGGGTGGCTTCGACGGTGCGGGCGAAGCGAAAGAGCTCGTCTTCGATCTCTTCGAGCCGGTCCGTCGGGAGCCCCTCGAAGATCGCCGTGGCATAGCCGCCCACCCGCTGGCGGGCCGCGGCGTGGCCGAGGGAGGGCTCGTCGAGCACCAGGTGCTCGGCATGCTCGCGGGCTCGGTGCGCCAGCCAGCTGATGGCCGCGGGCACGTCCTGCGCATGGGCGACGAGCGCGGCGTACCCGACGAGCCGGCGGGCGGGGGCGGAGACCTTCTGTCCCAACAGGTCGTCGATGATGCCGCGACGCGACCTCCCCGGGATGGCCGTGTCGGTCAGCGCGGCACGCAGCGACGGCGTGGCGTTGACGAGCTCCTCGATGGCGAAGAGGTCGTCGGCGAGCTGCTCGGCCTCGTCGTCGCCCACGGTCGCGAAGACCGCCGACGAGTAGCCCGACAAGGAGGGGTTCACTGCAGGGATCCCGCTCCCGACGTGGCCGAGCCGTCGGTGCGCGAGCCGACCTGGAGCGCTCCGATGGCCTCATCGATGAGGTCGCGATGCGCCTCTGCGTCCACTTCGCGCCCGATGATGCGCTCCACCACGTCCAAGACGAGCTCGCCCATCTGCCCCGCTGCCTCGTCGACGGCGCGCTGGCGGGCCAGGTTGACCTCGGCGTCGGCATTGGCCACGATCCGCTCGTACTCCACCTGGGCCCGAGCCCTCGCCTCGGCGGCGACCTGCTCGGCCGTATGGCCGGCCTGGGCCACGATCTCGCGGGCCTGCTGGCGAGCCTCTTCGAGGGCCTGGCGGCGCTCGTCGTCGGCCGCGGCCGCGTCGGTGCGCGCGCGCTCGGCGGACTCGAGCGAGGCGCGGATCTCCTCCTGGCGCTTCTCCATCGCCCGGTTCAAGGGCGGAAGGATGTACTTCGTGATCAGAAAGACGATGATCAAAAAGACGAGCAGCTCGACGAAGAACGTCCCGTTGGGAAGTAGGAAGATGCTTGCGGTTTCCATAGTTGCCATGCTCTCCGGTCAGTGGCGTCCGGTGACGGTGGTGGGTGGTGGTCGGCCCGGCGCCCGGCGGCGCCGGGTTGGATCAGCTCTTGGCGGCGAAGACGTAGACGAATACGACCATGAACAACAAGTTGATGAAGTACATGGCCTCGACCAGGCCGACGGTCAGGAAGAAGTACTGACGTGCCTTGCTCTCGATCTCGGGCTGCCGGGCGATCGCCGCGATGGTCTGGCTACCGGCGAGACCGTCACCAACCGCGGCGCCGATGGCGCCACCGCCCAGTGCCAGGCCGCCACCGACCAGTGCGCCGGCCACCCGAACTGCGCCATCAATCCCGTTCAGTGCCATAACTCCTCCTTGTAGGTAGTGCGAAATTCGCTTCGTTGAAACCGATGCGGGGCCGCCGTCACGGCGCCTCGTTCATGTCGCCCATGGCCATCCCGAAGTACATGATGGTCAACAGGGCGAAGATGAAGGCCTGGATGAAGCCGATGAAGAGCTCGAAGGGCTTCCAGACGAGCTCGCCGAAGGGCACGACGTAGATCGGCAGCAGCGCGGCGATGACGGCCACCATCAGGGCGCCAGCGAACACGTTGCCGAAGAGACGGAAGGTGAGGGTGATCGGCTTGGTGATCTCCTCGATGATGTTGATGGGCAGCATCACCGCGTAGGGCTTCAAGAAGTGGCCGCCGTAGTGGCGCAGTCCCCGCGTGCGGATGCCCTTGCCGATCGACCAGAGCCAGACCGTGAGCGCCATGGCGAGGGGGAGGTTCACGTCCGAGGTGGGCTGGGGCAGCCATTCGGGGTTGTGGCCCGAGGGGATGACCCCGATCCAGTTGCAGACGAGGATGAAGAGGAACAGCGCCAGTGCGAGGGGCACGAACTCGCGGCCCGCAGGCCCCATGACCGAGTCGGTCAGGTCCTGGATCTGGAGCACCACGGTCTCGTAGAAGAGCTGCAGCTTGCCCGGGACCCCTGCGGTGGCCTTGCGGGCCATGGTGAACCCGAGCCCGAGCACCACGGCAGCCGCGATGAGCGTCGCCCAGACGATGTCGAGGTCGATGGTGAGGCCGAAGAGCTTGGTGGTCTTGGCGTGGTCGCCGACGGTGATGGCGGTCGAGGCCAGCATGCTCATCGAGCCGGAGAGGGGAGCGAGGAGGGTGCTCATACGAGGTCACCCGATGCCAGGACCGCGCGGGCGACGTTCACGACGAAGACGATCTGGAAGATCACGAGGCCGACAACCATACCGATCCCGAGGGGGGCGTCGAGGATCACGAGCCCGATGACCACCGCGGTCATGACCGCCAGGCGGGTGGCCGTGCGGGTGCCGAGCAGGCGCCGCAGGACCTTCTTGTTGGTCTCGCCCTTGGTCTGGACCTTGGCCACCCCGGCGTCGAGGAAGCGCAGGTTGATGAGGGCCGCCCCGAGCCCGAGGGCCACACCGACCGCGGCGAGGGCAGGGGCCAGGAGCAGGGAAACGATGATGGCACCGGCGCCGACGATGATGGCGCTCACGACCGTTCGTCGCAGCACCTTTGCCAGGACCGGCAGGTCCAACTCGGAAAAACCGGGAAACACGTCGCTCCTCTATCTGCGTCCCCGCCGGGGCGAGCGCGGGCACAGTGCTCGCTCCCCGGAGGGCTGTGCGTCTACAGGTACCGCTTGATCTGGGCCACCGTCGCGAAGACGGCGCTGGCCACTCCCAGCACCAGCCCCACCACCATCAGCATCGGGGAGGTATGGAAGTAGTCGTCGCCCACGATGCCGAGGACCACACCGACCGCCACGCAGGCGGCCACCGAGGTCCCGAGGCCAACAAAGGCCAGTGTACCTGGAAGGGGCTTCGGACCGGGGTCCGGGGCGTGATCGCGCTCCAGCGGCGTGCTCACGGCGCGTGGCCGCGAGCGAAGAAGTTTTCACGAGACGCCGCACGGGGGTCCTCTCCGGTCACGCAGCAGGTGTCGGGGCCGACCCGGACGCACGTTGGCGTCGGGTCGAGACACGCGGCGTGGCGAGGCGGACGTTGGTCACGTGAGGCATTATCGCACTTTGCCTGGACCGACGGCAAAACCGTCGGCCGGGCCTGCGGGGTTCCCCGTCGTGCCTGGCACCGGGCCGTCCGAGGGCCCCGGGGCGGCGAGCGCCCCGTCCCCCGCGGCCGGCGCTTCGGGCTCGTCGTCCTCGTCGGCCCCGCCGCGCCGGAGCTGGGGGTGCAGGAGCGTGTAGAGGGCGATGCCGAGGGCGAGCACCCCGAAGGGGATGAAGGCGTTCACCTGCGAGAAGAACAGGGGGAAGAGCACGAACCCCGACAAGAGCGCCGTCCACGCCCACAAGATGAGCACGCTGCGCCGGTGGCCGTGGCCGAGGCGCAGGAGGCGGTGGTGGATGTGGTCCTTGTCGGGCGTGTGGAAGCCCGTCCCCCGGGCCGTGCGCCGGATGAAGGCGAAGGCCATGTCGATGAGGGGCACCCCCAGGATGAAGAAGGGGATGAACACTGGGGCGAAGAAGAAGTAGGTCGAGCCCGAGGTCGGCGGGGTGCGGCCACCGATCACCATGGTCGAGGCCGACATCAACAGGCCGAGCAACAGCGCGCCGGCGTCACCCATGAAGATCTTGGCCGGGTGGAAGTTGAACGGCAGGAACCCGACGCACACCCCGCAGGCGATCACCGCCACCAGAGGGCCCACGTTGTCGAGGGGCAGCAGCCCCATGTCCATGAGCCGGAGCCCGTAGATGGCGAGCGCTCCCCCGGCGATGGCCACCACGCCCGCCGCCAGGCCGTCGAGGCCGTCGATCAGGTTGATGGCGTTGGTGAGGGCGATGACCCAGGCGGCGGTGATGAGCGGGATCACGCCGGGGGTGAGGACGATCACCCCGGCCAGGGGGATCTTGAACTGGTACATGGTGACGCCGAGGAAGTACAAGATGCTCGCAGCGAGCACCTGGCCGGCGATCTTGGCCGGGGCGGACATCTCGCGCACGTCGTCAATGACGCCGACGATGAAGATCGCACCGGCGGCCAGCACCACCCCGAGCGGCTCGGAGTTCCCGGCGAAGACCACGTGGAGCGAGGGCACGAGGGCGGCCACCGAGATGGCGACGAGGAACCCGAGGAACATCGACGCCCCGCCGCCGTAGGGGGTCGCATGGCTGTGCACCTTGCGGTCACCGGGGAGCGCCACGTAGCCGAGGCGCAGCGACACGCGCCGCGCCGGCATGGTCAAGACGAATGTGGAGAGCGCGGCGACCACCAGGATGACCCCGTACCACCCGAGCGGGGGCATGACGGACGACCCTGGTCCTGCTCAGCCCCTGCCCGCTGCCCCGGCCATGAGCGAGGGGTAGGGCGGGAAGGCGGCGCACAGCTCGGCGACCTCCGCCCGGACGGCGGCGATGGCACTCTCGTCGGATCGCTGCGACAGGGTGCGGCTGATCAGCTCCGCGATGGTCGCCATCTCGGCCGTACCCATCCCCGCCGTCGTCTCCGCCGGCGTGCCGAGCCGCAGGCCTGAGGTGATGAACGCCGAGCGCGGGTCGTCGGGGATGGTGTTGCGGTTGCAAGTGATGCCCGCGCGGTCGAGGACCTCTTGGGCCTCCTTGCCGGTCAGCTCGGCGTCGAAGGGACGCAGGTCGACCAGCACCATGTGGTTGTCGGTGCCCCCCGACACCAGCCGGAAGCCCGCTGCTTTCAGCGAGGTGGCGAGGGCCTTGGCGTTGGCCACCACCTGGGCGGCGTAGCGGCGGAAGTCCGGAGTAGCCGCCTCGGCGAACGCCACCGCCTTGGCCGCCACCACGTGTTCGAGGGGGCCGCCCTGGAGGCCAGGGAAGATCGCCGAGTCGATGCGTTTGGCCAGGTCGGCCCGGCACACGATCGCCCCGCCGCGCGGTCCGCGCAGCGTCTTGTG
The DNA here is from genome assembly GCA_003155135.1 of Acidimicrobiaceae bacterium. Classification (GTDB taxonomy): domain Bacteria; phylum Actinomycetota; class Acidimicrobiia; order Acidimicrobiales; family RAAP-2; genus Bog-515. The sequence goes on along the minus strand of PMFN01000020.1, from coordinate 138,190 downwards.
CGTCGTGAAGGTCATGACGTCGGCGATCCCGACGGGGCTCGGGTGCACACCCCCGGCGATGAGCCCGGCGGGGTGGGCGCCGTCGAACATGAAGTAGGCCCCGACCTCGTCGGCGATCTCGCGGAAGGGCACCGGGTCGATCGTGCGCGCGTAGGCGGTCGCCCCCGCCACGATCAGCTTCGGGCGCTCGGTCTTGGCCAGGTGGGCGACCTGGTCCAGGTCGATGACCTCGCCCGGCGTGTCGGGGTCCTCGCTCGCCCCGGTGAGACCGTAGGACACGAAGTGCCACACCTTGGAGGTGATGGACGCAGGTGAGCCGTGGGTCAGGTGCCCGCCGTGGTCGAGCCGCATGGCGAGGACCGTGTCGCCGGGCTCGAGGAGCGCCTGGTAGACGCCGAGATTGGCGTTGGCCCCGGCGTGGGGCTGGACGTTGGCGTGCTCGGCCCCGAACAGCGACTTGGCCCGCTCGCGTGCGAGGTCCTCGACCTCGTCGATGATCTGGTTCCCGCCGTAGTAGCGCCGGCCGGGATAGCCCTCGGCGTACTTGTTGGTCAGCACCGAGCCTGAGGCGGCGAGCACCGCCGGCGAGGTGAAGTTCTCCGACGCGATGAGCTGGAGCGTGGTGGACTGGCGGTCGAGCTCCTCGCCGAGCAGGCGGGCGACTTCGGGGTCCTCTTCGAGCCATCCGTCGAAGGGGGTGGCATTCTCGGGGCTCACGGGTCGCTCCTTCGGGTGGGCGGGCCGGCCTCGTGCCGACCACGAACTGGGAATTCGCTGGTGGTGCCCGTGCCGGGATCCGGCCCGAGCACTCGTCGACAGCGCACCATCAGCCGAGTCTACTTATCCGCGCCGGTGGCTCCCCGACCCCCCGGCGGTGGCCGCCGCCCCGGCTATCGTCCCCCCGATGGCTCTCGACCCGAGGACTCCGGTGCTCGTCGGCGTCGGCCAGGTCACCGACTGGCCTGACGGCAGGGACCCCGCCGAGCGGCCCGGCCCCTACGCCCTGATGGCCGAGGCGGTGCGTGCCGCTGCGGCCGACGCCAGCGGCTCGCCGGAAGGCGCCCAATCAGGGACCCCTCGGGCGCTGCTCGACGCAATCGAGAGCCTGCGCGTGGTCGGCATGCTGGGCTGGCGCGCCCCCAACCTCGCCCTCGGGCTGGCCGACGAGCTCGGTTGTGCACCCGCCGAGCTCATGGTGAGCGCCATCGGGGGCAACATGCCCCAGGCCATGCTCTTCGACGCGGCGGCGGCGATCATTCGCGGCGAGGTCGATGTCGCGGTCGTGGCCGGCGCCGAGTGCATCTACACCCGGCGCGCGGCGAGACGCGCCCCCGACCACCCGGCCCTCAACTGGGGCACCCAGGATGCCGACACGCCACCTCCAGTCGCCTTCGGGACCGACCGCATGCCCGTCACGGAGCTCGAACTGGCCCGGGGCATCGTGGTCGCCATCGACGCCTACCCGCTCATGGAGAACGCCCTGCGAGGTGCGCGGGGTTGGAGCCTGGAGGAGCACCGGGCGCGCATCGGCACGCTCTGGTCGTCCTTCTCGGAGGTGGCGGCGGACAACCCCTACGCCTGGAGCCGCACGGCCCGCAGCGCCGAGGAGATCATGACGGTGACCGAGGGGAACCGCATGGTCAGCTTCCCCTATCCGAAGTTGGCCATGGCCAACCTGACCGTCGACCAGTCAGCGGCGTTCATCTGCTGCTCGGTGGCCGCGGCCCGCCGCCTCGGGCTCCCGGACGACGGTTGGGTCTTCCCCCATTCGGGCGCCGAGGCCGTCGACCACTGGTTCCTCTCCCATCGGGAGAACCTGTACTCGTCACCGGCCATCGCGGCCGCCGGGCGCCAGGCCCTCACGCTGGCCGGGGTGGGCATCGACGAGATCGGGCCGATCGACCTGTACTCGTGCTTCCCGATCGCCGTCAGCATGGGCGCCGAGGCCCTCGGACTGCCCATCGACGACCCGGCGAGGCCGCTCACCCTCACCGGCGGCCTCACCTTCGGTGGCGGGCCTGGCAACAACTACGTCAGCCACTCCATCGCGGCAATGGTCGCTGCGTTGCGCGAGGCCCCTGACGCACCCGGGCTCGTCACGGGCCTCGGGTGGTACGCCACCAAGCATGCCGTCGGCGTCTACGGCGCCAAACCACCCGAGGCGGGCTTTCGTGTGCAGAACGCGCAAGCCGAGGTGGACGCCCTGCCGCAGTGCCGCTCCGACGCCACCGCGACCGGGCCGGTCGCCGTCGAGACCTACACCGTGACCTTCGACCGGGGTGGCCGCCCCGAGCGCGCCATCCTGGCGCTGCGCACGAAGGACGACGCGCGCACCTGGGGCAACGTGCTCGACGCGGCCACCCTCGCCGAGCTGACGACGTCCGAGGGTTGCGGGCGCACCGGGACCCTCGGCGCCGACGGGATCGTGGCGCTGGCCTGAGCGGTGCTCAGCGCAGGGCGGCGAGCACCCAGTCCCACGGCAGGGCACCTTGGCGCAGCAGGGTGGGCGGGGACGTGGTGCAGTCGGCCACCGTCGACGGCTCGCCATCACAGCGTCCGCCGTCGACGACCAGCGCCAGTCCCTCGCCACCGAACGCCTCTGTGACCGCCTCGGCGGTAGTGCAGGGCTCGCCCCCGTGGCGGTTCGCGCTGGTCACCGCGAGCGGTCCCGCCGTCCGGCAGAGGTTGCGCACGAAGCGGTGCTTCGGCGCGCGGACCCCAACCGTGTCGCCCGTCCCGCCCAGCAGCGCGCCGATCTCGGGGCGGGCGGGCACGACCAGGGTGAGCGGTCCCGGCCAGTAGCGCGCAGCAAGCATCTTGGCCGACCTCGGCCAGGCGGCTGCCACCGAGTCGACGTCGGCGTCTCGGCCGATGAGCACCGGCAGGGCCACGTCGACGGGCCGGCCCTTCAGCTCGAAGATGGCCTCGACCGCCCCGGGGCGGTCGAGGCGTGCGCCCACGCCGTAGACCGTGTCCGTCGGCAGGCCGATGACCTCGCCAGCGGCGAGCAGCTCGGCCGCCCGCGCCACCTCTCGGACACCGGCCACGGGGATCACCGGTTCCGGGCCACCAGGGTGCGCTCACGCCCTGCCAGGTCCTTGAGCACCGCGGCGCTGGCGAATCCCGATGAGCCCGCCGCGTCGAGGGCGGCCGTCGCCTGGTGGGGGGCGATCTCGACGACCAGGGCCCCCGCCGGTGTGAGCCAGCGGCGCGCCCCGTCCACGATCGCCTCGACGTCGGCCATCCCCCCCGCCCCACGTGCCCCGTCGGCACCGACCAGGGCGTGGCGGGGCTCGAGGCGGACCTCGGGATCGAGCTCGGCCCACTCGGATTCGGCAACGTAGGGCGGGTTGCTCACGAGCAGGGCCACGCCGCCGAGCAACGTGTCGGGGAGAGCCTCGAACCAGCGACCGAGGCGGAGCCTCACCCGCTCGGCCACGCCGGGGTGCGTGACGCCCACCCGGTCACGGTTGATGGAGGCGACCGCCAGGGCCGCGGCGTCGTCGTCGACGGCCCAAACCGAGACGCCCGGATGGGCGGCGGCGGCCTCGAGTGCCACCGACAGGGCGATCACGCCCGAGCCGGTGCCGAGGTCGACCACCACCGGGTCCGGGCGCCCAGCGGCGGCGGCGGCCAGCTCGAGAAGGGCTCGTTCGACTACCTGTTCGGTCTCGGGCCGTGGGATGAGGACCCGGCGGTCGACGACCACGTCGAGCGTGCGGAACGCCCAGTGGCCGAGCACGTACTGCAGCGGCTCGCCGGCTTGTCGCCGTCGGGCGAGCTCGGTCACTCGAGCGGCCGCCCTGTCGTCGACGTCGGCGGGGGTGCCAGGCCCCGCCGGCCCGAGCACGTCGTCGATGAGCCAGCGCGCCTCGCGTGCACTGCCGAGCTCGGATTCGAGGCGCGCCCGCAGCTCGGTCCGCCTCATCCGACGGGTTCGTCCTCCCCGGCAAGCTGACGGGTGCGCTTGTCGGCCATGAGCGCGTCGGTGAGCTCGTCGAGATCGCCGGCGAGGACCTGGTCGAGCTTGTGGAGCGTGAGGTTTACCCGGTGGTCGGTGACCCGGTTCTCTTTGAAGTTGTAGGTGCGGATCTTCTCGCTGCGACCCCCGCCGCCCACCTGACCACGCCGGGTGACGGCCAGCTCGGCGGCCCTGCGGTCCTGCTCGGCCTTGAGCAGGCGGGCACGCAGCACCACCATGGCCTTCGCCCTGTTTTGGATCTGGCTCTTCTCGTCCTGCATGGCCACGACGATCCCGGTCGGCAGGTGGGTGATGCGCACCGCCGAGTCGGTGGTGTTGACGGACTGGCCGCCGGGCCCGGTCGAGCGGTAGACGTCGATCTTCAAGTCGGCGGGGTCGATGGCGACGTCGACCTCCTCGGCCTCGGGCAGCACCGTGACCGTCGCCGACGACGTGTGCACCCGCCCCTTGGACTCGGTGACGGGGATGCGCTGGACGCGGTGCGGGCCCGCCTCGTGCTCGAGCCGGGCCCAGGCGTCGTCGCCCTTGATGAGCAGCACGGCCTCGTTCAGGCCGTCGCGCTCGGAGACGTCTTCGGAGAGGACCTCGACCTTCCACTTCCGCAGGGCCGCGTAGCGCACGTACATGTTGAAAAGGTCCCGGGCGAAGAGGTTGGCCTCCTCGCCGCCCTCGGCGCCGCGCAGCTCGATGATGACGTTGCGCCCGGCATTGGGGTCGCGCGGGAGCAGCAGGGTCTGGAGGTGGTCCTCGAGCTCGGCGATGGCTCCCGACGCGCCCTCGATCTCGGCCTGGACCATCTCACGGTCCTCGCCGGCCGTGTCGGCCAGCATGGCCTCGGCGGTCTCGTGGTCGGCGCGTGCCTGGCGCAGCTCGCGCCAGGTCGCGACGATCTGGCCGAGCTCCTTGTGGCGTCGCGAGAGATCGCGCAGTCGGTTGGCGTCGGAGGCCGCGGCCGCCTCGGCGAGGTCGCGCTCGACCTGCTCGTATTCCTCCTCGAGGGAGCTCAGGCGTTGGTCGAGCACCGGCTCAGGCTACCGAGCGCCAGCCTCCGGGCTGCGCCCGGGCGGGGCGGGGGGACTCAGGACTTTGCGGCCTTGGACTTCGCGTTGCGCTCGCCGTAGCGGCGCTGGAAGCGCTCGACGCGCCCACCCGAGTCGACCAGCTTCTGCTTGCCGGTGAAGAACGGGTGGCACTCGTTGCACAGCTCCACGCGCAGCTCGGGCTTGGTCGAGTGGGTGGTGAACGTGTTGCCACAGGAACAGTGCACCGTGGCGGTCACGTAGTTGGGGTGGATGGCAGCCTTCATCGGTTCTCCAAAGATCGGGTCGTGCAAGTGTAAGGCCAAAGTGGCCCGCAATATTCCCGGCCACCTCAGCCGTTGGCGCCGCCCTTGGCGATCTCAGCGAGGAACTCGTCGTTGCTCCTCGTGGTGCGGATCTTGTCCATCAACAGCTCGAGGCCCGCAGCGGCGTTCCCTTCGCTGGCCAGGGCGTTCAGCACCCGGCGCAGCTTCCAGACCTGCTGGAGCTGGCCACGGTCGAAGAGCAGCTCCTCGTGCCGGGTCGAGCTGGCGTTGACGTCGATGGACGGGTAGAGCCGCCGCTCCGCCAGGCGGCGGTCGAGGCGCAGCTCCATGTTGCCCGTGCCCTTGAACTCCTCGAAGATGACCTCGTCCATCTTGGAGCCGGTCTCCACCAGCGCCGTGGCGAGGATGGTCAGTGAGCCGCCCTCTTCGATGTTGCGGGCGGCGCCGAAGAACTTCTTCGGGGGGTAGAGGGCCCCCGAGTCGACACCACCGGACATGATGCGCCCGGTGGCCGGCGCGGCCAGGTTGTACGCACGAGCCAGGCGGGTGATGCCGTCGAGGATGATGACCACGTCACGGCCGGACTCGACCAGGCGCTTGGCCCGCTCGATGGCCAGCTCGGCGACCGCGGTGTGCTCCTCGGAGGGCCGGTCGAAGGTGGAGGCGACCACTTCGCCCTGGACCGACCTGCGCATGTCGGTCACCTCTTCGGGGCGCTCGTCCACCAGGAGCACCATCAGGTGCACTTCGGGGTTGTTGGCCTCGATGGAGTGGGCGATCTGCTTGACCACGGTGGTCTTGCCGGCCTTCGGCGGGGACACGATGAGGCCTCGCTGGCCCTTGCCGATGGGCGAGAGCAGGTCCACGATCCGGGTCGTGACGTCGCCCTTGTCCTTGTCGCCTGACGTCTCGAGCACGAGCTTGGAGTCTGGGAACAGCGGCGTCAGTTCCTCGAACCTGGGGCGCTGGCGAGCGGCCTCGGGGTCGAGGTTTGAGACCGTGTCGATGCGCAGCAGGGCCGGGTACTTCTCGTTGTTGGAGGCCGGCCGGCACGCTCCTTCGACGTAGTCGCCCTTGCGCAGTGCGAAGCGCCGAGCCTGGCTGATCGAGACGTAGACGTCCTTGTTGGAGGGGAGGTAGCCGTCGCAGCGCAAGAAGCCGTAGCCCTCGTCGCGCAGGTCGAGCAGCCCGCGGACCTCGACGAGCTCGCCCTGGTAGGGAGCTTCGGACCCGGTCCCGCCCTGGAGCTCGCGCTCTGGGCCGCGCTCGCGGCCCCGGCGGCGGCGTCCCCGTCGGTTGCCGGCGTCGATGTTCCCCTGGCCGTTGCCCTGGTTGTTGTTGCCCTGGTTGTTGCCCTGGCGGTTCTGCTGGCGCTGCTGGTTGCCCTGGCTGTTGCCGGGCTGCGGTGCGCCGCCTTGGTGGCCGCCACCGCCGTTGCCCTGGTTGTGCTGCGAGGTGCCCTGGGCGCTCGCGCCGTTGCGCTCCGTCTCGCGCCGCTCGCCGTTGGTCGTGGCCGAGGAGTCAGTTGCCGCCTCGTCGGAGGCGTCGGAGGCGTCGAACGCGACGGTCGGTCTGGCCGGTGCGGGCTCGTGCCCATTGGTCTCGGGCACCGACTCGCCCATGGCTTCGCCCGACGAGGTCCGGTCACCCTCTTGGTCACCATCGTCGGGATTGGAGGTCCGGGGCGGGCGTCCCCGGCGAGCCGGGGCCTTGGCCGCCTCGGCGCCGGCCGAGCTGTCGCTCGACGCATCGGAGGGCGCACCAACGCCGGTCGCGTGGAGGATCTGGTCGATGATGTCGGCTTTCTTCGTGCGCGTCGTCGTCTTCAACGCCATGGCTTGGGCGATGGCGTGGAGCTCGTCGCGCTCTTTGTTTTCGAGTACGGACCGTTCGAGCTGCGGTTCGGCAGTCATCGGCCTCCTCTTCTCGTGAGACCCGCTTCAGATCTGGTGGACCCACCGAGGGCAAAAGCGGGAGGAAACAGGGTGGGAACTGGACGAGCAACTGCTTGACCCGCCCCCATCACCACCTCTACGGCAGCGTGTCGGGCCCAGAAAGTGGATCGCGACAAGCGCTCCGTGGCGCAGGTGGGATGTAGCCATGATAGCGGCTGCCCAGGTGCGGGGCAACCATGGTCACACCTTGAGCTCGGCGAGGATGGCATCGAGCTCGGGGTCGACCACCTTGGGCACCTCGATCTCGGCGATCGCGCGGTCGGGGTCCTTCAGGCCGTGGCCGGTCAGCACGCACACGACCGTCGAGCCGGGCGCGACGCGCGCCTTCAGCAGGCCGGCCACCGACGCGGCGGACGCCGGCTCGCAGAATATGGACTCGTGCTCGGCGAGGTAGCGGTAGGCCTCGAGGATCTCGTCGTCGGTGACCGAGTCGATCGCGCCCCCGGACTCGGCGGCGGCCGCCGTCGCCGAGTACCAGCTCGCCGGGTTCCCGATGCGGATGGCTGTCGCGATGGTGTCGGGGGCGTCCACCTTGTGCCCGAGCACGATCGGGGCGGCGCCCGCCGCCTGGAACCCGAGCATGCGCGGAAGCTTGGAGGCGCGCCCGTCCTGGCGGTACTCGCAGTAGCCGCGCCAGTAGGCAGTGATGTTGCCGGCGTTGCCGACCGGGATGCAGTGGATGTCGGGGGCGTCGCCGAGCACGTCGATGATCTCGAACGCCCCGGTCTTCTGCCCCTCGATGCGGTACGGGTTGACGGAGTTGACGACGGTGACCGGCGCACGCAGGGGCAGCTCGCGCACCAGCTCGAGCGCCTCGTCGAAGTTGCCGCGGATCTGCAGGACACGCGCACCGTGGATGAGCGCCTGGGCCAGCTTGCCGAGGGCGATGTAGCCCTCGGGGATGAGCACCGCGCAGGTGAGCCCCGCACGGGCCGCGTAGGCCGCGGCCGACGCCGAGGTGTTTCCGGTCGAGGCGCACACCACCGCCTTGGCCCCCTCTTCGAGTGCCTTGGAGATGGCCATGGTCATGCCGCGATCCTTGAACGAGCCGGTCGGGTTCGCCCCCTCCACCTTGAGCCAAACGCTGGCGCCCACCCGCTCGGAGAGACGCGGCGCCGGCACGAGCGGCGTGCCACCCTCGAGCAGGGTCACCACGGGGGTGGACTCGCTCACCGGGAGGTAGCGCCGGTATTCCTCAATCAGGCCGCCCCAGCGTGCGCCCATGCTCAGGCCCCCATGCCCCCGGGGTCGTCGTCGCCGTCGACGATGCGCAGCACCCCTCCGACCTCATCGACGACCGGAAGGCGTCGCAGGTCGGCGATGCACCCGATCACGTCGCCCTCGCGGGCCACGTGGGTCAAGAAGATGAGGCGCGCCTCGTCACCGAGGCCCGTCTGCTCCATGGAGCGGATGGAGACCTGGTGGTCACCGAAGACGGCTGCGACCGCGGCGAGCACGCCGGGCCGGTCGGCGACGTCGATGCTCAAGTAGTAGGCGGAGCGCAGCTCGTCGGTCGGGCGGAACTTGACGGGCAGACCGCGAGACGGCGCCGGGGCGGCGAAACCCGAGCGGAGATGGCGCGCCGCGTCGATGACGTCGCCGAGCACGGCGCTGGCGGTGGCCTGCCCGCCCGCCCCGCGCCCGTAGAGCATGAGCTCGCCGCAGTGCTCGCCCTCGATGAAGACCGCGTTGAACGAGCCGTTCACCGTGGCGAGGGGGTGGCTGTTGCGCACCATGGCGGGGTACACCCGCACCGAGATCTCGGGGCCGCCCTCCACCAGCTCGGCGACGGCCAGCAGCTTGATGGCGTAGCCGAGCCGCTGGGCGAAGGCGACGTCGGCGGCACGCACCGCGCTGATGCCCTCGAAGGGCACGTCGGAGGAGACCACGTCGCAACCGAATGCGAGAGCGCCCAGGATCGCCGCCTTGGCTGCTGCATCGTGCCCCTCGACGTCAGCGGTCGGATCGCGCTCGGCCATGCCGAGTGACTGGGCCTCGTCGAGTGCGTCCTCGTAGTCGACGCCCTCGGCGGCCATGGCGGTGAGGATGAAGTTCGTGGTCCCGTTCACGATGCCCATCACCCGCAGCACGCGCTCGCCGGCCAGGGACTCGCGCAGCGGCCGGATGACAGGGATCGCCCCGGCGACGGCGGCCTCATAGAGCAGGTCGACGCCGTGGGCCAAGGCGATGTGCGCGAGCTCGGCACCGGACTGCGCGAGCAACGCCTTGTTGGCGCTGATCACCGGGCGCCCCCGACGCAATGCCGCTTCGATCAGCGAGCCGGCCGGCTCGATCCCCCCGATCAGCTCGACCACGATGTCGATGTCGTCGCGCTCGACCAGGCTGCGGGCATCGCCGGTGATCAGGTGGTGCGGGAAGAAGGGCTGCTCTGAGCGGTGCCGCGAGGTGTCTTTGACCGCGATGCCGACGACCTCGAGGTCGACGCCGGCGCGCGTGCGTAGCTCGTCGTGGCGGTCAGGATCGGCGAGCAGCTCGACCAGCGCGGTGCCGACGTTGCCGCAGCCGAGCACGGCGACGCGCAGGGGGCCCTGGCTGGTCTCGGTCACCCGCTCACGCTACCGCCTCGACGGAGGGCCTCTCCGCTCAGGTGCACTCAGGTGTCGAGGCGCAGCAGATCGTCGAGGGTCTCGCCGCGCACCACGACGCGGGCACGGCCGTCGGCGACGAACAGGACGGGGGGCCGCGGCACCTTGTTGTAATTCGACGCCATCGAGTAGCCGTAGGCCCCCGTCACCGGCGTCGCCAGGATGTCGCCGATCGCCAGGTCCGACGGCAGCCACGCTTCAGGCACGACGATGTCGCCGGTCTCGCAGTGCTTGCCCACCACCCGCACGCCGAGGGGGCGCTCGGCGTTGGCCTCCCGGGGCAAGAACGCCTCGTAGCCGCTGCCGTAGAGCACGGGCCGCGGGTTGTCGCTCATGCCGCCGTCGACCGCCACGTAGGTGCGCAAGTCCGTGAGCGCCTTGACGGTGCCGACCCGATAGAGGGTGATCGCCGCGCCCGCCACGATCGAGCGGCCCGGCTCGGCGGTGATGCGCGTCGTCGGCGCGACACCCTCGGCCCTGCAGGCGGCCCGCACGGCCTCGGCCCATTCGGCCTGGCTCGGGGCCGACTCCCCGTTCACGTACGCGACCCCGAGGCCGCCGCCAACGCACAGCTCGTCGAGACCGAGCGGGGAGAAGAAGCGCCCGAGGATCTCGGCAGCCTGCTCGAACGAGCTGACATCGAAGACCTGGCTGCCGATGTGGGCGTGGATGCCCGCGAGGTCGACGCCGGTGAGCGAGCGGAGCTCCTCGACAGCGCGCCACGCCGCCCCTGAGGCGATCGAGAACCCGAACTTCGTGTCCTCATGGCCGGTGCGCACGAACTCGTGGGTGTGTGCCTCCACCCCCGGGGTCACCCGCACCAGCACCTTGGGGGGTGCGGGGGCCTCGACGCTCAGCACGCGCAGCCGGTCGATCTCGTCGAAGGAGTCGACGATGATGCGCCCCACGCCAACCTCGATGGCGCGCGCGAGCTCAGCCGCTGACTTGTTGTTCCCGTGCAGGACGAGGCGCTCTGGTGCCACGCCGGCTCGGAGCGCCACGTGCAGCTCGCCGCCGGTCGAGACATCGAGGCACATCCCCTCCTGGTGCGCCAGCTGGGCCATGGCCCGGCAGAGGAAGGCCTTGGTGGCGTAGGCCACGCCGTCACCCCACGCCTCGACCGCCTCGGCGCACCGTGCCCGCAGGTGCTCCTCGTCGTAGACGAACAGGGGCGTGCCGAACTGCTCCGCGAGGTCGACGAGGCGCAGCCCCCCCACCGTGAGCTGGCCGCCGGGCTCCACGGCGGCGGTCATGGGGAGGAGCGCACGCTCGACAGGTCCGGGCACGTGGTCAGGTTAAGGCACCGCCGGTGGCGGCCCGTGCGGGCCGGTTCCGGGCGCCGACTACGATCGGTCCCTGCGTGAGCCCCTGTAGCTCAGCGGATAGAGCACCGGCCTCCGGAGCCGGTGGCGCAGGTTCGAGTCCTGCCAGGGGCGCCGACCGGCGTGGCGGGAGCACAGCGGCCCACGGCCAACCAATGCTCCATGCGCCGCGTGCCATCCGGGGACGGGCGATGCACTTGGTCCGAGGAGAGCGAGGAGAGCCGAGTGCCGAGCGATCCGGGGTCCGAAGGCCACCACGAGCACGACGGTGGCAGCTTCGAAGGCGAGTTGGGCGAGAAGTTCTGGGACGAGCGCTACCGCTCGAGCGACGCCCTGTGGAGTGACGAGGCCAACCCCCAGCTCGTCGCCGAGGTCACCGGGATGGCGCCCGGCGCCGCCCTCGACGTCGGATGCGGCGAAGGTGCCGACGCCATTTGGCTGGCCCGGCAGGGATGGCGGGTCACCGCCATCGACATCTCCGGCGTGGCGCTCGAGCGGGCCGCTGCGGCCGCGCGACGCGCCGGTACCGAGGTCGCCGATCGCATCACCTGGGAGCGGTGCGATCTCGGCGAGCGCACGCCGGGGGGTCCGTTCGATCTCGTCTCCGCCCAGTTCATGCACCTCCCCGAACCCGAGCGCGCCCGGCTCCACACCGCGCTGGCCGCGGCGGTGGCGCCGGGCGGGGCACTGCTGATCGTCGGTCACGACTTCTCGGACCTGGCGACGGGCCTGCGGCGGCCCTTGTGGCCCGGGCACTTCCCGGGCGCTGCCGAGGTTGGAGCAGACCTTGCGCCCGAGGAGTGGGACGTCGTCGTCGCCGAGTCGCGGGCGCGCCCAGCGATGGGCCCCGACGGGGAGCAGGTGACCGTCCACGATGCGGTGCTGCGCGCCGAGCGGCGAAGCTGAGGGCAGCGGCTCAGCGGTCGAGCTGGCGCAGTCGGCCGGCCAGGAACTCGCGCTCCGCGCCGTTCTCGGTCAGCATCAGCGCCTCGTCGTAGAAGAGACGGGCCTCGGCGGTCCGGCCGAGTCGTCGGAGAAAATCGGCACGCGCTGCTGCCAGGTACGGGTAGCACGCGAGCCGAGGTTCTTCGGCCAGGGGACCGAGGGCCTCGAGCCCCGCCGCCGGCCCGTCGGCAAGGCCGACGGCGACCGCCCGGTTGAGTGCGACCACCGGCGAGGGCCATGAGACCAGTAACAGGTCGTAGAGCGAGACGATCTGCGCCCAGTCGGTCTCCTTGAATGTCGGCGCCTCGGCGTGCACGGCGGCGATCGCCGCCATGAGGGCGAAGCGGCCGGGAGGGCGCGGCCCGAGCGCCTCGTGCACGAGTGCGACCCCTTCGGCGATGGCGTCACGATCCCACTGGCTCCGGTCCTGGTCCTCGAGCAGGACGAGCGTGCCGTCCTCCGTCGAGCGCGTGGACCGGCGGATGTCGGTGAGCACGAACAGTGCCAGGAGGCCGGCCACTTGCGGGTCGTCGGGCAGGAGTTGCCGCAACATCCTCGCCAGGTCACTGGCGCGCTCGATCAGGTCGGATCGGACGAGGTCACTCCCCGACGGCGCAGTGTGACCGGTCGTGAAGACGAGGTGCACGACGCCGAGGACGGCGTCGACGCGCGCCATGCGTTCGCTGACCGGCGGGGTGCGGTAGGCGATGTGCGCCTGGGCGATCTTCTTCTTGGCCCGTGTAATGCGCGCCGCCATGGTGGACTCGCTCACGAGGAAGCCCCTGGCGACCTCAGCGGTCGTGAGCCCGCAGACGAGGCGGAGGGTGAGCGCGACCTGCGCGGGGCGTGAGAGGGCCGGATGGCAGCAGGTGAAGATGAGCCTGAGGCGGTCGTCGCGCACGCCCTCGTGACCCTGCACCGAGGGCTCGGTGTCGGACCACCGCTCAACGAGTAGGGGCAATGAGCGGTGCAGGGCCTGGCGCCGTCGGCCGAGGTCGATGGCGCGGCGACGCGCGACCGTCGTCAGCCAGGCTCCGGGGCGATCCGGGATGCCGGAGTGGGACCACGAGGTGAGGGCCGTCGCGTATGCGTGCTGGACGCACTCTTCGGCCTCGTCGATGTCGGCGGTGATGCGCACCGTCGCGGCGAGCACGAAGGCCCACTCACGACGGTGCGCGTCGTCCACCGCGGCGCTGACCGCCGCATCGACGGCCACGGGCTGGCTCAGTCGAGGGTCCTGATGGGGCGGACCTCGACGCCGCCGAAGGGGGCGGGGACAGCCTTGGCGATGGCGAGGGCCTCATCGAGGTCGGCCGCTTCGATGAGGTAGTAGCCGGCGAGGGCCTCTTTGGTCTCGGCGAACGGCCCGTCGGTGACGGTGGCGTCGCCCGACATATCCGTCCGGATCGAGGTCGCGGCCGCGGTCGGCTGCAGTGCGTTGCCGCCCCGGAGCGACGAGGCGTGCTTGGCACCGAACTCCTGGTGCTTCGCATACATCTCCCCGAACAGCTCGGGGCCACCGTTCTCCCATTCCGCTTCACGCTCGTAGATGAGGACCAGATACTCGCTCATGGTGTGCTCCTTTCGGCCAGGCCCACGCGGGCCTGCACCCCTCACGACGAGCGAGAGCGCCGCCGATCGACAGTCGGCACGAGAATTCTCCCCCGCGAGCGCCGAGTGGAGCGCATTCGCCCATGCTCGCACCCCGAGCGACCGCGTGCACCGGTCGGGCCCTCGCGCCCCGGCGACGGAGTGGGCTCGTCCCAGCACGCAGGATGACCCGGCACATCGGTGCCGAGCCATCCATCGAGCCGAGGGCTCCTCGCCGACCGCCGCCCAGTTGACGGCCACCGCCAGGGCGGCGCTCGCGCTGGTCCGCACCGGAGGTCGCCCCAGCTCGCAGCTGGGCGAGCCGGGCCACGGGCACCACGAGCGCCACCGAGACTGGCCGGGGCGGGAAGCCCCGGCTAGTTCACCAGCTCCACCGGCAGCATCGGGTCCAGGTTTTCATGCTCGGGGCACGCCATGAGTCGCGCCTCCTCAACGTTCGCCCACCGCCGGCGGTACGTCGGGATCAGGTGAGGCCCGACCAGTCGATGTCGAGCACCGACGGCCGCTCGCCGCTGATGACGGCCGAGAACTCCGTACCCGCTCGCAGCAGCGCCAACTTGGCCATGGGCACCCGAAGGGACGTGGCGAGGGGCCTCGGGGGGTTACCCCGCTCCACCACCACGAGATCCACCTCCAAGATGGGGTCACCGTCGATCGCCCCTTGTTGCTGGCCTACGTAGAGCACCTGAATCGTGACGGCGATGCGTTCGTCGCTCATCACGGCCGCACCGCCAGGCGCCGCCCGGGCGCGTCGGCGCCGAAGGCGGAGAAGCCCCCCAACTGCGCGCGCACCCTCATTCCCGACCGGCTCCCATCGACACCGAGCCCCTCTCGACTCCTCTCCTCCCACCTTGGGACCCGCGATTCACGAGCGCATGAGTAACCACTACTCATTACTCGTTTCCGCCAGGGATCCGGGTCGGCCACAATGAGAGGGTGGCGGACGGCGGAACTTATGACAGCACCTGGCCAGTGGTCGGGCGCGACGCCGAACTGCGGGCCCTGATCGCCGCACTGGACGACCCCGAATGCGGGGGGGTGGCCTTCATCGGTGCAGCGGGCATCGGCAAGACCCGGCTCGCGTCCCTGACCCTTGAGCTGGCCGCCGAGCGTGGCATGGTGGCCGTGGCCGTGCGGGCGACGAAGAGCGGCGCGGCCCTGCCCTTCGGGGCGCTCGCCCCGCTCTTCGACGAGGTGGGCCTCTCCCCCGAGCTCGAGGCCGGCATCGTCGTGGCGGCGGCCGAGGCCATCGAGCAGCGGCGGGGCGACCGGAGGATGGTCCTCGTGGTCGACGACGCCCAAGAGCTCGACGACGCGTCGACCGCACTGTTGGACCAGCTGGTCGAGCGCAGCGGCGTCTTCTTGGTCTTCACTGTCCGTTCCGGTGGGCGCGAGGCGGCAGCGATCGTCGGGATGTGGAAGGACGAGCACATCGTGCGCATCGAGGTCGGGCCCCTGCCCGAGCGCGACCTGCGCAGCCTGGCGGTCATCGCGGTGGGCGGACCGGTCGACGGCGCCACCCTCCAGGCACTGGTGGCGGCGAGCGGGGGCAACGTGCTGTTCCTGCGAGAGCTGGTCCAAAGTGCCCAGGAGAGCGGCGCTCTCGCCTCGGAGCTCGGCCTCTGGCGTCTGAAGGGCTCGCTCGCCCACTCGCCTCGGCTACGAGACCTCATCGAACAGCGGCTCACCGGGCTGAGTGACGACGAGCGCGAAGCCCTCGAGCTGGTCGCCCTCGCCGACCCCATCCCCTTGTCCCTACTCGAGCAATTGGTGCCGTTGCGGGCGGTCGAGCGCCTCGAGGGACGCGGCCTGGTCGACGCGCCCGTCGGTGAGAACGGGACCGAGCTGCGGCTCAACCACCCGCTCTACGGGGAGGTCGTGCGTGCGCACCTTCCCTCGATCCGGCGGACCCGGCTCTGCCGGAGCCTGGCCGAGGCGGCGGAGTCCGACGTGGCCCCCACCGGGCGCGACGCGGTGCGCATCGCGGTCTGGCAGCTCGACGGGGGCGGCGCCGGGCGCCTCGAGACCCTGCTCGCCGCCGGACGGACTGCGCTGCGCACCGAGTACTACGAGCTGGCACTGCGGATGGGCCAGGCGGCGTGGGACCAGTCCAGGTCGGTCGAGGCCGCTCTCGTGCTGAGTGACTCGCTCGACTATCTCGGACGGAGCCGTGCCGCCGAAGAGCTGCTCGGCGAGGCTCGGGTGCTCGCAACCAACGACCAGGAGCTGACCGACCTCGCTGTGCGGCGCGCATCGGCGCTGTTCCGCTCCCTCGGAGAGGCAGCGCGGGCGGACCAGGTCCTCGAGGAGACCGCAGCGGCCATCTCCGACCCGAAGTGCCACCGGGAGATCCTGGCGATGCGAGGGGTCAATCTGGTGCTCGCCGGGGACGTTCGACGCTCCATCGCCCTCGACGAGGCGCTGCTGCGCGAACCGGGGGACTCGGCATTCGCCCAGGCCTCGCTCGACCTCGGTGTCGGCCTGGCGATGGCGGGGCGCACCATCGAGGCCGTCACCCACACCCAGACCGCCCTCGCTGCTCGCATGGAGCTGAACGACGAGGGCCAGTACACCGCCCTCGGCATCTACCTGGTCGCCCAGGCCGTCGCCCACCTCCACGCCGGCAACCTGGCCGAGGCCGCCGGGATCGCCGACGCCGGCTACCAGTTCTC
>PMFN01000020.1:113877-121745 GCA_003155135.1 Acidimicrobiaceae bacterium | reverse complement strand
GGCGCTCGCCGAGCTCGACGCCATGGGCCCGACCGCTGTCCACATGCAGGACATCGGCATCATGCGCGGGCGGGCCTGGACGGCGGCCGTCCGGGGCGAAGTGACCCTGGCGCGCACCATCTTGTGGGAGGCCGTCGAGTTGGCCGAGTCCTGGGGGCAGCACGCAGCCACCGCCGAAGCGCTCCACGACCTCGTCCGCCTCGGCGAGCCGACCCCGGCGACCGAGCGCCTCCAAGAGCTCGAGAGCATCGTCGACGGACCCTTCATGGAGGCACGGCTCCTTTTCGCCCTCGCAGCGCGCGGCGCGGACCTCGAGTTGGCGGAGCAGGCGACCACCGCCTTCGAGGACATCGGGGCGCTGCTGTTCGCCGCCGAGTCAGCATCCCTCGAGCGCCGCCTCGCCACAGAGGCGGGACTCATGCGACGCGCCGCCGCCGCCGCCGTGCGTGCCGATGCGCTGCTCGCATCCTGCGAAGGCGCCCGCACGCCCGGCCTCAGCGCACCCGAGAGCACCGCAGCGCTCTCAGGCCGCGAGCGCGAGGTGGCCATGCTGGCCGCCCAGGACCTCACCAGCAAGGAGATCGCCGAGCGCCTCTTCGTCTCGGTGCGCACGGTGGACAACCACCTCCAGCGCGCCTACATGAAGCTCGGCGTCACCGGGCGCAGCGAGCTGGCCGAGCGCCTCGACATCCGCTTGCCCGACTGAATCGACTCCAGCGCGCGGAGCGAGGCCTTGGCCAGCGANNNNGCCGCGGTCGGAGCGTGAGCGCAGCAGGTGTCGATCCTTTGCGACAGGGCACGCGCGGGCCACCGCCACGCTGCGCCCTCGAGTCCAGCCGGGCATGAGTAGCCGCTACTCATTTCGAGTCCCGCGCGGCCGACCGAGCGCAGCGTCGCGGCGGGTGTGTCCGACGCGCCGTCCTGTACGGTGCGCAACGGGCCCCTTCGGGTAGACCCGACACCGTCCCCCGAGACGAGGAGCACCAATGAGCGACGTAGTCGACATCTCGAGCACGCCGGCGTGGGCGGCGCTCGAGGCGCACCACCGGGCGATGGGCGCCACCAGCTTGCGCCAGCTCTTCGACGAGGACCCCGGGCGCGCCAGCAGGATGTCGGCCGGGGCGGCGGAGCTGGTGCTCGACTACTCCAAGCACCTCGCCACCGACGAGACCCTCACCCTGCTGGTCGAGCTGGCACGCGCCGCCGGCGTGGCGGAGCGCCGCGACGCCATGTTCGAGGGCCGGCACATCAACACCACCGAGAACCGGGCGGTGCTGCACATCGCGCTCCGCCTCCCACGAGACGCCACCTTGGTCGTCGACGGCCAGGACGTCGTCGCCGACGTGCACCGGGTGCTCGACCGGATGGGCCAGCTCGCAGACGAGATCCGCTCGGGCACGTGGAGGGGGGCCACCGGGGAACGCATCCGCGCCGTGGTCAACATCGGCATCGGTGGCTCGGACCTCGGCCCCGCCATGGCCTACGAAGCGCTCCTCGACTATGCCGACCCGGACATCAGGTGCCGCTTCGTCTCGAACATCGACCCCGTCGACCTCTGGAACAAGACCCATGACCTCGACCCAGCCACCACGCTGTTCGTGGTGAGCTCGAAGACCTTCACGACGCTCGAGACCCTCACGAACGCCACCGCCGCACGTGACTGGCTCCTCGCCGGGCTCGGCGCCGGCAACGAAGCGGTCGCCAAGCACTTCGTCGCGGTCTCCACCAACGAGGCGGGGGTCACTGAGTTCGGCATCGACCCGGCCAACATGCTCGGGTTCTGGGACTGGGTGGGTGGGCGCTACTCGTTCGACTCGGCAATCGGGTTCTCCCTCATGGTGGCCATCGGCCGCGGCGGCTTCGACGAGATGCTGTCGGGCTTCCACGCAGTCGACCAGCACTTCTTGACCGCGCCCCTCGAGCGCAACGTACCCGTGCTCTGCGGGCTACTGAACGTCTGGTACCGGGACTTCCACGGCGCCCAGACCCACGCCGTACTCCCCTATAGCCAGCGCATGGCCCGCTTCCCGGCGTACCTCCAGCAGCTCACCATGGAGTCGAACGGCAAATCGGTCCGGCGCGACGGCACGGCCGTGGGCTACGACACCGGCGAGGTGTTCTGGGGCGAGCCCGGCACCAACGGCCAGCACGCCTTCTACCAGCTGCTACACCAGGGGACGAGCCTCATCCCCGCCGACTTCATCGCCTTTGCCAACTCCACACGCGAGCACGGCGACCAGCACGACCTGCTCGTCGCCAACTGCTTCGCCCAGTCCGCCGTGCTCGCCTTCGGCAAGACGGCCGAGGAGGTCGCCGCCGAAGGGGTGGACCCCGCCGTGGTCCCCCACAAGGTGATGCCGGGGAATCGGCCGAGCACGACCATCCTGGCCCCGGTGCTCACGCCCTCGGTGCTCGGCCAGCTCGTCGCCCTCTACGAGCACACCGTCTTCACCGAGGGTGCGATCTGGGGCATCGACTCGTTCGACCAGTGGGGCGTCGAGCTGGGCAAGCAGATGGCCAAGCAGCTCGCCCCCGCCCTGATCGACGAGGAGGCACCGGACCTGTCCTCCCAGGACGCCTCGACCGCCGAGCTCGTACGGCGCTTCCGGGTGCTGCGGGGCCGGCCGGCCTGACCTATTGGGATCTCGCCCCGAGGTCGAACTGCTCGGGGTCGGGTCCCTGGCGGCGGTCCGAGCCGATGGCGGTGATGGCGTCGATCTCGTCGGCACCGAGCTCGAAGTCGAAGACCGCGATGTTCTCCTCGATGCGCTCGGGCGTCACCGACTTCGGGATCACGATGTTGCCCAACTCGATATGCCAGCGCAGCACCACCTGGGCCGGCGTGCGGCCGTGCTCGGCGGCGATCCGGGTGATGACCCCGTCGCCGAGGATCTCGCCCTGGCCGAGCGGCGACCACGCCTCGGTGGCGATGCCCTCGCCCGTGAGGAAGGAGCGCAGCGGTGCCTGGGGGAAACCGGGGTGCAGCTCCACCTGGTCGAGCACGGGGACCACCTCGGTCTCGGACCGCAGGCGCCGTATCTGCTGCTCGGTGAAGTTAGAGAGCCCGATCGCCCGGACCCGGCCGTCGTGGTACAGCTGCTCGAGGGCGCGCCAGGTCTCCACGTAGTCGTCCTGGACGGGCAGCGGCCAATGGATGAGGTAGAGGTCGACGACGTCGAGCCCCAGCCGCTCGGCGCTGCGCTCGAACGCCGCCAGCGCCCGGCTGAAGCCGTGGTCGGCGTTCCAGAGCTTGGTGGTGACGAACAGCTCGTCGCGGGCGATGCCGCTGTTGGCGATGGCCTTGCCGACGCCTTCCTCGTTGCGGTAGGCGGCCGCGGTGTCAACGAGGCGGTACCCGGCTTCGAGGGCCAAGGTGACCGGCTCATAGACCTCATCGGCGGGGACCTGGAAGACGCCGAAGCCGAGCTGGGGCATCTCCACGCCGTTGCTCAGAGTGATCATCGGGGGTTGTGCCATGGCGGTTCCTTTCTCGAAAACGACCGTCGTCGCTCTACCCCTCCGCCGGGTTGCCTAGACCCGGCTCGCGCGGCGATGGCGCCCGAGCTCGCTCAACGAGTGGTCAGGCCGCCATCGACGGCGAGTGCGGCGCCGGTCACCCCGCTCGACGACTCGCCGCACAGCCAGGCGATGAGGGCCGCCGGCTCGGTCGGCTCGAGCAGGCGGCCGAGCAGCTGCTGGGCGGCGAAGTCTTCGGGGCTCGCCAGCCCGTAGATGCGTGCCGACTCGTCGAGGAGGGTGGTGCGCGTCGAGCCGGGGCACACCGAGTTGGCGGTGATGCCGGTGCCGTCGAGGTCGGCGGCCAAGCCCTTCACCAAGCCGATGACCGCGTGCTTCGACGCGCTGTAGGCGGCGAGCCTCGGCAACCCGAGCGTGCCTGCCGCAGAGGCGACGGCCACGAATCGCCCCTGGCGCGGCTCGGGCGCGGCCAGTAGGGGGGGGATCACCGCCTGGGCGAGGTGCCGGACGCCGCCGACGTTGACCTCCATGAGGGCGGCGTAGGCGGCGTCGTGCTGTTCCCAGAGCGCGCTGCCCCCATTGATAACCCCCGCGCAGGCGACGCCGGCATCGATGCGGCCGAACCGCTCGAGGGCGACGGCGACGGCGTGCTCCAGGTCGCCGCGCTCTCGGACGTCGCCACGCAGCGCCACCACCGCGTCCGTGTGGCGTCCGAGCGACTCGAGGTCTTCCACCGTGGCCAGGGGATAGGAAAGTGCCGGGTCATTGGCGCACGCGTCGACGGCCACCACCTTCCAGCCCTCTGCCACCAGGAGGTGGACTGTGGCTGCCCCGATGCCACGGGCCGCCCCGGTCACAACCGCCACCCGGCTCATCGCGTGGCCAGCCGTCGAACCGGGCCCCACCACTGCTCGACGGCCCGGCACAGGTCGGCCACCATGGCGGCGAGCAGGCGCCGGCCCTCCTCGGCTGTCGCTCCCGTCGGATCGCCGAGCACGCCGTTCTGCGACACCGCACGCACACCCTCAGATCGCAGCTGTCCCATGATCGAGGTGATGGGCTCGGTCGAGCCGCGCTCGGCGCGCTCGGCGCGCACCAGCTCCGGGGCGATGGCGAGCAGGATGGAGGTCTCGGCACGCCCGGCGTGCGCGTCGGTCCCGGGCATCGTGGGCGACCAGATACAGACCTCGTCACCCTCGTACTCGGCCACCTCGCGGGCCCGGGCGAGGGCGGCCGCGTTGCCGCCGTGCCCAGAGACCACCACGACCCCGGCGAACGACGAGCGTGCCGAGCGGATGAGCTCGGTCAAGACGGCGGCGAGGACCGGGGTGCCCATTGAGAGCGTGCCGGCGAAGTGGGCGTGCTCACCGCTCGAGCCGTAGGCAATGGGCGGGGCGACGGTCACATCCGAGCGGGCCTCGGCGAGCGCGTCTGCCATCGATTGCGCCATCCGGGTGTCGGTGTCGAGGGGGAGGTGGGGGCCGTGCTGCTCGACCGAGCCGACGGGGAGGACCACGAGCTTGGTGCGTCCCCAGCCGTCCACCTGTGGCCAGGCGAGCCGCTCGAGGCGCGCGGTGGGCTGGTCGGCGACCATCAGGCGCACCACCGGACCTCGCTGGCCGCCACGGCGCCGGCCGAGCCTGGGTTCATCCCTTGCGCCCGAGCCGGACCTGGACCGCACGCGAGTGATCGGTCCGCACCGAGGGCAGTGGGGCGTGCGCACCGAGGGCGGCCAGGGCCGTCTCGCCGTGGCCGAGCACGCATTCGGGATCGGGCCCGTCGAGGGGGAGGCCGGTGAAGAACTTGGCCGCCATGCAGCCACCCTGGCACGCGTCAAACGAGCCGCACGATGCGCAGGCCCCCGCACTCTGCGGCGAGCGGAGCTCCTCGAAGAGGGGGCTGTGGGCCCACACCTCGGCGAAGCCGCCCCGGTCGCGCACGCTGCCGGCGAGGAACTCGTCGTGGATGACGAAGGGGCAGGCGTAGACGTCACCTACGGGATCGATCAGGCAGACCACCCGACCCGCACCGCAGAGGTTGAGCCCCTCGAGCGGGTCCCCGAGGGCGGACAGGTGGAAGAAGGAGTCCCCGGTCAAGACGTCGGGCCGGTCGATGAGCCAGTGGTAGAGGTCGCGCTGCTGGGCGGCGGTCGGATGGAGCTGCTCCCAGGTGTCCGCACCGCGTCCCGATGGGCGAAGCCGGGTCAGTCGCAGCTGGGCGCCGTAGTGCTCGGCGAGCCCGGCCAGCGCATCGAGCTGGGGCACGTTCTGGCGCGTCATCACGACGGAGATCTTGAACTGCCCGAACCCGGCGGCAGCGAGGTTGTCCATGGCGCGCCGCGCCGCCGCAAAGGAGCCCTCCCCGCGCACTGCGTCGTTGGTCGGCGCATCGGCACCGTCGACGCTGATCTGGATGTCGACGTAGTCCATGGCGGCGAGCTGCTGGGCGCGCGGTGCGCTGATGCGCGTGCCGTTGGTCGAGAACTTGACGCCGACCTTGCGCCCGACGGCGTAGGAGAGCAGGTCGAAGAAGTCGGCGCGCACCATGGGCTCGCCGCCGCCGACGTTCACGTAGAACACCTGGAGGGCGGCCATCTCGTCGATCACGCCCATCGCCTCGGCGGTCGTGAGCTCGTTCGGGTCACGGCGCCCCGATGAGCTGAGGCAGTGCACGCACGCCAGGTTGCAGGCGTAGGTCAGCTCCCAGGTGAGGCAGATCGGGGCGGCGAGGCCCTGCTTGAACCGGTCCTTCAGGACGAGCGGCTGGGTCGGGACGTCAACGGACATCGATCACCTCGGATCGGCAGAGTCGGGCGAGGGTGGCGCGGTAGCGCTGTGCCTCGCCCGGTGGGGCGATGGCGTCGATGGCGTCGGCGGCCGAGCCGTACTGCTCGAGCGAGCGGACCAGCTCGACCAAGGCACGGGACTTCAAAAAGACCAGGCGGCGGTTCCCGTAGTGGTAGGCGAGGGCCCCGAAGGCCTCGTCGCGCAGCGCCACCTGCGGGTGGAGCCGCCAGGCCAGCGCGGCGTCGAACAGTGCCCTCTCGGCCACCGGAGCGGCGTTGGTCATGCGCTCAGTAGACGCCGCACATGCCGTCGATGGAGACCTCTTCGACCAGCAGGTCATCGACCTCGAGCGAGCCACCACCCTCCTCGGCTGCGGCGGCGTCCGCTTCCAGCTGCACCGTTTCGTCCTCGGGCACCGGCCCTCCCCTTCCTCGTGGCGAGCGCCCACTGCGCTCGCTGCCCCCCGTCGCCGGGTCAGCCCGCTCAGTCTCGCGCATGTGCCCGGTGCCGACGTGGGCCGAGCGCGCCGTGTGGCGGGGAGGCCTGGCAGGATGCGGGGGTGCAGCGAGCCGGGGAACCCGAGGCAGCCCTGCCGGGAGTGGCCCCCGCACCCGTCGCCCCCGCCCCCGTCGGCATGACCCTGGCCCTCGACGCGGTCACCGTGGCGATCGAGGGCGGATCCGCGCTCCTGGGAGGGATGCCGCGCCGGCTGCTGCGCCTCAGTCCCCGTGGCGCCGGGCTCGTGAGCGAGTGGGCCGCCGGGGGGTCGATCGGCTTGGACCCTGCCGAGCGCCGCTTCGCCCGACGGCTGCTCGATGCCGGACTCGCCCATCCCGTCGGGTTCGCGCCCGGTGACGCTGCCGCCGTCGCCGACCAGGTGAGCGTGGTCGTCCCGACGCGTGACCGCCCCCGGGAGGTGGCCCGCCTCCTCGGCTCCCTCGGGGGTCTCCGGGTCATCGTGGCCGATGACGGGTCACTCGACGGGCGCACCTGCGCGGTCGCGTCGCACTTCGGCGCCACCTACCTGCGGAGCGATGTGGCACGGGGCCCGGCGGCCGCCCGGAACCTCGGGCTCGGGGCCGTCACCACGCCGCTTGTGGCCTTCGTCGACTCGGACTGCGTGCCGCGTCCGGGCTGGCTCGATGAGCTCGTCGCGCACTTCGCCGACCCGTGCGTGGCCGCATGCGCCCCGCGTGTGGCCCCGCTCGGGGACGCCCGAGCGTGGTGGGCCCGCTACGACCGGGCGCGCTCCCCCCTCGACCTCGGCACCGGGGCGGCCACCGTGCGACCAGGGTCGAGGGTCAGTTTCGTGCCGAGCGCGGCCCTCGTCGTTCGCCGGTCCGCGCTCGAAGACGGCTGCTTCGACGAGCGACTCCTGGCCGCCGAGGACGTCGACCTCGTCTGGCGCCTCGCCGAGGCGGGATGGACCATCCGCTACGAGCCACGCGCCGAAGTCGGCCACGACCAGCGGCCCGGACCCGTCGCCATGCTCCGCCAACGCTCGTCCTACGGCGCCACGGCCGGCCCACTCGGTCGGCGCCACCCCACCGAGATCGCACCGGTCGCGGCCGCGCCAATGACGCTCGTCGCCGGGGCGCTCCTGGC
>PMFN01000020.1:0-113818 GCA_003155135.1 Acidimicrobiaceae bacterium | reverse complement strand
GAGCTCGACCCGGCCCGCTACGTCCTCGGCCACGTGGCCGAGGACCTCGCCTACGGCATCGGGGTGTGGCGGGGGGCCCTCGCCGCCCGCACCGCCGCACCCCTCGTGCCTCGACTCATCCGCCGGCGCCGCACGCCGGGCGGCACTCAGGCGCTGAAGTTGACCACGCCGCGGATGTTGGAGCCGGCCTCGAGGTCGTCGTAGCCGTTCTGCACCTGGTCGAGCGTGTACTCCTGGGTGATCAGCTCGTCGACCTGGAGCTGGCCGGCCTGGTAGAGGCGGAGCAGGTTCGGGATCTGCACCCGCGGGCTCACCGAGCCGAAGACCGTGCCGAGCAGCGACTGGTTCGACATCGAGAGCATGAACAGGTTCAGGTTCACGTCGATTTGGTGGAAGGGCGCGATGGCCGTCACCACGATACGCGAGTCCTTGCCGCCGAGGGCGACCGCTGGGGCCACCAGGTCGCCGGTGAGGACGCCCGGGGTGAGGATGACCACCTCGGCCATACGGCCCTCGGTGAGCTCAGGCAGGAGGAGGGCCGCCTCTTCGATGGAGGCCGCCGTGTGGGTGGCACCGATCTTGGCGGCGTTGTCCCGCTTGAAGGGGAGGGGGTCGACCGCCACGATGATGCGGGCCCCGGCGATGCGTGCCCCCTGGATGGCGCCCGAACCGACGCCACCGCAGCCGACGACCACCACGGTCTCACCGGGCCGGGTGGCCCCACGCTGGACGGCGGAACCGAAGCCCGTCGAGATGCCGCAGCTGATGAGGGCGGCAGCCCTGAGCGAGACGTTGGGGTCGATCTTGACCAGGGACGACTCGTGCACGACCATCGACTCGGCGAAGGTGCCGAGCTGGGTCATGCGGTTCACCTTCTGGCCGTCGAGGTGGTAGCGCCAGGTCCCGTCGCTGATCATGGGGCCGGCCAGGGTGGTCATGCCGAGGTCGCAGAGGTACTGGCGGCCGGACGCGCACCATGAGCAGACGCCGCAGGCGGGGATGAAGGCGACCGCCACGTGGTCGCCGACGGCGACGGTGGACACCTCGGGGCCGACCGCGGTGACCAGGCCCGCACCCTCGTGGCCCCCGACGCAGGGGAACATCGAGGGGATCTCGAGCAGCTCGAGCAGCTCGGGCGGAGCGGTGATGTCACCGGTGCGCAGGTGCTCGTCGGAGTGGCACATCCCGGCATAGGCCAGCTCCACCTGCACCTCGTGGGCGTGCGGCTCGCCGACATCGAGCACCTCGGTCTTCCACGGCTCCCCGAGGCCAGTACATACCGCTGCACGGATCTTCATGACGATTCCTCCCCTAATACGGTCCGATCGGACTGCGGCGACGACACGACGGCGGTCGTTCCCCCCTGATCGTAGGCGCAAGTCGCACCGATCGCCCGGCGTCAGGTCGCCCCGGCGCCCGCCGGCTCACATCCGGTCGGGGACCCCGATGCCGAGCAGCGAGAGGCCAAGGGCGAGGACGCGCGCCGTCAGCTCGGCCAGAAGCAGCCGGCTGTTGCGGGTGGCCTCGTCGGGGGCGCGCAGCACCGGGGTGTTCTCGTAGAAGGACGTGAACGTGGTGGCGAGGTCGTAGAGGTACGCGCACAGCTTGGACGGGCTGTAGGTCTCGAGCATGGCGCCGAGGGCCGGGGCGAAGCCGAGCAGGGCCACGGTGAGGGCCCGCTCGAACGGGTCGGTCACCACCGGCACGGTGGCCGGGTCGACATGGTCGATCTCCGAGCGCCGGAAGATCGAGCGGATCCGGGCGTGGGCGTACTGCAGGTAGGGCGCGGTGTTCCCGTCGAAGGCGAGCATCCGCTCCCAGTCGAAGACGTAGTCACGGGTCCGGTCGGTCGAGAGGTCGGCGTACTTGACGGCGCCGATGCCGAGCAGGCGCGCCACGTGGGCCCGCTCGGAGGGGTCGAGATCGACCTGGCGCTCGGCCATGGCGGTCTCGGCCCGCTCGACCGCCTCGTCGAGCAGCTCCACGAGCTTGATGGTGGAACCGCTCCTCGTCTTTAACATCTTGTGGTCAGGCCCGAGTACGTTGGCGAAGCTCACGTGGACGGCCTCGACGTCGTCAGGGAGCCAGCCCGCCATGCGCGCCACGGCGAAGACCATCTCGAAGTGCTGGGCCTGGGGCGCGCCCACGACGTAGAGGATCCGCCGAGCGCCGAGGCGGCCCACCCGGTCGCGCACCGCGGCCAGGTCGGTGGCGGCGTAGCCGTAGCCGCCGTCGGACTTGCGCACGATGAGCGGGAGCGGCTCGCCCTCGCGGTTGGTGAACCCGGGGGGGAAGACGCACAGCGCCCCGTCGTTCTCGACCAGCAGGCCCCTTTCGCCCAGGTCCTCGACCACTGCGTCGAGCATCGGGTTGTAGGAGCTCTCGCCCACCACGTCGCTGTCCTCGAGCAGCACGCCGAGCTTGCCGTAGACCTCGTTGAAATAGGCGACGCTCTCGGCCACCAGCACCCGCCACAGGCGCAGCGTGTCCTCGTCGCCGCCCTGGAGCAGCACCACCCGGTTGCGGCTGCGCTCTTGGAGCGTGGGGCTGGCGTCGTAGGCGGTGCGCGCGTCGCGGTAGAAGGCGTCGAGGTCCCCGACCGAGAGCTCGGCCACGGCCGTCTCCTCACCGAGGTCGACGAGGTGCTCGATGAGCATGCCGAAGGGCGTGCCCCAGTCGCCGACGTGATTCTCCCGGATCACCTCGTGTCCGGCGAAGGCGAGCGTGCGGGTCAGCGCATCGCCGATGACCGTGCCCCGCAGGTGCCCGACGTGCATCTCTTTCGCCACGTTGGGCGCCGAGTAGTCGATGACGATCTTGGAGGGATCGGGTGCCGCCTCGATCCCGAGCCGCTCGTCGCCGGCCATGACGGCCACCTGCGCCGAGAGGAATCCGTCGGCGAGTGTGAGGTTGATGAAGCCCGGTCCGCTCACCTCGACGACCGAGCAGATGTCCGCGAGCTCGGCGCGCGCGATGACCTCTTCGGCCAGCTCCCTCGGGTTCCGGCCGAGCCTCTTGGCCAGGCCGAGCGCCCCGTTCGCCTGGAAGTCGGCCCGGTCCGACGGCCGCAGCACGGGGTCCACCCCTTCTTCGATGGTGTCGAACGCCGTCCGCAGGCGTGCGTCGACAACTGCTCGGGTGTCGGCCATGGGCCATTTTGCCACCACCGGCACTCGAGCTCAGTCGCCGGGCGCCCCCATGCCGCCGTCGGTCATGCCGTAGCGGCGGAACGGCCCGAAGAACCCGTGCTCCAACAGCCCGTAACCCACATGGTCGTCGTAGGAGAAGCGGGCCACGTGGTCCACGATCCCGTACTGCGCGAGGCCGCGGATCTCCTCGACGGAGAGCACCATCCCCTGGGTGATCGTCTCTGTGCCGTGGTACATGCCGTGACGCCAGTCGGCGTCGATGCCGTACCCGGTCCCGACCGAGATGAAGTTGGCGAGCAACGAGGTGCACTCCACCTCGATGCCGGCGTCGGGGAAGGTGAGCACCGAACCGGTGAGCACACGCGTCCCGGGCTCGAAGTGGTGCAGATGCTCGGCTCGGCCGAGCTGCTCGATCGGGCGCGACGGGTCGCTCCAGACTCGCTCGGACTGCTCGAGCCGCCGCACCCCGTCGTCGTCCTCGTGGCAGATGAAGAAGATCGAGTGGTCCTCGAACTGCATCGGGTAGTAGTTCCACATCCCGGGCAGCACCAGCTCCCCCTGTCGGATGCCGTCGGACTCGGGCTCGCCGACCGGGCGCACCCCCCAGGAGCGGTCGCGCGGGCCGCGGCAGTGCTCGGGCGAGATGGTGATTTCCTCGCCGCCGACTTCGAGCGTGCCCGCCCACGTGCCCGTCTGCGCCAGGCGCTGGGTGTCGAAGACGACCTTGCCCTTCACGCGGATGAACTGGCGGGGCTCGGCGATGGCCGGGGTCGACCCGGTGAACGTGACGTCCATGGCGACCGAGTACTCGGACTCCTCGACGATCACCCGCAACGAGCGCAGCGGCTCGACCACCTCGACCCGGAACGGCCCGACGGAGGTGTCCGCCCGGTCGAGGAGCGGCCCCGACGACCGCACGATGTGCTGCCGGTCGCCCCGGCGGACATCGATGAAGGCGTCCTTCACGCCCAGGTTCGGGTACTCACCGAACCCGAAGATGGCGGAGAACTCACCACTCGAGGGATGCAGATTGAAGTAGTAGCGGTCGTAGAAGTTGCGGTCGCTGGTCGCCGGATGGGCGATCAGCTCGGCTGCCTGGTGGACCGGGTAGTCGTCCCATGACGACAGCTCCATTGCGTGTTCCCCCCTCGTTCAGTGCGGTTCCGTGCGGTAGCGGCGCTGCCCAGGGCCTACGGGCGCCGTCTCAACCGGCGCAGGCGCACGCCCCACCGCAGCCGCCGGCGACCGGCGCGCCACAGACCCCCGCAGCACGCAGATCCGAGCGTCCGCCCACGGCGAAAACGGGGAGGAGGCGTGTGGCGCCGACGTGACCGTCCGGGCAGCGTGCCGGCGCATCGGCCGCAGCCATGGGCCGACACTCCTCGAAGACGGCCTCGCAGGTGTCGCAGCGGTAGTCGTAGTGCGCCATCACCCCTCCTCCGTGCGGCATCCTACCGGCGAAGCTCGGGGATGCGCGGTGCCTGAAGACGGTCGTCCAGGGCTGTGCCCGGCGTCGATCGGATGTGTCCAAACTCGACACCAGGTCACGATCGAGAGGTCGTCACCAGAGTTGGATCGGATGGCTCGGTTGTCGTCGGTGTCGAGATCGAAAAGGCGGGAAAGTCTCCGGGTGGGTTGTCGACGAGTTCTTGCACGGCGAGCAGCCCACGAAGATGAGAGAAGCCGAAGAGCGCCGTGAACGGGCGCTTCAGGCCGGCTCGCGCCCGCCGCCAATCGACAGACCGCACGACGAAACGCAACGGTGGGTCCGAAGAAGTTTCGCTTATCGTTCTCCTCGATGGTGGTCAATCGCCGAGAGCGCCAGACGATGGGCGCAGCAGAGTCGCTGAGTGGCTGGCGGTCGGTGCTCTTCGCTCCTCTGGGCGATGGCCAACGCCGCCGGCGCGGGAGCGACGGCGTGAAACTGGCGCTGGCCGGCATCGCGCTTTTTTGCTGCGTCCTGGCCATTGGTTACAGCTCGCACTTCGACCGGGTGGTGGGTCAGGCCCTCTCCCCTGCGCCTCACGGCGTCAGTTGGTTGATCACTGTCGTCTACGACGGTGGGTCGTACGCCATCACCGCTGCCCTGATCCTTTTGGCGTTGGTGACGCGCCGCTGGTTGGTCGCCCGAGACATCGGGCTGGCCGCCCTGGGCGCCGTGGCCATCAGCCTGCTGCTCATCTTCATCCTCGGTCGCAACGGCGGCCGTCCGGCGGGCGCGGCGATCGAGGGCTTCTATCTCAGCTTTCCGGTCATCCAGCTCGCCGTCTACATGGCAGTGGTCACCGCTGCTCTGCCGTATCTGGCCCGGACGCTCCAGCGGATCATCGAAGCGGCCGTCCTCCTCGTGGCGCTCTCATCGGTGGTCGGTGGCCACGGGCTTCCGGTCAGTGTGCTCGGAAGCCTGGCAATCGGTTGGGCCGCTACTGCCATCGTCCACCTCGTCTTCGGCTCACCACTCGGCCTTCCTTCCGTTGATGATGTCGATGCGCTGCTCGCTGAGCTGTCAATCCGAGCCGGTGAGGTTCGGCCATTGGCGCAGCAGACCTGGGGGGTGGCCACCTACCGCGCCACGGAGACCAACGGAAAGGGCGAAGGATCTGAGCTACGCATCGCCGTCTATGGTCGCGACGCCGCCGATGCCAAGTTGCTGGCGAAAGCCGGACGATTTCTCTTCTACCGAGACTCGGGTCCGACCCTCACCTTCACCCGACTCCAGCAGGTGGAGCACGAGGCCTATCTGACCCTTCTGGCCGATCGAGCCGGAGTTGTGGTGCCCCAGGTGTTGGCGGCCAGCCATGCCGGCTCGTCGCGCGATGCACTGTTGGTGAGCCGGATCCCCAAGGGCTCTCGACTTGCCGACACCGGGCCCGAAGCCATCACCGACGAGATGCTCGACAGTCTCTTCGAGCAGTTTCTGCTTCTTCGCACTGCGCGGATTGCGCACGGGTCGGTGAACGGGGACGCCATCCTGGTCGACCGGACAACGTCAACCGTTGCCTTGCTGGATTTTCGCAATGCCTCCTCCAACGCACAGGTCGACCGACTGAACCGCGATCTGGCGGGCGCCGTGGCCTCGACGGCCTTGGCAGTGGGACCGGAGCGCACCGCTGCTGCAGCCGTTCGTTGTCTTTCGACCGAGGTGTTGCTGGGGGTCCTCCAACACCTTCGCAGAGCCGGGCTCGACCCAGTCCTCGCCCGACGCCTGCGCGGCAAGACCGCCCTGCTGAGCGAAGTTCGTGCGCTCGCTTCTGCCGAGGCATCCATCGAGGTGCCGAAGTTGGCAGAACCCCGTCGCGTCAGTGTGCCCACCTTGATTCTTGCCATCGGGACGCTGGTGGGTGGTTGGGCCCTCATCGGCACGTTGATCAACGTCACCAACTCCTTCGACACGATCGTCGGGGCGGACTGGGCGTGGGTGGTAGTGACGTTCTTCTGCGCCCAACTGGCCTTCGTCGGTTCAGCGGTCGAAGATCTCGGTAGCGTGACCGGCGATATGCCATTCGGGCGTGTCGTGGCCGTTGAGGTTGCCAACAGCTTCAGCTCGCTGGCCGGTGGGTCCCCCGCAGTGTTTGCCACCAGGGTGCGTTTCTTTCAGCAGCAGGGCTACGACGCCTCACTGGCCGTCAGCTCGAGCGTGGTCGTCACTTCGGTGAGCTGGGCGATCAAGGGCCTGCTCTTCGCGATCAGTTTGCCTTTGGCTTGGGGGACCATCCACCTCAGCGACCACCCTGACTCTGGTCCTGGCCATACCGTGTGGGTGCTCCTCGTCGCCGTGCTCGTTATCGCCGTGTTGCTCGGTGTCGTGGTTGGTATCCCCCGGTTCCGTCGACTGGCTGCGTCCAAAATTCGGCCGCGCCTGACCGCCGTCTGGCTGGATGTTCGACAGGTTCTCCGCACACCGCGCAAGCTGGTCCAACTTGTCGGTGGAGCAGCCGCCAGCCAGCTGCTGGTGGCGCTGGCTCTGGCTGCCTCACTGCGGGCATTCGGCGACCATCTGAGTCTGGCCACTCTGATCATCGTCATCACCCTGGCCTCGATGATCGGTGGCATCGCTCCGGTCCCAGGTGGCATGGGAGTAGTGGAAGCCGGGATGATCCTCGGCTTGACCGCAGCGGGGATATCCGAGTCCGATGCCACCGCGGCAGTCTTCATCCAGCGACTGTTCAGCTCATACCTGCCCCCGCTTTGGGGCTGGTTCACCCTGCTGTGGTTGCGCCGCCGAGAGTATGTCTAACCAAAGTCCCCGCGTGGCTTTGCGATTTCAGAACACTTTCCGGGTTCTCTCACCAATCCCGGGGCGGTCCGCACGTGATGGGCGCCGTGCGGCTCACAGATTGCCGGCGAAGCGCTCACGCTGATCGGGGTTGTCCGAGATGCCGATGTCCCGTGTTCCCCTCGACGGGGCCATGGCATCGCTCGTCCATGGACACCTCCATCCCATCTCCGTGCCCGGCCATCGGACGAAGCGATGCCGTCTCGGTCCTGAGCCGTTCCGGGAATCGGATTCGCAGGTACGACAGGAGCAGGACGTGCTCCGAGGCACGAGGGAGCTCTGTTGGGTCCGGGCGATGGCCGCAGGCTCGCTGGTGCATCCTCACCTTCGACGTGTTCGGCACGCGCACCTCTGTGGTCGTTCGAGGCGGCGCTCTGCCGATCTCGACAGACCACGCGAAAGCGGAGCGGCGCGCCCCTCGAAGCTCCGTGAGGCAACCTGCCCGTTCCAGCAATCGGCGGAATGTAGTGGCTCCACTGTGAACTTCGAGGAGCGGTGTGCCTTCGACTAGGGCTGCGCCCAGGCGTAGATGCCGAAGCCGTTGTAGTTGAGCGACTGCGAGGGCAGGTACGGCCCGTTGGTGATGACGGCCAGGTGACCGGTGGCGCTGGGGCCGGCGTCGCCCTCGATGGTCACCACCGCCCCGTCGGGCCAGACCTGGGCGACGATCCCGGTATGGACCGAGGTGGCGGTCGAATACGGCGAGGTGCCGTAAAGAACGGCGTCACCGGGGACCGGCGTGGCGCTCGGGGGGAGCACCGCCCCGTTCGCGGCCGACCAGTAGTAGATGTCGCCGGTGAAGGCGTAGGAAGGGATGGCCCACCCGCCCTGCTGCCAGGCCCAGGTGGCGAAGAGGGCGCACCACTCCTCGCAGGGCCCATAGGGGTTGCAGAAATAGCCGGTGTAGGGGTCGGGTCGGATCTGTGACTCAGCGGCGGCCACGATCGCCGCCGAACCGGGGAAAGTCCCGTTGGGCGGCGGGTTCGCGAACGTGTAGTTATAGGCGTCGGGATCGAGCAGCCAGTAGCCCTGGCCAATGGGGCTGGCGGCGATGGCGTTGAACGGCGTCGCCGCCCCCACCGTGGCCGGCGAGCCCTGTGACACGGCGTCGCCGTAGCCGAAGATGCCACCGTCGCTCAGCAGCAGCCAGTACCCGGTCCCGTTGGGCAGCGCCGCCATGCCGGTAACCGAGTTGCCGAGCGACTGGCCGCCGGCGGATCCGAAGAATCCGGCGTCACCGAAGGTGAAGACCCCGCCATCGGACGCGACCAACCAGTAGCCATGACCGGACTGCGTGGCAGCCATCCCGACGATCGGCTGATTGAGAGGCTTGTTGCCCATCGACCCGTAGAAGGGCGCGTCGCCGAAGGAGAAGATCCCGCCGTCGGACGCAACCAACCAATACCCACCGCCATCGGCCGTCGGCGCCATGCCGACGATCGGCTGGTTCAGGTGCTGGCCACCCATCGAGCCGTGGAAGAGCGCGTCGCCGTAGGTGAAGACGCCACCGTCGATGGCAGCGAGCCAGTAGCCAGCCCCGTCGTGGGTGGCGGCAATGGCAATGATCGGGCCGTCGAGCTCGAGATTTCCCGCCGACCCGTAGAAGCCGGCCGAGCCGCCGGTGAAGACACCTCCGTCCGCGCCGACCACCCAGATGCCCTGCCCGGTCGGGCTGGCCGCCATGCCCACCAGCGGAGAGTTGAGCGCACTTCCGATGGCTGGCACCGCCGCAGCGGACGCAGTGCCGTAATGGAGGACGCCGCCGCCGGGGTAGACCGCCGGCGTCACCGCACGCGAGGTCGTCCCGGGTGGCAACGGCGGGGAACTCGCACCCGAGGTGGCCGGGACGGCCAGCGCCGCCAACCCGACCAGCGCTCCGATGCACGCGACGAGGCGCAACATTCTGCTGAGACCGACACCCACCGGCAGAAGTGTTGCAGAGACCGTGCTGGCCCGAAAGGGGCGTTGGGCAATTCCCCACCCACGCTGCGGGTTGTCCCCGATGGCCGGCAACCCGGGGCCCCGCGAGAGGCGGGTGGAGGGCCACGGGGTACAGAATGGCGACATGGCACCCAACGGCGCGACGCACCCCGACAGCTTCTCGGCCCGGGCCACACTGGATGTGGCAGGACGGAGCTTCGAGATCTTCCGGCTCGACACCACGGCGCTCAGCCGCTTCGACGTCGGCCGGCTCCCCTATTCGATCAAAGTGCTGTTGGAGAACCTGCTCCGCCACGAGGACGGGCTGCGGGTGCGCGCCGCCGACATCGAGGCGGTCGCCGCGTGGGGCCAGCGACCCGAGGCGCACGGCGCCGGTGCGGGCGACGACGCCGAAGAGATCGCCTTCTCCCCCGAGCGCGTGCTCATGCAGGACTTCACCGGCGTCCCCGCCGTGGTCGATCTGGCTGCCATGCGCGACGCGCTGGCCACGCTCGGTGGTGAGGCTGGCCGCATCAACCCCCTCGTGCCCGTCGAGCTCGTCATCGACCACTCGGTCATCGCCGAGCGCTCGGGAACCCCGACGTCGTTCGTCGACAACGTCGACATCGAGTACGAGCGCAACATCGAGCGCTACCAGCTGTTGCGCTGGGCTCAGGGCAGCTTCGAGGGCTTCAAGGTCGTCCCACCGGGGACCGGCATCTGCCACCAGGTGAACCTCGAGTACCTCGCGCGCGTCGTTTTCGCCACCGACGACGGGCAGGCCTACCCCGACACCCTCGTCGGCACCGACTCGCACACCACGATGGTCAACGGACTCGGCGTGCTCGGCTGGGGCGTGGGCGGCATCGAGGCGGAGGCCGCCATGCTGGGCCAGCCCTTGTCCATGCTGCTGCCCCCGGTGGTCGGCCTCAAGCTCTTCGGCCAGATGCGCGAGGGCACGACGGCCACCGACCTGGTGCTCACCATCACCGAGCTGCTCCGGCGCCACGGCGTCGTGGGAAAGCTCGTCGAGGCCTTCGGCCCCGGGGTGGCCGCGGTGCCGCTCGAGAACCGGGCCACCATCGGCAACATGTCGCCCGAGTACGGGGCGACCGCCACCATCTTCCCCATCGACGAGGCGACCATCGCCTACCTGCGCTTCACCGGCCGGGACGAGGAGCATCTGGCCCTGGTCGAGGCCTACGCCAAGGCGCAGGGTCTCTGGCACGACCCGAGCGTCGAGCCGGTGTTCTCCGAGGTCGTCGAGCTCGACCTGGCCAGCGTCGTGCCCAGCCTGGCCGGCCCCTCACGGCCCCAGGACCGGGTGGACTTGGCGGGAGCTGGCGCCGCCTACCGCACCCACCTTGGGCGCACCGCCAAGCAGGCCTCGGTCACCGGCTCGGCGACCGACGTCGTCCACGACGGCGACGTGGTGATCGCGGCGATCACGAGCTGCACGAACACCTCGAACCCCCAGGTCCTCGTGGCCGCCGGGCTGCTCGCCAAGAGCGCACGCGAGAAAGGGCTCCGCACCAAGCCGTGGGTCAAGACCTCGCTCGCGCCCGGCTCGAGGGTGGTAATGGACTACCTCGAGCGCGCCGGCCTGGTCGGACCCCTCGAAGAACTCGGCTTCTACCTCGTCGGCTTCGGTTGCACGACGTGCATCGGGAACTCGGGTCCCCTCCTCGAGGGCGTGTCGGAGGCGGTCACGAGCAACGATCTCTCGGTGGTGTCGGTGCTCTCGGGCAACCGCAACTTCGAGGGCCGGATCCACCCCGACGTGGCGAGCAACTACCTGGCGTCGCCGCCGCTGGTCGTCGCCTACGCACTGGCCGGCACCATGGACATCGACCTCACGACGGACCCGATCGGCACCGACAACGAGGGCAATCCGGTCCTCCTGGCCGACATCTGGCCGAACGAGGCCGACGTCGCCGAGGCGATCCGCGCCTCGCTCACGTCAGCGATGTTCCGCGATCGCTACGCGTCGGTCTTCGACGGCGACGAGTTCTGGCAGTCGGTGGAGGTGGCCGGAGGTGAGACCTTCGCCTGGAAGCGCGACTCCACCTACGTCCTCGAGCCACCGTTCTTCCAGGGCATGGGGGCTGAGCCGACGGCCGTCGGTGACATCACCGGTGCCAGGGTGCTCGCCGTGCTCGGCGACAGCGTCACCACCGATCACATCTCGCCAGCCGGGTCGATCGGGCCCGACACGCCCGCTGGGCGCTATCTGGCCGACCACGGCGTCGCCCGCGGCGACTTCAACTCCTATGGCGCGCGCCGCGGCAACCACGAGGTCATGATGCGCGGCACGTTCGCCAACGTCCGCCTGCGGAACAAAATGGCCCCCGGGACCCAGGGCGGGGTGACCCGCCACCTCCCCGACGGCGAGGAGGCGACCATCTATGACGCGGCTATGGCCTACGCCGCCGAGGGCACGCCGCTCGTGGTGTTGGCCGGCAAGGAGTACGGCTCAGGGTCGAGCCGTGACTGGGCGGCGAAGGGCACCGTCCTGCTCGGGGTCAGGGCGGTGATCGCCGAGAGCTTCGAGCGGATCCACCGCTCCAACCTGGTCGGCATGGGCGTCATCCCCCTGCAGTTCCCCGCCGGCGAGTCAATCGACTCGCTCGGCCTCGACGGCACCGAGGTGTTCTCCATCACCGGCATCGAGGCGCTCGAGCACGGTGCGGTGCCGAAAGAGGTCACGGTCGAGGCCACGTCGCAGGACGGCTCGAGTACCACCTTCGCCGCACGGGTGCGCATCGACACCCCGATGGAGGCCGAGTACTACAAGAACGGCGGCATCCTGCCCTACGTGCTCCGCCAGCTCGCCGGCTGAGCCGACACGCCGCGCCGGGAGCGGGCACGCCTGGGCGGCGGTACCGAGATCGACAGGTCGGTTCGCACACCCCGGCTGGGTGGGACGTTCCGAGGGGCGATGCGGACGACCCGGCTCCGACCGCGAGGCGGCTCGGCGCACTGAGCGACGATGCCCAGCGCCCCAGGTGCTGTGATCCGGTCGCCGGGCATACCGCCGTCCAGCTCCTGCAGGTCTATTGGCCCACCACCGAGACCGTCCCATCGAGGCTGTTCGAGACGTAGACGGTGTGGTTCGAAGCATCGACTGCGAGGTCCTCAGGGGAGCTGCCCACGGCAAAGGTCGGGGCGCTCCCCGAACCCTTGGCGGAGGCGACGTCGATCGCCGACACGTTGGCCCCGTAGAAGTTCGCCGTGTAGAGGACGTGGGTCGTGGGGTTGAGCGCTATGCCGTTGGGCGCGTAGCCCGGGACCGTTACCTCCGGAGGATGTGCCGCACAGCCCGACGTCTCGGCCGCATCGCAGGTGGCGCCGTTGATCTCCGAGAGGCTGGGTGGGCCGTCGCCACCATTGTTGTTCGCGACGTAGATCATGTTCGTGCTCTGGTCGACGGCGACACCGAAAGGCGACGCCGATGCCGAGCGCGCAAGGCCGGGCGACCGTGACGGCGCACGAGCGCTCTTGGCGCAGGCCTACGACGTCGCAGTCGCCAAGAGTTACGGCGGCATCGAACGCGGCGCCAGCGAATCGCTGACAGCCTGCTCGTCCAAAGAGCGGCCCGGTCAGGCGGTCGCCACGAGGCGGAACGCCTCGGCCAGCCCACCGTCTCCGAGTTCGGCCACGGCGGCCACAGACTCGGCGAACTGACGCAGCAGCTTGGCGGCGTCGAAATCGGGGGCGAGTTGACTCGCATGCGAGCCCAAGGCCGCGACCTTGGCGTCGAAGGTGGCACCGATGTCGACGATCACGTCGGGTGCCGGGGCGCTCATGAGCCACACCTCGCCCACGGTATGGGGCTCGAGCCCCTCATCGGCCAGAAGCTCGGGGTGGGCGAACGGGTTGCGGGCGTCAGGGTAAACGGCGCACAGTGCCGCCTCGCCGGCGGCCAGGTGGTCAGGGTGGCTCGCGTAGATGCGGTCGAAGAGGCGCTCCGGCGACTGGGTGATGACCCGTCCGGGGCGGAACAGCCGGATCTGGCGGCTCACGTCACGGCGCAGCTCGATGCTCGCCTGCAGCCGCCCGTCGGGATGACCGAGGAACACGACCGTCTCCACGCCCACTCGGGCTGCGGCCGCTCGTTGCTCGCGCTGGCGTATGACGGCCATCTCGGCCCGTGAGATCGAACGGTCCGAGCCCCCGGCGTCACCATTGGTGCAGATGCAGTAGGCGACCTCGATACCTGCCGAGGTCATGGCTGCCACCGTGCCCGCCGCGCCGAAGTCGACGTCGTCGGGGTGAGCGGTCACGACCAGGACCTTGTCGATGCCGTCGTCGGGCGACCACCGGGCGAAGCGGGGCGTTTCGGTCCCCTCGATGGTCATCGGAGCACCTGGCTCAGAGGACGCTCTCCTCGGGGAGCGGGGTCCAGGCGGCCAGGTCGGCCAACCTCGGGTCGTTCGAGAACATCTCGACGATCGGGATCCGCAGTCCGAGGCGGCGCTGGATGACCTCGGCCTCGACGACCTGGTTCCACAGCACCAGGGTGACCACGACCCCGGCCCGACCGGCGCGTGCCGTCCGACCCGAGCGGTGCAGGTAGGCCTTGTGGTCCTCGGGCGGGTCGTAGTGGATCACCACGTCGACGCCCTCGATGTGCAGTCCCCGGGCCGCCACGTCGGTGGCGACGAGCACCGGCAGCTTGCCGGAGCCGAAGTCGGCAAGGGCGCGCTCCCGGTTGGCCTGGCGCAGGTCGCCGTGGATGGCGGCGGCCCGCAGGCCCTCGCGCTCGAGCTGCTCGACGAGCTTGTCGGCACCACGCTTCGTGCGCACGAAGATGAGCGACTTCTCCTGGGCATTGCAGATGGCGACCGCCACCTTCACCTTGTCCATCTGGTGGATCTGGAGGAAGCGGTGCTCCATGGCGGCAACGGTCTGGGTGGACGAGGCAACCTCGTGGAAGACCGGGTCGTTGAGGTAGCGGGTGACGAGCCGGTCGACGGCTCCGTCGAGGGTGGCGGAGAACAAGAGCGTCTGGTGGGGGCGCTCGAGGCGGCGCAGCACCCACTCGACCTGGGGCATGAAGCCCATGTCGGCCATGCGGTCCGCCTCGTCGAGCACGAGGGTCTCGACATCGGCGACGGTGAGCTCGCCCCGGTCGCCGAGGTCGATGAGGCGACCCGGCGTGGCGATGATCACGTCGACGCCCTTGCGGAGCTTCGCCACCTGCCGCTCGATGTCCGCCCCGCCGTAGACGGCGACGGCCCGCAGACCGAGTGTGGCGGCGAGGGGTTCGATGACGTCGTAGACCTGGACGGCGAGCTCACGGGTCGGCAGCAGCACGAGGGCGAGCGGGCGGCCCGGCTGGCCACCATGGCGGTCCGCGCCCGACGCAGCGATGCTGGCCGCGCTGCGCTGGAGCAGCGGGAGCCCGAAGGCGAGGGTCTTGCCCGAGCCGGTCTTGGCCTTGCCGCAGACATCGCGCCCGGCGAGGGCGTCAGCGATGGTGAGCGACTGGATGGGGAATGCGGTGGTGATCCCCTGGTCGGCCAGTGCCTTGGTCAGCTCCTCGGCGACGCCGAGTGAATCGAAGGTCCGGGCGGTTTCGTACGTGTCGCCGACGGGGGACTCGCCCCTGTCGGCCTCTCCGGCGTCATTGCCGGAAAAAAGGCTCTCGACGGTCATGTCCTGCTCTCTCGTAAGCGGTGGGGCCCCACACCAGAGGAGAAGGAAATACCAGGCCCTGAGGGCTGGCCGAATGCCAACCGACCTCCTCATGGTACCAGGCGCCCCCATTTTCCCAGCGGAGGGGTACCGCACGGGCGACCTGCCCCGGCGGTGTGCGATGCTGCGAACGCAGGGTCCCAGGACCCGGGCCAGGACAGAAAGGTGATGGCATCCATGGCGAAGCTCGAAGCGGGAGGCAAGGCACCGGACTTCTCCCTGCCTGACCAGGACGGCAAGTCTGTGGCGCTGAAGGACTTCAAAGGCGCCCCGGTGGTCGTCTACTTCTACCCCGCTGACGACACGCCGGGCTGCACCAAGGAAGCCTGTCAGTTCAACGAGAACCTCTCGGCCTTCAGCCGGGCCGGCGCCACCGTCGTCGGCATCTCCCCCGACCGCGCCGAGAAGCACACGAAATTCCGCACCAAGTACGGCCTCACCTTCCCGCTCCTCTCGGACCCGAGCCACGGCGTCATGGAGGCCTACGGGGCGTGGGGCGAGAAGACGATGTACGGCAAGAAGACGACCGGCACCATCCGCTCGACCTTCCTCATCGACGCCAAGGGCACCATCGCCCGTGCGTGGTACAACGTGCGCGCCGACGGCCACGCGGCAAAGGTCCTCGAGGAACTGGGCGCGCTCGAGGCCTGACCCGACGGTCAGGGGCTACTGGGTGGCGCGGGCGAGAGCCGCCCGCAGCTCCACCGCCAGGCGCACGTCCCCGTCGACCTCGACCGCCTCGAGCGGGGCGCGCCCCCAGAGCCAGCGGTACAGGGCATCGGGGTCGGCGCTGACGGTTGCGTCGGCTGCCACGCCGTCGGTCGCGTACTCGACGATGTGCTCGTGGAGGGCGACGTGCCAGCGTCCGCTGCCGTCGTCGAGCGTCACGATGCGCCCGCCGCCGCCGACGTCGGTGCCGAGGCGGGTCCCGAGCCAGAGCGAGACGATCTCCCCCGTCCCGTCGGTGGCGAGGGAGGGCTCGACAGGCCGGGGGGCAAGCGAGAGGGCCGCCTCGGCGTCCACGCGGTGGATGGCGCTCTCGTGGGCCATTCTCCTGTGCCAGAACCCGATGGTTTGCTCGCTCGGTGACCACGTCGATGCGGCCTCCTCGGGCGCGCGCGCGGACAGCACAGCGAGGAGCCTGGTCCGTCCATCGCCAAGCCACTCGGCGGGCGAGCGACCCGACGCGGGTCGTGGGGCGTGGGCCGGGCGGTGCCCCTCAGTCACCCACGTCGAAACGAGGTTGTAGATGACCCCCACGTGGCGGACGAGCTGGCCGAGGGTGAGCCCGGGGCACGCCGGCACGGACAGCGCGGGATCCCCCTCAGACCCCACCTCGGCCAGCCACTCGCTGTCGGCGTCGAGGTTGTCGAGGAAGGACGCGGGGCTCACGCCGCCCGGCCCGTCGGGCGACCCGGACCGGCTGCGTCATCCGGCTCGTGCACATTCGGGGTCAGCGCCGTGGGGAGCCGATCCTTCGGCTGAAGTCGGCGGGGATCACGAGATCGTCCGGTGACAGCTCATGGATCGAACTGTGGCCGAGGCCCATCAAGGTGGCGTCGATGCCCGCCCGCAGGATGTCGAGCACGTTCTCCACGCCGGCCTGCCCGTTGGCGGCCAGGCCCCAGAGGTACGCGCGCCCGATCATGACGGCGGTGGCCCCGAGCGCGATCGCCCGCACGACATCGGCCCCCCGTCGGATGCCGCCGTCAAGCAGCACCTCGACCTGCCCGTCGACGGCTTCGACAACCGCAGGCAGCGCCCTGATGGTGGCGATGGACCCGTCGAGGTTGTTGCCGCCGTGGTTTGAGACCGAGATGGCGCTCACCCCGCAGTCGACGGCGCGCTTCGCGTCGTCGGCGCGCATCACGCCTTTCAACATGAAGGGACCGTCCCACTGCTCGCGCATCCACCGGACGTCGTCCCAGCTCGGTGGCGGTGTCTGCATCCACTTGCCGTAGGCGCCGAAGAACGTCGGCGGTTCCTCGTCGGCGGCGGCGAGGTTGGGCACCGTGAGACCGGGGATGTGGCCGGCCCGGAGGAACTCGGCGAACCAGCGCGGGCGGCTCAGCGCGTCCGGGGCGAGCTTCACCATGGTCTTCAGGTCCATCTGCTCGGGAATTGTCGGGCTCCCCCAGTCCCGGCCGTTCGAGAAGGACCAGTCGAAGGTGCCGATCAGCCCGACCGCACCTGCGGCCTTCGCGCGTTCCATGCGCGCCACGGTCTCCTCGCGGCTTCCCACCCAGTAGGTCTGGAAGAAGGTCTTGGGGTTGGCGGCAGCCACCTCCTCGATGGGCTTGGAGGCGAAGCAGCTGAGCCCGACGGCCGTACCTCGGGCGGCGGCCGCCCGGGCGACGGCGACCTCGCCGTCGGGGTGGACCGCTTGGACGCCGGTGGGCGACATCAGGACCGGCAGCGAGATCTCCTGGCCCATCACCGTCGTCGCCTGGTCCCGCTTCTCGGGGAGCCCGGCGACATGGGGGATGAATCCGAGCTCACTGAAGGCGGCGGTGTTGTCGTCGACCGTGTCGCCCTTCTCGGTGCCGGCCACCAGCGCGCCGTAGACGGACTTGGGCAGACGCTTCTTCGCGCGGCTCTGCGCCACCGCCACTGTCTCGAACCATGGATTCGCCATCCCGTCAGCCTCTCATCTCGTCGCCGCTCGGGGGAACTCGGGGTGCTCCGTCTGCTCAGTGCTGGTGCCGTGGGCACCACCAGGTCGTGCGGCCTCCGACCGTCGAGCGCTCGAGCGGGCTCCCGTCCTTCGGGCAGCGGCCGCCGAGATGACGCTCGGCCATGAGGTCACCGGTGTGGGAGCCGCCGCGCTCGAGGAGGTCCGCCAACGTGGCCACCAGGTGGCGGTGGAGCCTGCGCAGCTCGGCCGGCGCCAGAGAGCGAGCCGGGCGCGACGGGGCGAGCGAGGCGCGCCAGAGGATCTCGTCGCCCAAGAGGTTGCCGATGCCGGCGATCGCCGACTGGTCGAGCAGGCGGGCCTTCAGTGCGGGCCCGGGAGCCGGGCCGCGGGTGGCGAGGGCCCTCCCGAGCTCGGCCGCCGTGACGGCCATGGCGTCGGGGCCCATGCGCGACTCGTCGGGGTCGAGGCTGACGCGCCCGAAGCGACGCGGGTCGTGGAACAGGAGTTCCCCCTCGTCGAAGCGGATCCCGAAGCGGACCCAGGCGGTGCCGAAGGTGCCCGGTGAGTACAACAGGCGGTCGATGGCCAGCTCGCCGTCGACCACGAGGCCCCCCGTCATGCCGAAGCGCAGACCGAGGGCGGGCCCATCGGTCTCGAGCACCAGGAGCTTCCCGTGCCGACGGGCGAGCTCGATGCGACGCCCGACGACCGCCTGCCGGAGGGAACGGGGGCTGCGCCCGTCGGCGAGCGCGTGGGCGTCCGGCACGTCGATGTGGAGGATCGTCCTGCCCGCGCACCGCTCGGCAAGCCGGCGGAAGTACTCGACCTCGAGCAGCTCGGGCATGGGTGGAGGGTACCGGGCGTCTTCTCTGACGGGGACTGGTGCGCTCGATAGGGTTGCCCCATGCCTCCCGAAAAGCCGCACTGGGCCGAACTCTTCACCGAGGTGGTCACGTCGGGCCTGTGCACCGGCTGCAGCGCCTGTGTCATCGCGTGCCCCTACGACGTCTTGGAGTACGACGACACGGGCGGGCGCTACAAGCCCTTCCACGTGGCCGAGGCCGGGGGGTTCGACAACTGCACCCACGGCGAGAAGGGCTGCACCCTGTGCACCCGCGCCTGTCCGCGCTTTCGCAACTGGGAGCCCGAGATCGAGCAGCACCTCTTCGGCCGCGAGCGCACCGAGGACGAGATCTCGGGCATCGCCGTCGACATGGTGCTGGCCCGCGCCACCGACCCGGGGGTCCACGTGGTCGGCCAGGACGGGGGGTTCGTCTCGGCTCTCTTGATCTGGGCCCTCGAACACGACGTGATCGATGCAGCCCTGGTTTCGGCCTTGGAGGGGGACGGCTCCACCTGGAAGGCGCTCCCCGCCGTGGCACGCACCCGCGAGGACGTCCTCGCCACCGCCGGCTCGCG
Source organism: Acidimicrobiaceae bacterium (assembly GCA_003155135.1). Classification (GTDB taxonomy): domain Bacteria; phylum Actinomycetota; class Acidimicrobiia; order Acidimicrobiales; family RAAP-2; genus Bog-515. Next base: position 94,722 of record PMFN01000020.1, on the reverse strand, counting down.
CTACACGTACTCGGCCAATCCGATGGCCTACGCCGAGGCGATCGAGGGTGGCGCTGAGCGCATCGCGCTGGTCGGGATGGGCTGCCAGTCCTCGGCCCCGCCGGTGATGGCGGCACGCAAGGCCGGCAAGATCGCCCGCCGTTTCGCCCTGTCGATCGGGCTCCTGTGCTCCAAGACCTTCGACGACGCGATCTTCCCCGAGCTCTTCGAGGCCCGCTACGGGCTCCACCGCCACGAGATCGCGAAAATGAACATCAAAGGCGTGTTCCAGGTGTGGATGCACGACGGCTCGTACCACGAGATCCCGCTCAAAGAGGCGCACGCCTTCACCCGTGAGGGGTGCAAGTCGTGCCCGGACTTCGCCGCCGAGCACGCCGACATCTCGACCGGTGGCATCGGTGCGTTCAACGACTGGACGCTCACCATCGTGCGCACCGAGCGCGGCCGCGAGGTCTTCCACGCCATGGTGGCCGACGACGCCGTCGAGATCCGCCCAGTCGACGACGACCCCGGTGCGATCGCGCTGCTGCGCAAGCTGAGCAGGGTCAGCCGGAAGCGCTGGCCGGCGACGGCGGTCCCCATGCCCGGTCGGCTCCCTGCGCCGGCCGCCCCCTCCTGAGCCACCCCCGTCCCGGACCGTTCCCGGGTGCCGCGGGCCGCTCCTGTGGCAGGCTCTCGGCCAGCACGGCGAGGGGGGGCGAACGGTGATCGACGTCGAAGAGCGCGGGCACGTACGCATCGCCCACTGGCGGGCGGGCGACAACCGGCTCAACCCCGAATCGGTGGCGGAGTGGCATGCGTTGCTCGACGAGCTGACCAGGGCGCGGGGACCGCTCGCCCTGGTGCTGACCGGCGAGGGCAAGTTCTTCTCAAACGGCTTCGACCTCAAGCGCTTCGAGGCCGAGCCCGAGATCGCCGCGCCCGTGGTCGCCAGCTCGACCCGCCTGTTCGGCCGGCTCCTCACATTCCCTGCCTACACCGTCGCCGCCATCAACGGCCACGCCTTCGCCGCCGGAGCCATGCTGGCCTCGAGCTGCGACGTGAGGGTCATGCGCCAGGGGCGCGGCTACTGGTGCCTCCCCGAGGTGGACCTCGGACTGCCCATCCCATTCGACCTGTTCACGCTGCTCGGAGCCCACGTGCCCAAGCCTGCACTGCTCGACGCCATGGTCACCGCCCGGCGCTACAGCGCAGACGAGGCGCTGGCGCTCGGGATCGTCGAGCGTGCAGTGCCCGAGGACCGGGTGCTCGACGAAGCAGTGGCACTCGCCGAAGCGATGGCCGAGAAGAACCGCAAGATCATCGCCATGCACAAAGAGCTCATCTTCGGCGAGACCGCCCGCATCTGCGGCGCTTGACCCCGCGCTCCCACGTGATGGGGGGGAGAAGACCCCCTCAGGGACGCAGGCTCGGGCTGCCCTTCACGTGACCGCCAGCTGCGGCGTGCGCGGCTTACCTGCTTCGACACGCCGCACAGCTCTCGTCGTGGTCGGGCACCATGCCTGAGGCGCGAGGTCTGAGCCGGCACGGTACCGGCCATGGCACGCGCCTTCTCAGTGATGGAGACTTGAGTCCTGATTCGTCCGCCCGCCGTCGGCTGCTGCTCGGCCGAGGCCGCGAGAACTCGCACTCGGCGAAGGACCCGGCAAGATCTACCCGGTAGAACCGACCGGCCCTTTCATGGCGGACCCAATCTGACAAGGGAGGGGGCTAACCCAACGGAGTCGTACCGCTCGCAGGAGCCCCTGCGAGTCACGGGCGAGTGCACAGGTTGGGAGGGTCACTCCCCGGAACTGGTCAATGCCGTGAAGGACAGGATCGTAGGTCTTGAGCCCCTTCCCGGCACGTAGCGCACGGTCGCGAGCCAGCCCAGCGCGCGGGGAGAGCTGGTTCATCGATCGTGCGCCGTGCTGATAGCACCATCGTTCGTCCCTCCCACCTCCGGCGCCACCGCCAGCGGGCACTCAGGCCCCGGTTATGGCCCGGGAGCGCGCGAAGACGGCATCGAACATCGCCTCGGTCAGCGTGCCGGTGAAGGTGTTCTGCTGGCTTGGGTGGTAGGAGCAGAGGAGCACACGACCGTCGGCCAAGGGGTGCTCGGCGAGGTGGGCGAACCTCGGCCTGGGCCGGAGCCCCTCGAGTGCGGCGACCACGCCGAAGGCGAACTGCCCGAGCACCACGATGACGGCGGCATCGCCGAGCAGCCCGAGCTCCTCGGCGAGGAACGGCACGCACGTGTCGCGCTCGTCGACGGTCGGCTTGTTGGCCGGCGGCGCGCACCGCACGGCGGCGGTGACATAGGCGTCTCTCAGCTCCAGCCCGTCGTCGCGCGACCGGCTGTTCGGCTGGTTCGCGTAGCCCGCCCGGAACAGGGCGCCGTAGAGCCAGTCACCGGAGCGGTCGCCGGTGAAGACACGCCCCGTGCGGTTGGCGCCGTGCGCGGCCGGTGCCAGGCCCACGACGACCAGGCGTGCGCCCGGATCGCCGAACCCGGGCACCGGCCGGCCCCAGTACTGCTCGCCGGCGAACGAGGCGCGCTTGGTCGCGGCCACCTCCTCCCGCCACGTGACCAGCCTCGGGCATGCCCGGCAGCCCTCGATCCGCTGGGCCAGCGCAACGAGGGCACTGTTGCTCGCTGAGGGCACCGGTCGAGCCTAGGGGCGCCCCGCGCCGCCCTGCGCCCGGTCGGGGGCGGCGACGGAGGACCTACGATGTTGCCCCGTGCCCACTCCTCGAACCACGACCTCGCCTCGTGAGCGCATCCGCGGGGCGACCGGTTCCTCACGCCGGGCCAAGAAGTCGGCAGCCACCAAGTCCGACACCCCCGGTCCGACCGTGGTGCTCCTCGTGCGCCACGGTGTGACGCCCACGACGGGCAAGGTCCTGCCGGGAAGGGCCCGCGGGCTGCACCTCGCACCCGAGGGGCACGCCCAGGCGGACGCCGTCGCTGCGCGCATCGCTTCCCTCTCCCGCCGCCCCGTCGCCCTCTACGCCTCGCCGCTCGAACGGACGAAGGAGACGGCGAAGCCGATCGGCGAGGCGCTCGGACTGCGCGTGACCACCGACCGCGGGCTGCTCGAGTGCGACTTCGGCGAGTGGACCGGAAAAGAGCTCGCCGCCCTCTCGAAGCTGCCGGCGTGGAACACGGTGCAGCGCTGGCCGAGCGGCTTCACCTTCCCCGGCGGCGAGTCCTTCGCCGCCATGTCCACCCGCATCTCGGCGACGGTGGCGCGCATCGCCGCCGCCCACGCCGGCCAGACGGTCGTCGCTGTTTCGCACGCCGACCCGATCAAGGCGGCGGTGGCCTGGGCCGGCGGCGTGCCGCTCGACCTCTTCCAGCGCTTCGTGGTCTCGCCCTGCTCGGTGTCGGCCGTCGCACTCTCGCCGGCGGGTGCAAATATCCTGTGCGTGAACTCCACGGCATCACTCTCGGAGCTCGCCCTTTCATGACCGGCAACTACGAGTTCCCCGCCCCCGAGCGCTTCAGCGTCGGGACTGTCGGCGCCGTCGGCAGCCGCGTCTTCCTGCTCCAGGTGCGCCAGGGCCCGACGCTGCTCACCGTGAAGCTCGAGAAGCAGCAGGTGGCTGTCCTCGCCAGCTACCTGGCGCGCCTCGTGCGCGAGCTCGGGCGCCCGGGGCACCTCCCCGAGGACCTCGACCTCGAGGCCGATCCCGACCCGGACTGGGTCGTCGGGAGCATCGGCGTCTCCCACGACGAGGAGGGCGACCGCCTGATCGTGGTCGTCGAAGAGCTCGTCGAAGAGGACGAGGAGGGCCTGAGTGCCACGATCGCCCTCACGCGTGAGCAGGCAGCGGCCTTTGCCATCCACGCCACCCAGCTCGTCGAGGCCGGCCGGCCCCCGTGCCCGCTGTGCGGCCTCCCCCTCGACCCCTCCGGGCACGACTGCCCGCGCACGAACGGCCATCGTCCACCCATAACGTGAGCGCCATCGAGCCCGCCGGAGAGCCCAACGGGCCAGGTGCAGTGGCTGAGGCCCTCGCCCACGGCGAGTTGACCGTGCACGGCCGGATCGCCGGGAGCTCGAACGCCACGCTCCTCGTCACCTGCGTGCTCGACGGCTCCGAGCTGCTCGCCGTCTACAAGCCCGAGCGCGGCGAGCGCCGGCTCTGGGACTTCCCCGGCGGCCTCTGGCGCCGTGAGGTGGCCGCCTACGAGCTCGGCGTCCAGCTCGGCTGGTGCTGCGTGCCCGAGACCGTGGTGCGCCGCGAGGGCCCCTTCGGCCTCGGATCGATCCAGCGCTACGTGCCCGAGGACGGCACGTCGCACTACTTCACCCTGCGTGACGAGGATCGCTGGGAACGAGAGCTGGTCGCCATCTGCGCCTTCGACGTGGTGGCCAACAACGCTGACCGAAAGAGCGGGCACGTCCTCCTGGCCGAGGACCGGCTCTTTGCCATCGACAACGGCCTGTGCTTCCACGTCGAGCCCAAGCTGCGCACCGTGATCTGGGACTTCGCCAGCCAGCGGCTCCCCGAGCGGCTCCACGACGACCTGGTCCGCCTGAAGACCGAAGGGCCCTCGGGGGCATTGGCCGAGCTCCTCGACGACGACGAGCTCGAGGCCCTCACCGAACGCGCCGAGGCGCTGCGCGAGGCGGCCGAACTGCCCATCCCCGACGAGTCGGGGGACTGGCCGCCCTACCCGTGGCCGCTGGTGTGAGCATCGCCACGAGGCCATTCGGCGCCTAGAAGCGGTAGTAGATGAACGGGGCCACGCCGGTCGGCCCGAGCGTGGTGATCACGAGCAGGGCGAGCCCGATGCCGACCGCCTGGAGCACCGGGCGCTGCTGGGAGAACTGGTCCTGGACACGGTCGGTCCAGGTCCGGGGGATGTACTGGGCGGCGAGGACCGCCACGATGGTGAACACGAGCAGCGGCGTGATGAGCGGTGAGGCCTGGCCCCAGGCGAACAGGCGGCCGAGCACCGCCATGGCGTTCGAGAACGACGTGGCCCGGAAGAAGACCCAGCCGAGGCACACGTACTGGAACGTCCAGAACCGCTGCCACCAGATCCGGCCGCGCCCGTCGGCCACCGCCGGCAGGCCGAGCGAGACCCGGCGCTTTCGGCGCAGGTGCCCGAAGACCTGGCCGACGCCGTGCAGCGCGCCCCAGATGATGAAGGTCCAGTTCGCCCCGTGCCAGAGGCCGCCGAGGACCATGGTGATCATGATGTTGCGCGCCGCCTGCCACTCCGAGCCCCGGTTGCCGCCGAGCGGGATGTAGAGGTAGTCGCGCAGCCATCGCGACAGGGTGATGTGCCAGCGTCGCCAGAAGTCCTGCAGGTCGCGCGCCGTATAGGGCGCGTCGAAGTTCACCGGGAAGCGGAAGCCCAGCAGCATGGCGATGCCGATGGCGATGTCCGTGTAGCCGCTGAAGTCGCAGTAGATCTGCACGGCGTAGCCCCACGCGGCGAAGATCGCCTCGGGGGCCGAGTGCAGCCCGGGGGCGGCGAAGACCGGGTCGACGATCGCGCTCGAGACGTAGGAGGAGACGACGACCTTCTTGAACAGGCCCCCCATGATCATCCACATGGCCGACGAGTAGTCGATCGCCGCGGGGTCGCGACGACGTCGGATCTGGGGCAGCAGCTCCCCGCCGCGCACGATCGGCCCGGCGACCAGGTGCGGGAAGAAGGCGAGATAGACGGCGAGGTCCATCGGGCGGGCCAAGGTGAGCTGGCGCCGGTAGACGTCGATCACGTAGCTGAGCGCCATGAACGTGAAGAAGGAGATGGCGACGGGCAAGGTGGGCTGGAGGAGCGGCGCGAGGTTCCCGAGCCCGACCCCGCGCAGCACGTTGTCGAGGTTGACGGCCAAGAAGCCGTAGTACTTGAAGTACCCGAGCAGGCCGAGGAGCCCCGCACACGCGAGCAACAGCGCCACCTTGCGGCTCCGCTCGGTGGTGGTGCGCGTCACCGCCAGGGCTCCGACGTGGGCGATCACCGTGGAGGCGATCAGCAAGAGGATGAACCGCCAGTCCCACCAGCCGTAGAAGAAGTAGCTGAGGGCCAGCATGGCCAGCTTCCAAGGACCCGGGTACGGGTTCAGCAGCCAGTTGGCGGTGAACGCCACGGCGAAGAAGATGGCGAAGTCGAAGGTGGGGAAGAGCATGGCGGGTGCGCGAAACGCTTCGGCGAGCGTACTCCGCGCCACCTCTCGCACCGCGCTCTGCCGGCGCTCGGTTCGGCTTCAGTTGGCGACTGCGGGGCGCCGAGGCCCCGGACGCTCAGCCCCGGTTCTTGAGCGCGTCGATGAGGGCGGGCAGCACCTTGTGCACGTCGCCCACGATGCCGAGGTCAGCCACACCGAAGATCGGGGCGTCCTGGTCCTTGTTGACCGCGACGATGTTCTTCGATCCCTTCATGCCGACCAGGTGCTGGGTCGCGCCCGAGATGCCGAAGGCCAGGTAGACGGTCGGCTTGACCGTCTTGCCGGTCTGGCCCACCTGGTGCGAGTAGGGGACCCACCCGGCGTCGACGATGGCCCGGCTGGCGCCGGCCGCGCCGTTCAGGAGCTTGGCCACCTCTTCGATGAGGGGGTAGTTGTCCGCCGAGCCGAGCCCCCGCCCACCGGAGGCGACAACTGCCGCCTCGTCGAGCTTCGGGCCGGTGCGCTCCTCCACGTGGCGCTCGACGATGCGCGCTGCGTTGGCGGCACCGGCGTCGGGGGCTGGGGCTGCGACGACGGCCGCCGGGGCACCCCCGGAGGGGTCGGATGCGAAGGACTTGGCCCGGATCACATAGATGCCGACCCCAGGGGAGGTGAAGCGGGCGGTGACGACGAGGGTCCCGCCGAAGACGGGGTGCTGGGTGCTGAGCTCGCCGTCGGCGACCAGCCCGGTGATGTTGGTGAGCACGGGGCGGTCGAGTTTGACCGACAGGCGCCCGGCCACGTCACGGCCGTCGTAGGAGGCCGGGATGAGGAGGGCGTCGGGGGCGTTGCCCGCTGCGACGAGTGCCGCAATGGCCGAGGCCACCGGGACGCCGGGGAGGGCGCCTCCGAGGTCGCCCACGTCATAGACGGTGGTCGCGCCGTACTCGCCGAGCGCGGCGGCGTGGTCGGCTGTCTCCGCGCCCCAGGCGACGGCCTCGACCGTCGAGCCGACGGTGCGCGCCTCGGTCAACAGCTCGAGCGTGGTCGCGGTCAGACCCGCCTCGGTGGTTTCTGCCAGTACCCAAACTTTTTCGATTGCCATGGTGGTGAGAGCTCCTCGGAATTGGTGCGGACGTCGGTGTGCCTACCCGGCGAGCGCCGGGGGGTCGCTGCTAGATGACCTTGAGTGTCTCGAGGAAGGCGACGATGCGCGCAGCGCCGTCACCCTCGTCGACGACGATCTCGCCCGACGAACGGGACTCGGCTTCGGCGACGTCGGTGATCTCTTGGCCCGCACCCGCCGCACCCACCGTGGATGCGTCGAGGCCGAGGTCGGCGACGGTGAGGGTGTCGACGGGCTTGGACTTGGCCGCCATGATGCCCTTGAAGGAGGGGTAGCGGGGCTCGACCACGCCGGCGGTCACGGTCACGAGGGCGGGCAGCGGGCTCGTGACCTCGTCGAAGCCGGACTCGGTCTGGCGCTCGACCTTCACGGTTTGGCCGTCGACCGTGACGCTCTTGGCGAAGGTGACCGAGGGCAGGCCGAGCAGCTCGGCGACCTGGACCGGCGTGGTCCCGGTGTAGCCGTCGGAGGACTCGGTCGCCGCGATGATGAGATCGGGCTCGGCGCGCTTGATCGCCGCAGCCAGCACCTTGGCGGTACCAAGGGCGTCGGAGCCCTTGAGGGCGTCGTCGCTGATCAGGATCGCCTTGGCGGCGCCCATGGCCAGCGCGGTGCGAAGCCCCGACGTCTCCCCGCCCGGGGCCATCGAGACCAGCGTGACCTCGCCGCCACCGGCGGCGTCGGCCAGCTGGAGGGCCATCTCGACGCCGTAGGCGTCCGAGTCGTCCATGATCAGCTTGCCGCTGCGGGCGAGGGTGTGGGTCCCGGGCTCCAGGCTCTGGGGGGCGGCTGGGTCAGGAATCTGCTTGACACAAACAACGACGTTCATGGGGAACATTGTCGACCACGATGACCCCCTCCCGCCATTCGGGGGCTGGCGTGGCGTTCACCCGAGGGGAGCGCGCCCGACGATGGCCAGGGCCTCGGCGGGGGTGTCGGTGATGATCGTGTCGACCCCGAGGGCGGCGAGGTGCTCGATGTCGTGTGGGGCGTTGACCGTCCACACCGCCAGGGAGATGCCCGCCACATGGGCGCGTTCGACCAGCTCAGGGCTGACCTGGGTCACGAAGGGGTGCAGGGCGTCGTAGCCGCGGTCGATCGCCTCATCGAGCGCTGCCGGGGCGTCGGCCATGAGCCCGAGGAGCCAGCCGATCGGTGGGCGGTCGTCCACCGCCCGGAGCGCGTCGATCGAGGCCGAGCGGAACGACGAGACGACCACTCGTTCCCACCAGCCGCTCTCGGCGAGGAGGTGCGCCACCGCCACCGCCGTCGCCTCGCTCGGGTCGAAGCCCTGCTCACCGGGGTCGTTCTTGAGCTCGATGTTCACCATCATGGGCCCGCACACCTCGACGACCTCGGCGAGCAGCGGCACGTAGCCGGGCAAGTCCGCGACGTCGAGGGCGGCGATCAGGCCAGCGCCTTCGACCCATTCGTCGTGGTGGACGACGAGCGCGCCGTCACGGCTACGTCGGACGTCGAGCTCGACGCCGTCGGCTCCGAGCGCCCGCGCCTCGGCGAAGGCCTCGAGCGTGTTCTCGCGCGCCGACGCGGTGGCGCCCCGGTGGGCGAAGACGGCCGTCAACGGCGCAGCTCCCTCCACGCAGGCACGTTTCGTGACGGAATGTTGCATTTTGGCCACCAAAGTTGAACAAATGGTGAAGAATTGCTTGCTCGCAACTAGCACTCCTTATACAGTTCTTAGGCAAACTTTTTTGCGTGGGCCGCCTGCACAGGCACCTATCATGTGAAAAGAATCACAATCTCGTCGCGGAGGCAGCGATGGCGCTGATGTGGAACAGAACGGTCGATTGGGACTCTGGCGACTGGCGCCAGGTCGCGGCGTGCCGAGACACCGAGCCCGACCTCTTCTTCCCGGTCGGGACGACAGGCGGTGCCGTCGACCAGATCGAGGCGGCCAAGCGGGTGTGTCGCAGCTGTGACGCCCAAGAGCCGTGTCTCGAGTTCGCCCTGGCGACCAACCAGGAGTCCGGCGTCTGGGGCGGTGTCGCCGAAGAGGAGCGCCGCAAGCTGCGCAAATCCTGGCTCGCCGCGCGCCGCCGCATCCACTAGACGCACCGAGCCAGCACCGCCCGCCTCAATTCTTGGGCCGGGTGGCCGGCACCGACAGCGAGACCCGGGTTCCCTTCCCCGAGTTCGCCGTGCCCATCGTGATCGACCCGTGGAGCTGGCTCTCGACGAGGCCCCGCACGATGGAAAGACCGAGGCTCGTCGACTCCTCCAAGTCGAAGCGCTCTGGCAGGCCGCACCCGTCGTCGACGACCTCCACATCGAGCTCGCCGTCGCGCACACCGAGCGTCACTCGCACGTGGCCGACTTCCTCGCCCGGCGAGTCCGCGCCCGCACCGTCTTCGACGAACGCATGCTCCACGGCGTTTTGGAGCAGCTCCGCCAGCGTCACGGCCAGCGGGGTGGCCACATCGGCCGTCACCTCGCCGAGGTCGCCGGCCACGTCGATCTCGACCGGCCGGTTCGAGACGACCGAGTCCCTCGCCATCTGGACCAGCGAGGCCACGATCTCGTCGAAGGGCACCTGGTCGCCGGGGTCACGCGAGAGGATCTCGTGGACGAGGGCGATCGACCGCACCCGCCGCTCCGCCTCGTAGAGGGCCTCTCGGGCCGCCCCGACGTCCAAACGGCGAGCCTGGAGGCTCAGCAGCGAGGAGATGGTCTGGAGGTTGTTCTTGACCCGGTGGTGGACCTCGCGGATCGCCGCGTCCTTCGAAAGCAGCAGCCGGTCGAGCCGGCGGACGTCGGTCACGTCACGGAGCAGGATCATCGCCCCGGTCACCGAGCCGTGGGAGATGAGCGGCACGCAGTGGACGAGCACGGCGACGTCGGGGCGTCGCTCGACCTCCTCGACGACGGGCCGGCCGGTGGCGAGGGCCCATTCGATCGCCGACTCCTCGACGCCGAGCTCGGTGAAACGGCGCCCCTCGGGCGGCGAGTAGACGCCCATGCGGTGGAAGGCGTTGATGGCATTGGGCGAGGCGAACTCGACCCTGCCCTCCTCGTCGACCACCACGAAGCCGTCGCCCACCCGGGGGGACTCCTCGGTGCCCACGTCCTCGTCGGGGAAGGGGAAGGCCGACTCGGCGACCATCGCCGCCAAGCGCTCGTAGACGTCGAGGTAGGTGCGCTCGTAGAGGCTCGTCGGGCCGCGCTGGGGGATGAGGGCCATGCGCATGAGCACGGCAATGACCCTGCCGCCGAAGCGGACCGGCACGTTCTCGACCGGCACGTTCTCGCCCAGAGCCGGGTGGAAGATCGTCCCGTGACGGTAGCCCCCGGTGCGAAGGGTCTCCGCCGACAGGTTCCAGTCGGCTTCTGAGACCGTCTGGCCGACGAGGTCCTGCTCGATCAGCGTCGGGCGGTTGTTGGGGCGCATCTGGCCGAGCACCACGAGGTGCGGGGCGTGGGGGGCCGCACCCTCGCTCGAGGCCGCAACGGGGACGAGCAAGAGGAGGTCGGAGAACGCCAGGTCCGCCAACACCGACCATGAGCCGAGCAGCCGCTGGAGGTGCTCGAGCTCGTCGGGCTTCAAGTCGGTATGGAGCTGGGCCAGCTCGGCGGGGGTTGCCATCAGGCCTCCTTCGCTCCGAGGTCGGCGGGGACCCCGACCGGCACCGAGCGCCCCACGCGGCGGGAAAAGGCGCGCAGCGTGGTGATGCCGGCGTCGTCGAGCAGGGCGCGCAGATCCCCCGAGCGGTCGGCCACGTGGGCGAGGTGGTGCGCGTCCGACGCGGTCGTAAACGCCACCTGGCGCTCGACGAGGCGCTCGAGCAGCCCCGAGGCCGGGTACTGCTCCCCGCAGGGCTTGCGCCAGCCGGCCGACGAGAGCTCGGCCGCCATGTTCGTCGCCGCCGCCGCCTCGGCGATGCGGTCCCACCACTCCCCCGGGTTCCCGGGCACCCGGGAGGCCACCTTGATGAGGTCCGGGTGGGCGAGGACGTCGCAGACCCCAGAGTCCGCCAGCTCCTCGAGTGCCTCGGTGTAGGCGTCCCAGCAATCGTCTACGCGCCTCGTCGACCACTCCGCCATCGACAGGGCGTCGTCGACGTCATCGAAGCGCCACGCGCCGATCCAGTGGACCGAGCCGAGCAGCACATCGAAGGGGTAGCCGCTGAGGAGCGCTGCCACCTCGTCCATGCGCCCGCGGTAGTAGTCCACCTCGAGGCCGACGACGACCGGGAGACCAGCGTCCTTGGCGGCGAGGGCCAGCTCGACGTAGGCGTCGAGGTCGGCGTGCGCGTGGTGGTCGAAGTACGCCGCCATCGAGGCACCGAGCGCCGGTGAGGGCTCGTCGGTGTCCCAGAATCCGCCGAGTCGGTCCTTCGCCTGCGTGAAGCGGAAGAGGTGCTCGGTGAGGGCGATCTCGCTCACTCCCACCGACACCGCCCGCTCGCAGTACGCGGCGATCCGCTCGAGGGAGAGGGGCACCTCGGACTCGTCGTGGGGCCAGAGGTGGAGGTGGTAGTCGAGCATGGTGCGCCTAGGAGGCCCGACGGACTGGGGCGAGAGCGCGCACACCCGCATCGTAGGCGGCGGCCGCCCCGCCGACGGTGCGTCGTATTTCAGGTCCAGAGCTTCTCGCCCAGGCGTAGCAACCCCTCCATGTCGGCGATGTCCGCGTCGAAGAACGGGACGGTGGCGAGCACTTCGGCGCTGGTCGAGAGCTCGTCTTGCTGCTCGGCCTCCCGCCGGGCCACCACCGAGAAATTCAAGAAGCTCTCGGCCACATCGGAGAGCACCCGTGCGGCCAGGGGCCGGTCCACGTCCAGGCGCTCGACGAGGTCCTTGGCGCGCTCGGCCATGGTTTTCGCCACTGAGATGTTCTTCGTCGAGCGGAAATAGGAGGGCAGCACCTTGTTGAGCACGATTGCGCCCAGGTTGAGGTCGCGCCGGACCAGCTCGGTCGCGAAGAACTCCGCTTCGCGCACCGGGGTGGCCTCGAGCGTCGAGATGACCACGAAGGTGGTGCGCCGGTCCGACAAGAGGCGGGTGACGGTCTCCGCGCGCGCCACGAAGCCGTCGTACATGGACTGGAAGAGGATGAAGAACTCCGAGATGTCAGCCAGGAACTGCGTGCCGAGGATGCGGTCGGCGACCTGGTAGAAGGGCTTCGAGGCAAAGTTGATCAGCTTGGAGCGGTACGGGACGATCAGCCAGCGCAACAGCCGCGAGCTGAAGAAGTCCGCCATGCGCTGGGGGGCGTCGAGAAAGTCGAGGGCGTTTCGTGTCGGCGGGGTGTCGACGACGATGAGGTCGTACTTGCCCTCCGAGTGGATCTCGTAGAGGCGCTCCATGGCCATGTAGTCCTGGCTCTGGACGAAGCGCCCCGAGATGGTCTTGTAGAGGGGGTTGGCGAGGATCTGCTCCCTCGTCTCGGCGTCGGGTGCGTGGCGGCGCACCAGCGCGTCCCAGCTCTCCTTCATGTCGAGCATGGCAGCCCACAGCTCGCCACGCGGCGTGAAGCCGGCCGCCTCGAAGACCGAGTCAGGGATACGGGTCTCGGTATTGCCGATGCCCGAGAGGCCGAGGGCGTCAGCCAGGCGCTTCGCCGGGTCGACGGTGACCACGAGGACCCGGCCACCGTGGTGGCAGGCGGCCATGGCGGCGATCGCCGCGGCGGTCGTGGTCTTGCCCACGCCGCCGGGCCCGCAGGCGATCACGATCTCCCTCGAGGCAACCAACCCGTCGAGCGAGCCGCGCGGCGCCCGCCAGCCGGCTGCGCGGCCCCTCTGCCGTGGCTCGCCCCCGCCGGCGGGCGCGGACGACTTCGCACGACGTTCGCTCGACGCCATCAGACGCCCAGCTCTTCGGTCAGCGCGGCCGCCACCTGCCCTGTCGTGCGCAGGCCGTAGGTGCGCGAGAACAGGTACGGGAGGAGCAGGACCGGGGTCGACGGGTCGAGGCCGCTCCGCAGACGCTCGAGGTGCGCCGAGCGGGTCCTGCGCATGGTCACGGCCAGGCGCGCTCCCTCGAGCACGGGCTCCACGTCGCCACCCGCCGCCTCGCTCATCGCACCCACGGCGGCGGGCTGGCGGAGCTCTTCGAAGACCGCCTCCTCGGAGTGGCCGAAGAGCTCGGGGAGCACCCGGTTCACGACCACGCCGGCGAGCCGAACCGTGGTCTCAGCCGCCACGCGTGCCGCGAGCTCGAGGGTCTCGGAGACCGGCATCTCCTCGGGCGTCGTCACCGCAACGAGCCCGGTCTTCCACGGGTTGGAGAGGATGTCGAGCATCCAGTCGGTCTGCGTGCGGATGAGGCCCACCTTGACCAGCTCGTTGATGGCCTGCGGTGCGGCCAGTTGGCTCACGATGTGCCCCGACGCCGCCGCGTCGACGACGACGAGGTCGTAGTTGCGCTCGCGCACCTCGTAGCAGAGCTTGCCGACGGTCAGGATCTCGCGCACACCCGGGGCGGCGGTGGCCACGAAGTCGAAGGCCTTAGCCAGTGGGCCGATCCTCCCCATGATCGGAATCTTCAAATTGAGCTTCAGGTACTCGCGCAGCGATGCCTCGGTGTCCATCGACATCGCCCAGACGCCGTCGGTCACTTGGCGGGCGTCGAAGGTCGTGGGCGCCACCTCGAACAGTGAAGACAGGTCGCCCTTCGAGTCCGCCTCGCACACGAGGACCCGTTTGCCCTGCTGGGCGGCGGCCAGGGCGAGCCCCCCGGCGATGGTGGTCTTACCAACGCCACCCTTGCCTGTGACGAACACGAGCCCGAGGTCGAAGATGCCCGGCAGCGCCGACTGGTCGGCGCGCGGGGTCGGACTCGGTTCGGTGGGGGTCACGGTCGGTTGCGGGTCGGGCTCCTTAGGGAGCCCCGAAGCCCACCCTGCGCTCATGGGCCGGAACGCCCACTTCGATGTAGGCGACCTTGACCACCGGCACCGCCACGCGGCGGCCGCGGCGATCAGTGAGCCACAGCACGCCGTCTCCAGAGTCGAGCGACTTCTCGATCTGGGCGAGCAGCTCCTCGCGGTCGACCTCGTCGGTCATCTCGACCTCGATCTCCTTCGGGGTCTGGATGATCCCGATGCGTACGTCCACTTCGTTGCGCTCCTCTCGCGGCAGCGGCCCGTAGTTGCCGCCTCCACCGCATTCCCTGACCCCGACGTTACAGGCCTGCGGCAAACTGGGTTCCATGCAGGACCCCGAAGCGACACCGGCGAACGAGCGCAGCCGCCGGTGGGCGGCCACCATGGGCGGATTCATCAAGGGCGCCGACGCCGACGCCGACGCCGGCCACCGGGTGGACGACGCAGCACGCACGCCGGCGACGAAGGCGCTGCGGGTCGCCCACGCCGACAGCTCGGCGCGAGTCGGCGAGGCGACAGGGCCTGCGGCCGGCTCGGTGCTCGTCCCGCTCGCCCGCATCGAACGCGAAGAGGCCGAGGCCGCCAGCCTGGTGCGCGGAGCCACGCGGTCGGGCGGTGCGGGTCACCGCCTGCGCGACGAGGATCCCGATCCGTGGCGCACCTGTTTCGAGCGCGACCGCGACCGGATCCTGCACGCCGCCTCCTTCCGGCGACTGGCCGGCAAGACCCAGGTCTTCGTGTTCCCCGAGGACCATCAGCGCACGCGGCTGACCCACGCGCTCGAGGTCGCCCAGGTGGCAAGCAGCATCGCCCGGGCCTGCCGGCTCAACGTGGCGCTGACCGAGGCCATCGCCCTCGGCCACGACTGCGGTCACGGCCCGGGGGGCCACGCGAGCGAAGACGCGTTTGACCCCTTCTTGCCTGAGGGGTTCGACCATGCCCCGTGGGGGGCGCGCGTCTCGCTGGCGTCGCTCAATCTGTGCTTCGAGACCCTCGACGGCATCGCCAACCACAGCTGGTCCCGGCCGGCGCCATCGACGCCCGAGGGCGAGGTGGTCTCGTGGGCGGACCGATTGGCCTATGTCTGCCACGACTGGGAGGACGCTGCCGCAGCGGGCATCGTGAGCCAGACCCTGCTGCCGGCCGTGGTGAAGGAGCGCTGCGGCGAGCGCCGGGGACGACAGCTCGGGGCCTTCATCGAGGCGCTCGTCGCCACCGTGCAGGCAACAGGGCGCATCGGTATGGACAACGACATGGCCGAGGCCCTTGCCGCCTTCCGGGCGTGCAACTACGAGCACATCTACCTCCGAGACGCCTCTCGAGCCCAGGGTGAGGCCGTCGTCTCGGTCCTGCGGGCCCTGGTCGAGCACTACGCGGACCGTCCGAACGCGATCCCCGCCGTCGACGAGGCAGGGGGCCTCGCGGGCGGGACGACCGAGGCCGTGCACGCCGCTGTGGCCTACGTGGCAGGCATGACCGACCGCTTCGCGTTCCGCCAGGCGGTCGCCGTCCTCGGCTGGGATCCGGCGAAACTGCCGAGAGGCGTCGAGGGCTGAGCTGGCAGGTCCCGCCCGCCGGGCGGGACCTACGAACCGCCCGTCGATGCGTGAGTGGTTGTTCCCGAAGTCGAGCTGACCCCTGAGCTCGACGACGAGGTGCTCGGAGTGGTCGTCGTAGTGGCCGCCGAAGAGCCGCTCGACGTCGTGGTGGGCGTGGTCGTCGCCGTCGATGCGGAGGACACGCTGCTCGTCGTCTTGGCCGTCGCGACCGACGTGGCGTGCGATGCGGACTCGGTCACCCCGACGAGTCCCGCACCGAGGGCGAGGGCCACGCCCGCCACCAGGCCGGTGGTGCGGCGCACCCGGCGGCGGGCTCGATCGCGGCGCTGCGGGTCGTAGACGTTCAACTTCTCACGGTCCATGGAGGGCTCCGATCGCTCGTGGCACCCATTGATCCTCGCCGGGCGACCTTGGCGCCCGGTGTGGGGGACCTAAGAAGTTCGAAAGATCACCGTGGCGGTGTTCAGAGGGGCTTCGTGACCGCTTCGAGGTCCATGACCGGTGGCTGCCCGTCGACCATCCAGGCGATCCGGGCCTCGGTCGTGCCGGTGGCGGCCTGCTGGTGCGTGAGGACGTAGAACCGCTCCTCGACGACCGCCGAGTAGACGGCCTCGGCCACCACGTCGACCGAGATGCCTGCTTCGACTGCCGCCTTCGCCAGGTCGGCCATCAAGAGCGCGCCTGGCGTGTCGGCCACCGCCGCCACATCGGCGGGCATGTTGCGGTCGGACTCGTGGATGCGCGTCCGCACGAAGCCCGGGCAGAGCACTGACACCCGGACCGCCGAGCCGAGCATGGAGAGCTCGTGGTGGAGCGACTCACTCAGGCCGACGACGGCGAACTTCGAGGCGCAGTAGGTGCCGAGGCCGGGGACGCCGCCGAGGCCGGCGAGTGACGCGGTGTTGATGATGTGGCCCTCGTTCTGCTCGAGCAGGATCGGCAAGAAGGTGTTGCACCCGTTGACGACGCCCCAGACGTTCACCCCGAAGACCCACTCCCACACCGCCAGCGGCGTGCCGATGACCGGGCCCCCACCGACGCCGGCGTTGTTGGCCACGATGTGGACGCCACCGAACTCGGACAGGGCCCTGGCTGCCAACGACTCCACCTGGGCCACGTCGGCCACGTCGGTGGGCACGCCCACGACCGAAGCACCCTTCGACCGCAGCTGGTCGACGGTCTCGTCGAGGACGGCCTCTTCGATGTCGGCGAGCACCAGCTTGGTGCCCTCGGCGGCGAAGCGCTCGGCCATGGCACGGCCGATCCCGCCCGCACCGCCGGTGATGACCGCCACGCGCTCTGACAACTCCTGCATTCGATCGCCTCCCCCTCGAGCCGGCCACCGCGGGCCGAACCAAGCATTGCACCGGCGCGGGCCACGCACCGGACGTGATTAGCGCAGGGTGAGTTCCCGGCGGTAGACGCGCGCCGGCCCGAGCGAGGCCAGCTTCTCGGCGAGTGCGGCGAACACCGCGGCGGCCTCACCGTCCGGATCGGCGATGGCGACCGGCACGCCGTCGTCGCCGCCCTGGCGCAGCAGGGGGACGAGCGGCACCTGGGCGAGCAGCGGGACGCCCAGGTCGGCCGCGACCGTGGCGCCCCCGCCCGAGCCGAAGAGCTCGTAGCGCACGCCGTCGTCGCCGGTGAACCAACTCATGTTCTCGATCACGCCGCGCACCGAGAGCTTGAGTTTGCGCGCCGCGTAGGCGGAGCGCTGCGCCACGCGCTGGGCGGCCGGCTGGGGCGTGGTCACGACGAGGATCTCGGCCTTGGACATCACCTGCGCGAGGGAGAGCGCGACATCGCCGGTCCCCGGCGGCATGTCGACGAGCACGAAGTCGGGCTGGCCCCAGTACGCGTCGGTGAGGAACTGCTCGATGGCCTTGTGGAGCATGGGCCCACGCCAGATGACCGGCTGGTCGTCGGGGACGAAGAAGCCCATCGACAGGCACCGGACGCCGTAGCTGGCCGTCGGGATCACCATGTCGCCGAGCACGATCGGGTCACGCGTGCAGCCGAGCATCTTGGGCATCGAGAAGCCGTAGACGTCGGCGTCGAGGATCCCGACCCGGTAGCCGGCTTGGGCCAGGGCCACGGCCAGGTTGACCGTGACCGACGACTTCCCGACGCCGCCCTTGCCCGAGGAGATGCCGATCACCCGCGTGGCGCTCTCGGGCTGGAGGAAGAGGGGGACCGGCGCCTCGTCGTGGCCATGGCCATGGCCATGGCCGTGGCCGTCGTCGGCACCATCGCTCTCGGCCTCGTCGTCGGTCTCGCCGGTCATCTTCAGCCGCAGGGTCCTGCGCAGGGAGGCACGCTCTGTCTCGTCCATCACGCCGTGCTCGATGGAGACCTCGTCGATGCCGTCCACGCCGAGTGCGGCTGCTCGCACCGCCTCGAGGACCTCGTTGCCCGACGGCCACGCCGCGGTCGGGAACCCGAGGACGACAGCGCAGCGGTGGCGCCTCGTGCGCACGGCACGGACCATCCCGAGCTCGGACAAGGCGAGGTCGAGCTCGGGCTCGCGCACGGCGCCGACGGCTGCTTCGACTACTGCTTGCTCTGCTGACATGGACCTTCCTCAGCTGAAGACGGGTGGCCGACGACGTGCGGCACGCCCGCTCGGGCCTCTCGACAAACGTCCCTGGGTAGACTACTGACCGTGCAACCAGCCCCGATCGGTCTCGTCCCAGCCCCCCCGACGGGAGCCCTGCGCACCGAGGACCACGACCCCGAAGACGGGCGCTTCACCGCCGCGGTCACCGCCGTTGCCGCCGCCTTCGGCGACCCGACCCGCAGAGACATCTTCCTCCACGTGCGGGGGACGCCCGGTGTCACCGTCACCGAGGTGGCAACTGCCTTCTCCCTCCACCCGAACGTCGCACGGCACCACCTCGATCGCCTGGTGGCCGGGGGCTACCTGCGGGTCGAGACCACCCGGCGACCTGGACGCGGGCGCCCGGCCAAGCAGTTCTTCGCGGTCGAAGAGGACCTGACCCTCGGGTTCTTGGCCCGGCGGGACGATCTCATGGTCCTCCTCCTCCAAGAGGCCCTCGACATGCTCGGCCCCGAGGCGGCCGAGACCATGGCCGCCAAGGTCGGCGAGACCTACGGCGCCTTCCTCGCCACACGTATGGGGCCGACGGACGGCGGACGCTCGGTCCGCGCCGCAATGCACACCATCGCCGAGACGCTCACCGCCCACGGCTTCGCCGCCCACGCAGAGGACCGCGAGACCTCGACCGCAGTGGTGGCCGAGCAGTGCCCGTTCGGGGACGCGGCGATCGCCCACCCCGTGCTGTGCGCCGTCGACCGCGGGATGGTCAAGGGCCTTCTGTCGGGCCTGTGCGACGCGAATCAGCCTCAGCCCATCGTGCTGAGCTCGCGTGCACGCGGCGACGAGACCTGCACCGCGCTGGCCTGACCACCGGTGGCTCGCCACTACCTCGACCACGCGTCGACCAGCCCCCCACGTCCTCCGGTCATCGAGGCGATGGCGGCGGCCCTCGGCCAGGGCGGTGGTGATCCCGGCCGAGTCCACGAGGAGGGCCGCATCGCCAGGGTGGCCATCGAGGAGTGGCGCGAGTCCGTCGCCTCGTTCCTCGGGGTACGCGGCCGCCAGGTCGTCTTCACCTCGAGCGGCACCGAGGCGATCAATACCGCAGTCTTCGCCGCCGCCAGGTCGCGCCCAGGTGGCCGGATGCTCACCGCCGACGTCGAACACTCGGCGGTGCGGGACGCCGCCCGGCGCTTCGCCCCCACCGAGGTCGTGGCGGTCGACGGCAACGGCCGCCTCGATGTCGACGCCCTCGTCGACGCGCTGTCCGGGTCCGGCCCGGAGGCGCCCGCACTCGTCAACTGCCAATGGGCCAACCACGAGGTCGGGACGATCCAGCCGGTGGAAGAGGTCGCCGCCGCGTGCAGTGCCGCATCGGTGCCCCTCCACGTCGACGCCAGCGCGGCGTGCGGCCATGTGCCGCTCGACCTGGGAGCGCTCGGCGCGGAGTACGTGTCCCTCAGTGGCCACAAGTTCGGCGGGCCCCCCGGCATCGGCGTGCTGGTGCTGCGCCGGGGGCTGCGGCTCGAGCCGTTCCTCGTGGGGGGCAGCCAGGAGCGCGAGCGGCGCGGCGGCTTCGAGAACGGACCGGCGGTCGCCGGACTTGCCGCGGCGGTGTCGAGCCTCAGCGCGCCGGGCGCCCTCGACTTCGAGGCGGCGAAGCAGCGCACACTCGTGGCCTCGCTCGTGGCAGCGGCGACGTCAGTCGAGGGGGTGTCGCTCGTGGGTGACCCAGAAGCGACGGGGCGCGTGCCGCACATCGTGTGCTTCGGCGTCGACGGTGTCGAGGCCGAGCCCGTCTTGATCTCCCTCGACCGGGCGGGTATCGCCGCCCATTCGGGATCGTCCTGCTCGTCGGAGTCCCTCGAGCCCTCCGCGGTGCTGGCCGCCATGGGCCTCGACCCGAGCCGTTCGCTCCGGCTGTCGGTCGGCTGGTCGAGCACCGAGGAGGACGTGGCGGCGTTCGCCGAGGCCTTCCCCGGCGTCGTCGCACGCTTGCGCGCCCTTGGTGCATGAGCGGCAGCCACCTCGGGGACCGGCGCGTGGGGTTGAGGCCTGTGCCGGGGCGGACAATGCTCGAGCGGTGCGACGGATCTCACTGGTCGGGACGCCCGGCTCGGGAAAGACGACAGTCGGAAAGCGGCTGGCAGCCCGCCTGGAGGTGCCGTTCATCGAGCTCGACGAGATCTTCCACGGGCCAGGGTGGCGCGACCTCAGCCTCGAGCAGTTCCGCTCGCAGGTGGGCGCGGTGGTCGAGGCGGACGCCTGGGTGGTCGACGGCAACTACCGGGGAGTCCAGGACCTCGTGTGGGCTCGCGCCGACACGGTGGAGTGGCTCGACCTGCCGCGGCTCGTGGTGCGAAGGGTGGCCACGCGCACGCTGCGCCGGGCAGCCACGCGCGAACGGCTCTGGAACGGCAACCGGGAACCGTGGTCGAACTTCTACCGCTGGGATCCCGAGCACAACATCGTGCGCTGGGCCTGGGTGAAGCACGCCAACTACGTGGAGCGCTACGGCGCCGCCATGGATGACCCGGCCACTGCGCAACTGCGCTTCGTGCGGCTGACCTCAGGGGCCGCCATCGACCGGTTCGCAGCGACCGCGCGCTGACCCGAACGCGCGGGCGCTCACCAGGCCGGCGTCGACACGTACGAGCGGTCGAGGGCCGCCACCGACGGCGCACCGACCAGGCGAAGCGTGCGGTCGATGTCCTCGCGAAGCAGTGCGAGCACCCGGGCGATGCCCGGCTCCCCCGCCGCCGCAAGGCCGTAGGCCCACGGCCGGCCGACCATGGCGGCCCGGGCGCCGAGGGCGACGGCGCGCACCACGTCAGCCCCCCGGCGGATGCCGCCGTCCACCAGCACCTCGACCTGGTCGCCCACCGCGTCGAGGACCTCGACCAGGGCGGGCATGCTGGCGGCGATGCCGTCGAGCTGGCGCCCGCCGTGGTTGGAGACCACGATCGCCGACGCGCCGGCGTCCACGGCCCGGCGAGCGTCCTCGCCGGTCACGATGCCTTTGACGACCACCGGGCCGCCGAACTCGTCGCGCAGCCAGGCGAAGTCTTCCCAGCGCGGCGGCTCGCAGATCCAATGGATCAGTGCCTCGCCCGCGCTCATGGCGTGGCCGTCGGTAGTGATGCCCGCGGCGTTGACAAGCTCGAGGCGGAACCGGTCGCGCACGACATCGAGGAGCCACCAGGGGTGCGTGGCCGCCTGGGGCGCCATCTGGGTCACGGTGCGCCGGTCGAGGGTGAGGGGCGGGGAGAGGCCGTAGCGGTGGTCGCGCTCGCGGTTGCCCGGGATCTGGGTGTCCATGGTCACCACGAGGGCGCTGAAGCCCGCCTCGCGCGCCTGGGCCACGAGCTGGGCGGCCCCGTGACGACCCCCGAGGTAGTACAGCTGGAACCAGAGGGGACCCGCTGCAGCCGCGGTGACCTCGGCCATCGAGTGTCCCGACATGGAGCTCAATGTGAAGATGGTCCCCGCCGCCCCGGCCGCCGCCGCCCCGGCCGCGTCACCGCTCGGGTGCATCATCCGCGTGAAGCCGACCGGGCTCACGAGCAGCGGCATCGAGACAGGAGTCCCCAAGACGGTGGTGGTGAGGTCCGGAGCGGGGATGCCGGCGGTGACGCCCATGCGCGGCACGAAACCGACCGCCTCGATCGCTTCGCGGTTGGCGGCGAGCGTCCGCTCCTCGCCCGCCCCGCCCTCGATGTAGTCGAACACCGCCGGGGGCACCCGGCGCCGCGCGATGCGCCGGGCGTCGGCGACCGTGTGGATGCGTGCCACCGCTCGGTCCCTGCGGATCGTGCTGGGACCACGGCGCGCGCGCTCGACCATGGGTGCCACAGTACGCGCAATCTCCCTGTCGGCCCGGGGCGGGGACTTGGAGCTTGCCGACGTCGGCCCACACGCCGTGTGGCTGTGGACCGAGCAACGGTCGCGTGCGTGAAAGATCCCCGCCACGCACTCGGCGCAAGATCGCTGTGGGAGTGGCACCTCTACTGCTGTCGGTCAAGCGCAATGCCCGAGGGCCACATCGTCATGCGCTCGGGACGGCGCCTGCCTGCACGCATCGCCGGCAGGCGGGTCCCCCGTGGGTGCGAGGTGATCCGGGGGCGACGTTGAAGGTGTGACCAACGGCCCTGGTCGACGCGGCAGGACTTCACGCAGGCTCGGAGCGTGAACAACGGACACCCAGGTCGGCGGTCGGCCGGCGATTCCCTCGTCCGCCCACCGGCCGACCCTGGCGGGCGACGTTTCGACGACCGTCCCCTGCTCGTGTTCTGGGAGATGACGACCGCCTGTGGCTTGGCCTGCCGCCACTGCCGGGCCTGCGCCCAGCTCGAACCTGGAGCTGACGAGCTCTCCACCGATGAGGGCCGGGCGCTGATCGACGAACTGGCCCGCGTCGGACGCCCCCGACCGATTCTGATCCTGACCGGCGGAGACTGCCTGAAGCGCAGCGACATCATCGAGCTCGTCGCACACGCCGAGCAGGTCGGTGTGCCGGTCGCCGTGGCGCCCTCCGTGACGCCGGCGCTGACCGATGCCGTCCTCGGCTCCCTCCGCCGCCACGGGGTAAAGACTGCCTCGCTGAGCCTTGACGGGGCTACGGCCGCCACCCACGATGCGATCCGCGGGATCTCGGGGCACTTCGACGCCACCCTTGCGGCAATCGGGCAGCTGCACCGCCATGGCTTCGTCGTCCAGGTCAACACCACGGTGATGGGTCCGAACCAGGACGAGCTGGCCGACATGGCCATCCTGATCGAGACGCTCGGCGTGGCCATATGGGAGGTGTTCTTCCTCATCTCGACCGGCCGAGGCGTCGATGTCCAGGAAACAACGGCTGCCGAGAACGAGGACATCTGCGAGTTCCTGACCGATGCTTCCTGCTACGGGTTCACCGTGCGAACCGTCGAAGCTCCGTTCTTCCGCAGGATCGTCGCGGCGCGTCGAGGCGGGGGACGCCCGCGTGGCGGTGCGCTGTACCGGCGGCTCAGCGAACGGCTCCGCGACGGGCTCGGCGAGCCGACAGCACCGATGCGGGTACCGAGCGCCGCCACCAGGGACGGCAAGGGCATCATCTTCGTGGCATCGACCGGTGACGTCTACCCCTCCGGCTTCATGCCACTGCGGCTCGGCAACGTCCGCGACGGCGGGCTGCTCGAGCTCTACCGACAGCACCCGCTGCTGCAGTCCATCCGGGCGGCCGAGTTCTCCGGTCCGTGTGGTCGTTGTCCGCACGCGCAGCTCTGCGGAGGATCGCGGGCGAGAGCGCTGGCCGCCACGGGGAACCCGCTGGGCTCTGATCCGGGCTGTCTGGTCGCGCTGGAAGGAGACTCGCGCTCCGAGCGGCCCCTGAGCGTGCCGGCGGTGGTGCGCTGAGGCCGTGTGAGAGAACCAGGGCAGGCGGCAGCTCCCATTGTGCAGCCGACGGGTCGGTTTGCCATCCCCGCGTGCGCCTGCTCAGCCGCTGAGCGAGCCCGGAAGAGGCTGGCCGGCCTGCGTGTAGGCCTGGCGGATGAAGGGCGCGGCGCTTTGGACCTCGCTCAGCGGGGGGTTGTCGGCGAGGAACTGCTTGTACTGGGCGACCGCCGCGGCAGCATCATGGTCCTGCTGGAGGATGATCGTGCCGAGGAAGAGGTGGCTGGCGTAGCTCGACGGGTCCGCCGCGATCGCCCGGTTGACGAGGGCGCGGCCCTGGGCGACGACCTTGGGGTCCTTCGCCACCGATCCGACCTCGTACTCGAGCCAGCCACTTTCGGCGAGGGCCTCGGGCTGGTTGGGGTCGGCGGCGAGGATCTTGCGATAGAGGACCAGCGCCGCTTGGATGTTGTCCTGGTTGACGAGGTCCGCTGCCTGGGCGAGCTGCTCGGTCTCGAGCTTGGAGCCGCTCAGCGTGATGCTGCCCGAGGATGCCTGTCCCGGCAGCCGGTTCGTCGCCAGGTGCATCACGAGCGCGCTGGCACCGGCGACGAGTGCGACCACGCCGACCACAGCCAGCCAGCGGGCGCGCCGGCGCTTCGGGGCCCCCGACTCGGCGAGCTGGTCGGCCTTGCCGGCCCGTCGGGTGGACCCGGGCCGAGCGGCGGCCTGCTTGGCTGCGGCCTCCAGCTCCGCCAGCTCAGTCGTCACCTCGGCGAGCCGGCCCCGGTCGCGTCGCTCGAGCAGCGCGAAGTCCTCGTCGCTCAGGTCGCCCGCTGCGTGCTCGGCCTCGGCGTCGGTGAGCGATCGCCGCAGGAACTCCGCCTCGTCCTCCAGGTGCCACCGCTCGTCAGTACCGCTCTCTTGCACCGGGGCGTCGGTCACGGCTGCTCCTCGCGCAGACGGGCCAGGTCCTGGCTCCTTCGCCAGAAGAGCACGCCGAGTATCACCAGCGCGCCGGCGCCGGCCACGGCCGGCAGGATCCAGACAATTGAGGTCAGGCCGCTGTCGGGGGGCTTCAAGAGGATGGTGCCGCCGTAGCGAGCGACGAGGGAACTCTCGATCGCCTGGTCGCTCTGGCCAGCGGCGATCATGGCGGCGATCTGGTGACGCACGGCGATCGCCGACGAGGTGGAGGATTGGGCGACCGAGAGGTCCTCGCAGCTCGGGCAGCGGATCTGCGCTTCGAGCGACGCGGCGCGCTCTTGGTCGGTCGGGGCGTGCCCTGAGAAGGCGCCGCCCCCGATGAGGAGGGCAATGGTGAGCACGGCCACCAGGGCGACCGGGCTCAGCCATCTCGGCAACGCGGAGCGTCGGCGACGTGGCGGTGCGTGGACGGCCGGCCTCTCGAGGTCAGTTGGCATTCGACGCCTGCCCGGCCCTCGCCTGGGCCAAGAGGTTGTCGAGCTGGCGCTCGGTCACCGGGCCGACCAGGTTGGCCACCACGACGCCGCGAGGATCGACGAGGAAGGTGGAAGGTGGCGATGTCACGCCGTAGCTGTTGGCGATCGAGCCTCCCGGGTCGGTCGCCGCCGGCCACTCGGTGCCGTACGTGGCCGTGAAGGCGCGTGCGCTCGAGTCGGCGTCGTCGAAGACCACGCTCAGCAGCTTCGCCCCGCCGTCCAGGCGGCTCTGCTGGAAATTGAAGGCGACGAGGTTCGGCGCCTCGGCCTGGCAGGGGGCGCACCAGCTGGCGAAGAAGTTGACGTAGACGAAGTGCCCCCGGTACGACGCGAGGTCGACCGACGTGCCGTCGAGGGTGGTCGCACGGATCGCCGGGGCGGCCTTGCCGTCGAGTGGGCTGGCGGCTTGGGTGGCCTGGTACGACGGGCGTGTGGCGGCCACAATGGCGACGGCGACGAGCACGGCGAGCACGGCGCCGGAGATCCAGCGCGCCGGGTGCGCGAGCCGCCGCTTCGGGGGCCGGCGGGCGCCGGTCGCCGCCGGTGGCGCGACGGTGCTCATCGGCCGGTCGTGATCGGGACACCCGATACCACGTTGTCGGAGGNNCCGATGCCGATGAGCAGCCCACCGGCCCACATCCAGGCGATCAGGGGCTCGACGACGACGCCGATCACGACCGAGCCCTTCGCCAGGCTCGGGAAGGCCTGGGCCCCTGAGACCCCGCCCGAGCCACCGCCCAAAGCGTCGAAGGTGAGATAGACGTCGCCGAAGATCCCCGAGTCGATGGCCGGCGTCCCGACAGCAACGGAGTTCGCACCGCCGAACTGGGAAACGGCAGGGGCGAAGATGGCACCGCCGTCGATGCGCACCGCCGCCTCGCTCGAGGTGCGGCTCGGCGTCGTGACGTTGCGCAGCCCGAGGAACGTCAGCCGGTGGCCGTCGAAGGTCACGGTCTGGCTGGGCCGGATGGCCACCTCGCCACGATGGGCGAAGGACGTGGCGGCGACCAGGCCCATGGCGAGCACCACGACGCCGAGGTGCACGACCATCCCGCCGTTGGCCCGGCCGACGAGCCCACGCCACGCTCCGGCCCCGCGCCGGCGACTGGCCATCACCGCGAGCACCAGCGACCGCAACGCCGAGGCGGCAGCGAAGGCGCCGAGCCCGAAGCCGACCAGCGGGGCGAGGCCGCGGATGCCGAAGGCCACGCAGAGCACCACCGTGGCGACGCCGATCCACGCCGGGATGGCCAGGCGGTGCCAGAGCACCCCCGCGTCGATCTTCCGCCAGGACAGCGCCGGTGCGACCGCCATCAAGAAGAGCAGGGCGAGGCCGACGGGCACCGCGATGGCGTTGAAGTACGGCGCACCGACCGTCACCTGCTGGCCGCGCAGTGCCTCGTAGAGCAGCGGGAAGACGGTGCCTAGGAGCACCACGAAGGCGAAGCCGACGAAGAGCACGTTGTTGAGGAGGAAGGCGCCCTCCCGTCCGAGTGGCGCGTCAATCCCTCCCGGGGAGCGCATCCGGTCACCGCGCCACGCGATGAGCCCGAAGCCGACGACCACGACCACCAAGAAGAAGCCGATGAGCAATGGGCCGAGGGACGACTTGGAGAAGGAGTGCACGGACTGGATGACGCCCGATCGGGTCAAGAAGGTGCCGAGGATGGTGAGTGCAAAGGTTGCCACCGACAACGAGAGGTTCCAGACCCGCAAGAGCCCCCGGCGCTCCTGGACCAGCACCGAATGCAGGTAGGCGGTCCCGCAGAGCCACGGCAGCAGCGCCGCGTTCTCGACCGGGTCCCACCCCCAGAAGCCCCCCCATCCGAGCACCTGGTAGGACCACCATGCGCCGAGCACGATGCCGACCGACAGCAGCGTCCAGGCCACGAGGGTCCAGCGCCGGGTCTCGATCTGCCAGCGGTCCCCCACCCGGCCGGTCGCCAGCATGCCGATGGCGAAGGCGAATGGCACGGTGAAGCCGACGAACCCGAGGTAGAGCAGCGGCGGGTGGATGGCCACGAGCGGGTTGTCCTGGAGCAGGGCGTTCGGCCCCGCACCCGAGGAGGGGACCGGGCCCACCACCGTGTCGAACGGGTTGGCCGGGCCGGTCATCAGCCCGAAGAAGAAGGCGGACACGACGTACATGACGAGCGTCGCCCAGCGGATCACCGGATCGCCAGCCTGGGTCCGGTAGCGCCAGACGAGGGCGGTGGCGAACGCGCCGAGAGCGAGCGACCAGAGCAGGATGGAGCCGGCCAGTGCCGACCAGAGCCCGGTGATCGAGTAGAGGAGCGGCGTGGCCCGGGAGTTGTTGTCGGCCACGAAGGCGATAGTGAAGTCGTGGCTGACGAGGGCGTGCTCCATGGCGAGTGTGGCGAGGACCCCGCCCGCCAGGATCAGTACGGCGTAGGGGCGGGAATCGAGGCGGACGTCGACCTCGCGGCGTGTGGCCGATCGGCGCAGCGCCACCGCGCTGACCGCGATCCCGACGAGCGCGGCGGCGAAGCCCAGCCAGACCCCGATGTCGCCGAGGGTGGCGTTCACGCGCCCACCCGCTTGGCCGGCCGGGACCGTCGGTCGCCGGGGCTCGTCATCGCACAGTGCCGTTGGCGGCCCGGACGCGGTCGGGGTGGCTCGCGATGTAGTCGGCGGAGTGCTTCACCATGATCTGGTTGGACAAGAAGGTCGTCGACGAGCCGGAGGCGAAGTGCCCGACCACCACGACGGGGATGTTGGCCTGGAAGAGTCCCGGTGGCGAACCCTCGTTCTCGACGGGGACGACCTGGCTGCCCTCCGACACCGAGAAGTTCGCACCCGAGTCCGTTCGGGTCACGGAACCGGGGACGACCGTTCCTTCGAGCCGGATCGTCGACGTGCCGAGCTGGTGTTTCTGGGCCAGCGCCTGGCCGACGGTGTCGAAGTAGTTGAGTGAACTCCCGAGCCCCTCGAAGAGGAGAAACACTACGGCGCCCACCAAAACGGCGAAGACGACGATCAGGCGCAGACGGTGCCGCGGTCTGCTCCGGCGCTCTGGTGCCGGCGCGGCGTCGGCCGGGTGGTCTTCGAGCGTTGTCACGGCGTGCCGTCCTGGGAGGCGCTCGGCTGAACGGCGTCGCCCCGTGGGGCCACGTTGGCGACGGCGCGCTCAAGGCGGCGCCGGCGTACGAGGAGGCTGACGACGTAGAGGAAGAGCACCGAGAACGCGATGATGTAGCCGGCGTCGACGTAGCTCATGAGACCACCGTGGGCCCGGGATGGCCGGCAGGCTCCGGCCGGGGTTGCAGCGCCATCGTTGGCGTGGCCTCGGCCGACGCGAAGCCCGCCTCGACGGTCCCGCTCTCTGCGCGGCGCTCCGCGAGGGAGACTTCGAGCTCCTCCTCGCCGATCTCGTCTCGCAGCACCTCGATGCGGTACCGGACCGCCACCATCCAGATGAAGGCGAGCGTGATCGCCACGAAGCCGAGCAGCAAGGTCCAGGCCATCGAGCCGTGGATGGTCGGCGACAGGTTGGCGTTGAGGACGGTCGCCCCCTGATGCAGGGTCTGCCACCAGACCACCGAGAAGTGCACGATCGGGACGTCGACGAAGGCGAAAAGGGCGGCGACCGCGCAGCGCTTCGCCCGAACCTCGGGCTCGGCGGGGACCCGACGCAGCGCCATGTAGCCGAGGAACAGCACAAGGAGCAGCGCGGTCGACGTCAACCGGGCGTCCCAGGTCCACCACACGCCCCAGGTGGGTCGACCCCAGATCGAGCCGGTCACGAGCGTGAGTGCGTTGAAGACCACGCCGACCTCAACCGCCGAGGCGGCCAAGCGGTCCCAGAACATCGACCGGGTGCGCCGCCACAGGTAGAGGAGGCTCGAGAGCGCCGCCAGGCCGAACGCGAGGTAGAGGGCACACCACGCGATGGGCGGGTGGATGTAGACGAGGCGAACCAGGTCGCCTTGGACCTTGTCCGGCGGCGTGACCCACAGGCCCAGCCAGATGGTGGCAGCCGTCGTGACGATGGCCGCCACGCCGATGCTGCGGAGCACGACTGGCTTCATGCGGCCTCCTGGAGCGGGCCGTAGAGCACGACACCGACGACGACGTAGACGGCGGCGAATGCGCCGAGGATCTTGAGCCACTGCCCGCCTCCGGCGGGCGAGGTGGCGAGTGCCGCCGCCCAGGCCCGCGACCCGGCCAACAGGACCGGTGCGAGGACGGGCAGTACCAACAGGGGCAGGAGCGTCTCGCGCACCCGCAGCCCGGCCGAGAGGGCGCCGTACGCGACACCCGCCGCCGAGAGCCCGATGGTGGCCAGCACCGATGCGGTGATCGCCAGCCACGGCGTGTGCAGGCGGGCACCGAAGAGGAGAACGACGCCGGCGAAGAGCACGAGCTGGAGGACGAGGAGCTGGAGCGCCACGGCCGCGGCCTTGCCCAAGAAGATGCCCGCCGGGTCGAGGCCCGAGAGCCGTAACCCGTCCCTGGTCCCCTCGCCGCCCTCGATGGCGAAGCTCCGCTGGATGGCGAGCACGGTGGAGAAGAGCACGGCGAGCCAGAAGAGGCCCGGCGCCGCGGCCCGAAGCGCCACCGGACCCGGCCCGAGGGCGAAGGCGAACAGCACGAGGGCGAGGAGCGCGAAGGGGACCACTTGCCAGAGGCCAACCCGAGAGCGCGCTTCGATCCGCAGGTCCTTGCCGGCGACGAGAAGCGCGTCACGCCACATTGGAGCCACCTGCACCGAGGGGGGCCGGTAGATCGACCACGGACAACTTGGTGGCACGCCCCCCCGGGCTCGATGAGGTGATGGTGCCGCCAGCGAGCGACACCACCCGGTCAGCCATCGGAACCGACAGATCGGGCTCGTGCGAGGAGAGCAGCACCGCCGCCCCTCCGGTCGCCGCCTCTTCGACCAACTCGCCCAGCAGGCGACGGGCGGCCGCGTCCAATCCGGCGTGGGGCTCGTCCAGCAGCCAGAGCTCAGGGGACCGGGCGACCAGGGCGGCCAGGGCCACCCGTCGGCGCTGCCCCGCCGAGAGCCGGCCGACCGGCGTGCGGCGGAGGCGGCCGACCAGGCCCAGCCGCTCGAGGGCCGGGTCGACCCGGTCCGTCGGGTAGCCGAGCGCACGGGTGGCGAAGCGGACGTTCTCTCGGGCGGACAGCTCGTCGTAGAGGGGCGCGGCATGCCCGAGCAGGCCGACGCGGCTGCGCACCGCCACCCGGTCCTCCCGCAGGTCACAGCCGAGGACCACAGCGGTGCCCGAGCTCACGTTGAGGAGACCAGCGCATGTGCGCAGGAGGGACGTCTTCCCCGAGCCGTTCGGACCGAGCACGACGACCACCTCGCCGGCCTCGACCGAGAGATCGACACCGGAGAGGGCGGGGAACCGACCGGCAAGCGCCACGGCGGTACGGAGTTCAACGACGGTGGCCATGGCCGCACCCATGCTACGGGTGCAGAGCACGGGCAAGCCAAGCGCCCCCCTCCGGGCAGAGCCCCCCGTACGCCCTGCCTGCGGATTCTCCTGCTAGGCGAGCACTGGGGACCACGCCGGTCTCGGCCGGCGCCGACGAGGAGAACCCCTGTCCGGGCCCCTAACTGGTCGTCAGCCGGCCGAGCCCGATGTGGCGCATGATCACCTGCATCTCGGTGGCCAGCCAGCTCAACTGGCCCGTGACCAGCAGGATGCCGAAGATGACCAGGATCACGCCGCCCACGATATGCACGATCCACAGCCCGCGCCGGGCCCGGGCGTAGAGGGTGGTGAGGCGGCCGAAGGCGAGGCCGGTCACGGCGAAGGGGACCCCGAGGCCGAGCGAATAGGCCAGCAGCAGCACCACGCCCCCGGCCAGGGTGGAGCGGGTGGCCGCCAGGGCCGTCACTGCGCCGAGGACCGGACCGATGCACGGCGTCCAGGCGAAGGCGAAGGCCATGCCCATCACCGGGGGCGCCCAGACCCCGAGACGGGCGGGCTCGACCTGGAATCGGCGCTCCGTCACGACCGTGGCGACGCGGCCGCTGTTGGCCGCACCGAGACGCGCCCAGGCCGTGGCCGGCAGGGCGGTGATCAGGAGGACCGCGCCGAAGGCGATGATGAACGCTCCGGCGACAACCGAGAGCAGCTCCTTGTGCGATCCGAGCAGGTGGCCGAGCCCCGACGCGGCCGCGCCGAGCGAAACGAAGACGACGGTGAACCCGGCGATGAACAGCCCGATGCCGCGCAGCAAAGGTGCCAGAGGCCGGTCTCCGGGCGTATCGGCCTCGAGCTGGGCGACAGAAAGGCCCGAGACCATCGAGACGTAGCCCGGGACGAGGGGGAGGACGCACGGCGAGAGGAACGAGATGATGCCCGCGCCGAACGCTATGAGGATGCCGAGTGGATTGGCACTGATTGTGGCGGTCATCTCTTCGGGCCCTCGGTTACCGCCCGCAGCCCGGTGTCAGCCGAGTTGGCTGCGCACCATCGACATGTCGGCTTCCACCATCATGGCCACGAGCTCGGGAAATTCCACGTCGCGGTGCCAGCCGAGCACCCGCTCGGCCTTGGAGGGATCCCCGACCAAGAGGTCGACCTCGGCCGGGCGGAGGAAGCGCTCGTCGATCACGACGTGGTCGCTCCAGTCGAGGCCCGCCGCAGCGAAGGCCAGCTCGCAGAGCTCACGCACCGAATGGGTCTCACCGGTGGCCACCACGAAGTCGTCGGGCTTGTCCTGCTGGAGCATGAGCCACATGGCCCGGACGTAGTCAGCGGCGAAGCCCCAGTCACGCTGGGCGTCGAGGTTGCCGAGGGGGAGCTTGTCGGCGAGGCCGCAGGCGATGCGCGCCGCTCCGTGGGTGACCTTGCGGGTGACGAACTCGAGTCCACGCCGCGGCGACTCGTGATTGAAGAGCATGCCCGAGGATGCGTGAAGGCCGTAGCTCTCCCGGTAGTTGATGGTGATCCAGTGCCCGTACACTTTGGCCACGCCGTAGGGGCTGCGCGGGTACAGCGGCGTCGTCTCGCTCTGGGGGACCTCTTGGACCTTGCCGAACATCTCCGATGAGCTGGCCTGGTAGAAGCGGATCTCGGGGTTGGCGATGCGGATGGCGTCGAGTACGCGGGTGACGCCGAGTGCGGTCGTCTCGCCTGTCAGCACCGGCTGGTTCCACGACGTCTGGACGAAGGACTGCGCAGCGAGGTTGTAGACCTCCTCGGGCTTCGTGTCCCGCAGGATGTTGATCAGTGAGATCTCATCGAGCAGGTCCCCGGCCACGATCGTGAGCCGATCTTGGATGTGGGCGATCCGCTCGAAATTCAAGGTGCTCGAGCGCCGGACCATCCCGATGACCTCGTAATCCTGCTCGAGTAGCAGTTCAGCCAGATAGGAGCCGTCCTGGCCCGTGACACCCGTGATCAGCGCTCGTTTCGCCATGTCGTACTCCCTCGTCTGCGGACCACCTCGCGCCCGGCAGGATGTCGCATCACGGGCTGCGTGGACCCCGCCACGCTACCCCACCGCTTCGGCGGCTCGGTGCTCGCGACGCCGGCGGGACCACGGCGATGCGCTGCCTCGTCACCCGGTGCCCGGCTCCGAGTCCCCTTCCTTGCCAAATTCGGATCGCGGTTAGCGTGAGCGCCATGCAAAGCGTCTCTGAGCAGGAGCTGGCCAGCCACCTCGCTGCCGTCGGCGGGGATGAGCCGCGTTTTGTCATCGGCGGGAACTTCGCCACCCCGTCGGCCCTGGTCCAGATCCTCGACGCCACACTCGCGCAGTTCCACACCTTCACCCTCAACGCGCGCGGCGGCCTGCCAGTCAGAGACGGTGTGGTCAACGAGACGCCCTTCATCGGGACCGGTCTGCGCCATGACGACGGCGTCGAGTACATCCCCACTCGCCTGTCGCTCGTCCCGCGCCTCTACGCCACGGTCCGCCCGCCTGACTGCGTGCTGGTCCAGACCTCACCGCCGAGGGGCGGAAAGGTTTCGCTCGGCATCGAGGTGAACATCCTCTCTGCGGCCATCGAGCACGTCCGCCGCAACGGGGGCAAGGTCGTGGCCCAGGTCAACCGGTTCATGCCGTACACCTTTGGGGATGCCGAGATTGACTGCGACGACGTCGACTTCGCTCTCGAGGCCGACGAGGAGCTCGCATCGCCCGCGCAGCGACCACTCGACGACGTCACCGCCCAGATCGGTGAGAACGTGTCCCGGTTCATCACCGACGGGTCGACGATCCAGCTCGGCATCGGCCAGGTCCCCGACGCCACCGCACCTCACCTCTACCAGCTCCGCAACCTCGGGGTGTGGTCCGAGATGATCAGCGACGGCGTCCTCAACCTCGAGCGCTGCGGCGCGCTCGACCCGGACCGGGTCATCCAGTCCTCGTTCCTCTTCGGCTCACCGGAGCTCTACGAATGGGCCGACGGCAACCCGCGCCTGCGGATGTCGAGGACCGAAACCATCAACGATCCGGGGCTCATCGCCAGGAACGAGTCGATGGTCTCGCTCAACTCGGCGCTCCAGCTCGACCTCTTCGTCCAGGCAAACGCCAGCAGCCTGGGGCACAAGATGTACTCAGGGTTCGGGGGACAGCCCGACTTCGTCGTCGGCGCCCTGCACTCGCGGGGCGGCCACGCGCTCATCGCGCTCCGCTCGTGGCACGACAGGAGCGCCACCTCGTCGATCGTGCCCATCCTCGACCAGCCAATCACCTCGATCCAACATTCGGCGGTGGTCACCGAGCACGGTGCCGCGGAGATCTTCGGTGCGAGCGAGGGGGACCAGGCCCGCCTCATCATCGAAAGGGTTGCCGACCCCCGTGCACACGAGGACCTCTGGCGTGGCGCCGAGGCACTCGGACTCCTCGGGCGGACCGCCTCGAGGGCGCTCGAGCACTGAGCGGGCTGTCGGGCGGCGCACGTCCGGTGTCCTACGCTGCGGGCCGATGTCGCTGGTAGCCATCGTCTCCTTCCGTCTGGGCGGCCCCGACGGCGTGTCCGTCGAGGCGGCGAAGTGGGCGTGGGCACTCGGCCAACTGGGCCACACGACCGTGACGGTCGCAGGCGAGGGCCCGGTCGACCGGCTGGTCCCAGGGCTTGCCATCGGCGCGGCGGATCCCCCCAGCCACCGGGAGCTCGACGAGGCGCTCGAGGGCTGTGACCTGGTCATCGTCGAGAACCTGTGCTCGCTCCCGCTGAATCCTGGTGCGTCGAGGCGGGTGGCCGACGTGCGCAGGGGACGGCCAACGATCCTCCACCACCACGACCTGCCCTGGCAGCGACCGCACCTGGCGCACATCGAGGGCCCCCCAACCGATGACGCCTGGCGCCACGTGACCATCAACGAGCTCAGCCGCCGTGAGCTTGCCGAGCGCGGGATCCACGCGCGGACCATCTACAACACGTTCGACACGAGCCAGCGGCCCGGCGACCGCGCAGGCACGCGCAAGAGGCTCGGGCTCGACGAGCAGCAGCGCCTCGTGCTCCAGCCGACCCGTGCACTCGCGCGCAAGAACATCCCGGGCGGGCTCGAGCTCGCCGCCGCGCTCGGTGCAACCTATTGGCTCCTCGGCCGCGCAGAGGACGGCTACGGACCCGAGCTCGACCGCCTCTTAGCGGAGACCCCGTGCCCGGTCATCCGGGGCAGCGGGGCGATCAACGACATCAGCGACGCGTATGCAGCCGCTGACGTGATCACCCTTCCGTCCTTCTGGGAGGGCTTCGGCAATCCGACCATCGAATCAGTTACCTACCGCCGGCCACTCGCCATCGGCCGCTACCCGGTCGCTCGGGAGTTACTCGGCTTCGGCTTCGAGTTCTTCGACATCGCCGAGTCCTGGCGTCTCGACGAATGGTTGCGCCGTGGCGACACCTCTGCACTCGAGCGCAACCTCGCGCGCGCCGATGCCCACTTCTCTCTCGCCCTGCTCCCGGGTCGCGTCCGCAGCGTCGTGGACTCGCTCGGCGAGGCCGTCCCATCATCGAACCGCCCACTCGACAGCTAACCTCGACGTCATGGCGGCACTTCGGGCGAGCGAGCAGGGGGCGGACCCTCCCCACACGCAGGCTTCGATGCGGCGCCTGCCAGCTGTTGAGCGGCGCCAACAGCTCTACGCCGTGGCGCTCAGCCTCTTCGCCGAGCGCGGCTATCGGGCCACGACGATGGACGACATCGCCGAGGCGGCGGGGGTGACCAAGCCGCTCGTCTACCAGCACTTCGCCTCCAAGCGGGCCCTCTACCTCGAGCTGGTCGACGCCGTCGCCCGCGACCTCATGGCCGCGGTCGCCGACGCCACGGTGCGCGCCGAAGGCCCGCGCCAACAAGTCGAGCTGGGCTTCGCCGCCTACTTCACCTTCGTGGTGGCCCACGACGAGGCCTTCCGCCTCCTCTACGGCCGCAACGACAGCGAGGACCCCGAATTGGGTGACGCCCTCCGACGCGTGGAAGACGCCATGGCCGAGGCCATCGACCCCCTCATCGCCGCGGGCCTCGACGCCGAGCACCGCCGCACCCTGGCCTACGCCGTCGTCGGGATGGCCGAGGGCGCGAGCAGGCACTGGATCGCCACCAGCCACGAGCCGGGCTTCGTGACACCCGACGCGGCGGCCAGCGACGCCGAGGCCCACCGATTGGCCGGTCGCCTGGCCGACCTCGCCTGGGCCGGACTGCGCTCCGTCCACGCCGACTGACCGGCGCTCACCGACCCCTCGTGGTCACAGCAGGGCGATGAACTCGCCGGTGAGCTCCCACAGCTGGCGCGCGCAGACCAGATAGACGCCTTCGTCCCCTCCCGCCGGGTCGGCCACGTCCTCGTCGTCGCCGAGCTCGACCTCCCCGAACCCGCAGGCGGCCATTCGCTCGGCGAAGGGCTGGGGCCCCGAACTCATCGTCGCACAGAGTCGGATCAGCGTGGCTGTACGCCCGGCGGCCTGCGGGTGGTGCCGGCGCACGTAGCGGACGTGGTCGGCCTCCATGGCCATCACGAGGTCCGCGCCGACCAGGTCGGCGTCGGTGAGCTGGTGGCTCCGGTGGCGGCCGTAGGAGATCGATTCGAGGGCGTCGATCGCCATCATGGCCGAGCGGGTGCGCGCACTCATGGGCTGGCCGTCGACGCTGTGTGTGCCGGCGGTGAGGATTTTGAGGGCCAGCCCCTCGGCCTCGGCCCGCACCTCGAGCATCGAGCCGGCCATCACCGAGCGTGCCGCATTGCCCGTGCACAGGGTCACGATGCTCAGCCGGGCCGGCAGCACCCCTGCGCCCTCGAGGTCGTCGTCGCTCACAAGTACTCCCGTCGTCGCATCCACACCAGCACGAACCACCCCCAGATCGGCGGCAGGTAGGAGGTGAAGAGCCGCTGGACGAAGACCGCGGCCACCGCGTTCGACTCCGAGATGCCGGCCGCCGTCAACCCGAGGATCATGCCCGCTTCGACCACACCCATGCCCCCGGGCACCGGCGAGACTCCGCCGAGGATGGAGGCAAGGGTGATGACCACGATGAGCACCGGCAAGGAGAGGTGCTGGCCGAAGGCGTGGAGCGACGTCCCGAGTGCGAACACCACGAGGAGCTGCGCTGCGATGCAGCCCCCGATCACCGCGACCAGCTTGCGAGGGTGCTGCGCCAGGAGTCGGAGATGGGACCACGACTCGGCCACCCGCGGGAGCAGCTTCTGGCGGGCGAGGGAACGGATGCGGGGGATGAGCAACGCGATGCCGACCACCACCGAGACGACGAGCACGATGATCAGGATCAGCCACACCGTGTGGCTCGAGCCCGAGGTCGGTGACTGGTCGAAGTGGAGTGATCCGGCGGCGAAGGGCAGCGCGATCAGGAAGAGGACGCCCTTCACGATCCAGCTTGCCGTCGACACCAAGACGCCCGAGCTGACCGCGAGCGTGGCGTCGTAGCCCTGGCGTTGGAAGAAGCGGACCCGCGTCCCGAGGGTGCCGACGCTCCCCGCAGCCAGCGCGCTGAAGCTGTTGGAGACCTCGAGAGCGACGGCGAGCCCGTAGGGCAGCGGGTCGACCACCGAGCCCACCACCGTCACCGCGTTGGCCGGGAAGGCCGCCTGTGCGAGCACGAACGTCACCGCCACCCATCCCCACGCCGCACCGACGATGGTGCTGAACGAGTTCGAGACGTTAATCAGGACGCCGATCAGGGCCCAGCCGCCGATGAGTGTGCCCAGCGCCAGCACCAGCGTCGACCAGGAGATGCGCTTGGCCTCGAAGAGCTTCGGCACCTCGACACCGGCGGCAGCGGCGCCCGACGTGCGCAGCTCGGCCAGCAATTGCTTGCGGGACTTGAGGGCGCGTGCCGCCTCGGGGTCGAGCGCGGCGCGCTGGAGGTATGGCAGCGCAGCGGCGAGCACCCCTGAGGGCAGTACCGCCGCAGCGGCTTCAACTGCCTGCTCGGCGCCAACGACACTGGCGAGGGTCACCAGCATCGCCGCAGTGTCGCGATCGAGGGCCTCGGGTTCAGCCGCGGACCTCGAACCGTGGAAGTCGATGAGGCCGCCCGCCTCGCCGGGACCGGTCACCACCGTCGACGGCGAGATCCCCCCGTGGCTGATGCGCGCCGCACGAAGCGCCAGGATGTCGGAGAAGAACTGCTGCAGCGCCTCGTCGCTCAGGACCGCTGGGTCGTCGAGCTCGGACAGGCGGGTCGTGCCCGGGGGGTCGGTGGCTAAGAGCGCATCGTGGCTCGGACCCGCCGTCCCCGCGGCGCGCACCCTCGGGGCGCGGTCCTTGAGGGCACGTGCCGCCAGGAGGGTCAGGTATGCCTCGTGCTCGACCTGCTGGATCCGGGTGAACGCCAAGAAGGGCCCGGTGTCCTTGAAGAAGAGGAAGCGCCAGAATTTGGCAAGGAGCTGCGCGCCGGCAGCGTCGCGTCCATAGAAGGAGATGTCGAGGCGATGGCCTGTCTGCTCGGCTCCCACGAAGGCGGCGACGCCCCAGACCTGTCGGGCCGAGGCGCGCACGTGATCCGCCGTCACACCCAGCTCGGCCAGCTGCTCACCGATCTCGGCCGTCGAGGGCAGCCCGAGTGGCGAGCCGAGCGTGAGGTGCACTGCAGCGGCCGAGCCCCACCCGAGAGCCAGGCTTGCCAGCACATCGAAGAGCAGCGCGTCACCACGGACCAGCGCTGCGACGGCCGAGATGGCGATCGCCAGCTCGACGAGACGACGCAACGAGCGCGAGAGGTACGGGAGGGCCACGCAGGCGACGGCGATGGCGATGGCGATGCGAACCACCGGGACCCCGAGCCCAAGGCCGCTGAGCGAGGGATTCGACGGGCGCTCGCCCTGGGGCCCAAGCAGCAGCTGAATGGCCACACTGAGCACGAGTGCGACGGCCGCGGCGAGCACCATGTCGCGGGCGAGGCGCCATCGCCGGGCGAGAATGGCCACGAACGCCAACAGCGCAATGGTGCCGAGGGTCCCTGCGAAATCGACGGTGGTGACGAGCCACTTGACCCCGTTCGGCGGCGGGTGCAGCGCGTTGCTGATGCTCAGCTCGAGGTGCGAGTTGGCAGCGCCGATGACGAGGCTGAGTACCACGACGACCAACGCTGCACCGACGCGCAAGGCGTCTGAACCCCGGCGGCGGCGCTGCCCGTCACCCAGGGGCGAAAAGACGATCGATCGCCACGGTCGGCTCTTGTTGGCGGAGCCAGCGTCTGCCCCGACCTCTTGTCCCTCGCCCGCTGCCATCGAGGCGAGACACTAAGCCACGTCGGGGCCGGTCACGTTGGTCCCCTTTGCGACGTCTCACATGGCCGCCGGCCGAGCGAGTCCGAGCCACGGATCGCCGCCGACAGAAACACCGAACGAGCTGGCCAGAGGGGAAAATCCGAGTGCAGCTTCTTAATGTGCACTCCGGAGATGGCGCGGGCGAGAATCAGCCGCTGGATCTCGCTGGTGCCCTCGAAGATGGTGAAGGGGTTAGGAGCCAATGCATACTCCCTGGTCAGAGCGGTGCGCGGCGCAGGAATTCCGGCTTTGAGCCCACATTCCTGCGCCGCAGACAGTGCAACGCGGCTCGCAGACGCCAGATGCAAGCCAGTTCCACAGCCACTGGCTACCAAGCGGCCTTCCGCTCCTCCCTTGGGCCGGTTCAAGGTTGACGCAGGAGTAGGTCTGTTCCACGGGTTGCTCGGAGCGAAGCTTGGGCGGTTTCTTCTTTGCCCCACAACGGCTGTGTCCTCAAGCGGTCAGCAGCAAGCGGTCCAGTCGCGGTGTCCGAGAACTAACCGGGTCGATCCCGCTTTCGGATCGAGTCCGACGTGGATTCGTCACCTGGATGAGGATCGGGACTCCGCGGCCGTGCGCTCCTCCCAGAGACCATGCGCCGAGCTTCCAAGGCCCGCGGAGCGCGATCCCGAAGGCAGCGCCGCTCGGGCATGGCGACCTCCGAAGCGTCTCGTTTACTCTTGCTCCCAGGCACCGTGACGCGGGCGCCTGAGGAGCGGCATGGCCAAGCTGATCTACGTGGCGAATGTGTCCCTTGACGGCTACATCGAGGACGCGCACGGCAGGTTCGAATGGACCGCGCCCATCGACGAGGTCTTCACCTTCATCACTGACCTTGTGCGCCCCGTTGGTACCTACCTCTATGGACGGCGCATGTACGAGACGATGGCCCCTTGGGAGGCCGACCCCACCCTGGCCGCCGAGTCGGAGATCATGGCCGACTTCGCGAACGTCTGGCAAGGGGCCGACAAGATCGTCTACTCGACGACGCTGCAGAAAGTCTCGACCACCAACACCCGGCTCGAGCGCCGCTTCGACCCCAAGTCGGTCCGCGAGATGAAGGCGACCGCCGCGAGCGATTTGACCGTCGGCGGGCCGACCCTCGCGGCGTACGCGTTCAACGCCGGGCTGGTCGATGAGTGCCAGCTCTTCATTTATCCGGTGCTCGTCGGTGAAGGAAAGCCCGCATTCCCCAGCACCGCCCGCGTCCAGTTGGAGCTGCTGGAAGAGCACCGGTTCGGCAACGGTGTCGTGAACCTCGGCTACCGCATCCAGAGCTGACCCCCCGGTCGGAGGCGCACCGGTCGGCGTCGCTTCGACGATCCAAACTGGGGCAGCGTCTGAGGCGACGAACAACCGATGCTGGAAGCGGCGGAGCTGGCCGCGCGCGTGGGCAAGTTTCGAATGTCGCCCCAAGGTGACCCAAAACGCCGGGTGGGTGCCGCACCCCATCACCGGTAAGAAAGGACGCAATCGAGCGTGAGGCGACCGGCGCCAAAGGACAACATCCGGACTCCTGTACCGCCGCCCATGGGAGACTCATCCGGTGGCACACCGGCCGAGCTTGCAAGAGTTCTTCGAGCGGCAGGAGGCGAAGCGCGAGTCACGGTACGTGCCGAACTCCGGCCGCTGGATGGTCGTTGCCGGGCTATACGGGTTCACCGCGCTCATCGGCCTTGCGTTCGCCATCACGATCATTTCTCGCTCAGGGCACCAAACCCTTCCGTGGTGGATTCCGCTGATCTGGACGATTGGCTTCGGCCTCGCTTCCGTAGGAGCCTTGAGACGGATGAAGCGGGATCGCACAAGAGAAACCGGCCCCGGCGCACAGGTCTGAGCAGCATCCACTCAGCGGGTGCCCCAGATCGCCGGTGGCGGCACCGAGTTCGAGATGGATCCGGACACCTCGCGCATTGGTCAGCTGCTCGATGAGGCAATCGAGCGAGGCAGGCCGGAAATGCGAGTGGAAGCGGCCAGTGCTCCGGTCCTTGTTCGGAACAACGGTTCACGATCAGTTCGAATCGAACCGCCACTGAGTTGCCCCTCCGGGCTCGATGGTCTCAATGGCCGTTGTTCGATCAGGGACCAATCGATAGATCACCCACGGCGGAGGACCAGCCGAAGGGGCGCTGAAGTCGGCGGTCAGAGCGACACTGGTGTCATCTACTCGTGCCGGCCAGCCTTGGGCACTCCACCTCTCTGCCATTTGGACGACCGTCGCAGGGTCCTTGATCTGCTCAGCGGTTCCCTCCACAACGAGATCGAACTCGTCGGTCGCCACGCTCAGGGTGCACCGCGGATCACGGGCGAGATTTCTGCCCTTCCGAGTCTGCTCTCCGGTCTCGAACCAGAAGGCGTCATCGACCCAGAGTGCGCCTACGCCCGTCAAGTGCGGACTGCCATCTTGATTGATCGTCGCCAACCAGCACGTGTGCCGATCAGGTCCCCCAGTACCGGGAGCTTGGGTCACCCCCAGTGTGAGTCGGTCGGCAATGTTGTTCCAATCGAGGAGTGGGAGGGCGTAGAGATCTGCAAGGTTCCTGGCTTCTACTGGCGGTCTACGAGATGAAGGGCGGGAGTTCATCGGTGTCTGCATTCTTGCCCACTGAGCGGCCGGCCGAGTCCAGATCACCGAGTTGCGAGCTGCCCAACCGACCCGGCGATGGGGGACGCAGGGCATGGGCTCTACTCCTCGCTCCCACGCCGACTGCCGGGTCATCCCCAATGACTGATCGTCCGGTGGGTCTCCAACAGAGATCTATCGGCGGGTGAACGTGACGTGTGTGACTCCGCTCGGGGTGCTGACCGCCTCTATGTCAAAGCGTTCTTCCAGTCCCTCGAGTCCGTCCCAGAGTCGTTCTCCGCGCCCCAGGACTATGGGGGCGATCACAACGTGCATGTGATCAATCAGGTCTGCGGCGAGGAATTGACGGACGGTGGAAGGTCCTCCGCCGATGCGCACGTCGAGTTCACCAGCAGCTTCCTGGGCGATCCTCAGCGCTTCGGCGGGGGTGGCATCGATGAAATGGAAGGTCGTACCGCCCTTCAATCGGATCGTCGGCCTCGGATTGTGTGTCAGCACGAATACCGGTGTGTGAAAGACGGGATCGTCACCCCACCAGCCTCTCCAATCCTCGTCGACCCACGGGCCACGCTGTGGTCCAAATTTGTTGCGGCCCATAATCTCGGCACCGATGCCCGTTCCCCAGTTGCTGGCGAAGGCCTCGTCGGCGCCGGTGCTTCCGCCCGCCTCGCCATGCATCTTGCGGAACGTGCGAGTGTCTAGGAACCGGTCGAGGAGCCTGCTTCCGGCGTGTCCGAATGGTTGTTCGAAGGACTGTCCCTCACCGGTGCCGAAGCCGTCGAGCGAAACTGCAAAGTTGTGAACACGAACTAGTGACATTCAAGAACTCCTTGGAAAGTGCTGAGGTACTTGGTGTTTGGGTACGGGTCTCAAGGCGGCGGCGGATGAGGAACAGACGGCCGACCCAGAAGTCCGTCCACCGGGTCTTCCTCACGATCCGCCACTTTTCAAGCTTGCTGCAAGCGAGTCCAGGAGGGAACGGGTTCCTGCCTCCCGCTGAGCCACCGTGTCGTGGCCATCGAGGAACACCCCCTGCTCCGTGAGGACCAGCTGCGACGTCGCATCGTGGCCGCTGAACAGCACCGTGGCGACGGACACCGAGATTCGGGACTCGTCGGCAAACATTTCGTACGTGTAGACGATCCGCTGCTCGGGGATGATGTCTCGGAACTCCGACTCGTACGTGTAGACGGGCCCGCCCGGAGGTCCACCGCGATTGGTCTCACGGCCCCCGACCCGAAAGTCGAGTTCGTAGCAGCTCCCAGGACTTCAGCAGAACCGGCAAACCAGCGGGCCTTGAGCAGGGGATCCGCCCATGCCCGGAAAGTCTGCGCGACCGGAACGTCGTAGATCCGCTCAATCACGAACGTCTCATGGGCAACGGTGGACAGACTCATGGTTCCTCCTCGGTAGTAGCTACGTCATGCAGGATGTCGCCCAGTCGGTCCAAGCGGGCGCCCCACCCCCGGCGTCGATCGGCGATCCACATCTCAGCGGCGGACATCGCGGCAGGCTCGATCTGACACATTCGTGTTCTCCCGACCTTCTCGGTCTTCACAACTCCGCACGCTTCGAGGACCTGCACGTGTTGGACGACCGCGGCAAGGGACATCGCCAGGGGCTCTGCCAGTTCGCTGACCGAGGCGGGTCCCAACGTGAGTCGTTCCACCATGCAGCGCCTGCTCTTGTCGGCCAGCGCCTGGAAGGTCCGATCCAGGTCGATCGTTTCGTCAAGCATTTACTTGAGTATATGAAGCCGGGCGCGCAACCATGCCCGTCGAGGCAGAAGCCGACATCTTGGCCTTCGCCTCGTTCCCGAAGGAGCACTGGCGTCAGATCTGGCCCAACAACCCCCAGGAGCGTCTCAACCGGGAGATCCGCCGCCGCACCGACGTCGTCGGCATCTTCCCCAACCGGTCTGCCGTCCTGCGGCTGGTCGGTGCCGTGCTCGCCGGGCAGCACGACGAGTGGGCCCTCGCCCGTCGCTACATAGGCGTCGAGTCCCTCGCCAAAGCACGGCTCCGTGTCGTCGCCGGGATCGACGAGGAGGTGAAGCTGGCAGAGCTCACCGAGGTCAGTTAGCACAACAACCGAAGATCGATGTGGTGGTCGTCGTTACACCACGGGTCTGGGCGTGGCCCCGCAGCGGAGCCCCAGCGTGCAGGCTGTCAACGCCAGATGCGATGGTGACCGCGGCATTTGATCACCTGACCAAATGTCGAGTTTCACCCATGGGATTGGACTCCGACGCCTCCGGCCGCCGTTCCTGCGCCGTGAGCACTCATTTGTGCGCCGTAGAAATGCGGAGCCACGAGCGCGACGCTCCGACCCATTCGACCATAAACTCCCAGGCCAGCTACTTGATGTGCACCCCGGAGATGGCCCGGGCGATGATCAATCTTTGGATCTCACTGGTTCCCTCGAAGATCGTGTAAATCTTCGAGTCGCGGTGGAAGCGCTCGACCGGATACTCGCGCACGTAGCCGTAGCCGCCCATGATCTGAATGGCCTGCTCGGTCACCCAGACCGCCGTCTCGCCGGCAAAGAGCTTCGACATCGAGCCTTCGCCCGATTCGAAGCGCTTCCGAGTGGCGGCCATCCACGCTGCCCGGTAGACCAGTAAGCGGGCGGCGTCGATCGCCATCTTCATGTCCGCCAGCTTGAAGGCGATCGCCTGGTTCTCGATGATGGCCCGGCCGAACTGCTTGCGTTCCTTCGCGTAGTCGAGCGAGTACTCGTACGCGGCACGCGCGATACCGACCGCCTGAGCCCCGACGAGCGGGCGTGACGCCTCGAACGTTGCCATTGCCGCCTGCACCGAGGACTTCTTACCTTCACGCGCCCTGGCCATGCGCTCGTCGAGTTTCTCCTTGCCACCGAGCAGACAGCGTCCTGGGACCCGGCAGTCGGCGAGGACGACCTCGGCGGTGTGCGAGGCGCGGATCCCCATCTTCTGGAACTTCTGGCCCTGGCTGATGCCCGGCGTGCCCTCCGGGATGACGAAGCTCGCCTGCCCGCGGCTCCCGAGTGCCGGGTCGACCGAGGCGACGATCACGTGCGTGTTGGCGATGCCGCCATTGGTGATCCACGTCTTCGTGCCGTTCAGCACCCATTCGTCGGTGGCCTCGTCATAGACCGCCCGGGTCTTGAGCGAGGAGACATCCGAGCCGGCGTCGGGCTCCGACACACCGAACGCCGCCAGCTTGATGTCATCGGGAGTGCCGAAGCACTGGGGGATCCACTCAGCCTGCTGCTCGGGCGTGCCGTTGGCGAAGATGCCGGCGACCGCCAGGGTCGAGCCGAAGATCGACAGGGCGATGCCTGCGTCGCCCCAACTCATCTCCTCGTTGGCGATGGCCATCGTGAGACCCGTCGGGTCAGCGAAGCAGTTGGCGATGAAGTCGAACGAGTACAGCCCGATGTTGGCCGCCTCTTTGATGATGGGCCACGGCGTCTCTTCGCGCTCGTCCCATTCATGCGCGGCCGGCCGGACGACCGTCTCGGCGAAGTCGTGGACCCACTTTTGGATCTGGATCTGATCCTCGTTGAGTTCCATCGAGAAGTCGGACATTTCGGCC
Organism: Acidimicrobiaceae bacterium; assembly: GCA_003155135.1. Taxonomy (GTDB): domain Bacteria; phylum Actinomycetota; class Acidimicrobiia; order Acidimicrobiales; family RAAP-2; genus Bog-515. The sequence continues at coordinate 49,809 of PMFN01000020.1, read as the reverse complement.
TCCGTCGCTCAAGGCCCGGTACTCCCGGGCCAGTCACCAAGGGTGGCACCGGCCTTCCCGGTACCCCGCCAGAGTCCGACGGTCGATTCCCTTGTTACTTCATAGTAACCCGCCTCATGCCCCCGCCGCCACCATGGCCTGCAACCAGGGGGAACGATGGCACCGCGGGGACTCGCGGGCGCGACGAACTAGGCCTGCGATCGGTGGTGCACGACGGAGCGGCCCGGCGTCGGGCAGCGAGTGGCTCAGGAACCGGTCGGCCGCACGTCCTTCGCCATAAGCCCCTTCGGGCCCTCTTCGACCTCGAACTCGACTGCCTGGCCCTCTTCGAGGACCCGGTAGCCGTTCATCTGGATGGCCGTGTGATGCACGAAGACATCTGCGCCGCCATCGGGCTGGGACAGGAACCCGTAGCCCTTCTCAGAGTTGAACCACTTGACCGTTCCGGATGCCACGGTGGCGATCCCCCTTCTTCTGCCGTCCGGCAATGCCGGTTGAGGGGAGGACCCCTGTTCGATCCCCCCGTTACTTCGAAGCGGGACCATAGCAGTAGTTTTTTGTACAACCTAGTTCGGCGGTGACTGTTCACCCGCCCGTCACAATGGCTGTTCAGCGACGCCGCAGCACCGTGCCGGCTTGGCCGTCCTCGACGGCCCAGCCACGCTCGGACAGCACCGCCCTGAGCTCGTCGGCGCGTGCCCAGTCCCGAGCGGCTCGCGCCGCGTCGCGCTCGGCAGCGAGGGCCAAGCTCTCGTCGTCAGGGGCCACATCCGCGGGCCGAACAGCCAGCCCGAGCGCCGCCGCCAGCACGGCGGCGGTGCGCGCCGCCAGCTCCGCACCGGCCTCGTCACCGGCGTCCATGGCCGAGTTCGCACGCCGTGCGAGGTCGAAGATCCCCGCCGTCGCCGCCGCCGTGTCGAGGTCGTCGTCGAGCGCGAGACGGAACCGTTCGACCGCGGACGGGTCGAGATCGGCACCGGCGCCGACGCCATCGACCACGTAGCCCCCGTCGGCGAGCGGATCGGCGAGCGAAAAACGTCGGGCCAGGTTGTCGAGGCGCACCAGCGCCTCCTCGGCGTCGGCGATGGTGGCGGCGGTGACCTCGATGGGCGAGCGGTAGTGGGACCGCAACACGAGGAGCCGGTAGGCGCGGCCGTCCCTTTGGGCCAACAGGTCGGTGAGCGACGTGAAGTTACCCAACGACTTGGACATCTTCTCCCCGTCGACCACCACCCAGCCGTTGTGCACCCAGTGGCGGGCGAAGGGGCGCCCCTCGGCGACGGCCTGGGCGCGCTCGTTCTCGTGGTGGGGGAACTTCAGGTCCTGGCCGCCCCCGTGGATGTCGAACCCGTCCCCGAGCAGGTCGAGGGACATGACCACGCACTCGGTGTGCCAGCCCGGGCGCCCCGCACCGAAGGGTGCGGCCCACTGCGGCTCGCCGGGTTTCGCCCGCTTCCACAGGACGAAGTCGAGCGGCGAACGCTTCTCGTCGTTGCCCTCCACCCGGGCGCCCGCCCGCAGCGAGTCGAGGGGCTGGCCGGCGAGGAGTCCGTAGCCGGGCACCTTGTCGACATCGAGGTAGACCCCGTCGCTGGTCTCATAGGCCACGCCACGCGCCATGAGATCGCCCACGAGCGACACCATGTCGTCCACGTAATCCGTGGCGTGCGGCGTCGCCGTCGGGCGAAGGACGCCGAGGGCATCCATGGCCTCCCACCATGCTGCCTCGTACTCCTCGGTGACCTCTTCCTCGCTGCGCCCCTCTTCGGCTGCACGCTTGATGATGTTGTCGTCGATGTCGGTGATGTTCGAGACGTAGGTGACATCGAGGCCCAAGAACAGCAGGTAGCGGCGCAGGACGTCGAAGACGAGGGTGAAGCGCCCATGGCCGAGGTGGGGGTAGTCGTAGACCGTCGGGCCGCACACGTACATCGAGACCTGCCCGGGCTCTCGGAGCTCGACCGGGCGCACGGAGGCGGTCGCAGTGTCGTGGAGGCGCAGCACGCAGGTACGGTAACGCGATCATGAACTCGTCCCAAACCTCGGCTGACGCAGCGTCGTCCGCACCATCTCGGATCCCCGAGCGCCCGAGCCTCGATGGCCTCGAAGAGCGATGGACCGAGGCCTGGGAGGAGCACGGCACCTACCGCTTCGACCGCAGCGCCGCCCGGCCCGACGTCTTCTCGATCGACACGCCGCCGCCGACGGTGTCGGGCTCGCTGCACATCGGCCACGTGTTCTCCTACACCCACACCGACACCATCGCCCGCTTCCAGCGGATGCGCGGCAAGCGCGTCTTCTATCCAATGGGCTTCGACGACAACGGGCTCCCGACTGAGCGCCGCGTGCAGATGTTCTATGGCGTCCGTTGCGACCCGAGCCTGCCCTATGAGCCCAACTTCGAGCCGCCGGCGACGCCGCCGAAGGATCCGATCGCGGTGTCACGCCCGAACTTCGTCGAGCTCTGCCTCACCTTGACCGAGGAGGACGAGAAGGCGTTCGAGACCCTCTGGCGCCGACTCGGGCTGTCGGTCGACTGGCGGCTCGCCTACACCACCATCGGCGAGCGGGCCCGGCGGACGTCCCAGCGGAGCTTCTTGGACCTCCTCGCTGCCGGCCATGTCTATCAGCGGGAGGCCCCGACACTGTGGGACGTGGACTTTCGTACCGCCGTGTCCCAAGCCGAGCTCGAAGACCGCGAGCAGCCCGGCGCCTACCACCGCATCGCCTTCGACCGCGTGGACGGGAACGGTGCCGTCGAGATCGAGACGACGCGGCCCGAACTGCTGGCCGCCTGCGTGGCCCTCGTCGCCCACCCCGACGACGCCCGCTACCAGCCGCTGTTCGGCAGCGACGTCCTCACCCCGCTCTTCGGCGCGCGCGTCCCGGTCGTCGCCCACGAGTTGGCAGATCCCGAGAAGGGGTCGGGCATCGCCATGATCTGCACATTCGGCGACACGACCGACGTCATCTGGTGGCGTGAGCTTGACCTCCCCACCCGCACCATCGTGGGCCGGGACGGCCGGCTCGAACCGGTCCACTGGGGCGAGGGCGAGTTCAGCTCGACCGACCCCGGGCGCGCCGGCGCCAACTACGCCGAACTCGTCGGCAAGTCGGTCAAGGCCGCCCAGCGGCGCATCATCGAGCTGTTGGCCGCCGATGGCGCCCTGCTCGGCGAGGCCCGAGCCATCACGCACCAGGTCAAGTTCTACGAGCGGGGCGAACGACCACTCGAGATCGTCTCGTCACGCCAGTGGTTCGTCGCCACGCTGCCACTTCGCGACAAGCTGCTCGAGCGCGGCGAGGAGCTGGCGTGGCACCCGTCCTACATGGCGCATCGCTACCGCTCTTGGGTCGAGGGTCTCAATTCGGACTGGAACATCAGCCGGCAGCGGTTCTTCGGCGTGCCGTTCCCGCTGTGGTACCCGATCGGAGAGGACGGCTCGGTCAACTTCGCCCAGCCCCTCGCACCTGAGCCCGAGCACCTGCCGATCGATCCGTCGACGGATACCCCGAGTGGCTACGAGGAGTCCCAGCGCAATCTGCCGGGGGGCTTCCTCGGCGATCCCGATGTCATGGACACGTGGGCAACCTCCTCGCTCACCCCACAGATCGCCGGGGGGTGGGCGGACGACCCCGACCTGTTCGCCCGGGTGTTCCCGATGGACCTTCGGCCCCAGGCCCACGAGATCATCCGGACCTGGCTCTTCAGCACCATCGTGCGCGCCGAGCTGGCGCACGGCACGCTGCCGTGGGCGAACGCGGCCATCTCCGGCTGGGTCCTCGACCCGGACCGCAAGAAGATGGCGAAGTCCAAGGGGAACGTGGTGACGCCCCTCCCCCTCATCGAGAGCCACGGCGCCGACGCCCTTCGCTACTGGGCGGCCAACGGGCGCCCCGGCACCGACACGGCTGTCGACGAAGGCCAGGTCAAGATCGGTCGGCGCCTCGCCATCAAGGTGCTCAACGCGTCTCGCTTCGCACTCAGCCGGCTCGCCGGGCAGGCCGTGCCCGATTCGGCCGCCATCGTTGCCCCGATCGACCGGGCGATGATCGCCCGGCTGGCCACCGTCGTGGCCGATGCCACCGCCGCGCTCGAGGAGTACGACTATGCCCGTGCCCTCGAGCGGACCGAGACGTTCTTCTGGGCCTTCTGTGACGACTACCTCGAGCTCGTCAAGACGCGTGCCTACGGCGCCGACGACGACCGAGACGCCATCTCGGCGCGCACCGCCCTGGCGGTCGCCCTCTCGACGCAGCTGCGCCTCTTCGCCCCGTTCCTCCCCTTCGTCACCGAAGAGGTCTGGAGCTGGTGGCAGGAGGGCTCGGTGCACCATGCGCCATGGCCGGTCACAGAAGAGCTCGCCTTCGCCGAGCAGGCCGGCGCAGCCGACGTCTTGGAAGTGGCGGCCGGCGTGCTCGGCGCGGTGCGCAGGGAGAAGACCAACGCCAAGCGATCGATGCGGGCCAAGGTGGCGCGCCTCGAGGTGCGTGACTCGCCCGAGCGCCTCGGGGCCCTCGCCGCAGCCAGACGTGACCTCTGCGACGCCGGCGGCGTCGACGAGCTGGTCCTCACCGAATGTGCCGAGCCGGAAGTCCTCGTCGAGCTGGCCGCCGAGGAGTGAGCGGCGGCGAGCTCAACCCTCGGAGCTGAGGTAGGCGCCGAGGGCGGCCTCGGCCATCTCGTCGGGGCTCCCCTGCTGGTGAACCCGGCCGTGGAGCAGGATCGCCGCATGGTCGGCCACCCGCACAGCGGTCGACACGAACTGCTCGACCACGATCACGGTGACGCCATCCGCGGCGATGTGGGCGACCAGCTCGTAGAGCTCGCCGACCACCATGGGTGCGAGCCCCATGGAGATCTCGTCGAGGAGCAGCAGCCGTGGCGAGCCGACCAGCGCCCGGGCGATGGCAAGCATCTGCTGCTCGCCGCCCGAGAGGGTGCCGGCGAGCTGTCGGCGCCGTTCCTTCAGTCGGGGGAAGCGGGTGTAGGCCCGCTCTTCGGCCTCGGGCCGGCCGGTGCCCTGGTACGTCCACATCGACAGGTTGTCGCGCACCGAGAGGTTGGGGAACACTCCGCGTCCCTCGGGAATGGCGCAGACGCCGCTGCGGGCGAAGGCCTCCGGTGAGACCCGCCGCACGGAGAGGCCCTCGATCTTGAGGGTCCCGGCCGTCGGCCGCAGCTGGCCGCTCGCCACTTTGAGCAGCGTCGACTTGCCCGCCCCGTTCGGCCCTAGCACGGCGAAGATGCTGCCGGCCGGCACCTCGAGGTCCACCCCGTAGAGGGCCTCGATCCGCCCGTAAGAGGCCCGCACCCCCTCGAAGCGGACGGCCGGCGCGGTCGTAAGGATGGTGGCCCGCATCAGCTGAGGGGCCCGGTTTCGGGCGCGTCCAGGTGGCCGAGGTACGCGGCCTGGACGGCCGGGTCGGCTCGGATCACCTCGGGGCTGCCTGAGGCGATGATCTCGCCGAAGTCGAGCACGTAGATGTGGTCGCAGATCTTGAGCACGAGGTCGGTGTCGTGCTCGACCAGCAGGATGGACCGGCCCTCCTGGGCGAGGCCGCGGAGCAGGGCGCCGAGCGCCTCGCTCTCCGAATCGTCAAGGCCCGAGCATGGTTCGTCGAGCAGCAGCACCTTGGGGCTGATCGACAGGGCCCGCGCCAGCTCGACGAGGCGTGCCGTGCCGGTCGGCAACGATCCCACCTGGGTGTCGCGTCGGGCATGGACGCCGACGCGTTCGAGCAACTTCTCGGCTGTGTCGAGCTCGTCGACATCGGACTCCCGGTGGCGCGCCTCGAGGCCGACGCGCACGTTGTCGAGGGCCGAGAGCGTCCCGAACAGTTCGAGGCGCTGGAAGGTCCGGGCCAATCCCAGGCGGGCCCGGCGATGGGGACCGAGGCGGGTGACGTCGCGCCCATCGATGTACACCTCGCCGTGATTCGGACGCTGCAGACCGCTCACGACGTTGAACAGTGTTGTCTTGCCGGCGCCGTTCGGGCCGATCAGCCCGGTGACCACCCCGGCATGGACTCGTAGCGAGACGTTCGAGAGCGCGGCCACGCCGCCGAAGCGCACGGACACCGAGTTCACCTCGAGTGCGTCCTCCGACTCGGGCTGGGCCACCGCGAGCTCAGCTGAGGACACCGACTGGCCCTTCACTCGTTTGGCCGAATGCGCCGCTCGGCTCGAGCGCATCTCGGTCGCCGAGCGGCAGACGCACTCGCGCGCGCAGCCACGGCACGCCCAACACGCCTTCTGGGCTACGGCCGAGCAGCACGATGCCCAGTCCGGCGACCAGGCCGCTCAGTTGCGCCCATGCCGGGGGCAGGTGCGTGCTCAGGCTGGGCAGGATGGTGGCGGTCAGCCCGGCGAGGAGGGCGCCCGCGGTGGTGCGGATGCCCCAGATGCTGACGAAGAGCAGGAGGATCAGGCTGGCGAACAGCTCCACGTCGTTGGCGCTGATGGAGCCCTGCACGCCGGCGTAGAGCACCCCGCCCAACCCGGCCATTCCCGCCGAGACCCCGAAGGCGATCATCTTGGTGACCGTCGCGTCGATGCCCAACGTGGCGAAGGCCGCCGGGGAGTCGTTCATGGCCACGAGGCGGCGACCGAACGCACTGCGCCGCAGGGCGAGGACCCCGATGGCGCAGGCGCCGAAGAACACGGCGATCTCGATCATCTCGGTGCGGTCGCCGATCCCCTGTGTGCCGGGCAGCGCCAGCCTCCCGACGGTGATCGAGCCGCCGTAGCCGGGGAAGATCGAGGAGTTGGAGAAGAAGCCGTAGTACATGGCCTCCCCGAAGGCGAGGGTGGCCAGCGCCAGGTAGAGGCCGCGCAGCCGGAGCGCGGGCAGTGCGACGAGCATGCCGAGGGCGGCGCAGATCCCGACCGCGGCGAGGAGCCCCAGCCAGGAGCCGCCCCCGCCAGCCACCTTGCCCATGGTGAAGGCGCCCACACCGAGGAAGGTGTACTGGCAGAGCGAGACCTGGCCGCCGTAGCCGGTGAGCAGCACGAGTGACAGCGCCACGATCCCGAGCGCGATGCCCTGGCTGATCGTGGCGAGGGTGGAGCCGGCGGCGACGACCGAGATCACGGCGACGGCGACCACGAGGAGCCCGGACCCGACCAGCGACTGGCGGGCGTTGGCCACCTTCGGCGGCAGGTGGACGGGGATGCGGCCGATGGCCCGCAGCCGGGCGCTCGGCACGACGAGCAGCGCGACGAACAAGAAGACGGCGGGGATGATGGTGGCGATCTGCTCGACCAGCGCCGCGGGGATGTGCCCTGGGAGGTAGCCCGTCGCATAGGCGTCAGCCAGTCCGAGCGCGATGCCGCCCACGAACGTCCAAGGCAGGCTGCGAAGCCGTCCTACCACAGCGGCCGCGTAGCCATTGACCACGAGCAGCGTCAGCGTGTCGATGTTGAGACCGGTGGAGCCGACGGTCGGGGCGAGCAACACCCCGGCGAGTCCGGCCAGCATGAAGCCGAGCATCCAGCCCCGCCGCGACACGCGATAGGGCGCCACACCGGCCAGCGCCAAGAGCTCTGGATCGTCGACGACTGCCCGCATGGCCACACCGGAGCGAAAATTCATGAAGTACAAGCGGAGGCCGAGGGCGATGACCACGGCCACGATGACGATCAGTAGCTGCTGATAGGTGACAACGACACCGAAGATGGTCACCTCGTGGCCTTCGAAGAAGGGCGGGACGATCCGCAGCGTCTGCTGGCCCCACACCGCCGTGGCCACACCGACCATGATCAGGAGCACGCCGAGGGTCACCATGAGGGACCGGTCGGCCGAGGCGCCGTAGATCCGGCGCATGAAGATGAACTCGACCAGCGCGCCGAGCAGCGGCGCCTCCACGAGCAGGACCACCACGAGGGCGAGCACGACTGGCCAGTGGTAGCTCTGGGTGAGCTCCCAGTACGAGAAGGCGGCGACCATCCCGACCGCCCCCTGGGCGAAGTTGAAGACCCCCGTCGTCGTGTAGGTCACGACAAGGCCCATGGCCGTCACGGCGTAGATGGCACCGGCGACGATGCCGATGACCGTGAATGAGAGGAAGGTCTCCACGGCTTCTCAACTACCCCGCATTCCCGTGCGCCCCGCGGTGCTCAGGAGGAGGGGTTGACTTCGGGGAGCGTGCCATTGATCGAGTAGTAGGGCGCGTCGCAACGGTAGCCACCGTTGGGCGGGTCGTCGACCCGTTGGTACTTCCCGTTGACGATCTTGGCCATGATGTAGCAGTTCGGCGGCAGCTTCTTGGCCGGATTCGATGACCCGATCAGGTTGCTCGCCGAGAAGCTGGTGATCTTCTGGAGCTGGCTGAGGAGCTCGCCACGCGTGGGGTTCTTGCCTGCGGCCTGCAAGGCCTGGACGAACAACTGCGCCGACGCCCACCCGTAGAGCGTGTAGAGGTCCGGAGTGAAGCCGGGGTGGTCCTTCTTCACCCATGTGAGGAATGTGCTCACCGCCGGGATGACCTTTGCGTCCTCGCCGAGGTACAGCGACGTTCCCTGGCCGAGCCACAGGCCGTTGGTGGCGCTCGGGCCCCCGGCGGCCGCGATGTACTGGTCGGCGTAGGCCGGTCCCGCCGAGAACAGCACCTGGGGGTGGAAGTTCTGCTGGTTCATGGCCTGGACGAGCCCGGCAGCCACCTGCCAGTCCAAGTCGGTCAGGTACACGAACTGGACGTGGTCGTTGCGCATGTTGATGACGTCGGTCGTGAAGTCGGTCTCGACCGGGCTGATGTCGCGCACATACGAGATGTGATAGCCGAGGTGCTCCATGACGGCTTCTTGGCCCTGCCAGTTGGCGATGGCCGTCGCGGTGTTCGAGACGAGGTTGCCGACGGACTTGATGGCCTTCGGGTACTTCTTCTTCAGATAGATGTAGGGGCCCTCGGGAGCGCCCTGGGAGAGCGGCTGCGCGCTGAAGTCGGTGGGCAGGGCGTTGGTGCCCGGGTCGAGGGTCACCGAGACATCTGCGACGGCCGGGTTGGCCGCCAGCACCTTGCAGCCGTAGCTGTCGAACAGCGAGAAGTTGCCAACGAGAGCGAAGTCCTTGCCCACGGCGGTGGTGGTCTCGGACTCGTTCGACTGGCCGCTGAACGCGTCGTCGTAGGAGTCCACCTTCAGTTGGCGCCCGTTCACGCCGCCCTTCGAGTTGATGTAGTCGAAATAGGCCTCGACGCCGTAGGGCGCTCCCTGGAAGAGGCCCGGCACGGGACCCGAGAGGATCGAGATGTTCCCGACGGTGACCGAGTTCGATGTGATGCCGACAGTGGAGTCGGCCTCTGCGGTCGTCACCGGAGGCGGGGTCGCGCACGGAGGGCCAGTGGTATTGAGGCCCGATGCCCCAGCTGCGGGGGCCGAGAGCGTGATCACGGTGGTGGTGGCACACAAGAGCGAGACCGCAGTGGCCCCCACCATGATGGAACGTGCCCTTGGCGTGCGCCGGGATCGCTCGGCGCGCCCGAGCCCGTGGTGACCCTCGCTCGACATCCACTCCCCCTTGTTCTCAGTGCCTCGCACCGCTCACGAACCGGGGTTCGGCGCAGGCCTGCACGAACGCTGCCGACCCCTGGTCGGCTCGATCCCCCCCGGGCAGAAATCTGATGGTACGTCAGAAAGCCACCAGCGCGCCGTCGCTGGAGAAAAACTCCCGGGGCCTCAGCCGCCTAGGGCCGCTGATCTCCTGCTGCGTCCCCGAGGGCCGGCGCCCCCGACGATCCGCTCGCTGCTGCTGGCGCCCGGATCGAATCGAGGAACAGTACTGCGCCCATCGTGGTGGCCCTGCTTCGCAGGGAAGCGAGGACGTCGAAGGCGTGCTGGGCACGTGGCAGCTCGACGTAGGTCACCGGGGCCGACGAGGCCTTCCGGAGGGCGGCGACGAAAGTGCGCGCGACCTCGACCGGGACGAGGGTGTCGTTGGTGCCGTGGGCGACATAGAACGGGGGGGCATCGGCGTTCACCCTGTAGGTCGGCGACGCGCGCTCGAACAGTTGGCGGTCGGCCTCGATGGTGGTCTTCATCACCCGGCTCTGGAGGAGCTCGAGGAGCCCTGAGCCATGGAGCCCGGTCCCCGCTGGGTCACCGGTCATCTCGTAGACGCCGTAGTAGGGAAGGCAGGCGTCGACCGAGGTGTCGGCGGCCTCGAAGCCAGGCTGCCACTCGAGCGCATTGGGAGTGAGGGCGATCAGGGCGGCCAGGTGGCCGCCGGCCGACCCCCCGCTCACTGCCACGAAGCCCGGGTCGCCGCCGTACTCGGCGATGTGAGCCTTGACCCAGGCAAGTGCCTGTTTGCAGTCGATGATGTGCTCCGGCCACGTCGCCTTCGGGCTGAGCCGGTAATTGATCGTGACGCAGACCCACCCCCTCGAGACCAGCTCGAACATCATCGGCTTACCCTGCTCGCGCTTGTCGCCGATGACCCACGCACCGCCGTGGATGTAGACCATCACCGGTGCGCCGCTCGCTGGTGTCCGGGGCGAGAGGACGTCGAGGCGATGAGCGGCGGCGCCGTCGCCGGCATAGTCAAGGTTTCGAACCACCGAGACGGACCGGCCGGCGAACGGGACGGCCCTGCTCAACCGCCACCAGCTCCCCCATGCCGCCGGCGGCGGCGCCGCCGGCAGGGCGATCTCGCCGCCGGTCGTGGCCGCCAGTGCCGCCATGGTCACCCTCGTGGCTCGCGCGCCAAGGACAGCCAGGCCGACGAGGCCGCAGGCGGCGAGCACGAGAAGGACGAGCCCCAACCAACCGGCCCATGAGCCGAGCGCGCCGAGGGCGCCGAACACCACCGCCACGACGACGGTGACCACGAGGTTCTGGAGCGGGAGCTCCCCGCAGAGCCAGCCGGCGAAGAAGCTGAGGGTGGCCATCGGCTCACGCCGGACGGGCCAATAGGCGTTGACGACAAGCACCAGCGCAAGGACGCCGATGGCGAGCAGGGCGTATGCCATCGCACCATCATGACCCCGGTCCCACCTCCTTACCAGGCGGGGGTGTTGCCGGGGCGGGGCTGAGGTGGGACGCTCGTAGTGACCCGACGCTGTCGGCGGGCAGCTGCGGTCGGAGGAGGAGCATGGTGACGGAGCGTCTGACTGGCCTCGATGCCAGTTTCCTCTACGTCGAGAGCCCGACGTTGCACATGCATGTGTCGATGACGGCGGTCTTCGACCCGTCAACCGTCCCGGGTGGCTACTCGTTCCGGCGTCTCCGCGAGCTCATCCGGTCTCGGATCCCGCTCATGCCGGTCTTCCAGCGGCGCATCGTGGAGGTACCGCTACGGCTCGGGCACCCGGTCTGGGTGGACGACCCTGACTTCGACATCGACAACCACCTACGACGGGCTGCGCTGCCGTCCCCCGGCGGCATGCGCGAGCTCGCCGAGTTCGCCGGCGACGTGGCGAGCCGCCAGCTCGACCGTCACCACCCGCTGTGGGAGATGTGGATCGTCGAGGGCCTCGAGAACGGGAAGCTCGCGCTCATCGCGACCATGCACCACTCGACGGTGGACGGCGTCTCGGGCGCCGAGCTCTTGGGCGTCCTCTTCGACCTCGAGCCCGACCCGCCGGTCCAGCCGCCCGTCCCCGAGCACACCCCTGACACCCGGCTCCCGTCGAACGCCGAACTCATCTCCCAGGCGCTGGTCACGCGCATGCTCGAGCCGCTGGGCTTCACGAGGACCGTCTGGCGCACGGGCCAGTCCCTGCTCGGTATCCGCCGGGTCCGCCAATCCGAGGTCGGCCCCAAAGGGGCGCTGCCCCTCACCGCCCCGCGCACGAGCTTCAACTCAGCGCTGAGCGGGCGGCGGCGGGTCGCGTACGCAGCCGCCAGCCTCGCCGATGTGAAGCGCCTCAAGAACGCGACGGGCACGACCGTCAACGACGTCGTGCTCGGCATCTGCACGGGGGCGCTCCGCCGTTATCTCGACGCTGGCGACGAGCTGCCCGACATCCCGCTCGTGGCGGTCGTGCCGGTCTCGGTGGCGCCCGACCTCGCCGCCGTGCGTGGCGCCAACAAGGTCTCGGCGATGTTCGTCGCCCTCCCCGTGCAAGAGGCCGACCCCATCAAGCGCCTGGACCTCATCCACGAAGGGACCCGGGGGGCGAAAGAGGAGCACCAGGCACTCGGGGCCGACACGCTGTTGAACTGGGCGGAGCACGCGACGCCCAACGTCTTCGCACTGGCCAGCCGCTTCTACAGCCGCATGCGGCTGGCCGACCGCCACCGTCCTATCGCCAACCTCGTCATCTCGAACGTGCCCGGTCCCGAGTTCCCCCTCTACCTCGGGGGCGCCGAGATGCTGGCGGGGTTCCCCTTCGGTCCGGTGATGGACGGCATGGGCCTCAACATCACGATCATGAGCTATCGAGGCGTGCTGTACTTCGGCCTGCTCGCCTGCGCCCGCGCCGCGCCGCGCCTCTGGGATATCGCGGCCGCCATCCCGGCCGCACTCGATGAGCAGCTGAAGGCCGCCGGCCTCGCGCCCGAGACCTTCCCCATGCCCTTGCACCTCGGACCGGGGATGCCATCTCCTGCGACCTGGGCCGGTGCCGCTCCGAGCAGCGGGCCCGGAACGGTTGCGCCATCCGAGGGTGCGGGCACGTCCAGCAGCTGAACTCGCGACCAAGCTCAGGCCGAGGCGGCACGCAACTCCGCGACCAGCTGGGTCAGCGTTTCCTCGCTGCACTGGAAGGGGAGGAAGAGCGCCACGCGGTCGGCAAGACCGCCGAGGCGCTCGACCAGCTGCTGCGCACACGCAGACGGTGAGCCAGTGACCGCAAGCGCCGAGACCATGTCGTCGGTGACCAGCTCGCCGAGCTCGGACCACGCCCCCGAGCGGACGGCGCGCTGGAGGACCGGCTGGCGGTCCCCCCAGCCCTCGGCATCGAGCACCCGGCGGTACGCAGGTGTCGACCCGTAGAAGCCGAGCAACCCCCGCACGCCGTCGAGCGCGCTCTGGCGCTCCTCTTCGTCGCCGCCCACTCCGACGATCGCCCCGCACACCACCTCGATGTCCGCCCTCGTGCGATTGGCTGCCTCGAGGCCCGAGTTGATGGCGGGGATCGTCACGCCCTCGAGGAACCGTCGGCCGTGGAAGGGCAGCACCAAGACACCGTCAGCGACCTCGGCGGCCATGGCGGTCATCTGCGGTCCGAGCGCGCCCAATAAGATCGGCGGCGCCCCGCTCGACAAGGGCCCCGGGCTGAACATCGGCGTCATGAGACGGTGGCGATAGAACTTCCCGTCGAACTGCAGCGCCCCGCCCTCTTGGAACGTGGCGAAGATGGCACGCAGCGCCCCGACGAGCTCGCGCATTCGTGCGACCGGCGTCGACCACTCGACCCCGAAACGACGCTCGATGTGCGTGCGGACCTGAGTGGCGAGACCGAGACGGAACCGACCACCCGAGAAATCCTGGAGGTCCCAGGCCGAATGGGCCAAGTGGATGGGGTTGCGGGGGAAGGCAACGGCCGCATTCGTCATGAGGTCGACCCGGCGTTGCACCGATGCGGCGAGCGCGAGGGGGAAGAAGACGTCGTTGGGCCCTTCTGCGGCGAAGACACCGTCGACCCCGGCGTCGAGGAGGGCAGCTGTTCTGGCCGGCACGGCGTGCAGCGGCACGCCCACGAGGTTGGCGTCGATCTTCACCGGCGCACCTTCCCACGGCTTCACGTGGTCGACCACTGCGACCGGTGAATGCGCCTCCGCTGATGCGTCCACGATCCCAGGATTGATTTCCAAAGGGACCGGTAATGTAGGGGTGCAGTCAGCAGGCAATACACATTTTATTGAGTGCCCGGCCAGGGTGGAAGAAGCCGAGAGCGTGCGCCGCAACGGCACAGGCTCTCCGTTCGAGGGGGCGGTCGAATCGACTTCCCCTCGATCGTGGATACGCAACCGATCGAGAGGACTCCGATGGAACAGACCTTCGACATTTCCGAGGAAGTACGCGGAGGCGTCCCGATCGTGTCGGTGAGTGGCGAGATCGACGTCGCCACGGCACCCGGGCTCCGTGAGCAGCTCCAAGGGCTCGTCGCTGCCGGTCACGCCACCGTGGTGGTGGACCTTCTCGGCGTGACGTTCCTCGATTCGACCGCCCTGGGCGTGCTCGTGGGCGCGCTCAAGCGCTGTCGGGAGGCCGGCGGCGACCTGCGGCTGGTCATCGCCGAACCGCGCATCTTGAAGGTGTTCGAGATCACAGGGCTGACCGAGGTGTTCACCATCACGCCGACCATCGACGAGGCGCGCTCCAAGTGAGCACCGACGAAGGGCGCCAGGCGACTCTGGTGACCGAAGATGTCGTCGAGCTCTCGCTCCCGGTCCGAGCCGACCTCGCCGTGCTCGCTCGTCTCACCGCCGCCACGGTGGCGTCGCGAGCCCACTTCGGCGTCGAGGAGATCGAAGACCTGCGCCTGGCCGTCGACGAGCTTTGCCTCACGGTGCTCCGTGGGGACACGACTGGACGCTTGGCCCTGTGCTTCGAACGGCCGGCCGAGGACACCATCGAGATCAGCTGCACCTACATCAGGCACGCCGACGCGTCGTCGGGTGCTGCGGGCTCGCTCATCGGCGAGGAAGACGAAGCGTCGCTCTCGCTCAGGATTCTCGAGGCCCTCGTCGACGAGCACGGCCACGACCTCGAAGGTGAGAACCCGCGCGCCTGGCTGCGCAAACGGCGCGTCACGGAGAGCCAGTGACCCCCGAGGTCCGCTCGCCCGAGGACGTGCGGAGGCGATCAGCAGAGGCACGGGCGAAGTTCGAAGCGTTCGCCGAGTCCGGGAACCCCAAGCTCCGCGACGAGCTGGTCACGGCGCACCTCGGGCTGGCGCACCAGCTTGCCCGGCGGTTCGCCAACCGTGGCGAGACCTTCGACGACCTCTTCCAGGTCGCATCACTCGCCGTGGTCAAGTCCGTCGACCGGTTCGACCCGAATCGTGGCGTCGAGTTCTCGACCTTCGCGACCCGCACCGTCATCGGCGAGTTGAAGCGGCACTTCCGCGACAAGGGTTGGGCCGTCCGGGCCCCCCGTCGAATCCAAGAGCTGTACTTGGAGCTCGGGCACACGATCGGCACCCTGTCCCAGGAGCTCGGGCGCTCCCCCACTGTGGCCGAGCTGGCGGCATCGACTGGAGCGACCGAAGAAGCCGTGCTCGAGGCCCTCGAGGCAGGCCAGGGCTACCGCACATCCTCCATCGACGTCCCGGACCGCCAGGAGGAGACGCTCGCCAATCGCCTCGGGTCAGAGGACTCCAAGTACTTGGCGGTCGATGATCGCTCGGTGCTGGCGCCGGCCCTCGCCAAGTTGCCGCCTCGTGAGCAGACGATCTTGCAGCTCCGTTTCGTCGATGGGCTGACCCAGTCGGAGATCTCGGCTCGCATCGGCGTGAGCCAGATGCACGTCTCGCGGCTTCTCGCCGCCAGCCTCGCTCAGCTCCGCCAGGCCTTCAAGGAAGAGCCGTGAGCCGCGCACGGTCGTTTGCGCGACGACGTCAGGGGTACCTTGGACTGTTTGCGGACACCGAGCAAGGAGGACGTCGTGGCCGAGCCAACTGAGTCCGAAGAGACGACCCACAACGCCGAGTCCCAAGGGGCCGACTCTGCTCACGAGGCGGACCGACCCCCGACCACCGACGAGGATCTCGCGGCCGAACGATCCCGGGAAGACCCGTCGATGAGCGGCGACCAGGAAGAGGTCGGCGAGCACTACCGCGAGATGATCGAGAGGGGCGCCCACCAAAAGGGCGAGGGCGAGATCGTCTAGCCGGACTTGTGGTCCCCCAGCCTGAGGCGATGCTGACGCGACGACCTGGGCCCGGGCGCGCTCGATCTGAACGCCTCGGGGGTGGGCGATGAGTGCCGACGGGGGGGGCGGCCGGCCTGGTGTGCCGATTGCCGTCGACGTGGTGATCGCGGCTCCGGCCGAATCGGTCTGGGCTGAGCTCGAGCGCATCGAGGACCACGTCGAGTGGATGCACGACGCCGTGGCCATCCGGTTCACCTCCGAGCAGCGGCGGGGCGTGGGGACGGAGTTCCTGTGCGACACAAAGGTCGGCCCTTTTCGGCTGACGGACGAAATGTTCGTCGCCGGGTGGGAGCAGGGCGTTGGGATCACCGTCGCCCACCGGGGCGTGGTCACCGGGGAAGGCAGGTTCCGCCTTGTCCCGCTCGGCCGATCGGCCACGCGGCTGTCCTGGGAAGAAGAACTCGTCTTCCCTTGGTGGATGGGGGCAGCCGTCGGCGCCTGGTTCGCGCGCCCCGTCCTCGCCTTCATCTGGAGGCGCAATCTCGCCGCATTGAAGCAGCGCATCGAGTCAGGGGCCTGTCTGCGCCCCGTTTGAATCGGGCCATTCGGGTAGCCGAAGGGGACTGACCGCCGGTCAAGCTCAGCGGCAGCGAGAGGAACCCGATGGCCTCAGGACGCAGCCTCGTGACGAAGGCGCCGGCGGAGCATGCGGTGCCGAAGGAGCCAGCGAGCGACGAGCTCGCCCACACCGAAGGTGCGACGCGGGCTGATGGGGGGCGGGCCGAAGTGCAGGCACTCGGCGCACCGGGCAAGCCTGTCGACCGCCGTGCTCTTCTCCATTGGCCTCACCGGTGCGGGCCCCACCGGCGCGCTCGGTGTCGGATCTCCCCTGGGCTGACCATCATCCCCACGTTGATCGGGGGCGTCCTGCTCGGCCCAATCGGGCGCTGATCGCCATCGACCGCCGCCGCCGTCCACCTCATTCTGGAAGAGGTCACGTTCCCGGGCCTCGAACGCAAACGGGTGCTCAGGACTCGGGCACGACCTCGGCCGGCTTCTTGTCGTCGCGCAGGCCCCGCCACGAGGGGTGCCGGAGGCGACCGTCTTTCGTCCACTCGGCGAAGCGGACTTCGCCGACCAGGCCCGGGCGAACCCAGTGGGCTGCGGCCTGCTCGGCGCGCGGCAGAGGGTCAGCAAAGGGGCTGTTCGTCCGCCGGAGCTTCGAGAGTCGACGGGTGAGGTCAGCGAGGACCTCGTCGGTGAAGCCCGTGCCGACCTTCCCCACGTAGCGAAGGGTCCGACCTTCGGGGATGCCGAGGAGGAGCGCGCCGATCCCCTCATTCCGTCGGCCCCTGCCCTCCGTGTAGCCCCCGATCACCACCTCTTGGGTCATGAAATTCTTGACCTTGACCCACTCGCCCGACCGGCGCCCAGGCCGGTAGGGGCTGTCGCGGCGCTTGGCCACCACGCCTTCGAGCCCTCGCTCTCGAGCCGCGTGGAGCACATCGGCGCCGTGAGCGCTGTCGAACGCAGGGGGGAGGGCGACCTCGGGGCCGTCGAGGGAGAGCGCAGCCAGTACCTTGCGCCGCTCGTCATAGGTCGCCGAGAGCAGCAGGTGTCCGTCGACGTACAGCACGTCGAACGCCAGGAACGTGACGGGGACCTCGTCGGCCAGTCGGCGTGCCCGGGAGCTGTCGGCGACATGCATCCGGCGCTGGAGCGCCTCGAAGCTCGGGCGCCCCTCGTCATCGAGTGCGACGATCTCGCCGTCGAGCACCGCCTGTGTCGAACCCAGCCGCTCGCCGATCTCCCGCAGCTCAGGGTAGGAGTCCGACACGTCATGGTCATTGCGGGTGAGGATCCTGACTCGTCCGCCCTCGACGTAGAGCACGGCCCGCAGTCCGTCCCACTTGAACTCGTAGCTCCAACCATCATCGTTCGTGGGTAGGGCCCCCGGCTCGGCGAGCATGGGCCGGACCAGCTCCGGCATCGGCTCGAAATCGGCGGGCGCGGCGTCCATCCGGTGGATCATCCAGTTGTCCTTGCCCCCGCGCCCGGCAGTCTTGAACAGCACGTAACGGCCGTTCGCCCGGCCGCCGTGCAGCAAAACCATCACCTCGCGCTCTGACCACTTCTCGCAGTCATAGGTACCCTGGTCCCAGATGGACACGGAGCCGGCCCCGTATTCGCCCTGCGGGATCTCACCCGAGAAGCTCGCGTAGTTGAGGGGGTGGTCCTCGACGTGGACCGCCAGGTGGTTGCGGTGCGGGTCGACGGGAAGGCCCTTGGGGAGAGCCCAGGAGACGAGGACGCCGTCGCGCTCGAGCCGGAAGTCCCAGTGCAGGGACGACGCATGGTGCTCTTGGATGACGAAGCTCGGGGCGTTCGCCTGCTTCGGGCTGCGGCGGCTCGGGCTTTTGGGCTTCGCTTGCTTCCTCGCACGCGACTTTGGCGGAATCGGCTCCGGCGTCCGGCCCTTTCGCCGCTTTTCCCGGTATGAGTCGAGCTCTGGCGTCATCGACGCACCCCTTCCCCGAGCGGAACCACCTCAACCGACGGCCCCTCCCAACGTAACGTCGGGTGCCGCGCGGGGCGTCTTCAGTGAAGCGAGGCAGTGACGAGGCCGCCTTCGGCGCTGACGCCGTTGCGCCACGCAGCGCCCACCCGCAGCGACCGGTTCGGGGTGAGGTGGCGGATGCGGTAGGTACCGAGCTCGCGCCCGTCCTGTGAGAAGCGGACGGAACGCTGCGCACCGAACTCCGCGGTCCGCAGCAAAGTGACGTCGCCACCACTCGTCAAGCCTGGCCGCACGAGGTTCGGCCACACCCACGCAAGCGGTGCCGCGACCCGAACTGGGACCGCCGGAGCGAGGGGACCTCGTGTCCTCGTAAGGCTCGCTGCCATCCCGGCACCCACGCGCGCCGCCTGCACCGCCGTGCTGTCCGCCGTCTCGACCGGGTGCACGAGGTTCCCCGCGGCAAACCAGCCGATCCGACTGGTGCGGCCGAGCGCATCGACGGCCGGTCCGCCCGAGCCAGGGTCGAGGACGACGCCGGCGCTACGGGCAAGTCCATACTCGGGCACCCACCCGCCGCTGAAGACGATCGTGTCCACCTCGACGCTCAAGCGCGCGCCGGTCACACAATCCTCCAGCGTGACGCCTTGGAGTCGTCGGCGCCCTTCCAGGGATACGACGGCGGTACGGGTCATGAGCGGTACGCGGTAGAGGTGGCGCAGCACGGCGTTCGCGACGGGAAGGCTCTGGGCCTCTTCAAGGTCGGTCACCATCGCCCGGACGGCAACTCCCGCCTCTCGCAGAGTGAGCACTGCGGAGAACGAGACGTGCTCGGCCCCGACCACCAGGGCGCGAGAACCGACGGGGAGCGACCGGCGGACGAACTGCTGGAGCTGACCGGTCGTGAACACGCCCGCCGGGCGCGTCCCCGGCACCAGCCGTGCGGTGCGGGGGCGCTCCCTCGCCCCGGTCGCGAGCAGCACGTGCGCCGCCTCGACGTGTCGCAACCCGGCCGGGCCAGTGATCGCCAACGCACCGTCGCTTTCAATGAACGCGGTGGTCTCGGTGATGATCTCCACACCGGCTTCGAGCGCCTGCCCAGCAAGGGCACGGGAGTAATCGGGGCCGCTGTAGGAGCGGTGGAGGTCTCGCAGGCCGAAGCCGCGATGGTCGCACTGGGCTGGGATCCCGCCTGCTCGCGCTTGGCGCTCGACGACCAGCACACGCCCAGGGTGGGACCGTCTGATGGCAGTAGCCGCGGCCAGCCCGGCTGGACCGGACCCGATCACGACCACGTCGGCGACCTCGCGTGCACACGCCTCGGATTGAACCCTTCCCGTGGTCACGACTGCCCTCCGTCGAGCCCGAGCAGGTGGCGTGGATCGATGCCGCGCGCCGCAGCCAGCGCCGAGACCACCGTGGCTGCGCAGTAGAAGCCCTGGCATCTCCCGTTCATCGCGCGCGTCCGCCGTCGGATCCCCCCCGTCGAGCGTGGCGGCACGGGTGACTCGAAGGCGTCGCGCAGCTCGCCGGCACTGACCAACTCGCAGTGGCACACGATGCGGCCGTACTCGGGATCTGTCGCGATCAGTGCGGCATCGCGGTACGGACGCACTTGGCATTCGCCGAGCGGCGGGAAACGGGTCGCGCCCGAGGCGTCGTCCAGGCGCACAACGTCCTCGCCGGCCGACCCGAGCAACTCCACCACATGCTCGGCAATTGCCATCGACGCCGTCAGGCCCGTCGAGCGGATGCCGCCCACGCAGAGGTAGCGCTCCTCGGGGTAGGCGCGTATCTGAAAGTCACGATGCTCGGTTGCGGCCCGCAGCCCCGCAAAGACCGATGTCACCTCCTCGTCGAGCAACCGGGGCAGCACACGGCTGCCGGCGGCCCGGAGCTGCTCCACGCCGTCCGCAGTGCTGGCCGTGTCGGTTCGGTCATCAAGATCCTCTGCGGTGGGCCCGAGGAGGACATTTCCGTAGACGGTCGGCGCCACGAGGACACCCTTGCTGCGCTGCGTCGGCACGGGCAAAAGGATGGAGGAGACCAGTTGGCGCGCCATCTTGTCGAAGACGACGAGTTGGCCGCGCCGGGCGGTCACGTGGAACTCGGCATGGCCGAATATGTTGTCGAGCCGATCCGCGCCCAGACCAGCGACGTTGCAGACCCATCTGGCCGCGAGGCTGCCAGTCGTGGTCTCGAGGCGGTGCACCCCGGCGACCGTCGTGACACCGACCACTTCGGTTTCAAGCCGCAGGTCGACGCCGCTGCGGACCGCGTCGGTGGCCAGGGCGATCGTCGTACTCCAGGGGTCGATGATCGACTCGTCGGGGATGGCCAACGCGCCAAGACAGCCCGGCCCCAAGAAGGGCTCGCGCCGATACGCCTCGTGCGCATCGAGGACCGCTACAGCGCCGTACCCGTTGGACAGCGCCTTTTCACGAAGGCCTGGCAATGCCGCTCGCTGATCGTCATCCCATGCGAGAACGAGGGCTCCGATGCGCTCGAGCGCGACACCGGCCTCGCCGGCATAGTCGGAGAGCAGCTGGTGGCCCCGCGCAACAAGCCTCGATTCGAGCGTGCCGGGTTCGGCGTCGAAGCCAGTATGGAGAATGGCGGTGTTGGCCTTGCTGGTGGCGTCACCCACATCGTCCGCCCGATCGACCAGCACACAGGACATGCCGCGGCGCCCGATGTCGCGCGCAACTGCGCAGCCGACCACTCCCGCTCCGATGACGGCGACATCGAAGAGATGCTCCCTGGTCTCGGCCCTCACGATTCGCAGCCCTCGATCACCCGTGCAACGGCTTGCTCGTAGCATCGGCGCCTGGTCGCTGCCTCGTCGGCGCCGACGAGGGGCTCAATGCACCTGACGATGCCCGCATACGGGAAGGGCGAAAGCGTCGACGTCCCTTCGAACCCGGCAACCGCCAGGGCAGCCACACCGAGTGCGGTCGCGTCCGGAGAGGGAAAGACCTCGACCGGCAGTTGGGTCACGTCGGCAACGAGCTGCATGAAGGCGGCGGATCGGCTCAAGCCTCCGTCAACACGCAATGAGCGAAGTGCTGTGCCGGCGTCGCGCTCCACCACGGCGACGAGGACGGCGATCTGCGCAGCCACCCCGTCGAGTGTCGCCCGCACCAGGTGCGCCGGCGTCGTCGCCAGGTCGATTCCCTCGATGAGGGCGTGTGCGCCCGGCTTCCAGTAGGGAGCTCCCAGTCCGGCGAATGCGGGCACCACGCTGACCCCGCCCGAGTCAAGAACGCTGCCCAGGACGCCGTCGAGGTCCTCGGCGCGCACCAGGGCACCGAGTTGAACGAGCCAGTCAACTGCCGCGCCGACGCTGTAGACCTGCCCGTCAAGGCAGTAGGCGGCTTGCCCACCGGCTTCCCAGGCCACCGAGGCGGACAGTCCCCCCACCGAACGGCACCGTTCAGCTCCCATGTTGACGAGGAGGAAGGCGCCGGTGCCGAACGTGCACTTTGCCGCACCGAACTCGACGCACCCCTCGCCGAGCAGGGCCGCCTGTTGGTCGACGGCGAGACCGCAGACGGGGAGCCGCCCACCAAAGGCGGCGGTCTCCCCGATGACGGTGGCGCAGCCGACAACGGGCGGGAGCATCTCGATGTCGATCCCGAAGATCTGAGCAGCCTCTCCCGACCAGTCCCGCTCGTCGAGATCGAGCAGCATGGTGCGCGACGCGGTCGTCACGTCGGTGACGTAGGCCCCAGTCAGCCGCTGCAGCAGCCACGTGTCAGAGGTCGTGATCACGCCCAGTGCGCCCTGCCCCCTCAGCCACTGCATCTTGGGTGCAGCGAAGTACGCGTCAAGGGGCAGCCCCGTGATCTCACAGAGCCGTTGCCCGCTGGCTTCGATGGGCTCGGGAAGTGGAGACGCCCGGCGGTCCTGCCAGGAGATGGCGGGCCCAGCCGGCGAGCCGGTCTCCCGGTTCCAGGCCAACACCGTCTCACCCTGATTGGCGAATCCGACCGCCGACACCTCGACGCGCGCGGCGGCGACCGCCGCGTTCCCCGCATCGAGAACGGAGCGGTAGAGCGCCTCGGGGTCGAGCTCCACTCCGCCGTCGGCGGCCGGGACCGTCGAGACGGGGGCAACCGACCTCGCCAGGATCTGACCGGCGTCGTCGAGCACGAGGCCCTTCGTCGAGGACGTCCCCTGATCGATCGCGAGGATGTTCACGCCTGCCGGCCGCCGGCCCGGGCGACATCTCGTGCGGGGAGCGGACGATGTCTCAGGTCCACGGCGCTCTCGGGCAATGCCATCCGAGGAACGTACCCGACCTCGCCAGGTGGCCGTACGCTGAGCGAGGTTGCACCGGCACCGCACGGCGGCACACACGCACGCGCGAGGAGACCGAACATGCTGTTGCGAGGAATCAACCATGTTGCGACGCTGACCAACGATTCGGCCCGTCTCCGGGATTTCTACCAAGCGGTCTTCGACGCCGAGGTGCCGAGCGACGGCCCCGAGGTCGGGAGCAACGAAGCCGTCCGCCTCACCATCATCAAGGTCGGAGAGTTCGCAGAGCTCAATGTGTTCGAGATCGACGGCAACACTGAGGCGGACCGCCAGGTTCCGATGTTCGGCCGCGGTCGGCTCGACCATTTCGCCCTCGAAGCAGCATCGCTCGAGGCGTTCGACGTCGTCCGCTCCCGTCTGCTCGAGCGCGGCGCCTGCGGCGAGTTCGTCACCGATTTCGGGCCGGTGCTCAGTCTCTTCTTCCGCGACCCCGACGGCTTGGAGGGCGAAGTGACCGTCCAGAATCCCGACGCGGTGCCGGGCATCTTCCACCCACCGGGAACGCCCGCGCCCCGCTACGTGCCCCGCACCTGAGCCTCTGCCACCCGCGGTGGCGCTGGCCACGTGGACGCGGCGGTACGCTCGACGCTCGTGCCAGCTTCTGGGCGACTGCAGCTGCACGGGCAGGCGTGATCCGGATCGTGACCGGTCGGTTTGCGCAACTCGCAGCGCTCGGTGCGCTTGCGGTCCTGTGCGCCGCGTGTGCCGCATCGCCCACGTCGTCTCCCCCCTCGTCGCCGGCCCGCACCAGTGCGCCAGTGCCCACGACAACGACGACGAGTGAGGCAACGGCCACCACGACGACGACCGACCCCGGCCTCCTTCCGCAGACGCCAATGGAGCCACCGGTCGACGCGACACTAAAGAGCACGCTCGCGCCGCTGTGGTCAGCGATCGTGGGCGGTTCGGTCACTGGCGCCGCGCCTGTCTTCTTCCCGCGAACGGCGTACCTGCAGATGAAGACCGGGCTGCTCCCCGACCCGTCCAGCGATTACGCCGACCGCCTTCTCGCCTTCTACAACCTGGACATCGCGGCGTACCACGAAGCGCTCGGTCCTGACGCAGGGTCGGCGACGCTGCTCAGCGTCGATGCCACCGCTGGAGATGCCGCGTGGATCCCGCCGGGATCATGCGAGAACTCCATCGGCTACTGGCACCTGCCCGGCGTCCGCTTCGTCTACTCCGTGGGCGGCGCCGTCCAGTCGTTCGCCATCGCGTCGCTGATTTCCTGGCGAGGCCAGTGGTATGTCGTGCACCTCGGCCCGAACCCTCGCCCAGAGGACATCGGTACCGTGGACCAGCCGGCTGCAGGCGCGGGCTCGCCAGGTCCGGCCGGCGGCTGCTGAGCGACGTCTCGTCAGCCTGCCGCCGGGAGGACCAACTGTCCCGACGGGAGGATGGTGACCGCGGCGGCGCCGAAATCCTGGTTCGAGAGTTGGTTGACGAACGATGCGGCGGCCCCCGAGGGGTCGACGGACGGTTGGCCCACACTCGAGAAGGTGGTCGACGTGAACTTCCCGCTCTCGAAGGTGCCCTCACCGCTCAGCGTCACCGTCAGGATGCCGCCGAGGTCAAGTGTCCCGTCCGTGGAGAAGTTCTGGTAGCCCGCAAAATTCCCGAGGCTGTAGGCGATCAGGTGGCCCTCGTAGTCCTCCATCCCTCGCAGGACGTGGGGGCCGCTGGCGATCACCATGTTGGCCCCGTCGTCGATGGCTGCGTGGGCGAATGCCTTGGCATTGCCGCGGTCCTCGCCGACGTAGTACTCCTCCTGGCCGGTCACGTGGTCGGCCGCTGCACCCTCGGCACCGGCGTGCATGTACACAACGACGATGTTCGCTTCGGCTTTCGCTTGGGCGATGAGGGTCTTGGCGGTCGCAAAATCCAGCAGGTTGTTGACGTTGGCGTAGGGGGCGAAGTCGACGAACGCGACCTTCGTCTTGCCGACGGTGACCAGGCCGATCTCGCCGGGGAGCCCCGCCTGGACGATGCCCGCACTCGTCAGCGCGGCCGTGGTGTCCGCTACGCCTTGGGCCCCGAAGTCGTGGGAATGATTGTTGGCGCTGTTCATGACGGTGAACCCGGCGGCGCGGTAGATCTGGGCATAGGACGGGGGGTTGCGGAAGGCGTAGCACTCAGTCGAACCCGCAGCGCACTTCGACGTCGTGGCGTTCGTGAGCGTGCCCTCCAGGTTGCCGAACACGATCGGTGCAGCCAGGGCGGACTCCACTGGTTGGAGGTAGGTCGACGGGTCCGGCGGCAGGTCAGGGGTGTTGCCCAGGTCGGTGTCGCCGACCGCCGAGATGGTCACCGGTCCGGGCCCCTGCGACGTGGTGGTCGTCGCGTTGGCCGCCGCCGGTGAACCAGCGGTCGTGGCCGCCGACGTCGTGCCCCTCGAGGCCGTCATTTTGGCTACCGCCACTCCGGCGGCGGCCAGGATGAGAAGAGCTGCGAACACAAGCCCAACCCGCTGCCACAAGGAGACCGAGCGGCTCGGAGGACGGCGATGCCGTCCGTGCGCCCCGTTCGACGCCATCATCGCCCCACGATGCCTACCACGGCTGGTCGAGATCGCCGGGAAGGCGCTGGAAGAGGGCGAAGAAATCCTTGGTGCTCGAGTAGAGGAACCGGTTCGGTATCTGGTTGGGGTTGGGGACGAACAGTGTCGGGGAGACGGCCCCCGCCCCCCCGTAGGTCACGAAGATGGGCCACTCGGGGTTGATGTCGAGCTGCATCCCACGGACGGCGCCGACGTCGATCAGGATCTGAGCCAGGCCGGCCGCGGTCTGGTCGGAAGCGGCCACGTAAAGCAGATTCCCTTTGGCGTCGACGCCCAGACCCGTCCGCCAGACTGCCGGCACGCCACCGAGGGTGACCCCCCATTGGCTCGGCACCGCCGCCGCCGCCGTCGCCGCCCCGGCATCGACGAGCAGCGGGAGGTTCTGGCGTGCCATGAGGATGTCGGGACCCGGGGTGGGCCCACCCTGCCAGTCCACGATGTCGACGGTGCCGTCCGTGTACGAAACCACAGTGGCCAGGCCGTTGACCATCGGGAAGTAGAGCGTGCCGTGGGTGTAGAACCCTGCGCTCGCATCCGACTCGTAGAAGCCCGAATTGAAGGCGGCGAGCAGGTTGGGCCATGCCGACTGGGGCACCATCTCGGGGCCCCGATTGAGAGGGGTCGAACCAGGGCCCTCGTAGCCCGGATACAACGCGAGTTGGGTGGTGGCGCTGCGCATCCAGGTGACATAGGCGGTGATGGTGGGCTGCGTCGGGTCCGGACGGAACGTGGTGGTCATGACGGCCGGTGGGCCTGCGCTCCAAGAATCGGCCACGGCCCAGTGCCCTTCTCCAGCGAGAGGAGGAGCGATCGTGGTCGCGACGGCCGGTGGGAGATAGGCGGGCGCGGTCGTCGTGGTGGTCGAGGGACTCGTCGAGGGGGGGCGTGGCGCCGCCGTGGTGGCGGTGGAGGGACTGCGAAGGCTCCACGCCACCAGGCCACCGACGATGAGCACGACCGCTGCGCCCACCACCAGCAGGGGGAGGAGCCGACGGCGCTGCTGTCGGCGGCTCTCCCTCTGGCGCTCGCCTCGTGTGGCGCTCGGTACTCGACTGCCCTCTCGGCCCGCGGATCGCGTGTCGGATCCCTGCGGGCTCATGGCGCGATGGTACGGCCCAGACTTTGGCCCCTCGTGCCATGCGGGCTTCAGCGCACCGGTGCGAGCATCCCTGCGCGCAGCCTTCGGTGACCAGGGAATCTGCGGACTGCACGTCGGGCACCCCCGGACTCCATCTAGCATTGACCGAGGCGGCGGTGACCAGTCAGGTGCTGCCCGAACCCTGCCATGACCAGCATCCATCAGCACCCTGTGAGCGAGGACGAGCGGCAGGGACCTCCCTCTCCGGCGCGCCGAAGGCTGACCTGGACACGGGCCCTTTGGATCACCCTCGCCGCCTTCGGGATCTGGCTGCTGCTCGACGCACCAACCCTCCAGCACAACGCCAAGGTCTCACCGGTCGGCACACGACGCACCGTCTCGCTCGACGTGCTCGGGCCGATCGCCGCCGTCAGCCGCGGTCTCGGTCTGTCCCACGTGGTCTCCATCGGCGACGGGATCATCGGCCGAAGCGGCAACCAGCCCGGCAACGGCTCGGCGGTACTGACCGAGGGGCCCCACCACGGGTCGCCAACCCCGACCACCGCCCCGAAGCAGTCGCCGACAGCAACGAGCACGACGGTCCCCGCCTACCAGAGCCCAACAGCAGCCGCGCCGTTGCGTGTCCTCGTGGTCGGCGACTCCCTCGGCATCGACCTCGGGGACTCGCTCGTGAACGACCTGGCGAACACGGGTGTCGTCACGGCGACGCTCGACGGCAAGGAGTCGACTGGCTTGACCCGGCCCGACTACTACAACTGGCCCGCCGAGCTGCAGGCGGATCTCCCCAAGTACGACCCCCAGGTGGTCGTGATCATGGTGGGCGCCAACGATCCCCAGGACTTTCCCGGTCCTCCCGACATCCCCTATGGCACCCCCGCGTGGAACGCCGCCTACTCAGAGCGGGTGCAGAGCTTCATGACGCTGGCCTCCTCCACCGGGGCAAAGGTCGTGTGGGTCGGCATGCCCCCGATGCAATCCCCCGGCCTGAGCGCCGCCATGGCGAACCTGGACAGCATCTACCAGGCCGATGCGGCAAAGAACCCCGCTGTCACCTACCTCAGCAGCTTGACCATCCTCGGCACCCCACAGGGCCAGTTCACCCCGTTCATCACCGCGAACGGCCAGGAGGTCAACATCCGCGAACCCGACGGGACGCACATCTCCCCGGGCGGAGGCGAGGTGCTGTCACAGGCTGTCATGGGAACGCTGCGCAGCCAGCTGCACATCAACCTTCCTGCCTGACATGGCGCGTGGACTGGCCTCGCGCTCAGCACGTCGCAAGAGCACCCGATCACCCCGCAGGTCGCCCGTCGCCACGGGTTCACGAACGGTGGGGGCTGGAGCCACGATGGCCTCCACCCGGCGCTCGACTTCGCGCACGTAACGGAACTGCCCAACGCCGCCACTCTGGTGGCTGTCGGATCCGGCGACCAACCGGACGCCCTGCCGTGAGAGTTCGGCGACGACCATCGGGCCGGGGCACCGCCACTTCTCGTTGACTTCGACCACGACCCCGCCACGTCGTGCGCATGCTGCAAAGTGGCGAAGGAGTCGTTGGTCGAGCACGTCTTCGTGCAGGCCAAGCTTTCGAAGGAAGCTGAACGGGTGGGCGACGATGGGACGTTCGCGCCTCCCCGTTGCACCTACCGTTGCCTCCACGAGGCATTCGGCAACCTCCGCCGGAAGGAGCGACCCCTCCGCCAGCATCCTGCGCACGTCCGTGGGCTGGACCGGGCCATCCTCAGACGGGTATTGGTGATCGGCGATCAGGATGTGGTCGACGCCGACAACCGGCTCGGGCGAATCGAGCAGCCCCGTTCGGTCGAGCATTTTGACCTCGACACCCACGAGGAGCGAGAGTCCCGCCCGCGGGCGAAGATCGTCGACCGCATCGACCATGTCGGGTACCCATGCTGTCGAAGCTCTGGCGTGGTCCACCAGGCACATCGTGCGCAGCCCGGCGGATTCGGCCGCTCGGATGTTCTCGAACAGCGAGCTCTTTGCGTCGTCCGAGAACGTCGAGTGGACCTGATAGTCCTGGTCGAGGCGCAACCCGGTCATGTCGCCACGGGTGCCGGGGAAGAGACGATCGCATCGACGGCGACCACCATGCTGGCCAGGTAGCAGACTACGGCGACCTCACGATGCTCGATGCCTGCGGGAATGGGCCGGCCTCGCAGTGCATCAACCGCCATGCTCGCCATGTCCACCCCGGCGCCCGCCGTGAGCGCCAGCGTGGCGGGGACCCGCGGGTTGACCTCGAGCAGCGACGGGCGTCCATCGACATCGCGGCGGACCGTGACGTTCGAGATGAAGGGAAGGCCCAGGACCTCGACCACCAGGCGGCCGAATCGCTCGAGGTCGCGATCGCGCAGCGTGTAGCCGGCCACCGATGCCCCCGAGTCGCCCCGCACCCGGACACGGGGAACGCACGCGTGGACCCGACCCAAGTGGTCCGCCAGGACGTCGATCGAGTATTCGTCGCCCGGAAGATAGTCCTGCACGAGTAGGTCGGGCTCCGCTGCGCAGGCCGCCAGCTCGGCGGGTGAAGCGACGAGGGCGACGCCCCGGCCGCCGCCGGCATGACGGGGCTTCACGATGACCGGGTACCGCGATGCCACCCACACGGTTGGGGAACATGCAGGAGAGCTCGATCCACCCGGGCGTTGCCATGTAGGCGAGACCGAGCCCCACCACCAGAAGCGGCACGGCCCCACTTCCTTGGGTGGCCAGCAGGGCCCCGATGAGGAAGATGGATTGGTTACTCCCACCGAGGGCGAGCGACGAGGCCCCGACCCACGTGATAGCTCTCGGGTGGGGACGAGGCCGCTCGAGGTACTGCGTCATGAAGCTCGACTTCCCACAGCGCAGTGCGCTGCAACTGCTGCGATCTCGCACCGGGAAGTGCCGCCAACTGCCCGTGGGACGGATTCGCTACCGAGATCATGCCATTACGCACAACCCGGGCGTGGGTTCTGTGGTGGCAGGCACTACCGTGCGCCCATGAGTTCGACGGGGTCGACCCCGATCCCGAGGGGTTGGTATCCCGATCCCTCGGGCACGACGGCATGGCGATGGTGGGACGGGAGTGCCTGGACGGAGCACACGTCGGCACCAGCTCCCTCGGCACCCGAGGCCTATCTGGCCACCGCCTACCCGGCGTACCAGCCGGCTCGCGCTGTGCCGTCGGTGTACGACCGCTTCAGCAGCGAGATGAAGACGGTGCCGTGGGGCAAGCTCGCCTTTCTCGCGTTTGTCCTCGTCGCCGTCGCCCAGCTGCTGACGGTCTGGGCGGAGGCCTCGTGGTTCCGGCACGCCTACGACGTGATCAGGACCACACCGACCGGCGTCACCCCGGTGCTGCCAACGCAGTCGAGCCGCTTGGCGCTCGCGTCCCAGCTCACCTTGCTCGTCGAGGCTGCCTTCTATGTGGCGCTGTGCATCTGGCAGTTCCACGCCGCCAAGACCGCACAACTCCTCCACCTCCCAGCACGTCGGTCCCCCGGCCTCGGGGTCGGCGGATGGTTCATCCCGATCGTCAATTTCTGGTTTCCCTACCAGGCCATTCGGGATTGCTTTGCGCCCGGGGACCCGGGGCGCCAGGTGGTCGGCCGGATGTGGGCCTGCTTCGTCGGCGCGCTGATCATGAACCTAGTGACCGACGGTTTCGCGCTCGTCGGCAATCCGGTGGGTTTCGTCTTCGCCGCAGTCAGCTTCGCCCTCGCCTGTGGCTTCTCGCACTTCGGGATACGAACCGTCGGGCTCATCGCCGCCGCCCACCAGCGGCTGCTCTACCCCGGCCAGTCGGCAACCCAGCCCTGACCGGGCCACGACCGCGGATGTCCGTCGAGCCATCGATGATGCAAAAGGGCCGACCCGCGAGGGCCGGCCCTTTCTGCGAGTGCGGACCCGGAAGGCCTCCCGTCTCGATCAGCTGATCGGCGGGGGGTAGACGTCGCGGACGTAGACGTCTACCTCGGCCTCGGGAAGCCGGCTGGCGATGGCCACGAAGTAAATGACCAGGCTGAAGACGGCGACCACGAGGAGGTCCCAGTAGAGCGGCAGATCACCGTGACCCCCGACGACCTTGCCGGTGAGTCCGCCAATGCCATTGAAGATCGATCCCGCACCGGCGCCCACCCCACCGGTGAAGTCACCGAAGTAGGAGATGATGCCGAGCCCGATCAGGTAGGGAAAGATCCACTTGGCTGCCCCCCAGTCGATCTTCGGCTGGTTCGGGTTGAGGTTGAGCCACCTCGACACGGCCATCAAGATGTAGCCAATGACCATTGCGACCATCAAGGTGGAGTAGGTAGACCACCCGGACCAGTAGACGATGAAGTTGGCAAACACGAAGGCGAGGGGCGACAAGACCTTGGCGGCGGGCAGGCTGTAGACGCGAGCCAGCTCGGGCTTGCTCAATCGAAGGGCTCCAAGTGCCAACGGGGCACCGGCGTACATGAGCACCGAGGCGCTTGTCACAACGGCCACCAGGGCGGCCCAGCTCGGGAACGGGAGCAGGAAAAGCAGGCCAATGAGAGCCGTGATGATGACACCAAACACCGGGATCTTCGTTTTCGGACTGCTCTTCTCGAACGCTTCGGGGACGTAACCGTTTCTGGAGAGGCCGAAGCCGATCCGAGAGGCCGACGTGAGGTAGATCAACCCGGTCCCCGCCGGCGAGATCACGGCGTCGATGCGCAGGATCCAAGCCAGCCAGGCGATTCCCGCGACCTTGGCCACCGTGTAGAACGGCGCCTGTGCCAACCCAGCGTCCGTCGCCAGGTTGGTCCACGTGTGGTAGTGGGCGATGGTGGCCGGGTTCAAGGCACCGATGAAGGCGAATTGGGCCAAGATGTAAATCGCCGCTCCGATGAGGATCGAGCCGATCACCGATCGGGGCAGGTCCCGCTGGGGGTTCCTACTTTCCCCTCCGAGCTGGACGGCCTGTTCAAAGCCAAGCAGGGCAAACACGATGCCCCCGGCGGCGATCGCCTCCAAGATGGCGTGGACACCGCCGTCGTGACCCGGGATGAAGAAGCCGCCACCCGCCGTGAAGTTGTGGGCGTGGAAGTGGAAGAGGCAGAAGACGATCACCGTCAATACGGGGATCGCCACTTTCCACGTGGTGACCCCGGTGTTGAAGTTGGCCAACCAACGGACGCCGATCAGGTTGATGATGACGAACACGACCATCAATCCCACGGCCACCGCGATGCCCGTTCCCGAGAGGGTGCCCTTACTGGGGTTGTACCAACCTGAGGCCCACGAGGCGCTCGACATGTACTGGATGGCCGCCAGCACCTCGATCGGGGCCACGGTGGCCGCTTGCAGGTAGGCGAACCATCCGAAGGTGGCTCCCGCCAGGCTGCCGAACGCGTAGTGCGGGAACCGGCTGGTCCCGCCGGTCACCGGAAAGAGGCCCCCTAGCTCGGCATGGACCAGGGCCAGGAGGATGACGATGACCGAGGCGATGCCCCACGAGATGAGCGCTGAGGGCCCAGCGATGGTGACCGCCACGAAGCCGGCGAAGAGCCAGCCAGATCCGATGATGGATCCCTCGGATGCCCAGAGGAGACCGAGTAAGCCGACGTCTCGGTTCAGCCCTTCGGCACCGAGCCCCGCCTCTGTCAGCGTCTGCGGCGTCTGCGGTTCGTTCGTCGTTACCATCGTTAACCAACCCCCGATTCTTGGATTACCGATGCACCGTGCAGTACTGCCTGACCACTTCCTTTTCACTGCAGCTGAGGAATTTGTGACAAAGATAACAGGGTCGGCTTGTTTTTGATGTTTCCTCTTCATGAACCGCGGATTGCCGATCCCGGTGGCGAAGTTGGCCATATCGGACCGGCGGTCGAAGGCCACTCGGCGCCGTCGCGCCCGGCGTGCGTTGGACATACGCCCGGCCATGTCGACGGGGGGGATCCCGCCGGGCCGGCGCGACGGTTCAGCGGGTTCGGCGGGTCCGGCGTGTCCCGCCGACGTCAGGTCAGCGGGCCGATCTCGACCGGCCGCCCGCAACGGCGCCCGTGGTAGGCGACAGCTGCCGCACCGCATAGGCGAGGATGTCGAGCACCGCTCGACGACGTGCTTCGGGCAAAGGGGCGCCGATGCTGCTCGCTGCCAGAGGCAAGCCAGAGGGCCTTCAGGGCGCACCCCTTGGCGGACGGTTCAACGGAGAGCCCGGTAGGCAGCGTCCTGTATGGCGGTGTGGACCCGCGGCGGCTCAGGACTCTCGAACATGCGTTGGGTGAGCACGATCACCGCCGGGTCCCGCGAGGGGTCGACCAACCAGGAGGTGCCGAGCCCCCCGTCCCACCCGAAGGCGCCGCGGCGCGGTCCGTGGGTGATCACCGACTGACAGAACGCCCAGCTGCGGCCGAAGAGCACGCCGTGGCCGTCGCGCTCTTTTTGCTCAGCGGTGAGCTGGTCGCTCGTCATCTCCTCGACGGCAGTTTCGCTGAGCACGGGCGATCCGCCGCGCAACAACATGCGGGCGAAGGCGAGCAGGTCGTCAGCTGTCGAGACGAGGCCCGACGCCGCATCGCCGAAGGCGGGCTGCTTGCTCCACGCTCCATCGGGCGGGTCGCCGACCTCGAGGCCGTGGTCCGTCGGGATGTAGGAGGTGGCAAGTCGTTCGGTTTCGGTCGTCCACATGGACGTGTCGCTCATCCCGAGGGGCTCGAGCACCCGTGTACGGAGCACGTCGGCGAAGGGCTCCCTGGCGGCGCGCGCAGCGAGGACCCCGAGGACCGACGCTCCGGTGTTGTACAGCCACCGCTCTCCGGGATGCGCGAGCAGTGGCAGGAAGCCGAGCGCGGCGATCCAGGTGTCGGGATCAGGTTGGACTTGGGGGTCGGGAGGTCCGAGCGTGCAAAGGTGGAGCTCCTCGCTTGCCGTCACGATCGGCCATGGTTCGGGCGCCATGAACGTCTCGAGCGCCATGCCGAACCCGAAGGTGAAGGTGAGAAGGTCACGCACCGTGATCGGACGGTGCGTCGGAACGGTGTCCTCGAGAGGTCCGTCCATCCGGCGCAGGACCTCGGGGTGGCTGAGCTCTGGCAGCAGCCGCTCCACCGGCTCGTCGAGTTCGAACTGGCCTTCGCCCACCAACGCCAGCGTCGTCGCAGCGGTGAGCGGCTTCGTGGTCGATGCGATCCGGAACAGCGAGTCCCGCTCCACCGGCGGCCCGCCGACGGACAGGGATCCGAGCGCCTCGACGTGCGTCTGCTCACCGCACGCGACGAGTGCCACCAACCCCGGCACCTTGTCGTCGCCCACGTGCTCCGCGGCGACTGCAGCGAACTCTTCCACGCCTTTTTTCGTCAACCGGTCAGCCACGTGCCGGGCGCCAGGCCGGGTCGCGGCCGGTCAAGCCGATGAGACGCTCCATCAGGGGCGCCGCATCGGGAACCGGCACCGGTGGACCGAACAGGCCCGCGCTGCCGTGCGGGTGGGCAGCGACCGTCGACTGCACGAACGCAAAAGCCTCCTCGGCAAGGTGTGGGTCGCACGACATGTGCTGGCCGCTCGCCACGGCGATGTCCCACCCGTGGACGATCACCTCGTTCAGGGCCACCACCCCGGCGACCTCGGCGGGGAGCTCGATGCCGCCCGCACTGGTCAGCCCGGCCCACGCGTCCTCGTCGCCCCACGCAGCGCTCAGGCCAGCGAGCCGCTCGGGGACCTGCGATCGCCAGTCGGCGTCGAGTCGGGCCACATCGGCCGTGGGGGGTTGGGCACTCTCAGCGAGCGGTACCTTCCTGGCGGCAGCGCAAAAGGCGATCGACACGCCATCGACATGATCGATCAGATCGCCGAGGCATGCCCTGGCGCACGGTGTTGGGTCTGCCAGCTGGTCGTCGCGCACGCCCGCCAACAGGTCGCTGAACGCGCGCGTCGCCGGCTCCAAATCGAGCATCGCTCTCCTTCTTGTCGAGATCGGGAATCTAGCGGGGACTTGTCCGCAACTTGAACTGGGCGCCGGAAGGGTCCGCGGCGACCGCAAGCCGTCCGTAGGGAGTGTCTTCGGCCTGCAGCACTACCGAGCCGCCGAGCTCTTCCACCTTGGCAAGCGTGCCGTGGACATCATCGACCTCCCAGTAGATCGACCAAGTCGACGGCGTACCGTCGGCCAGGAAACCCGAAGCATCCATGATCCCGGCGAGCTCCCCATCACCTGCGGGATCGCGCATCGTGCAGTAGCGGAACTCGTCGGTGTCGCTCACAACGTCCACATCCCAGTGGAAGACGGACCGGTAGAAGGCGACGGCGCGTGCGTGATCCCGGGTGTGCAGCTCGAACCAGCTCGGAGCGCCAGGCTCGCCGAGGACGGTGAACCCTGGGAACGTCCCGGCCTGCCACATGCCGAGGCGAGCACCCGTCGGGTCGACGAGCACGGACTGCTGCCCGAGGTCGGCGACCGGCATGGCTGGAACCACGATCTGTGCCCCTTCAGCCTCAGCTGCATCGACCGCCTTGGCGATGTCGTCGGTGGCGAGATACACCCTCCACGCGTTGTCGGCTGCCATGTCACCCATGTCACCCATGCCGCCGGCTACGGGCACGCCGTCGCGGGCGAACATGAAGTAGCCACCGAACTCGGGGCTCGGCTCGAGCGCCTCCCAGCCGAAGACGCTGCCGTAGAACCTGGCGCTCCCCTCCACGTCGGACGTCCAGAGGTCCGCCCAGCACGGCGATCCGATTGGGGCACTGTCACGGGTGGTCATGGTCCTGCTCCTTTGCTCGGGCTTCCAGTCAAGTCCTTTGACGGGGCCCGAGCACGAAACTCATCGCTCCTGGCGCGATCCGTCCACGCTCGGATCGAGGCGGACCATCCGGCGCCCCCTCTCAGGGCTCGAGATGGAGTGCCAGCCTGAACTGCGGGAAGAGCCGCTCGGGCTCCAAGAGCGACAGGAAGAAGTGCATCCCCGTGATCTTCGCATCCGAGATCTCGAGGACTTGCAGTGCCCATGGGTCGAAGCTGCGGGGAAGGGTTCGGTCGGTATTGACCGAATGCCGGGCACCCGTTGGCCGAGGTGCGCAACAGCCGAGAGCCTCGGCACGCGCTCGGGCCCGGCTCGAGCATCCACTTGCCGATGTCGGACGCACCAGCGATCCACAACTCGAAGGGCGGCATCGACTGGACGGCGTCCTCGCGCAGCAGCGCCACCAGTCGCTCGATGTCGTAGTGCTCGAATGCGTCCACATACCGGTCGAGGAGCTCAGCGTCCCCACCGTCGAGGACGCGGACCGGCTGGTTCGACGGGCGGGCGGCCAGCGTGGCCCTGGCGCGTTGGAGGGCACTGTTGACGGCCGGCACGGTCGTGTCCAGGAGCTCGGCGACTTCGGCCGCCGGCCAGCCGAGCACCTCGAAGAGGATCAGTGCGGCGCGCTGGCGCCCCGGCAAGTGCTGCAGCGCCGTGACGAACGCGAGGCGCACCGAGTCGCGGTATTGGGCGATCTCGGCCGGGTCTGCGCCCTCGGGCGCGGCGAGCGAGTCCGGAATGGGCGTCACCCAGGTGGATTCGGGCAACGTCGGGCGAAGGAGCGACTCACGTGGGTGCGACGCGGGGCCCATGTCCATCGGGCGAGCACGGCGTTGCACATGGCGCTGCATGTCGATGCAGACATTGGTCGCGATGCGATAGAGCCACGACCGAACGCTCGAGCGCTCTTCGAAGCCGTCTG
Organism: Acidimicrobiaceae bacterium; assembly: GCA_003155135.1. GTDB lineage: Bacteria > Actinomycetota > Acidimicrobiia > Acidimicrobiales > RAAP-2 > Bog-515. Next base: position 13,870 of record PMFN01000020.1, on the reverse strand, counting down.
CATGGCGCCAGGCACGCAGCATCGCCTCTTGTACGGCGTCTTCGGCCTCGAATCCCGAACCGAGCATCCGATAGCGGTAGCCCGTCAGCTCTCGCCGGTACGGCTCGAGGTCCGAACTGAACAGGTGGGTCTCCGGAAGGGCCACTGGGGGAAATGCTAGCGAAGCGGACCCTCACTTCCCGGAGCGACGCATGCAGCGAGCGCCGTCGCCGCTGCAGCTGGTCAGCTGCGGTACGGGTGCAGTGGCGGGAGGAATCGCTCCAGGGTGGACATCGGTCGATAGGGCTCCCACGTGCCCTGGGGCTGCGCCAGACGGTCCGCGATCACGAACAGCACGGCTGGGTTCACGCCGAGCCCGACATGGCTGCCCCACACCTCGACGTTCTCGTGGCGCCCGTCGGGTTCTTGGATGCACGACTGCCAGGCCACGACCCCGTCGGTGCGCGTAAAGATCGACGTCGCGGGGACCGGCAGGGGTAGGCGCTCGACGCCCGCTGGCACCTCGTCGCTCAGGCGCGGACTGTGGAAGCGGCCGAGCGCATCGTAGACGCGTGTGGCATGGGTGGCCCGCTGCTGCGCCTGGTTGAACGGCGAGCCGAGCGTGATGACCTGGCGGACGGCGGCCGGTTCGCGGCGTGCCAGTTCGCGCGCATAGATGCCGCCGAGGCTCCAACCGATCAGGCTGACCGGCTCATCGTGGTGGCCGCCCAGGTCCGCCAGCCGCTCGGGCAACCGATCGAGGACCTTGTCGGTCGGCCCGAAGTTGACCCCGAGTCCCCAGCCGTAGCTGGAGTACCCCAGCTCGTCGAGATACGAGCGCAGCGGTCGCGTCGAGCGGTCACCCCCGCCGAGCCCTGGGAGAACGAGCACCGGATGGCCGTCGCCATGTGGCGCCATGCGCAGCGCTGGGTAGCTCGTGAGCATGGCGCCGTACTCGAGGCCAGCACGCCACTCGAGCGAGCGGAGGAAGACCGACGGTGCGCCGTGGGCTCGCTCAGCTTCTTCCTCTTCAACCGTCGCCGTCACCATTCGTGGCCACCGCCTTCGTCGCTTCCGCCGGCCAACCTACCTGACTTCCCCGGGCCGAGGGCGGCCGCGACACAGATCGGCTCGCCCCACAGCTCTTCAGATGTCCGATCCACCCAGAACCTCGGGCGTTCGTCACCGGCTCCCGACGAGGACACGAGGCCTTCTGACCAGGGATTAGGGGATCAGGACGATCTTTCCGCGGGTGTGGCGCTGTTCGAGCTGTTCGAAGGCGTCAACCACCTTGTCCAAGGGATAGGTCGCGGCGATGGGAATCTCGATCGCGCCCGAGGCCACCAGGTCGGCCATCTCGGTGAGAACCTCGGTGGTGGAGGCGTCCCCGCTGCCCTTTGCCTTTGCCCCGATCTCGGCTGCCTTCTCGTAGGAGATGATGGTCTCGATGCGGTCGGGAGGGATCCCGATGTCGGCCGCGAGCTGCACGTACTCGGGACCGAAGAGATCGATGAACGCATCGATGCCGTTCGGCGCGGCGGCCAGCAGCCGCTCCGCGAGCCCCTCACCGTAGGAGACCTGGACGGCTCCGTGGGCGATGAGCCATTCGGCGTTGTCCGGCGATGCGATACCGACGACCGCCGCCTTGTGCAGGGCCAGCAGTTGCACGACGACGGTCCCGACTCCACCCGCGGCCGCCGAGACGGCGACGGTCTCACCCTCCTTCACGTCGATGGCCCGGACGGCCGCATACGCCGTGCAACCGACCACGTAGAGCGACCCCGCCACCTCCCAGCTCAAAGCCGGAGGCTTTCGAATCAGCTGGCTCGTCGGGACTGCGACGTGGGTGGCGTGGCTCGAACGGCTCCAAGAGAAGCCCAGTACCTCGTCGCCCACCGAGAACTCGCCGACGCCGTCGCCGACGGATGTCACGACGCCGGCCAGATCGCTCCCCTCCCCCGATGGGAACGTGGAGGGGAATCGGGCGTCGAGCGCTCCGGAGCGGATCGACGCCTCGCCCGGGTTGATGGCCGCAGCCCGCACGGCGACGACGACCTCCCCCGGTCCCGGTGTCGGCATCGGCACCTCGGTGACGTAGAGGACATCTCGCCCCCCGTAGTGGTCGAACCGCACCGCTCGTGCTGCTTCTTCAGCCATCTACCGCTCCTCTCGTCGGTGCCCAGCCGGCGCACGACCGCTCTCGTGGGCTCCTCGCCGTCCACGCTCGATATACCCACCCGGGGGCACCACCGAACGGTGCGGCGGCTCGATCGGCGCCCGACGCGGCTCGATCCGTCAGCCGAGGGTGGCGATGGTCTCGTTGAAGGTCTTCGACGGGCGCATGACGGCTGCGGCCTCGGCGGGGTCCGGCTGGTAATAGCCGCCGATGTCGACCGGCGAGCCCTGGACCGCCAACAGCTCGCCGACGATGGCCTCCTCCTCCTCGGCCAACGCGGTGGCGAGGGCCCTGAACGCCTGGGCCAGCTCCGGGTCATCGGTTTGCTCGGCCAGTTCCTCGGCCCAGTAGAGCGCCAGGTAGAAGTGGCTACCTCGGTCGTCGATGCCGCCAACTCGGCGGGTCGGCGACTTGTCCCGATCGAGGAAGGTGCCGGTCGCGCGGTCGAGCGTGTCGGCGAGGATCTGCGCTCGGGCGTTCCCGGTGCTCTGGGCCAGCTGCTCGAAGCTCACTGCGAGCGCCAGGAACTCACCGAGGCTGTCCCAGCGCAGGTAGTTCTCCTTCAGCAGTTGCTGGACGTGCTTCGGAGCCGACCCCCCGGCTCCGGTCTCGAAGAGGCCTCCACCGCCGATGAGCGGGACGACGGAAAGCATCTTGGCGCTCGTGCCGAGTTCGAGGATCGGGAACAGGTCGGTCAGGTAGTCACGCAGCACATTGCCGGTGACCGAGATCGTGTCCTCGCCACGGCGAATGCGCTCGAGCGAGAATGCCGTTGCCTGCTCCGGCGACATGATCTCGATCTGGAGGCCGCTGGTGTCGTGCTCGGGCAGGTACTGGGCGATTTTTGTAATGAGGATGGCGTCGTGGGCGCGCCCCTCGTCGAGCCAGAACACGGCGGGGGCTCCCGTGGCCCGGGCCCGCTTCACCGCGAGCTTGACCCAGTCGCGGATCGGCACATCCTTCGTCTGGCACATGCGGAAGATGTCTCCGCCGGCGACCGGCTGTTCGAGGACGACGGTGCCGGCGGTGTCGACGACGCGCACCGTGCCGGCGGTCGGGATCTCGAAGGTCTTGTCGTGGCTGCCGTACTCCTCTGCTGCCTCTGCCATAAGGCCGACGTTGGGCACCGAGCCCATGGTCGCCGGATCGAAGGCGCCGTTCGCCCGGCAGTCGTCGATGACGACCTGGTAGACGCCCGCATAGCTGCTGTCGGGGATGACGGCCAAGGTGTCGGCTTCCTTGCCGTCTGGGCCCCACATGTGCCCCGAGCTTCGGATCATGGCCGGCATGGAGGCGTCGACGATCACGTCGCTCGGGACGTGGAGGTTGGTGATGCCGCGGTCGGAATCGACCATGGCGAGGGCCGGCCCCTCCGCCAGCTCGGCATCGAAGGACGCCCGGATCTCCTCGCCCGCCGGCAGCGACGCCAGGCCCTTGAAGATGCCGCCGAGCCCGTTGTTGGGACTGAGTCCGCCAGCGGCGAGCGCGTCACCGTAGCGGTCGAAGGTGGCGGGGAAGAAGGTCTCGACGACATGCCCGAACATGATCGGGTCCGAGATCTTCATCATCGTGGCCTTGAGGTGCACCGAGAAGAGCACGTCGTCGGCCTTGGCTCTGGCGATCTGTGCGGTGAGGAACTCGCGCAACGGCGCCACACGCATGACCGCCGCGTCGACGACCTCGCCCGCCAGCACGGGCACCGACGCACGCAGCACCTTGGTGGCGCCGCTCTCGGTCTGCAGCTCGATGCGCAGCGAGCCGGCCTCGGCGAGCACCGCGGAGCGCTCGGTGGAGCGGAAGTCGCCGAATGCCATCGTCGCCACGTCCGTCTTCGACGCAGGCGTCCAGGCTCCCATCTTGTGGGGGTGGGCCTTGGCGTAGTTCTTGACCGAGGCAGGCGCCCGCCGGTCCGAGTTGCCCTGCCGCAGCACCGGGTTCACGGCGCTTCCCATGACCCGGTCGTAGCGGTTGCGGATGTTGTGGTCGAGGTCGGACTTCGGTTCTTCGGGGAAGTCGGGTAACGGATAGCCGTGCGCCTGCAACTCGGCGATCGCCGCCTTCAACTGCGGGCTGGAGGCGGACACGTTGGGCAGCTTGATGACGTTCGCCTCGGGCGTCTTGACCAGCTCGCCCAGCTCCGCGAGGTCGTCGGCGATGATCTGGTCCGCTTCGAGCCACTCGGGGAAGCTGGCGATGATCCGACCCGCAAGGGAGATGTCACGGGTCTCCACGTGCACGCCAGCGGTCGCGGCGTAGGCCTGGATCACCGGTAGCAACGAATACGTCGCCAGTGCCGGCGCCTCATCGGTGTGCGTGTAGATGATGGTCGAGTCAGTCACCGGTGCTCCACTTCGATTTGGGGTCGCACGAGGCGTCCCGCGCTGGTCCAAGAAGACCACCCCGGCCTGGGTGACCGCAACCTGGCGACTCTGAGGACACCGGCGGGCGCGTTCGCTCCGCTCGGCGGTCAGGCAGGCGTTCGCGGTGCTCGTCCCACTGTGCACCGTGGTCGTGGCATGGGCAACCGACGTGTTTCGCCAGGCGGTGGCCTGACCCGGGCGGCTCAGAACCGCCGTATTGACCTCGTGGCTCTGTCATCGATTGGTGTCTGTGCGGTGCTGCGCGTCCGGTGCAGGAAGATAGCGGCCGCACTGCTTCGTGAGGCGAGGCCTACAGGTCCAACTGGTCGACCGGCGCCGCTCGCGGCAGGAGCCAGACGAGCCCGAGGCAGAGCACGACTACACAGGCCACGACGAGGACGCTGACCGTCATGGCCCGCACGCCGCCGCCCTCACGCAGGATGCTGAAGAAGACAGTGGTGACGATGGCTGAGCCGATTGCTCCGGCGAGCTGCTGCACGGCGCTGAGGGAGCCGCTGGCACTTCCGGCCTCGTGTTTGGCGACGTCACCAAGGGCCACTTCATAGATGCTCGAGAAGCAGGCGCCCATCCCGATGCCGAGGACCAGCAGTGACGGGGCGGCGAGCCAGGGCGACACCGAGGTGCCCTTGGCGAGAACCGTGAGCCAGAGGCCGATCGTACCGACCAATGTGGTGGAAAGCCCGAGGACGACAAGCCGTCGGCCGAGGACAGTCAGCAGCGGTCGACACACTATGGAAGCGGCGATGATGCCGACCATCACCGGCGCCAGGCCGAGCGAGGCGTGTGCCGGGCTCAGGTGGAGGACGAGCTGGAAGAACAAAGAGATGACGTAGGCAAGCCCGCTCACCGCGGAGAAGAAACCCAGGCCCAGGAGCATCCCGGAAGTGAACCCTCTGTTCTTGAGCAGCGAGGTCACGATCAATGGGTTGGGGGCCCGCTGCTGTCGAACGGCGAAGGCTGCAAAAAGCAGCACCCCGGCGACCAGGCTCACGACCGGAACGCCTCTCCACCCGTCGGTGGAACCTTGGATGAGGCCGAAGATGAGGGCGAGCATCGAGGTGCCGAGCAGCACCGCGCCGATGGCGTCGATCGCCTCGCTGGACTGGGGCCGGTCACGGGGAAGCAACGTGAAGGCTGCCAGCAGCCCGACGAGACCGAGGATGATGTTGATCAAGAAGACCGGGCGCCAATCGAGCCCGCCGATGTTGGCCGAGATGATGAAACCCGCCGCGATCGGTCCGAGGATGGCCGAGACCCCCATGGCCGGTCCGAACGCGCTGACCGCCCGTGGGAACTGCGGCCTTGAGAAGGAGGTCATGAGGATGCTGATCCCCTGGGGAATCATGAGGGCACCGAAGCCCCCCTGGATGAGCCTGCCCACGATGATCATCGCCGGATCGACGGACAGGCCGCACATGGCCGAGGCAGCCGTGAATCCGGTCATGCCGATGAGAAACACCCGGCGCTTGCCAAAGCGGTCGCCGAGGCGACCCCCGACGACAAGCAACACGCCCATGGCCAGGGCGTAGCTAGCCCCGAGCCACTTGATAAGTGACTCTCCCCCGCCGAGCTGCCGGGCGATCGACGGCGCGGCGATGGTGGTGATCGTCGAATCCATGAGGTCCAAGATGTCGGCGAGGAGCACGACGGCGAGGATGGCCCGGAGGCGCGGCGTCAGGCGGGTCGGGTCGGGCGCATTCTCGGCTGCGGGGATCTCGGTGACGTCGGGCAAGCCGGCGCGGGTCATGGCAGTCCCGGACCTGCGTTCCCGGCCTCTCGGGCCGGACGGGCGGTCAGGGCGATGCCGGCGAGCAGCACCCGGACGTGCCATTCGAAGCGGGCCTCGGGAGTACCTGAGAGCAGGTCATCGCCGAGGGCGGCGATAGTGGGATACCCCGTGGCATCGGCCTGACGGAGTGCTTCGGCCAATGCTTCCTCGTCCTCGCCGTCGTCGAGCGTCAGTCCCCGGGTGCCGTGTTCGAGTGCGATCGATGTGGCGAAGAGCAGCAGGAGGTCCACCCCCCATGCGGACTGTGGATCGGCAACGCCCCCTTCTCGAAGCAAACTCAGCAGTCGCTCGACAAGGGCGAGGTAGTTCGGTCCCGATGGGCGAGTGACGAGTGCGGACCGGGCCAGGGCGGGGTGCTCGATCAGGATGCCGGTGTAAGACCCGAGCACGCGGACCACGACATTGTCCCACCCCTCGGACGTCACTCCCGCCTTCAGCCCGACAGACCCGAGTAGCTCGTCGAGCACGGCGGCGTGGAGCTCGGCAGTGTTGCGGACGTAGACGTAGAGGGAGGAAGGTCCGGTGTCGAGCGCTGCGGCGAGGCGCCGCATGGTGACGCGTTCGAGACCCTCCTCGCGCATGAGGGCGACGGCGGTCTCGATGATCCCGTCCCGGCTCAGTGACGGCTTCGCGGGACGTTCGCGGCGACTGCGAGGGGCGATGATCGGCATGCTGTCATCGTAACGAACATGTTCGTTACGAACAAGTTCGCCATCGGGCGGAGGCATCGCGCTGCGAGCACCCGCCTCGGGTCCTCCCCCGTGTGCCCCCAGTTGGGAGCAGAGGCCCGGGAAGGGAGAATGCCCGAGCCATGCCCGTCAACCAACTCCACGCCGTCGCACTCGTGTGCGGCCTCAGCCAGGTTCTCGCCGCCTGGCCGAGCGCGACGTCGAGGGCGAGGCCACCCTCGTGGTGGCACACGGGGTGAGACCCGGCGTGGAGTTGGACATGGGCCACGGTGACGCGTGGCCCGCCATCCGAGAGAGGGCGCGCACGCAATGCCGGCATCCTCGTGTTTGCCACGCTGACGTGGATGGGCCAACCTCCGAGCGTCTGCAAGCGTGTGCTCGAGCGCCTCGACGCCGAACTGTCCGAGAAGGACGAGCGGGGAAGGCTCATCACCTGCGAGAAGGACAGCCCACTACTGAGGGACGTTTCTAGTCGCTCGTGACCTGAAACTCCCTGCGGGTATCGCCGGTCAACCCGGCCTCACGCGGCTGCAGCCGCCGGGGCGGGCTCCGTCGTGGTGGACGACTCCCCCTCACGCCGGAGCAGGTAGAAGCCGACCACCCCTGCGAGGACGCAGACGGCTGCGGCGATGAGCATCATGACGGCGAACGCGTTCCCGTAGGAGACAAGGGCGTCGCCGAGGGCTTGGTGGCCGAGGGAAGTGGTGGGCGCTGTGCTCTTCGCCGCGTACGCCGTCACCGCGTCGAGTCCCGTGCTGGTTTGCGTCGGCGGCACCCCAGCCGCCGACAGCCGGTGCAAGGTTCCCCCGACCGTGAGCTTGTCGATGGCCACCGTCGAGATCGAGAAACCAATGGCGAAGAAGAACTGACCGATCGTCGTGCGCGAGCTGGTCACCGGACCGAAGTACTTCGGGGGGGCCTCTTCGATGATGAGATTGCCGTAGGGCACCGCACAAGTGATGACACCCGCCCCGACAAGGACCAGCCCGGGGAGGAAGCCCACAAGATTCGTCGAACCGTGGAGCGCAGCCAGGAAGACGAATCCGGCGGCGGTGATGGCGGTGCCGGCGAGAAGGGCCGACCTGTTGGTCATCCCCCTCGTCATCATTCGACCCACGATCAGCGCGGCGACGATGCCGGCCCCCGTCAAGGGAAGCTGCCAGAGCGCGACCTGGGCGGTCTTGAGACCGTTTACGTACTGCCAGAGGTTGGTGACCTGCAGGAAAGCGACAGCCTGACCGAAGTTGTAGATGAATCCGGCGCAGATGGCAGCGAGGAACATGGGTGAGCGGAACAGGCTCACCGGGAAGAATCGGTGCTCGTCCCTCGACTCGTGGACGAAGAACGCGCCGATGATCACGGCGCCGGCCAAGAGCGAGAGCAGGGTCCGGGGGCTGGTCAGGCTGCGACCAAGCTCGCTGACGCCGTAGAGGAAGGCGATGATCCCGACGATGAGGAGCACTTGTCCGAGGGCGTCGGTCGAGGTCCCGACCACACGCGCTTCCTTCGGCAGGACCAGCGGCACCAGCACGAAGCACACCAGGGACATGGCGGGAGCCACCAGGAACGCCAAGCGCCAGTCGATGCCGGCGAGACTGCCGCCGACGAACGTGAGGACGAGCGAGGTGAGGCCGATGACCGCAGAGAAGATACCGACGGCGGCCGGCAGCTTTCCGGGTTTGGCGACCGCTCGGATGTACGCGAAGGCCGCGCCGAACACGGCACCGAGACCAACGCCGGCGATGGCCCGGCCGAGGAGGTAGGTCGACGTCGTGGGCGCCAGCGCGACCATCAGGTCGCCGAGCGCCGCAATGAGCAGCCCCACCATGAGCACCCGCCGGCGACCGAGCCGGTCAGCAAGGAGGCCGGTGGAGATCACCGTTGCCGCCGTCGAGAGCGTGGCGACACTCGACGCCAGTGCCAGGGTGCCGCCCGCCATGTGGAGGCCGCGGCTGGCGCCCACCAACGCGGTGCTGGCGATGTTTGGGGCAGCACCCTGGATCGCCCCGAGCACACCGAGGAATGGGACGGCCCACGAGCTTGCTGACGGCAGCGTCGTTGCGCCTCTCGCCGTCACCGTGCCCTTCGCGCCCATTGCCGACCCGACCCGTCCTTCGTCAACAACAGGCGTGCTGATTGGGCTTCGCCAGCGCCCGGTGCGGTGCTGGGTCCATGGCCGCCACCTCTGCTTCGAAGGTTTCGAGGTCGATGCGCCGGCCCCCCACCCAGGTGCCGAGGACCGACACCTGCGTGGCGACTCGAAGGGGGGCGGCGGCATAGGGATCCATCGAGAGCTCGACCAGGTCGGCTTGCTTGCCGACTTCGAGCGAGCCGACCTTGTCATCGATGGCGAGTTGGCGGGCACCGTTGATGGTCACTGCGCGGAGCGCCTGGTCGAGAGTGATCTTCTGGTTCGCTCCGTGGATGGTGCCCGAGTTGGTAGTCCGGGTGACGGAGCCTTGGATGTTGAGCAGCACGTTGGGCGGCGTCACCGATCCATCGTTGTGGAAGGACACCTCGAGCCCGGCGGCGAACGCATCACCGATGGCCTGCCACTGGGAGCCGATCTCGGGGGCAAAGAGCGTCCCGTCGAGTAGGTCGCCCCAAAAAAGGAACTGGAAGGGACCCATCGATGCCTCGACACCGAGCTGGGCAGCCCGCTTGAACTGCTCCTTGCGACAGGCGCCGAGGTGCTCGACCCTCCAGCGGTGGTCCGTCCCCATGAGGTTGTGCTTCGTAAGGCCGCGCTCGTAGACGTCGAGGACGACATCGAAGCCGACGTCACCGTTGCAGTGGAAGGACATCTGCCACCCCTGCGGGGCGTGCTGGTCGATGACCGCGTCGAGCTCGGCGGGGCTGTAGTTCATGGCTGACCGCCCCGACGGACCAATCGGGATCTGCGCGGTCCTCACCACGTCGTTCGAGAGGTAGGGGAAGGACAGGGCAGCGGTCCCGACCCAGGGCGAGCCGTCGGCCCACAGTTTGATGCCCTGCTTGCGCAGTTTGTCGGGCAGCGGCGACGCCACCACGTCCCCACAATCCGACGATGTCGACACGTGATAGAGCGACACGCGCAGAGGGCAGTCGGCGACCGATGCCAGCGCCTCGTAACCCTTCAGGTATTCGGTGTCATAGGTCATATCCGACGTTGAGGTGATGCCGTTGGATGCCATCAGCCGGTACCACTTCGCTGCGGAGTGCAGCGGGTGCAGCACGATCTTGGCCATGACGGGTCCGGCGACTGCCATCACGGCTGGCAGCTCGAAGGCACAGCCGTCGAGCTTCCCGTCAGCCGTCCGCCCGTACGAAGCGCCAACCGGGTCGGCGGGAGGATGCTCGTCCCAGCCCAGCATGGACATCGTGGCCGAGTTGAAGTACGCGAGATGCCCCGAGTTGTCAGCGACGACGACGGGACGCGAGGGGAAGTACCGGTCCAAGATCGAAGCCGTCGGCATCGGTGCGGCCTGCAGCAGACGGTCCAACCCATTGAAGAGCAGTGGCTCGTGGGCGGGGGTCTCGGCGTCGAGCTTCGCGAACAGCGTCGTGACGTCGTCCCACGTCGGGAACCCGACGTAGGGGGCGATCCAAATGGCGGGGGCCTGGGTCACCACCCCCGAGACGAACGGGTGGCTGTGCGGCTCGATGAAGCCGGGTAGGAGGACGCTGTCGCCGAGATCGCTGATCTCGGCAGCGGGCGACGCTGTGGTGCACTCCTCGAGTGACCCGATCGCGTTGATCACCCCGGTGCTGGCGTCGAAGGCGAGGGCTTTTGCCCTGGGTGCCGCCGGGTCCATCGTGATGATGGAGGAGGCGACGACGATTCTGGGAGCAGCCGCAGTCCCGGACGAATCGGATCTCGCGCTGCTCATGCCCTGCTCCCTGCTGCCCTGCACCACACGTGGTGGACGGGCAAACCGTACCCCTCGATCGGGGAGCCAGCACGGATGGCCCCGCCAGGGAGACACAGGCCCGCCCACCAACGCGCCGGTTCGAGTCGCGTCCCGCCACGAGAAGGGGCGGGAGACCCGGACCTGAGGCGGATCGTGCCGATTCATCTGACAGGGCAGTTGACGAGGGAGGTGCTAAGCGCACATAGTATTCTCATGACGACCATCACCTCGGCGCACGCGACCACCGCTGCATCAGCCGCGTCGCTCTTCGATCGATGGAGCGACATCGCCACGTGGCCCGGGTGGAACGCCGATGTTGAATGGGCCCGCCTCGACGGCCCCTTCGCCGAAGACACCACTGGGGTCCGCGAGCCCAGACGGGGACCGCTCACGAAGTTCGTCATCGAGCAACTCGACACCGAGAGGGCCTACGTCGACGTCTCGATCCTCCCGGGCGCCCGGCTCGCCTTCAGCCACGTCGTCACCGCGAGTGCCGGAGGTGGCTGCACGATTGACCCCGAGATCACACTGCGAGGACCTCTGCGGGCGCTCTGGGAACGCGTGCTCGGCAAAGGGCTGCGAAGCACGGCGCAGCGTGAACTCGATTGCCTGGTCGCGCTCGTGGAGTCACGATGAGGTTCTGGCTCGGCGTGGTGAGCCGTGACCACGTGCTGCGTGGCGTGGCGCTGGGCATCGCCCAGATCGGCCACGGAAGGCGCTCCGGCCTCCAAAGGTTGAAGGCCGATGACTGGCTCGTCTACTACTCGCCTCGACCGTCGCTTGGGAGCAAGCAGGCGCTTCGGGCCTTCACGGCCATCGGGCAAGTGGCCGACAACGACATCTGGCAGGCCGACGAGGGGGACTTCCATCCTTGGCGGAGGCGGATCGCCTACCTCGACGACGTGACCGAGATTCCGATCGCGATGTTGGCCGACGAGCTTGAGCTGACGTCGACCCCCAACTGGGGCTACCAGTTGCGGCGGGGACTGTTGGAGCTGTCCGAAGCGGATTTCAAGGTCATACGAGGCGCCATGAGCACGACCACCGCGTGAGTGGGCAACTGAAGTCTCGCTTCGATGCGGCCGATGACAGCCCCGGTTTCCTGCTCTGGCAGATCACGAACCGCTGGCAGGCTGCCCAACGTTGCGCGCTCAAGCCGCTTGGGTTGACACACGTGCAATTCGTCCTCCTGGCCGCATTGGCGTGGCTGGGCTCCGACGGCCCGATCAATCAGAGGGACCTGGCTGACCATGCCTCCACCGACCCGATGATGACGTCGCAAGTCCTGCGGGTGCTCGAGGAGCGGGCGCTGGTCGTGCGCGCAGCCGACCCGGGTGACGGTCGGGCCCGGATGCTCACGATCACCAAGCAAGGTCGCGCGCTCGCCAACCGGGCCGTCGCCGTCGTCGAAGAGGTGGACCGAGAGTTCTTTGCACCTGTCGGAGACACGACGGACCTTGCGCACGCCTTACGTGTCTTGAAGTACCGCACACCCGAGGCCGTCGGGCCACCATGACGCGAGCGGCGGTGGCCAATGACCGCACGTGCAACATGGCCGGTCGACCGCAAAAGAGGCGGGACCGCCAAACACTGCGCTATCGCACCAATCAGGCGATGTGCGAGTTCGACCTCTCTGAGCAGGCCGCCAACGCGGCGGTCAGCATCGCGCTCGCGTCGGTGACCACTCTGCTGGCGACCTGGCGCCGCAACCCCACGTCTCGCGACGCCGCTGCTCGAGGACGTCCACGCGGGGATGGCGATGGGTGGACTCCGCGAGCTCGCGAGCCACCGCGAGCAGCTGGCCGACTCCGCTGGAATCCGCGATGAGCGCCACCTTCCGGACGCCCGTCGTCCGAAAGATCATCGGAGACCATTCTCCGTGAGTGGATGGTCGTCGGATGCCCGGCTCCTCCACCCCTGCCGCCGTGGCGTCATGGTCAGCCACATATGGCCGAATGACGCATTGGCGTGATTCGCATGTCTCGACCTAATCGGTCGCCTTGCCCTGAGCATCCAACTGGTGGGAACTGGGGCTGACCGCGAACATGATGGTGGTTGCCAGAACCGTGAGTGCCACCACGACGAGGGGCCAGGTGACGCCCACATGCAGGTACAGCGTGGCACCGCACACCGCGCCGACGAGCATGGCGACCACCGCAGAAGCCCTTCGGGCCACCTTCGGATTGGAGCCACCGGCCAGGGAGGAGTCCGCGGCCAACCCTGTCAGGGTCATCGTGAGGACGGTCGTCGTGATGTCCGGCACGGAGAGTCTCCGGATCGTGGAGTTGCGGACCCCCATCGCAAACGCCAGCACCGCGATGATCGTGTAGCGCCCAGACCCCGATCCAACCGCGCCCGAGTGAATCGCGGCAACCAGCGCGGCTATGCCGGCGACGAGTCCTTCGACCGTCATCGCAATCAGCAGCCAACGCCGCCGTGAGGCAACTCGTAGAGTCACCCTCCCGGCGGCGGCCGCACCGACGAGAAACGATCCTAAGGACACGAGGCTGGCGGCAACGGAGAACCCCGGTGCGCCTGCAGCGGCGAAACCCAGGAGCACTACGTTGCCCGTCATATTTGCCGTAAAGACGTGCCCGAGGCCCAAATAGCTGACCGCGTCGACGAGCCCGCTCACCACTGTGAGCATCGTGAGGGAGAGGAGCAGCGTCTTCGACGTTTCCGATCCGTTCGCCATGTTGACCTATTCCTATGTCCATAGGGAATGAAGGTCTCACCACACAAGGTAGTGATGCCCGACTGCTGGTTTCGGCGAACCCCCAGGCAAGAAGGCCCCGCTCCAAGAGCCCGGAGGGCTCGACTCCGCCGAGGGCGCCTCGGACAACCGGACACCCCGGCCACGGCGCCGGGCCGTCGGACAGCGAGATCTGGGATCGGTCCCCGCGGCATTGAGAGGAGCCTCAGGGCGCGCCGTCGCCTGACCCAAGCCGAGCCGCCGGGCTGTCTAG
>PMFN01000003.1 GCA_003155135.1 Acidimicrobiaceae bacterium | reverse complement strand
CGAGGGCAGCCCGATCAGCACGGAGGTGGCCTGGACGGTCGAGCCCGAAGTGGACCCGACGACGGCCACGTGGGCGCCGACGGTCACGTCGGCCAGGGAGGCACCCGAGGACTTCGCGCGGTAGGTGGTCGAGCTCGACACGTCGACGGTGACGGTCGTGTTCGACTTGGTGGTGAGGGTGAACGAGCTGGTCCCGACCGATGCCACGGTCCCGGCCGCTGCGGGCATCTGCCCGGCCCCTTGGCTGGGGGGGGACGTGCCGGCAGGGACGGTCGCCCCGGCGATCCCGGCGGCACCGATCGAGCCGAGGGAGAGGCCGATGGCGGCGGTGGCCACGCCGGCGCGTCGCAAACCTCGGCGGCGCCGGCCGCGCTGGCGGGCGGCGATCCGGTCGGCGGCGGTGATCTCGGTGGGAAGGTAGTCGTGCATGTGCAGCTCCTTGGATGAATGGTGCCTACGCCCGACACCTTTGACCCCGGACCTGTGACCTGGCTCTGCTGCGCATCAACGCAACGTAAGAACTTCTGGGAGCGCGACAGCTCCCCAGCCGGACCGTCGCCTCAGCTGACGATGTCGATGGGGGAGCCGTCGGGCACCGCCCGAAGGACCATGAGGTCGCTGTCGTGCAGGCGGACGCAGCCGTGCGAGATGGCGGCCCCGGTCGTCCCGATGGCAGCGTCGGCCCCGAGCGGACCGTGGATAGCGATGATGGCGTCGCCGCTCTCGTCCCAGTCGGTGATCGTGTCCGAGTGCGCCGAGGTGACCATCACGAAAGGCCCGTAGTCGGGGCTCGGTGCCTCGGCGAAGAGTGCAAGGAAGAACTGCCCGGTCGGCGTGGGATCGGTGGCGGTCCCGATGCCGGCCGGGGCGTCGAGGACCTGCTCGCCGTCGCGGAACAGCTCCAAGTGCTCGGTCGAGAGGTCGATCACGATGGCATAGGGCGTCGCGCTGAGTGTGGCCTGGCTGCGTTCGATCCACCCGGTCTGGCCGTTCGGTCGCTGGGCGATACGAACGTCGAGCCAGTCACCGGCGGTGGCGACCACCGGCAGCACCGACGGTGAGTCGAGCCACTGCGCGGGCAAGAGCACGCTCGGTGCGCCACCGGGTGACGCGTAGGCCTGGGTCGGCCCCGAGAGCGTCGCCAGCACCGTGGTCGCCGGCACCGCGGGCGCCGTCGAGGTCGTCGTCGGACTCGCCGTGGGGGTGGTCGTCGAGGGCGCCGGGGCGGCGGCGGCATGGACCGCGGGACCGGGCCTGCGGGGCGCGGCGGACAAGGAAAGGGCAGCCGCCACGAGCGAGAGGGCGGCGAGGACCGACAGCGCCAGGGCCGGATAGGCGCGCGACGAGCGCGGTGAGCGCCGGGCGTGCTTGGCGCTCACACCGGGTACTCGCTGTCCGCTGCCTCGATCTCCTCTCTCGAGATGCCGAGCAGGAACAAGATGGCGTCGAGATACGGGACGCTGAGCGCAGTGTCGGCGGCGTCGCGCACGATGGGCCTGGCGTTGTAGGCGATCCCGAGCCCGGCGGTGGCGAGCATGTCGATGTCGTTCGCGCCGTCGCCGACCGCAACGGTCTGGGTGAGGGGCACACCGCTCTGTTCGGCGATCTGCCGGAGGGCATCGGCCTTGCCGGCGCGGTCGACGACCGGTCCGGCGAGGCGACCGGTCACCTTGCCGGCGCGCACCTCGAGCTGGTTGGCGGCCACGTGGTCGATGCCGAGGTCGGCCATGAGCTCGGTGATCACCTGGACGAAGCCCCCGCTCACCACCGCGGTGACGTAGCCGAGCCGCTTCAGGGTGCGCACGAGCGTGCGGGCCCCGGGCGCGAGCAGCAACTGGCGGCCGAGGTCGGTGAGCACCCCTTCGTCGAGGCCCTCGAGCAGCGCGACCCGCTGGCGCAGGGCGGCGGCGAAATCGAGCTCACCGGCCATCGCCGCCGCCGTGATGGCCGCGACCTCGTCCTCGCAGCCCACCTTGGCGGCCAGCATGTCGATGACCTCGCCCTGGAGGAGCGTCGAGTCGGCGTCGAGGACGATGAGGTGCTTGGCCCGGCGGTGGAGGCCGGCGCGCTGGACAGCCACGTCGACGCCAAGATCGGCGGCAACGAGCCCGAGCTCGCGGCGCAGCACCGCCGCGTCCCCGCCCGACACGGCGAGCTCGTAGCTGGCGACCGGGTAATGCGAGAGGCG
The DNA here is from genome assembly GCA_003155135.1 of Acidimicrobiaceae bacterium. GTDB lineage: Bacteria > Actinomycetota > Acidimicrobiia > Acidimicrobiales > RAAP-2 > Bog-515. The sequence continues at coordinate 11,256 of PMFN01000003.1, read as the reverse complement.
GACGATGCGGTCGACATTCGCGCCGCACGCAGCGATCTGGCCGAAGACGCGCGCGAGCGAGGCGGGATCGAACGCCGGGGCGAGGACGGTGACGAGCTGGCGAGCCCCGGAGCGTCGGGCGTCGGGCGCGTCGAGCTCGGTGACGGTGACCGCCACGTCGGGGTGGGCAGCGGAGAAGCCGCGCTCGACCAGCTCGCCCACCGACTCGACAGGTGGGCAGACGCCGTTCGACCCGGCCAGCTCGACGCAGAGCAGCAGCCGGCCGTGCACCTGGATCTGCTCGATGTCGGCCACGGTGAGGTCGAGCGGCGCGAGGGCAGCGAACAGGGACTCGGAGATGCCGGGGTAGTCGCGCCCCGAGAGGGTGACCAGGATGGACGGCAGGGTGGCCATGGCGCTTCCTACGCTACGGCACGACCTCTGGCCGACCGTACGCAGCGAGGAGGCATCGTGCGCCCGGGTGCCCCAGCTTGGAAGACTCACGCCATGCTCCTCGACCTCACCGACCGCCAGGCCCACGCGCTCTTCGGTTCCATGTACGCCGTCGCCACGCTCGGGGGCACCGAGGCGCTCTCCGAGATGGCGGCATCGGCCATCGAGTCACTGGCCGTGGTGGGCCTCGGGTGCGCGCCCGTCGACCCCGGCGGGCTTGCCGGGGGGACGACCGATGCCCTGGGCGGCGCCCTGTCCTCGGCCGAGGAGGCGGAGGCGGCCGTCGAGATCCTGGCGGTGACCTCGCTGGTCGACGGCGCGCTCGACGCAGGGCGCATCGAGTTGGTCCTCGACTACGCCGGTGCGCTGGCGGTCCACGAGCACTGGCTTGAGGACCTCGCTGCCAGCCGCGCGGCCGACCTCGGGCCGGTCATCGCCGACATGGGCGGGCGCAACCTGGTGAGCATCAGCGATGGCCGTGTCGACCCCGCCAAGGTGGACGACATCGACGCATGGCTCATGCCCTACAAGGGGGACCGCGAGGACCCTGCTCTGGCGGCGCGCTACCGCTCGCTCGCCGACGCCGATCCCGCCACGCTCGGCGGCGCCTTCTTCGCCTTCTACGACCGCCACGGCTTCAGCTTCCCGGGCGAGCCCGACGCCGCCAACGAGATCTTCACCACCCCCCATGACTGCACGCACCTGCTGTCGGGCTACGACACGACACCCCAGGGCGAGCTGCTCGTCTCGACGTTCACCGCCCGCATGCACCCGTGGTTCCCCATGGAGGGCCACATCCTCCCGGTCATCTACAGCTGGCACCTCGGCATCGAGTTCAACTCCCTGGCCGGCTCCTACCGGGGCGCCCTCGACCCGGCCAAGTTCTGGGTGGCATGGGACCGCGGCCTCTCCATGGGCATCGACACCTTCTCCGAAGCATTCGACTTCTGGCGACTCGCCGACGAGCCGCTCGAGGGGCTGCGCGACCTGTCGGGCGTCGTCGCACTCGACCCTGCGTTCGCCGCCAGCTCCGACGCCGTCGCCGGCGTCGATTACCGCCCGATCGCCTGAGGCCTCCCGGGCGGGCGGGTCACGGCGACGAGCGGCCGTGCGCCTCACGCAGTGCCGCCGCCACGGCCTCGGCCGGCGACGCCGCCTCGATGATGCCGTCATCCGGGGCCCCGGGGCGCTCGAGGCGCCAGGTGCCATACCCGATGACTGGCCGCCCGATCGCCCTGGCGAAGCCGATCTCGCTCAAGGTGCCGTAACCGCCGCCGACGGCGATGAGGGCATCCGCGCACGACACCACGACGGTGTTGCGTGCCTCGCCGAGGCCGGTCGGCACGGCCACGGCCACCCACTCGTTGGCCGCCGCGCGCTCACGCCCGGGCAGGACGCCGATGGTGAGGCCGCCCGCCTCGCTGGCCCCGCGGCACGCGGCCGCCATGACGCCGCCGAGGCCTCCGCAGACGAGGGTGGCACCCGAGACGGCAACGAGCCGGCCCACCTCTCGAGCGGCCGCGGTGAGGTCCCCGTCGGCGACCGATGCACCGATGACACCGATGACCACGGCCACGGCGTCGTGCCTCAGGCGGTCGCCGCGTCGCGCTCGTCGACCCAGCCCTGGCCGGCGACGTAGCGGCGAACGACGCGGGCGGGCACGCCGGCCACCACGCTGTGGGAGGGGACCGTGCCGCGCACGACGGCCCCGGCGGCCACCACCACGTGCTCGCCGATGTCGGCCCCCGGGAGGATCACGACGTTGGCGCCGAGCCACGAGCCCGACCCCACCCGCACGCTGGCCTCGACCGGCCACTGGCGCCCGACCGGCTCGTCGGGGTCGGTGTACGTGTGGTTCTGGTCGGTGATGTACACGTAGGGCCCGGTCTGGATGTCGTCGCCGATGTCGATGCCCCAGTGCCCGATGATGTGGCTCCCCCGGCCGATCACGCAACGGTCCCCGATGCGCACCACCGGGTCGGTCGGCAAGGACTGGCCCGGCGCCATCCCCGCGGTGACCGATGCCCCGGGCCCGACGACCGTGCCCTCGCCGATATGGATGTACTGCTCGTTGAAGATCGCGCCCTGGGGGTAGCACAGGCAGCTGCCCCGGCCGAAGGAGCCGAACCGCCGACCGAGTGCATCGTCGGGCCCGATGGCCCCGACGTCGGCCGCCCACTCACGCCCCCAGTGCAGGGCACCGGTAGCGATCCGGCGCAGCGGTGGTGGCAACCTCCGTCCCCAGGTCATGGGCCGAGACGCTATCGGGCGGCGGCTGGCCCCGGGGCCGATCAGGAGAACAGGCCCACACCCAGTATCCTTTGGGCGCTGTGTCCGAAGGCAACAACGAAGTGACGGGTTCGCCGGGCGCTGGCGGTATCGAACCTGTCCAGGGGCTCGACCGGCGCGCCTTTTTGAAGCGGACGCTGCTCGGGCTCACCGGCGTTGCCACCGCCGCCGCCGGCACTGTGGGCGGCGAGGCAGCAGCCGCCACGCGCCGCCCGGCCAAGGCCCGGCGCCCCGGCGCCCGCCCCGCCGTCGCACCGACGGTCCTCGCCAGCGGTGTGACCGCCCCGGTGGCGACCTGGCTGATCGCCGAGAACGCCAAGCCCGGCACCATCGACTGGGTGGTCACCGGCATCCAGACGCCCCACGTGCTCGAGGGCTACGCCAGCGCCGTCAGCGCCGTCCCGGGCGACGAACTCAACCTGTTCGTCAACACCTCCGCCACCTCCTTCCACGTCGAGGCCTATCGCATGGGCTACTACCAGGGCCTCGGCGGCCGGCTGATCGCCCGCACCGAGGAGGTCGGCGGCCAGCGCCAGGCACCCTCGGTGCTCCTCGGCGGCGCCATCAGCACGGTTTCGTGCCCCTGGGAGCCCTCCGTGGCGCTGCGCATCGACAAGTCCTGGCCGCCGGGCATGTACCTCTTGAAGCTGGTCGGCGACGCGGGCCAGCAGCAGTACGTCCCGCTGTGCGTGCGCGACGACGCCTCGACGGCCGCCTACGTGCTGCAGAACAGCGTCACCACCTGGCAGGCCTACAACCTCTGGGGGGGCTACTCGCTGTACTACGGCATGAAGCCCGGCGGCGGGCAGGACTTCGCCCACCGGGCGCGCGCCGTCTCCTTCGACCGGCCCTACCCACAGACCTGGGCGCAGGGCTCCGCCGACTTCTTCGGCAACGAGTTCCCGGTGCTCTACCAGATGGAGAGCCTCGGCCTCGACATGACCTACTGGACCGACGTCGACCTGCACGCCAACCCGACGCTCCTCGCCAATCACCAGTGCCTCATCAGCCTCGGCCACGACGAGTACTGGTCGAACGAGATGCGCACCAGCGCCGCCAAGGCGCTCAACAGCGGGGTGAACCTCGCCTTCCTCGGCGCCAACGCCTGCTACCGGCAGATCCGCATGCAGCCGACGAGCGTCGGGCCCAACCGCCTCGAGGTCTGCTACAAGAGCGCGGCCGAGGACCCGATGGCCACCCAGCAGCCGTCCCTCACCACGGTGAACTGGGAGCAGCCGCCGGTGAGCCGGCCCGAGAGCACCCTCATCGGGTCGATGTACCAGTCGGTCGGGGCCAACGCGAACATGACCGTGACCGATGCCGCCGCATGGTTTTGGGACGGCTGCAACCTGGTCGACGGCCAGCAGCTGCCCCTCGTCGTCCAGGGCGAGTACGACCGCTACGTCCCCTCCATGCCCGGGCCGACCAACACCGATGTCTTCGCCCACTCGCCGATACCCGGCCAGGCCAACTGGTCCGATCTCACCTACTACACGACCGCCGGCGGCGGGGGCGCCATCGCGGCCGGATCGGCGTCGTTCGTGAACAAGCTCTCCAACACCACCGCGTTCCCGTGGAACATCGTCCCCAGGGCCATCCCGGCCCTCACCCCCATCCTCCTGCGGGCCATGGAGAACGTCTACGGTACGTTCGGCAACGGCCCGGCGGGAGCGTCCCATGCAGCGACTGGGAATTGGCGCACGGTCTACCAGGGAGCCGCCGCAGCGGCAGGCTCCGCTCCGGGCACCGCCGCAGCCTGAACACACCCCTAACACGAAAGATCTCTCGAACCATGCCTGAGCAGCACCCGTCCGCGCCTTCCGCACGAACGCGCACGCCACGACGGCGCCGCACCGGCGCCCTCGCCGCCCTCGGCGCGGTGGGCGTCGTCACCCTCGCCGGATGCTCGTCGACACCGTCAGCCGCACCGGCCAAGAAGACCGTGGCCACCTCGTCGACCACGACGAGCGCCCCTCCGGTCACCTGTCCCCTCACCGGGACGCCCGCCCCCGGCGGCACAGTGCCCGCCCTGCCCGCGCTCGCCGTCAAGGTCGACAACTATCCCGCTGCCCGGCCTCAGAGCGGGCTCGACAAGGCGGACATCGTCTTCGAGGAGCCCGTCGAAGGTGGCATCACCCGGTACGCGGCGGTGTTCCAGTGCCAGCAGGCCGCCCTCGTCGGGCCGATCCGCTCGGCGCGCAACATCGACATCGGGATCCTGAGCGAGTTCGGCAAGCCCCTGCTGGCCCACGTCGGCGGGATCAACCCGGTGCTCGCCAACATCAACGCGTCCGCCCTCACCAACGTGGACCTCGGAAACTACGGCTCGGTGATCCAGCACGTGCCGGGCCGCTACGCCCCCTACGACACCTACGCGTCGACCCAGGCGCTGTGGGCCACGCAACCCTCCAACACGACGCCGCCCCAGCCCGTCTTCACCTACTCGCCGACCCCGCCGGTGGGGACAGCGGTCACTGCGGTCGCCATCCCCTTCTCCCAGACGTCGAACGTCGTGTGGCAGTACAACGCCACCGCCCACGTGTTCGAACGCTTCTACGGGGCGCTCCCCGACACCCTCGCCGACGGCGTGCAGAACAGCGCCACGAACGTGGTCGTCCAGGTGGTCCACGTGACCTACGGGCCGTGGTTCGAGAACTCCGAAGGCGGCCTCGAGGTCCAGGCCCAGCTCTACGGCACGACGGGCCCGCTGCAGGTCTACCGCGACGGCGTCGAGGTGACCGGCACCTGGAGCCGGCCGACGCTGGCCTCCCCGACGCAGCTGCTCAATGCCCAGGGGCAGGTGATCCCGCTCTCACCGGGGACCACGTGGGTCGAGCTCGTGCCCGACACGATCCCGATCACCCCGACCCCGGCGCCCGCACCCCCGGCGACCACGCCCACCACGGCCAAGACGACGGCGAAGTCGACGGCCACCACCGCCAAGGGCTGAGGCCCAGCCCCGGGCACCAGCCCCGGGCGCCCCGTGCTGGGCGTGCCCGAGGGCTACTCGGAGAGCGAGATGGGAAGGTCGTCGGGGTCGGTCAGGCTCGAGACGTCGTCTTCGACCGTGGCCGGGTCGACCGGAGCGAGCGCCGCGCGGACCCGCTCGTCGATCTCGGCCATCAGCTGGGGGTTCTCGATGAGGAACGTCTTCACGTTCTCCCGGCCCTGGCCGAGCTGCTCGCCCTCGTAAGTGAACCAGGCACCCGACTTCTTCACGAACCCGAGATCGACGGAGACGTCGAGCAGCGAGCCTTCGCGGCTGATGCCCTTGCCGTACATGATGTCGAACTCGGCCACCTTGAACGGTGCGCCGCACTTGTTCTTGACCACCTTGGCCCGGGTCCGGTTGCCGATCATGTCCGCACCGTCCTTGATGGTCTCGACCCGGCGGATGTCGATGCGCACCGAGGCGTAGAACTTGAGGGCACGGCCGCCCGGCGTGATCTCGGGCGAGCCGTAGATCACGCCGACCTTCTCCCGCAGCTGGTTGATGAAGATCGCCACGGTGTTGGACTTGGAGAGGTTGGCGGTGAGCTTGCGCAGCGCCTGGGACATCAGCCGTGCCTGGAGGCCCACGTGGGTGTCGCCCATCTCGCCCTCGATCTCGGCGCGCGGGGTGAGGGCGGCGACCGAGTCGATGACGAGGACGTCGAGGGCGCCCGAGCGAATCAGCATGTCGGAGATCTCGAGGGCCTGTTCCCCGGTGTCGGGCTGGGAGATCAGCAGGTCGTCGACGTTGACGCCGATCGCCTTTGCGTAGATCGGATCCATGGCGTGCTCGGCGTCGACGTAGGCGCAGATACCGCCGTTGCGCTGGGCCTCGGCCACCACGTGCATGGCGAGGGTCGACTTGCCCGATGACTCGGGGCCGTAGATCTCGACGATGCGGCCACGGGGAAGTCCCCCGATGCCGAGCGCGAGGTCGAGGGAGAGCGCACCGGTCGGGATCGATTCGATCGCCATGTGGACGTTCTCGCCCATCCGCATGATCGAGCCCTTGCCGAACTGCTTCTCGATCTGCCCGAGAGCGACGCCGAGTGCCTTCTCACGATCTTCTGCCATAGCCCTGTCTCCCCGTGTGGTGTGTGCGCTGTCCAACTGGACCCTACGAGTGGGGTGTGTCATCCGACCCCGTGCTGCCCGTACCGATCTGCGAATCGTACTACGAACACCTGTTCGTGAAGAGGGATGCCCCCGCGTCATTCGATCCCGAGTATCCATCCTTCCTCTGTGAGGACGTCGGCGCGCGCATGGGCATCGAGGGCGCCCACCGACGGGGGGTCGAGCCAGCGTCGCCACGTCTCGTCCCCCGCCGCGACGAGCGCCTCGAGGGTGGCGAGCACCTGGGCCTCGTCGCGCACGGCCGCGGCCCCAAGGTCGGCGGGGAACGCCGAGGGCCAGACCTCGGCGACTACCACCGTCGCCGGTGCCGCCCCGGCCACAAAGGGGTCCGTGCCGAACCCGGTCTCGAACGGCCAGACGGCCAGCTGCGCGCCCAGCCGCCCGGCAAGGTCGGCCACGTACGGCAGCCCGGTCAGCACCTGACTGCCCACCGTGACCCCGCCGTAGAGCTGCCATCCCGACTTGATGCCACGTCCGCAACAGCGCTCCGTCCAACGCAGTGCGGCGCACGGATTGGCCCGCAGGCCCTCGGGTGCCGGCTTGCGGCTCGGCAGGTGGGAAAGGCGGTCGAAGCGGTCGCCCTCGGGGCGTCCCCAGAAAAAGCACGTGCCCGACTCGGCGTTGAGGGCGTCGGCGACGGCGAAGCGGTTGTTGGCGTTGCGCTCGTCATCGCGCAGGCGCTCGGCGAGCAGCGACCACGTGGCGCGCCACGCCGGGAGCTCGGGTGCCGCCTCGCCACGCCGTTCCGCCAGGTGGCGGGCGAACCCCGCCGGGTACCCGAAGGAGAAGTCGAGGCCCACTAGGGTGCGGCGCCCCTCGGCCACGGCCGCGTCGAGCAGGTCGCCGAGCCAGCGAGCCGCCGCCATGCGGGTCGGCGGGTTGACGACGACGCTGCGGCCGGCTCCCCGGCGGCGCACCCCGGCCCAGATGCTGTCGCGCCCGGTGCGCGGGGAGGACGACGCGCTCCAGTCGACCATCACCGCCTGGTCGAACGGCGGGGCCATCGGCCTAGCTGTCGTCGTGGATCAGGTGGCGTCGCAGCAGGTCGAGGGCCGAGATGGTCGCGTACTGGCGGACCCGTGGCCGGTCACCGGGTAGGTGGAACTCGCGCACGAAGGTCGCTCCCTTGGCCGGGGCGACGCCCACGAACACGGTGCCGACCGGCTGGCCGTCCTGCTCCTCGGGTCCGGCGACCCCGGTGACCCCGAGGCCGACATCGCTGCGCAGGACGCGCCGCGCCCCGTCGGCCATCGCCGCGGCAGTCGCCTCGCTCACCGCCGGGCCGTCCGGGACGCCGAGCACGTCGTGCTTCACCTCGGTGGCGTAGGAGACCACCGCGCCGCGGAACCAGGAGCTCGCACCGGCCACGTTGACGAGCCGCGAGGCCATGAGGCCGCCGGTGAGCGACTCTGCCAGACCGAGGGTGAGCCCCCTCGACGTGAGCTCGAGGGACAGCGCGTCCTCCATGCTCTGGTCGTCGGTGCCGAAGACGATGTCGCCAATGGTGGCGGCCAGCTGCGCGCGCACGGCCGCCTCCTCGGCGTCGAGGAGCGCGGCGGCCGCCACGTCGGACGGCGCCCGGGCGGTGAGACGGACCTTGATGCCCTCGATGCCGCTGGCCAAGAAGGCGAGGGTGACCGTGCCGCCGTCGCCCGGCGCGTCCAGGGCGTCGATCCTCGCCTGGAGCGCCTCGGCGAGACCCGACTCGCTCGCTCCCCAGGTGCGCAGGACGCGGCTCACGATGACCGCCTCGTCGCCGTCGTCCGCCATCCGCTGCCGGAGGTCGGGCAGGATGGCACGCTCGAACATGTCGGCCATCTCGTAGGGGACGCCGGGCACGGCGTAGATCACCTTGTTGCCGACCGGGCAGATGAGGCCCGGCGCGGTGCCGCGCGTCTGGGGGATGACCGCCGCCCCCGCCGGTACGTCGGCCTGGCGCGCGTTGTTGGGCGACATCTGGCGCCCGCGTGCCTCGAAGAAGGCGGCGATGGTCGCCACCATCTCCTCGTCGCGCTCGAGGGCCACGTTCATGACCTCGGCGATGGCGTCGCGCGTGATGTCGTCCTGGGTGGGCCCGAGGCCCCCGCAGACGATCACGCCGTCGGCGCGCGCCAGCGCGGTGCGCAGCGCGCCCACGATCCGGGTGTGATTGTCGCCGACGGCCTGGTGGAAGTGCGAGTCCACGCCCGCCGCGGCCATCTGCTCGCCGAGCCACATCGAGTTGGTGTCGGCGATCTGGCCGAGCAGCAGCTCCGTGCCGACGGCGACGACCTCGATCCTCACGCCGCCCGCCCGTGCAGGGCTCGGCGGCCGTCGAAGTAGTACTGCGCTCCCGTGAACAGCGTGAGGGCGCAGGCCAGCCAGATGGTTGCCAACTGCAGGCCGTGGAGGTGCGCGGTCGGCGGCAGGACGCAAAAGGCGATCGAGAAGTCCTGGACGAGGGTCTTCAGCTTCGCCGAGTTCCGGGCCGGGATCGAGACGCCCTGGCGCCCGGCGAAGGAGCGGTAGACGCTCATGTAGACCTCGCGGGCAGCGATGAGCAGGATCGGGATCCACGGGAGGTGGCCCTCGGCGGCCAGGGCGAACAGCGAGCTCAGCACCACGACCTTGTCGGCGAGTGGGTCGAGGAAGGCCCCCGAGCGCGTCGTCCCCTGGCGGCGGGCGACGTAGCCGTCGATACCGTCGCTGAACGCCACGACGGCGCCCACCGCCGCGGTGAGCCACGTGGCGCCCTGGACGACGATGAGCGCGACGAAAAAGGGCGTGCACAGCAGCCGGGCGATGGTGATGGCGTTGGCCGGCGTGGCGAGTGCCGACGGCCCGAAGGTCTGCCCGGCGGTGTCGGTCACGCTGCCCCCCGGCCGGCCGGGACCCGCTCCTGGTGCGCCAGAGCGGTGGCGGCCACCGCCTCGAGGTCGGTACCGAGCGACGCGGTGATCACCATGTCGACGAGGCGACCGACGGGGAGTGCGGGGTCGACACGCACAATGCCGTCGATCTCGGGCGCCTCGCCGATGGTGCGGCCGATACCGGGGGCGTCGATCAGCACCTGGCGGGCCGCCCCGACCAGGGCGTCGCGCCGCTGGGCGGTGATGGCGTCTTGGAGCTCGGCACACTCACGGAGCCGCTCGAGCGCAAGCTCGGCGGGCACCTGGTCGCCCAGGCCCTCGGCGTAGGTGCCGTCTTCGGGCGAGAACGTGAAGAACCCGGCCCAGTCGAGCTCGGCGGCCCGCAGGAACTCCAAGAGCCGGTCGTGGTCCTCCTCGGTCTCCCCCGGGTAGCCGAGGATGAACGAGGAGCGGAAGGTCGCCTCGGGCGCGGCGCTCCTGATCGCCTCGATCCGCTCCACGAATCGTTCCCCGTCGCCCCAGCGGCGCATGCGGGCGAGCAGAGGCCGCGAGACGTGCTGCAAGGAGAGGTCGAAGTAGGCGACGCGCGCCGCCAGCATGGCCTCGACCAGGTCGTCGGTGAGCCCCGACGGATAGAGGTAGAGCAGTCGCGTGCGCTCGACCAGCTCGGTGGCGGCCCGCACGAGCTCGACGATCGGCTGCGTGCCCCGGGCCCTGCCCGAGGTGCCCGATGCGCTGCGGTCACGACCGTAGGAGGCGAGGTCCTGGGCGACGAGGACGATCTCGGCCACGCCATCGTGGGTGTCGTCACCCGCCGCCAAGGAGCGGATCTCGGCGAGCACGTCGTCCATGTGCCGGGACCGCTGCTTGCCACGAAACGACGGGATGGCGCAGAAGCCGCAGATCCGGTCACAGCCCTCTGCCACCTTCACGTAGGCCCACGGCGTGTCCGACGCCGGCCGCGGCAGGGCGAGGAGGTCGAAGGCGCGCACCGTGGGGGTGACGGCCGGTCCGGTGCCGATGCGCACGGCCACCGGCTGGGGGGCGGTCAGGGACGCACCGAAGCCGGCGACCAGGTCGACCTCGGGCAGCGCGGCGCGCAGCTCGTCCCCGTAGCGCTCGGCCATGCACCCGGTCACCACGAGGCGCGCACCGGGGCGTCGTGCGTCGGCGAGCTCCAAGACGACATCGACTGACTCCTGGCGTGCGGCGTCGATGAACGCACAGGTGTTGACGACCACCAGGTCCGCCTCGCCCACCTCGTCGGCGCGCGAGTAGCCGTCGGCCGTCAGGAGGCCCTCGAGCTTGTCCGAGTCGACCTGGTTCTTCGGGCACCCCAGGGTGGTGAGCCAGTACCGGCTGTTCCCCATTCCTTCTCCTCTGGCTGCCGGTCGGTCCCCTCGGGCCGACGGCGAGCATGATGATTCTCTCCGGCTCCATGGCAGCCGGCCGCCAAACGCAGGTCAGCGGACCGCGGAGAGGGAGGGATTTGAACCCTCGGACCGGGTTACCCCAGTCAACTCATTAGCAGTGAGTCCGATTCGGCCGCTCTCGCACCTCT